>NZ_JCAIUC010000011.1:0-511 GCF_059445325.1 Mycetocola sp. Y791 | reverse complement strand
ACGGAGCAGTGGACGAAAGAAGGCAGACTCTATCTCTGCGCGGTGAAAGACGTGTGGTCGAACCGGATCGTGGGCTACTCGATCGGTGACCGCATGCAAGCGGCCCTTGCTGTGACTGCGTTGGAGAACGCGGTGGAGCAGCGCGGGAATCCGGTAGGCACGATTGTGCATTCAGACAGAGGCGGTCAATTTCGATCGCAGAGCTTCCAACACGCGCTCACCAGGCACCAGTTGCAGGGGTCGATGGGGCGTGTCGGGGCGGCGGGCGACAACGCGGCGATGGAAAGTTTCTTCTCGCTCCTGCAGAAAAATGTGCTTGACCGGAAGGTGTGGGAGACGCGGCTGGAGTTGCGGCTGGCGATCGTGGCGTGGATTGAGGGGAAGTATCATCGCAAGCGTCGCCAGCGTGGGCTTGGGAAGTTGACCCCGGTCGAGTTTGAAGTTGTTAATGTAGGCAGCGTCGCACTCGCGGCGTGAAGAAACCAGAGTCAATCAAAGCTTCAGCAGACCC
>NZ_JCAIUC010000010.1:0-766 GCF_059445325.1 Mycetocola sp. Y791 | reverse complement strand
GGGTCTGCTGAAGGTTTGATTGACTCTTGTCCGCCAGTTCTGTAGGACTGGCTGGGAGGATATGGATCATGGCCAAATACTCGGAAGAGTTCAGAAAAGATGCTGTCGCGCTCGTCAGACAAGGCGCGACCCAGTCACAGATCTGCAAAGACCTCGGGATCTCGAAATCAGCGCTCTCGAAATGGGTGACCGATGCCGACCGAGCTGATCGTGGACTGCCCCTCGCGGCCGAAGTGACGCGAGAGGAAGACGCTCAGATTCGTGAACTGATCAAACGTAACCGGCTCCTCGAACAAGAGAACGAGGTCCTGCGTCGCGCGGCCGCGTATCTGTCACAGATCCACATCACACCCCCAAAATAGTGTTCCCGCTCGTCCAAGAGATGGCCGCAGTAGGTGCCCCAGTGAGGGTGCCTGTCGCGGTGGCGTGCAGGGTGCTGGGATTTACGAAGCAGGCGTACTACCAGTGGGTGAAACAGCCCCAGTCCAAGCGTGAACTCGAGGAGCAACATCTCATCGAGGTGTTGCGCGAGATTCATGCGGAAGACCCCGAGTTCGGGTACCGGTTCCTCGCCGACGAGCTCCAAGGCCTGGGCTACGAGGTGTCAGAACGGCGTGTGTGGCGGCTGTGCCATGTCGCCGGCATCCGTTCGGTGATCACGAAACGTAAGCCACGTAACGCCCGTGCTGGCGCGCCGGTGGGTGACGATCTGGTCGAGCGTGAGTTCACCGCGGAGCAGCCGAACTGGTTGTGGCTTACGGATATT
>NZ_JCAIUC010000001.1:0-1040437 GCF_059445325.1 Mycetocola sp. Y791 | reverse complement strand
TCACCCGTTCGCCACTAATCACCAGAGCAAGCTCTGGATCATCGTTCGACTTGCATGTGTTAAGCACGCCGCCAGCGTTCGTCCTGAGCCAGGATCAAACTCTCCGTAAATGTTTAATTGCCAGGCACCCGAAGGTGCCGGCACATTGTTTGCGACATCCCACCGGAATAGGTGAAAACGTCGCGAGTTTGAAACTGACAGAACAAATCATTACTGACTTGCTTTGTTGTTTAAATGTTTTCCAAAGGAATCCGTAACCCAACCAGAAAAGGTCGAGTCAACGGGTATTTGGCATTTGACATTGTGCACGCTGTTGAGTTCTCAAGGATCGGATGCTCCCGCTTTTCACCCTTCCGGGCTGCTCCGCAGGGCAACTTCTCTACCCTAGCACCAGTTATTTGCCATCCTGACCACGCTCTTTCCGAACCGAAGTTCGTTCAGACTCGTATCGAGTTGGACCCTGGTGGAGGGTCATCTTCAGACGCCGATCGACCCGAATAATCGAGTGTCTTCGTATCTGAAGAAGTTCGTCCCGCATGAGGCCGACGAGCTAAGCTCAGCCGCACCTTTGGGGTGACAAGTAAGTACTTTACGTTCAGTGCGGCCAGCTCGCAACTCGCCGGTGCAGGTCGGGCGTGTCGCCCGGGGCGACCCCCGCGGACACCCCGACCGGGGCGCTCGACTACGCCGTAAACACGCCAGCGAGAGTCTTCTTGCCCCTCCGGAGAACCGCCACTCCCCCGGCCAGGGTGTCGTCGAGAACGGCAGACTCATCGGTGACCTTGGCGTTGTTGAGGTACACACCACCCTGCGCAATCGCACGGCGTGCCTCGCCGATGCTCGAGGTGAGCTTGGTGTCAACGAGGAGCTGGGTCAGCGGAACCCCGAGCGCAGCGGTCACATTCGGGAGTTCGGAAAGCGCTGAGGCGAGCGTTGCGGCGTCGAGACCCGTCAGTTCGCCCTGGCCGAAGAGGGCTGCGGACGCGGCGATCGCGGCATCCGTTGCGTCGACACCGTGAACGAGAGAGGTGACCTCGTACGCGAGTCGCTTCTGTGCTTCCCGACGGAACGGCTCGGAAGCGACAGCTTCTTCGAGTCGCTCGATCTCTTCGCGAGTGAGGAAGGTGAACACCTTGAGCCGCGCGATGACGTCGGCGTCGTCGGAATTGACCCAGAACTGGTAGAAGGCGTACGGACTCGTCATCTCGGGGTCGAGCCAGACGGCGTTGCCCTCGCTCTTGCCGAACTTCGTGCCGTCCGAGTTGGTGATGAGCGGGGTGCCGATGGCGTGCGCGCTCTTCCCCTCGGCCTTGTGGATGAGGTCGGTTCCGCTCGTGAGGTTTCCCCACTGGTCGCTGCCACCGGTCTGCAGCACACAGCCGTAGCTGCGGAACAGCTCGAGGAAGTCCATGCCCTGCAGGATCTGGTAGCTGAACTCGGTGTAGCTGATGCCCGCGTCGGAGTTGAGGCGTGCGCTGACGGCATCCTTCTTGAGCATTGTTCCAACCCGGAAGTACTTGCCGACGTCGCGGAGGAAGTCGATGGCGGAGAGCGGCGCCGTCCAGTCGAGGTTGTTCACCATGCGTGCGGCATTGTCACCGTCGAAACTCAGGAACCGGGAGACCTGGCCCTGCAGTCGCTCCACCCAGTCGGCAACAGTCTCGCGGGTATTGAGCGTGCGTTCGGCCGTCGGGCGTGGGTCGCCGATGAGCCCGGTCGATCCGCCGACGAGGCCGAGCGGCTTGTGGCCGGCGAGCTGGATGCGGCGCATGACCAGGAGCTGGACCAGGTTGCCGAGGTGCAGGCTCGGTGCCGTCGGGTCGAACCCGCAGTAGTAGGTGATCGGCGCGCCGGAGAGGAGCTCTTTCAGCTCACCCGCATCGGTCGACACGTGCACGAGTCCTCGCCAGACGAGTTCCTCCCAGATGTCGTCGAAGGTGGAATCATTCGTTTGGCTTGAGAGTAGTGACGTGGACACGACTCACACGATACCAGCGCACGTGTGCCCGACCGCGGCGGATGTGAGGCTGAGACCTCACCCTTGACATGGTTTAGGTTATTTCCTAATATTATTGGAGTTATGCTTGTGGGCTAAACCCGAGGAGTGCCATGTTCGTTCTCACCGCCGACCAGGTCGACAGCCGCAACACCGCAGACAAGGTCGCTGACACGCTTGCCGCTCTCAACTCCGAGTACGGCGATCGGCTACTCCTCCCTGCCGACCGAACGGCTGGCGATGAGTTGCAGCTCCTCGTCGACGATGCCGAGCTCGTCCTCTCCCTCGTCCTCGCGCTGACCCGTGACGGCGCCTGGAGTGTTGGCGTCGGGGTGGGTTCCGTCCGCCAGCCGCTCCCCGCCGATACCCGCGAAGCGACGGGCGAGGCCTTTTATGCGGCGCGGGATGCCGTCACGCGCGCAAAGAAGCAGCCGACCCGTTTCGCGCTCACCCTGGCCAGTGAAGAGAACGAGGACTCCCCCGCTCTTCGTGGCAGCGACGTTGAGGCGCTCGTGACGCTGCTGCTGCACCTGCGGGACCGTCGCACCGACGGGGGCTGGGAGTTGTACGACCTCCTGTCGAGCGGACTGACCCAGTCGGAGTCGGCCGACAGGCTCGGGATCACGCCGGGAGCCGCGAGCCTCCGTGCCCGGGCCGCGGGAATCCGTGTCGAACGGGCAGCGTCCGAGGCACTTGTTAGGCTACTCGACACCATCAACCCCAGCGAGGAGACCGAGGCATGACCCCGATCGTCGGCACGGTTCCCGGCACCATCTACTGGGTGCTCGTCCTCCTGCTCGCCGCGGCCTGTCTCGGTGTGATTTTGCTCGCGCAGTGGCGCCAGCGACCACGGTGGATCATCATCGCCGCCGTGATCCTCGCGGTCGACGTCATCCTTCTCGCGATCCCGTCGCCCGTCGTTCCGCTCGGCGTGCTTATCGCGCTCGGCGTGCTTTCCGTCGCGATCGCCGTGCTCGGGGGCGGCACCGCCACGAGCTATGTGCTCAAGCTCGCAACCCGCGGTCTCGTCCGGCCCGGACTATTCGGCGGCATCCTCGTCACCGAGCCCGATCGCACCGGCCGCGGAGCCGCGCGCGCGTCAGCCGGCGCCCAGCACGAGGTGCTGCGCGGCGGGCGCACGATCGGCTACCTCGAGCGGTTCGCCGTTGCGGCCACACTCATGGCCGGATTCCCCGAGGCCATCGCGATCATCGTTGCGATCAAGGGTGTCGGCCGGTTCACCGAGCTCGAGGCCCCCGAGGCCCGTGAGCGGTTCATCATCGGCACGTTCGCGAGCCTGATCTGGGCGTCGTCGAGTGCGGCGCTGTTCTACCTGGCGCTCAGCTGATCCGCTGCCGGTTGGCAGCGACCTGCGCCAGCGCTCAGGCCTTCGGATGCCGCTTGTAGGGTGACACGCTCGACTCACCGGGGATCCAGAACCGCCAGGGCAGGTCGGCACCGCCAGCGACACCGGTTCGGGGACCCGTCTCGTACGCGGCGGGCTCGCCCGCTGGTTCGAGCGAGAATGGCGGGGCAAACAGGTCGCTCCCGTTCTCAGCCAGGCTGATGCCGAGGGCGACGACGAGCCGCGCCGGCCCCTGCGCCAGGTCGCGGTCGCTCTTCGAGGTTGTCCGCCGGAACCGCGCCAGCTCGATACCCTCGACGATCTCGCCCGCACGGATCAGACACGCGGATGCTTCGCCCTCGGGTGAGCAGACCACGTTGGCGCACACGTGCATCCCGTAGGTGAAGTAGCAGTACAGGTGCCCCGGCTCACCGAACATGCTCGCGTTCCGAGCCGTCTTACCGCGGAACGCGTGCGAACCCGGGTCCACGCCCTGCCCGATATACGCCTCCACCTCGGTGATGCGCACACCGACGGTGCCGGCATCCGTCGTATGACGAAGCACCGCACCCAGAAGGTGCGGTGCTACGTCAACGGACGGGCGCTCGAAGAACGCGCGGTCGAACATTCTCAGGCGCGGAGTGCCTGCGACAGAACACGGACACGCTCGACCAGCTGGTGGCGCTGCTCGGCCACCCGGTCGGGAGCGGTTCCGCCGACGCCGTTGCGTGACGCAATCGACCCCTGGACGGTGAGCACATCCCGAACCGCCGGCACGAGGTGCTCGGAGATTCCGGCGAGGTCCTCGTCAGAGGGCTCATGGAGCTCGAGTCCGCGCTTCTCGCAGAACTGCACGAGCTCACCCGAGATCTCGTGCGCATCGCGGAAGCTGACGCCCTGTCGAACAAGCCACTCGGCAACATCCGTCGCGAGCGAGAAGCCCTGCGGGGCAAGCTCGGCCATGCGCTCGGTGTTGAAACGCAGCGTCGCAACCATGCCGGTGAAGGCGGGCAGCAGGACCTCGAGCTGTTCCACAGTGTCGAAGACCGGCTCCTTGTCTTCCTGAATGTCGCGGTTGTACGCGAGAGGAAGTCCCTTGAACGTCGCCAGCAGCCCGGTGAGGTTGCCGATGAGCCGACCCGATTTGCCGCGAGCGAGTTCGGCGATGTCCGGGTTCTTCTTCTGCGGCATGATGCTCGAGCCCGTCGAGTAGCCATCGTCGAGGGTGACGAGGTTGAACTCGCGTGTGTTCCACACGATGATGTCCTCGGCGAAACGCGACAGGTTGATACCGATGAGCGATGCGATGAAGGCGAATTCCGCGACAACGTCACGGCTCGCCGTCGCATCGAGCGAGTTCTCGGTCGGGCGGTCGAGGCCCAGTTCGGATGCCACGAGCTGCGGATCGAGGCCAAGCGAGCTTCCCGCAAGCGCACCGGATCCGTACGGCGACGCCGAGGCCCGCTTGGTCCAGTCGGCGAGGCGCTCGAGGTCACGCACGAGCGGCCAGGCGTGGGCGAGCAGGTGGTGCGCGAGCAGCACCGGCTGAGCGTGCTGGAGGTGCGTGCGTCCGGGCATCGGGGCGTCGGCGTGCGCCTCGGCCTGTGAGGCGATGGCATCGATCAGCTGGATGACGAGGTGCCCGATCACGCGCGAGTGGTTCAGCAGGTACAGCCGAACCAGGGTCGCGATCTGGTCGTTCCGGCTGCGACCGGCGCGAAGCTTGCCGCCCAGTTCAACACCGGCGCGGTCGATCAGACCGCGCTCGAGCGCGGAGTGCACGTCCTCGTCGGCTTCGTCAGCAGTGAACGCGCCGGAGGCGGCGTCCTCTTCGAGGCGATCGAGGGCATCCAGCATGGCAACAAGCTCGTCGTCGCTGAGGTAACCCGCCGCGGCGAGTGCCTTGGCGTGCGCCCGTGAACCGGCGATGTCATATGGTGCAAGCTGCCAGTCGAACTGCGTCGACTTGCTCAGGCGAGCCAGTTCGGGTGACGGCCCGCTGGCGAAGCGTCCGCCCCAGAGTGCACCGGCTTCACTTGCCCGGTTGGTGGAGTCGTCACCCGACACGGCGCTACTCCTGACCTGCGTCGCGCCGAGCCGAGATCTTGCTCGGCAGCGACCACAGCTCGATGAAGCCCTTCGCCATCGACTGGTCGAACGTGTCGCCCGTGTCGTAGGTGGCGAGGTTGAAGTCGTAGAGGCTCGAGTCGCTCCTGCGGCCGGTGACGACGGCAGAACCGGCGTGCAGCTTGAGGCGGATGTCGCCCGAAACGTGCTTCTGGGTCTCGTCGATGAAGACGTCGAGCGCCTTCTTGAGACCGGAGAACCAGAGTCCGTCGTACACGAGCTCTGCCCACTTCGACTCGACGGTGCGCTTGTAGCGTGCGAGGTCGCGCTCGATAGTCATGTTCTCGAGCTCTTCGTGTGCGGTGATGAGCGCGATGCCGGCTGGTGACTCGTAAACCTCGCGGCTCTTGATGCCGATGAGGCGGTCTTCGACGATGTCGATCCGGCCGACGCCCTGGTCACCGGCGAGGCGGTTCATGAGCTCGACGGCCTGGAGCGGCGTGATGGACTTGCCGTCGTAGGCAACGGGCACACCCTGGTCGAAGGTGATGACGACCTCGGTCGGCGCTCCGGCCTGAGCGGGGTCCTTCGTGTAGGTGTAGAGGTCTTCGATCGGCGGGTTCCACGGGTCTTCGAGGAAGCCGGTCTCAACGGCGCGACCCCAGACGTTCTGGTCGATCGAGTACGGGCTCTTCTTCGACTGCGCGATCGGCAGGTTGTGCTGCTCGGCGTAGACGATGGCCTTGTCGCGGGTCAGCGCGAGGTCGCGGACCGGAGCGATGCTCGTCAGGTCTGGCGCGAGTGCGGCGACGGCGGCTTCGAAGCGGACCTGGTCGTTGCCCTTGCCGGTGCACCCGTGTGCAACGCTGTTGGCGCCGAGCTCCTTGGCGGTGGATGCCAGGTACTTCGCGATGAGCGGACGGCTGAGAGCCGAGACCAGCGGGTAGCGCTTCTGGTACAGCGCGTTCGCCTTGAGTGCCGGCATCAGGTAGTCGCTGGCGAACTCCTCGCGCGCGTCGACGACGACCGACTCAACGGCGCCACAGTCGAGGGCGCGCTGGCGGATGACCTCCATGTCCTCGCCCTCTTGTCCGACGTCGATGGCGAGTGCCACGACCTCTTTACCTGTCGCATCCTTCAGCCATCCGATGCCGACCGAGGTGTCGAGACCGCCCGAGTATGCGAGTACGACGCGTTCCGCCATGAGATTCTCCTTGATTGCTTGTGGTTAAAAGTGTAGTGAAAGTGCCCGGATGGTCCGGGCTGGCCCTGTGGGTCAGGCGCGTTCGAGCAGCCAGACGAGCAGCGCCTTCTGGGCGTGCAGTCGGTTTTCTGCTTCGTCCCAGATAATCGACTGCGGTCCGTCGATGACATCGGCGGTGACCTCGAAGCCACGGTCAGCCGGGAGGCAGTGCATGAATACGGCGTCGCTCTTCGCGAGCGCCATCATCTCGGCGTCGACCCTGAACGGGTTAAGCACGGCAACCCGTGCCGCCTTCTCCTCTTCCTTGCCCATCGACACCCAGGTGTCGGTGATGAGGATGTCGGAACCGGATGCCGCCTCGCGGGCGTCGCCGAAGAGGGCGATCGATCCGCCGGTCGTCGCTGCGATGCGTGTGGCGTCGGCGACAACTGCTGGGTCCGGAGTGAACCCCTCCGGTGACGCAATCCGCACGTTCATCCCCGCCGTCGCACCCGCGAGCAGGTAGGAATGCGCCATGTTGCAGCCACCGTCACCGACGAAGGTGAGGGTGAGCCCCGCGAGGGTGCCCTTGTGCTCCTTGATCGTGAGCAGGTCGGCGAGCAACTGGCACGGGTGAAACTCATCACTCAACGCGTTGACGACGGGAACCGTCGTGCCGTTTGCCATCTCCTCGAGTCCGGCCTGGCCGAAGGTGCGCCAGACGATCGCTGCGACCTGGCGTTCGAGCACGCGCGCGGTGTCGGCAGCGGTCTCCTTTCCACCGAGCTGGCTCGACGCGGTGGAAATGATAAGCGGTGATCCGCCGAGGTCGGCGATGCCGACGGCGAACGAAACCCGGGTGCGGGTCGACGACTTGTCGAAGATCACCGCAACGGTCTGCGGACCCTCGAGGGGACGACGCGAGAACCTGTCGCGCTTCATCTCGATCGCGAGATCGAGGATCTCGGCTTGCTCAGCGGGGCTGAGGTCGTCGTCGCGGAGGAAGTGCCGGGTCATGTCGTGCCTGCAATCGGTGTTGTGGTGGGCGAAGGTGTGCCGTCGGCGATCGCTGTCGCGCGATCGAGTGCCGCACGGAAGCGTCGGTCGAACCCGGCGAGTTCGGCGTCGCCGACAATCAGCGGCGGTGCGAGCCGGATCGTTTGGGGGTTCGGCGCGTTGATGATGAGGCCCTCGGCAAGCGCCGCCGAGACGAGCGCCGGTGCGACGGGTTCGGTCAGCTCGATGCCGAGGAGCAGTCCGCGTCCCCGAACGCCGGCGATCAGCGGTGAGCCGATGGCCGCGATCAGCTCGCGCAGTTGCTCACCGCGCGCCCGGGCATTATCGACGAGGCCAGCGGTCTCGATCTCGCCGAGCACGGCGTTGGCTGCCGCGGTCGCGAGCGGGTTGCCGCTGAACGTCGAACCGTGCTGGCCCGGTGTGAAGAGGTCGGATGCCGCACCAAACGTCACGAGGGCGCCGATCGGCACTCCCCCGCCGATTCCTTTCGCGAGGGTCACGGCATCCGGAACGATGCCCTCCCGCTGGAACGCGAACCAGGACCCGGTGCGGCCGGCACCGGTCTGGATCTCGTCGACGATCAGCAACGCGCCGTGCCGGGTGGCGAGCTCACGGGCGCGGCCGAGGAACCCGGCCGGCAGCTCGCGCACGCCTGCCTCGCCCTGGATCGGTTCGACGATGATCGCGGCGACGGTGTCGTCGAAAGCGCTCTCGAGCGCCTCGAGCGTGGCATCGATGTGGGTGACACCGGGCACCATCGGCTCAAACGCCTCACGGATGGACGGCTTGCCCGTGAGCGCGAGCGCACCCATCGTGCGGCCGTGGAACGAGTTGTTGAGCGCGAGAATACGGGTGCGGCGGCCGTCGCCGTTGTTGAGCCGCGCGAGTTTGAACGCCGCCTCGTTGGCTTCTGCCCCTGAGTTTGCGAAGTAGAGCCGGCCGGCATCCCCCGCACCGGTCAGCCGCTTGAGCCGTGCGGCCAGTTCGAGCTGCGGTGCCGTGACGAAGTAGTTCGACACGTGGATGAGTGTTGCCGCCTGGGTGGCGATGGCCTCGACGAGCACCGGGTGGGCGTGGCCGAGCGCATTGACGGCGATCCCGCCGAGGAAGTCGAGGTATTCGCGACCGTCTTCGTCCCAGACCATGCATCCTGAACCGTGCGTGAGCAGTGCCTGAGGTTCGCCGAAGACGCGCATCATGTCGTGCGCGGCGACGAGGTGCCAGTCCTTCATGAGTCCTCCCCCACGATCTGTGTTCCGATGCCCTGCTGGGTGAATACCTCGAGCAGGATCGAATGCTCGAGCCTGCCATCGATGATCGCCGCGTTGCGCACTCCGCCGTCGACGGCCTCGAGACACGCGGCCATCTTCGGGATCATTCCCGATTCGAGCGCCGGCAGAAGATCGCGCAGCGCCGTGGTCGAGATGACCGACACGAGCGAATCACGATCGGGCCAGTCACTGTAGAGGCCTGCGACATCGGTGAGGATGAGGAACTTGTCGGCGTTCAGAGCCACAGCGAGAGCGGATGCCGCGGCGTCAGCGTTCACGTTGAGCACCTGGCCCGGCGCGTCGCCGTCGGGCGCGATCGATGAGATGACGGGGATGAGTCCGGCGTCGATGGCGTCGAGCACGGTCTGGGGCGCCACCGACACGACGTCGCCGACGAGACCGAGGTCGACGGTTTCGCCGTTCACGACCGCACCGCGGCGCGCTCCGGTGAAGAGCGTTGTTGCCGCTCCGGACTCGGTGCTGCTCGCCGCTTCGCCGCTCAGTCCGATCGAGAAGCTGCCATGCTCGTTGATGAGCTCGACGAGGTGCGCGTTGACGTCGTGGTTCAGGACGTCTCGAACAACGGTCATGGCCTCGGGCGTTGTCACACGGTAGCCGCCACGGAATTCGCTCTCGATGCCGAGCTCGGTGAGCCGTGCCGAAATCTGCGGTCCACCTCCGTGCACGACGACGGGCTTGAGGCCCGCGTGGCGGAGGAAGACCATGTCTTCGGCGAAGGCACGGGTGAGTTCAGGACTGACCATGGCGTTCCCGCCGAACTTCACGACGGCAATGGCACCGTGGTAGCGCTTGAGCCATGGCAGCGCTTCAATGAGCACCGCGGCTTTCGCTATGGCGTCTGTGGTAGCTGCTGTATCCGTCATCATCAACTCGAGTACGCGCTGTTCTCGTGCACGTAGTCGTGCGTGAGGTCGTTGGTCAGGATGGTGGCCGACTCGGTGCCCTCTTTGAGATCGATGACGACCGAGACCGCACGGCCGGTGAGGTCCACGTCCTCGCGCGGGGCGTCCGGCGCCCCGGCATGACAGACCCGAACACCGTTCATCGAGACGTCAACGGCGTATGGGTCGAACACGGCCTGGGTGGTTCCGATCGCGGCGAGCACCCGGCCCCAGTTGGGGTCGTTGCCGAAGACGGCGGCCTTGAAGAGGTTGTTCCGTGCGACGGAGCGGCCGACCTCGACGGCGTCGTCTTCGCTCACAGCCCCGTTGACCTCGATGGTGATGTCGTGGCTCGCGCCCTCAGCATCGCCCTGGAGCTGGCGGGCCAGGTCGAGGCAGATCTCGCGGACGGCAGCGGCGAACGAAT
This sequence comes from Mycetocola sp. Y791, assembly GCF_059445325.1. Taxonomy (NCBI): domain Bacteria; kingdom Bacillati; phylum Actinomycetota; class Actinomycetes; order Micrococcales; family Microbacteriaceae; genus Mycetocola; species Mycetocola sp. Y791. Next base: position 1,030,229 of record NZ_JCAIUC010000001.1, on the reverse strand, counting down.
CGGCGTCGGGTGAGACCCCGGATGCTCCCGACGCGAGGAGAGTGACCTGGTCGTTCGTCGACATACAGCCGTCCGAGTCGAGGCGGTCGAAGCTGACCCTGGTGGCCGCCCGCAGCGCGCGGTCGAGCTGGTCGCTGGCGAGATCGGCGTCGGTTGTGAGCACGACGAGCATGGTGGCGAGCCCTGGCGCGAGCATCCCTGCGCCCTTCGCCATTCCGCCGATCACCCAGCCGTCGCCCTCGACAACCGCCGTCTTCGCGTGGCTGTCGGTGGTGAGGATCGCCTCGGCGGCGTCGGTTCCGCCGTCGGTGCTGAGCGCGGCTGCAGCCGTTGCGACGCCGGGCAGGAGCTTGTCACGATCGAGCTGCACGCCGATGAGGCCGGTCGAGCAGACGAGGACGTCGCCGGCTGAGACCTCGAGTGCGGATGCCACGGCCTCGGCTGTGGCGTGGGTGGTCTGAAAGCCCTCGGGGCCGGTAAAGCAGTTCGCGCCGCCCGAGTTGAGCACGATCGCGTTGACCGTTCCGTCGTCAATGACCTGCTTCGACCAGAGGATCGGGTTGGCCTGCGCACGGTTGCTCGTGAACACGGCGGCGGACGCATGGCGGGGTCCGCGGTTGACGACGAGCGCGAGGTCCTTGCCGCCCGAGTCCTTGAGGCCGATTGCGATCCCTGACGCTTCGAATCCCTGTGCTGCGGTGACGGTCACGGTGCTACTCCGTTCAGAGGAAGCCCAGTTGCTTCGTCGAGTCCCAGCGCGATATTCGCTGACTGGATGGCGGCACCAGCGGTGCCCTTGGCGAGGTTGTCGACGGCGGTCACGACGACGACACGGCCGGCCGCTTCGTCGACGGCGAGCCCCATCAGCATGGTGTTCGCGCCGATCACATCGGCGGTCCGGGGGAACTCCCCCTCCGGCAGGAGCTGCACGAAGATCTCGGAACCGTAGGCGTCCTGCCAGGCCGCACGGACCGCATCCGCGCTGGTTCCCGGCACGATGCGGGCGGTGCTGGTCGCGAGGATGCCGCGCGACATCGGCACGAGGACCGGCGTGAACGAGACGCTCACGTCGGTGGCGCCCGCCGTGCGAAGGCTCTGCGCGATCTCGGGGATGTGCCGGTGGGTGCCGCCGACCGCGTATGGGTTGGCGGAGCCGAGGATTTCACTCGCGAGCAGGTTGGTCTTGAGCGCCTTGCCGGCACCGGACGGCCCGACCGCGAGTACCGAGACGATGTCGGTCGCCTCGATCACTCCGGCGAGGATGCCTGGCACGAGCGAGAGGGCGACGGTGCTCGCGTTGCAGCCGGGGGCCGCGATCCGCCGTGCGCCGACGAGGTTGTCGCGCTGCTTGATCGAGCCCGTCGGGGTGCTGAGCTGAAGCTCCGGCACGCCGTACTGCCAGGCGCCGAAGTAGTCGCCGCCGTAGAACTGTGCCCAGTCGGCCTCACTGGTGAGGCGGTGGTCGGCACCGCAGTCGATGACGAGCGTGTCGGGGTCGAGCTGGGCGGTGACCTCACCGGACTTGCCGTGCGGCAGCGCGAGGAAGACAACATCGTGCCCGGCGAGGTTCTCCGGGGTGGTGTCGGTCAGGGTCAGGTGCGCGAGCGACCGCAGGTGCGGTTGCACGGATGCCAGTGGCTGGCCCGCATTGGAATGCGCGGTGACGGTGCGGATGTCGAAGTCGGGGTGGGCCGCGAGCAATCGCAGCAACTCGCCCCCTGCGTACCCGGATGCTCCGGCTACGGCTACAGAGAAGGACATGGCTCTACCTTATTGAGGTGATGAACGATGGATGGTCGGCGGCGCCTCTCGGAACCGTGCCATGCACCGTTCGCCCAGCGTCGCCTATCGTCGCTCTGAGGTGTTACGGCGTCGACGAAGTGCGCTCGGGGCGAAGCCCTGGGCTGAAACACTGCTGTCGAAGATGGCCATTCCTCGACTTTAGCGGGTTCCGAGCGGCATCCGCCAATCGACGGCGTGCTCCGAACCGAACCTAGAGGGAATCCACCGCGGTGACGGTGACAACGGCGAACCCCTGCTCGTCGGACACAGCGAGGTCGACCGTCGCGCTGATCCCCCAGTCGTGGTCGCCGGCCGGGTCATCGAAGATTTGCCGGGCGGTCCAGACGGGCCCTGACTCATCGAGGATGAGGAGCTTCGAGCTGCGCGCGTCTGGTCCGGTGAGGATCTGGTCGTGCAGTTCGTAGTAGCCGTCGAGCGCGTTGGCCCAGCGGTCGGCGTCGAATCCGGATGCCGCGTCCAGCTCCCCGAGGGCGTCGTAGTCTTCCAGCGCGGCCAGTTGCACCCGGCGGAAGAGCTCGTTCCGCACGAGGATGCGGAACGCCCGAACGTTGGAGCTGAGGCGCTGCGGTGCTGGCGGAACAATCTCGCCCGCGTGCTCGGCGTGCTTCTCCGGGTCGGGGTGGGTGAGTTCTTCCCACTCGTCGAGCAAGCTCGAGTCGACCTGGCGCACGAGCTCGCCGAGCCACTCGATCAGGTCGAGCAGGTCTTCGTTCTTGGCCTCGTCGGGGATGGTCTGGCGGGCGGCGCGGTACGCGTCCGACAGGTAGCGCAGCACGACACCCTCGCTGCGGGCGAGCTTGTAGAACGCGATGAACTCACCGAACGACATCGCGCGCTCGTACATGTCGCGCACCACGGACTTCGGGCTGAGCTCGAAGTCACGGATCCACGGCTGGGAGGCGCTGTAGGTCTCGAAGGTGATCGTCAGCAGTTCGTTGAGCGGCTTCGGGTAGCTGACCTCCTCGAGCAGCTCCATCCGCTCGTCGTACTCGATGCCCTCTGACTTCATCGCGGCGACAGCCTCGCCCCGGGCGAGGAACTGCTGCTGGCTGAGCACGGCACGCGGGTTATCGAGGGTCGCCTCGACGATGGAGATCATGTCGAGTGCGTAGCTCGGGTCTTCGGGGTCGAGCAGCTCGAATGCGGCGAGCGCGAACGGCGACAACGGCTGGTTGAGCGCGAAGTTGGGCTGCAGGTCCACGGTGAGGCGAATCGTCCCGTCTGCCGACTGCTCGACGATGCCCGAGTCGCGGAGCGTGCGGTAGATGCCGAGGGCGCGTCGGGCGAGCTCGAGCTGGCGTTTGAACGGTTCGTGGTTGTCGAAGACGAGGTCGTGGACGTGCTGATAGACATCTCCCCCGCGGCCGATGACGTTGATGAGCATCGCCGAGGTGATCTGCATGCTCGACGTGAGCGTCTCCGGTTCAGCGGCGACGAGGCGCTGGAAGGACGGCTCTCCCCAGGAGACGAACCCGTCAGGCGCCTTCTTGCGGATGATCTTGCGCTTCTTCTTCGGGTCGTCGCCGGCCTTCTTGATGGCGTTGAGGTTCTCGGTCTCGTGCTCGGGCGCCTGCACGACGACGGTTCCGGCCGTGTCGTAGCCCGCACGCCCAGCCCGACCGGCGATCTGGTGGAACTCGCGGGCCTTGAGCTGGCGCATCTTCACGCCGTCGTACTTGGTCAGCGCGGTGAACAGCACGGTGCGAATGGGAACGTTGATGCCGACGCCGAGAGTGTCGGTGCCACAGATCACGCGCAGCATGCCCTGCTGCGCGAGCTGCTCGACGAGACGGCGGTACTTCGGCAGCATGCCCGCGTGGTGCACACCGATGCCGGCGCGAAGCAGCCGGGAGAGGGTCTTGCCGAAGCTGGTGGTGAACCGGAAGCCGCCGATCGCTTCGGCGATGGCATCCCGTTGCTCTCTCGTGGCGACCTTCATGCTCGACATCGACTGGGCGCGCTCCATCGCGGCGGCCTGCGAGAAGTGCACGACGTAGATCGGGGCCTGGCCCGTCGTCAGGAGCTCTTCGACGGTCTCGTGAATCGGCGTGGTCTCGTAGTAGAAATGCAGCGGTACCGGGCGCTCGACACCGGTGACGCGGGCGGTCTCCCGCCCGGTACGGCGGGTGAGGTCTTCGGCGATCTCCGTGACGTCGCCGAGGGTCGCCGAGAGCAGGATGAACTGGGCGCGCGGCAGTGACAGCAGCGGCACCTGCCACGCCCAGCCGCGGTCGGGGTCAGCGTAGAAGTGGAACTCGTCCATGACGATCTGGTCGACCTCGGTGTCTTCACCGTGGCGGAGGGCGAGGTTGGCGAGGATCTCTGCGGTGCAGCAGATGATCGGGGCGTCGGCGTTGACCGAGGAGTCGCCGGTCATCATGCCGACGTTCTCGGCGCCGAAGATCGCGACGAGGGAGAAGAACTTCTCGCTCACGAGCGCCTTGATCGGGGCCGTGTAGAAGCTGCGCTTGCCCGCGACGAGTGCCGCATAGTGCGCGCCGACCGCGACGAGCGACTTGCCGGTGCCGGTCGGGGTGCTGAGGATGAGGTTCTGGCCCGAGACGATCTCGATGATCGCTTCCTCCTGTGCCGGATACAAACGGATGCCGGTGGCCGTGACCCAGTCGCTGAATGCCTCATAGACGGCATCCGGATCGATCGCCTCGCCCTGTGTGGTCGAAAGGGCGCGCGGGTCGAGCAGGAGAGAAGTCATTGTTCTTCGATCATGCCCTACTCGGCTGGCAAGCCCGCGATCCGCGGTCGCTGTGCCCTTCGCGATCTCCGCGGTCGCCGTGGTCTCCGCGGTCGCCGTGGTCTCCGTGCCGAAAGCATCCGCTCCGGTCGAGAACATCAGTTCCGCCGGATGCTCTCGACCGGAAGTGGTGTTCTCGCGTCGACGTGGCTTCGGCGAGCGCCCGCTACCGCTTCACCGTCGGGTCGGGGAATGCCGTCTCGATCGTCAGTGAGTTCTTCTTCTGCACGCGCATCCAGATGAAGAAGCCGACGAGGGTGAAGCCACCATAGAAGAGGTAGAGGACCGCTGAGGCGTAGTACCCGGCGCTGACCAGGAGCGGAACGCCGACGATGTCGACGGCGACCCAGATCAGCCAGAACTCGACCCAGCCCTTGGCCATGCCGTAGGTGGCGAGGAGTGAGCCCATGAAGATCCAGGCGTCTGCCCAGACCGGTTCGTACGAGCCGAGCGCCCGGAAGATCGGTGTGAGCACGAGGGTGCCGCCGACCAGGCCGAGGATGAGGAACACCCGCACCTTGTTCGACGCCCAGTGCGGGGTGACTGCGGTCTGCTCACCCGAGTTACGGCTGTTGCGCCACTGAACCCAGCCATAAATGGAAACGATGATGAACATGACCTGGCGGCCAGCCTGGCCGAGCAGGTTCACCGGGTTGGGGGTCCCGAAGACCGCACCGAGGAACACCGTGAACAACAGCAGGTTACCGACGATACCGACCGGCCACGCCCACACCTTGCGGCGCATACCGCCGACTGCGCTGAGCATGCCAAACAGGTTGCCGATGACCTCACGCCAGAGGATGGTCTGGTCGCCGATTACCAGCTGGGCATCAAACAGCCACTCGATCGGGTTCATAGTGCCATCCTTCCACTCGGGAGCGCGGCGTTCTCGCAGATGACCTCAGGTAAACTTGCCCAAATGACCGACGCCATCCGTGAATCCGACATCTCCGGCGCCGGAATTGACCCCACTGAACTCGAGACAACGCTCCGAGTCCTCGCCTCGATGAACACTCTCGACGAGGAACACCCTGACTACATCACCGTACGCCGGGCAACCGCGGCGATGTTCAAGGCCGTCAAACGCAACCGTCGCCGTGAACTGCGCGACACCATCGCCAACGCCGACAAGGCGGTCATCGCGGCCACCGCGACCGGGGCATCCGATCGCATCGATGACGAGACGCGCGGCATCCCCCTCTCGACCACGATTGAGGCGCCCACCGCCGGTGAACTGCTGAAGCCACGCAACTGCTACATCTGCAAGCAGCCATACACGCTCGTCGACGCGTTCTACCACCAGCTCTGCCCGGACTGCGCGCGGTTCAGCCACAGCAAGCGCGACGCCCGCACCGACCTCACCGGCAAACGTGCGCTGCTCACGGGTGGCCGAGCGAAGATCGGCATGTACATCGCCCTTCGCCTGCTTCGTGATGGCGCGCACACGACGATCACGACGCGGTTCCCGCGGGATGCCGTCCGTCGCTTTGCGTCGCTGCCCGACTCCGCCGATTGGCTGCACCGTCTCCGCGTGGTCGGCATCGACCTGCGTGACCCGGCCCAGGTGATCAGCCTCGCCGATTCTGTCGCAGCGCAGGGTCCACTCGACATCCTCATCAACAACGCGGCGCAGACCGTGCGCCGCTCCCCCGGCTCCTATTCGCTGCTGGCGGATGCCGAGCTGCAGCCGCTCCCCGATGGCCCTCTTCCTGAGATGGAGACGTTCGGGCACACCGCCGATCAGCACCCCGAAGCGCTGCAGGCATCCGTTTCAGCGCATCCGCTGCTGTCGGTCGCGTCGCTGGCCGGGACAGTGGCCGAAGCGGGCGCACCCGCACTGACCGCGGCTGACCTTGCGAACCTGGCCATGGCGCCGGGATCGTCGTCGCTCCAGAAGCACGCAGACGGAACGGCCATCGACGCCGGTGGGCTCGTACCCGACCTGCAGACCACCAACAGCTGGGTGCAGAACGTTGAGCACGTCGACCCGCTCGAGATGCTCGAGGTGCAGCTCTGCAACACCACGGCGCCGTTCCTGCTCATCAGCAGGCTCCGGCCCGCGATGGCTGCGTCTCCTGCGCGCCGCAAGTACGTGGTGAATGTCTCCGCGATGGAGGGTCAGTTCTCCCGTCGTTATAAGGGGCCGGGCCATCCGCACACGAACATGGCGAAGGCAGCGCTTAACATGCTCACCCGCACCAGCGCGGGCGAGATGCTTGAGACCGACGGCATCCTCATGACCGCCGTCGACACGGGCTGGATCACCGACGAGCGGCCGCACCCGACGAAGGTCCGCCTCGCGGAGGAGGGCTTCCACGCTCCGCTCGACCTCGTCGACGGTGCTGCGCGCGTCTACGACCCGATCGTGCGTGGCGAGGCCGGCGAAGACCTTTACGGATGCTTCCTCAAGGACTACAAGCCCGGCGCCTGGTAAACGACACCCGCACCAACCGCTTCAGTTGGTCGGCAGTCGAGCAATGTGCTTCCGGACCGATTTCCGGTGTCTCATAACTAACGACGAGTAACGCCATACAACCAGAAGGTTATGCGACGTAGTTATGAGACTCGACGGGTTACGAGATTCCGCCGAACGCCGGAAACACGGGTCACGAGTCGTGAGATGTCTCGTTTCCCTAGGGTTACGAGACAACTTTCTGTGTTGAAGATAGGGCACCCTTGCGGGCAAGTTAATCGGGCGGGTAAACGGGCATCCCACCAACGACGCGGAAGTACATCTTCGATCGTTCCGAGCGCGCCCGCTGGTCGACCCTCACCGTGCATATCGAGTATTCATTTGACGGTAGACAGCCTCTCCGACGCCGCTCGATCGAATGGGAAAGGGATGAGATTACGTCTGGGTCACATTTGTTCAGGACAGGAGCGTTCTCGTCGTCGCCTCCTTTTGGCCCGCCGGCGATGGACATGTAACGGTTCCGAAGAGAGTTGTTCCGTAATCTGTGATCGCGCCTCAGCGAGATCGTCGAAGAAGCTGACCAACGGTCTTCGTCTAATGAGTTCCGCTCGGCAGGTTCCCGTCGGAGGCATTCAGTCGTGTCTCAATGAGCCGGCATGGCATCAGGCTAGCCACCTGTTGGAGAGCCACCGAAGTGTTGCTTCTAAGGAGTATTGGCGTCTTTGTCTAAGTCCCGGGGTGTCCGTTTCTAACAGTGCGGAATGTCTCCAGTAGCTTGCCAACATAACCAGGAAAACGTCCACTTGCGGCGGGGCGGCGATCGCTCCGCGGGAGGTGGCTCTGAACAAGCCTTCCAGGTCGCTATCGCCGGTGTTTGACTCGAGAAGGAGGCACACAATGTCTACCCACGCGGGGCCGATGCAGGCGCGTCCCCAGTCAAGAAACCGCACTTCATCATCATCGATGAGCAGATTGTCATGCCGCAGGTCGAAGTGAAGCAGGGTCTCGCCTGAGAGCGTTTCTGCTTGCCCCTCGAGGTTCGCTAGTCGGTCGAGATTCAAGACCTCCCAATTGCTCAGATCGCGTACGGTGAGCATGTCGCGGGATCTACCCTCGCGTAACAATCTCCACGTGTTGGAACGCCCCTGCATCCGGTCCGCGACAGTAGGGAGCTGGGTGACCGGGCTGGGGGTGAGTGCGGCGGTCATGGCATCCACAGACCGCAAAACCACCTTGAGCTGCGCCGGGTGCCATGGCTCCTCCGGCATCACTCCGGAGGCGAGTTCAAACACCAAGATTGACCATCCGTCGATGACTCCTCCGAAGCACAACGTGGGCGTTGTCACAATCCCCTTCAACGCAGTCGCAACTTTGGCTTCTATGGAGAAGTCGCTCGAAACTGGGTCGCTCACCGGGATCGCTTTCGCGAAGAGGAATTCTCCGAGGAAACCGGTGATGGCACCGCTGTAACCACCACTAACAGACCTGAATCTGCCCTCACCCCCTGACAATGACCGAAGGTTCGTCCGGACCGTGAGCGGCAGATCCTCCCAATTGAGCGAGCCCATAAATTCCTCGGTATCTTAAGCACCGACGGCCTCGACAGTTGCAACCTGTCCATGAAGAGTGGAACGGAGCAAGAACCGGTTCACCGACGTGATTGACCAACCGTGGCGCACCAAGACGGTCCAGTCAACCGACCACAACGGTCGAGTTGGGCTGGTGCGTCCCTGTTCCGTCCGAACGGTTTCCCTAACGTCCCTCCGGGGGTGGCTGTAACGCGAGGATCTGTATGCGACGTGTCGCAAAACCCCAGTGTCTCGAAAGCCATGAGATACGAGACATACGGATCGCTACTCGAGCCATACGAGGTAGCTCGTGAGACATCTCGTGTCACGTAGGAGGTTCCTGAGCGGGAAATCTCACGTGGGCGGGGCTTGCGCCACTTGCGGCCTGGAAACTTCATCGTCGGCAGCGAACAGCGGGAAAGAGTCCGTTGAACATCCGTCTTTCGAGCTTCAGATTCAGGCCCGGGCGACGCGTATCGCGTGGGCTACGAAACTAGAGCATGGCTCAAATCATTGTCTACGGACATAAAGCGGCGCTTGCCCCTCGCATCTCTTCGCTGTCCGACGCGATCCACACAGCGGCGGTATCGGCGCTCCAACTGCCGGTCGAGAAGCGATTCCACCGCTTCATCACTCTGGACCCCGAACAATTCATAACGCCTACAGATCGTTCGATCGACTACACCATCGTCGAGGTGAGCATGTTCGAGGGTCGCTCGACGGACACAAAGAAGGACTTCCTCCGCGAACTCATCAAAAATATTGCGGCGGTCGGCGTCACCCCCAACGACCTTGAGATCACCATCACCGAGACGCCTCGTGCGAACTGGGGAATCCGGGGAGTGCCCGCTGACGAATTGCAGCTCAACTACTCCGTGGAAGTCTGAGCACGCAGGGCGAACGCGGAGACGAGTCCGTTGAACGTCCGGTCTGGGGGGGGGTAGTCGATAGGACGCTTCCGCCACTCCTTATCCCCTAGAGTTCGACCTGTGGCCAGTGTTGGGATCGTGAAAGAAGGGCAACGACTGTCCGCTGCGCTGGATGCCGCAGCAATCCGCGCTGGCATCGCTCTCGACCCTGCACAATTGCTTCTCGTCGACCGGCTCGCAGTCCTCAGCGCCGATATTGAACGCCGAAACTTGCGCCGGTCAACGACGCAGAGCCTCTACATCCATGGACCAGCCGGCCGCGGTAAGTCTTGGCTGGCCGACGCATTCTTCGTCGCCCTCCCGACTGTTCGCAAGACCCGGGTTCACTTCCACAGGTTCTTCGATGATCTTCATCGGAGCATCGAGGACCACCGCTCGGAGCGCGACGCCGTAGAGCGCGCCATCGACGATCTGACCGGCAATAATCAACTGCTTTTCTTTGACGAGCTGCATGTCCACGACTCAGGCGATGCCCGTCTACTTACACGGCTACTTGAGCACGTGTTCCGCCGCAAGCTCACAGTTCTTGCGACATCGAACTATGCCCCCGACGATCTGCTCCCCAACCCCATTTGGCACCACATCTTCGAACCGGGTATCGACCTCATCAAGAACAACATGGAGGTCTACAAACTCGGCGGTGCCACCGACTATCGAACCACTCGCGAGGATCACTCCACCGGGTTCGCGGCCGGCGTTTGGGCGCGCGAATCGCCGACGCCTGAACCGCGTCCGGAGGAGGCAACGAGCGTTGCTGTGCGAGGCCGCCAATTTCCGGTATTAGCGGCACGGCCCGGCGAACTGCGAGCGACGTTCGCCCAGCTCTGTGGATCGCCCACATCCACGATCGAGTATCTCGCATGGGCGCGATCATTCCCTCGATGGGTCGTCAACGACGTCCCAAACTTCGAAGATGCCGATCCAGAGGCGCAACAGAGATTTATCAACCTGATCGATATTCTCGTGGATGCTGACGTGTGCGCCACATTTGTCTCCTCCCACAGCCTCAGCTCGTTTCTCAGCATCGCGTCGCGTCGCCCTGACGCTTTCCGCATGGCGAGCCGGCTGCAACTCCTCCGCGACTCCGACGATTTGTGATCGAGAGGCATTCTGTTCAGAATGCCTCTCGATCAGGGTTCCTGACTGTCTCGAAACCCATGGGATACGAGACGTGTGCCAGGCATCGAGACATGCAGAAAACAGAGCGAGACGTCTCGGATCCTCTATGCATGTGCGACATGTGGCAGGTCCCCGGTTCTTGCGCGGCGGACTGAGTGCTGGGACTATCGGGTGTGGCGATACTCGCTAGCCCCCGCCGCTTCTGGCCAGGATTTGTCGGTGTCGGAATAGCAGCCGCGTTCGTTGCTTTCGTTCTGGTGGCACCGCCCCTCGGCGGCGGTGCCTGTATGGAGTCGTATCCGCTGCAATGCCCGGTAGTAGAGGTCGTGGGAAGCGGCCTTGCCGCAACCGGTGTCGGGCTGATCGCGTGCGTGCTGGTGCTCTTTTTCGCGAGCAAGAGTCATACCCCTAGAGTGCGCGTCTCCAGCATCGTGTTGGGATTCGTGGCTCTCTTCATCGTCATAATTGTGGGCATGAATTTGTCGTTGGCGCACACGGTTGAGCTCCGCTACTACTAATCTGCCTCCCGGCTTCGATCCTTCGAACGTTCGCGTTGCGCGACACTCCTTGCGGCGTAGATGCGTTGGCGCGATGATCACCTGGTGCACTGTCAAGCGAGAGAAGCCGATGGGAGTTGACTCGGACCGATCTGCGGATCGCGTTGTCGTCCCCGACGTGGTCGGCACGATTTTCAGTATCGGTCGGGCTTTGGCGACCGAAGCCGGCGTCACGCTGGCGAACCCCGACCCCGACGGCCTCCCGATCGGTGCTTTGGCGTGGCCGAGCATCTTCATCATCACGCGTCAGGAGCCGGAACCGGGCACCATCCTTCATCGTTGGGCCTCGGTGCAGGTGTGGGTGCGTGCCGATGAGGCATCGAGCAGCGTCACACTTCTCCCCCGCATCGACGCCGCCTTGGCTTTCTGCTCGGCTCGGGCCGCCGCCGGATTCGACGTTCCCAAGCCAGGTCACGTCGCTCGGAAGCTCCGCCATGGATATGAGACCACGGGTCAAACACTAGGGTTCCGAGACAGGAGACGACGAGCTCGAGCTCGTGCGCGTGACCCCGTCATCGGGCTGAATGTCGGGACAGCCAAACGGGTACCGTCACAACTGGGGAGTGGCGGAACATCCAGCCTCCGCGCGAGTACCCGTTGGAGGTGTCCGTCCTGCGGGGCCCATTGTGCATGGTTCTCGGCGGCTTCCTCCCAGCGGCAGAGACGCGAGTTCGCTTGCGCTTGGAGTTTGACGCTCCTCGCTACGCCCCGCAGCCGAAGGCTGCAGCTATCGGTCCGGCGTCAGGGCGTCGTGAAATGATGCGTTCTGGGATGACGGCTGTCTGAGCCTTCACTCGTCGCCCTGCCCGTAACGCTCCCATGCCATGTCGCGTTCATCGCCGGTGAGAAACTCGACCCTCAAAATGACAGGCGCTTTATCGAAGGACTCTTCTGATGCGCGAGGATCGGTGTTCAAACGCCAGGGACTCACCGGCCATTTCTCTGGGTGCGCATCCTCTGCGGTCGGGGCGCTGAGCGGCCCCTCATCTACCCGCTCTTCGGGAGTGTCGGGGTAAAGCCATTCCAAGTACCAGACAATGTCGTACGGATCGGAGTACCTACGCCACCAAAGCGCTCCACCCGTCTGCGTAACAGCCTGCTCCAACGAGAACGACACATAGCCCACCGGTGTTCCGTCGCGCCAAAGACGCCCGACAGTGTTGTCGAACACCGCAAGATGCGACGGATACATGCGATTCTCGGGCAACGAAGGATTCCAGGGCACGTTGGGTCATCTTTCTGAGAGTCCGCATTGGAGCGGGCTTTCGCCTCCCTGAGTCAACATACCGGGCCTCTGGGCGAAGCCGCCGATGTGATCCCTCGCAGCGACTTGCGTCCCACCGAAGATCCCGCCTAGGAGGTTCGCGGAACACCTGACTGTCTTGCAGAGATGACACCCCTGCGAGCATCTTCAGCGGGCGGGGTATCCGGGCATCTCGGGTTCTCAATAGGAGAATGAAGCGGTGCAAACCGAACTGGATTCGATCAACATCCGTCCGGCCGACCTCACCGGGCCTGACAACGACGCGGTGAGTCGCCTCGTTGAGGCGTACTTGAGGCAGACCGAAATCGAGAAAGTCTTGTATTTGGGCGAAGCCCACGTTGGTGCAGGCCTTCCCGATCGGTACCGAGCCGAAGTCGACGATCCTGCGCGCGCGTACGAGAACGCCGTCGTCTACGTCGCGGAGTTGGGTTCGCTGGTGGGAGTCGTCGTCCTCCAGCAGAACATGACAACATCCGAGATCAAGCGCGTTTGGGTCGATCCAAGCGCGCGCGGCCTGAGGGTTGGCTCAGCCTTGATCGATGCCGTTCTCAACCAGCAAACTCGTCCTCTCCGGCTAACCGTCTGGGATTGGCGAGACGATGCAGTGAGGCTCTACCGCACCCGCGGCTTTATCCCGGTCGAGTCCTGGGAAGACAGGCCCCGGCTCCTCTGCATGGAGCTTCGTTAGATTTCAGCCAATAGTGCCCGATGATTGAGCGTCAAACAGGCGCCGGCGCGGTAACGCTCGTGGCACCTTGAGCGCAAAGGTCGGACGGGTTTCGCACTGAGGGTTCTGTCTAAGGGACCCGCAGCGTCGCCGTGCCGCTAAAGACAACGGCGTTGGACCCACACTTTTGAGACACCGGTTCTGGCGAGTCTGGGTGGAGGTCCGTCTATTGCGGATGCCGACCAACGCGGTCACGGACGGAACTCCAGACCGTAATGAGCAAACCCGGCTCTAACCTCCGGAAGGACTGAGTATTCGGGAAAGCTTATGGATCGAGAAGTGCATCCGCCGCGCGGGGGAAATGTCTCAGTCCGGCTAGTGACCCAGTGTGTATCGCCGCTCGGGTCGTCCCGAGGAATTGCGCACCTCCACGTTCGCCGTTCTGGTCCACCCCGCCCGCTCGTAGGAGCTGATGGCCCGATCGTTGTCAGCGATAACCCAGAGTTCGAGTGGTGTCCCGGCTGTCTCGCTTCGCCGCCGGATGAAGTCGAGCAGCTGTCCGGCGACACCCTGCCCCCAAGCTTGAGGATCCACGGCCAGATAAATGAGTTCCACTACCCCGACGCGTGGGATGAGGATTGCGAACGCGATCGGCGCCTCCTCGTTGCGGGCGACAAGGAGCTGTGCTCCTTCCTGTGACAGTGCGCCCTCAACGCCGGGCAGTTTGTCATCAGCGGAAGGAGTGACGGGGAGTTGATCACGGCGTGCTATAGCGCGGGCCCAGATACCCGCGGCCGCGAGCGCTGCATCATGGCCGTGCTGCTCAGGACCGATGCGGAGCGTGTGTGCGAGGGACTGATCCATCGAGCTGCTGCCGGTCATCCCTCAATCGTTTCACATGCTCGAGGCGACCTCACCGAACGCCGTTCGAGGTTCCGCTTCCGGGACCCGCCGCCCCGTTATAGACAGCTGTGCTGAACCGCCACTTCGAGGGAACCGTCACGAAGTCCCTGTGTCTCGTAACCTAACTGCCTCGAAACCCATGAGGTTTGAAAGGGCGCAGCACGAGAAAGGTTCGGGCGAGCACGTCATGGAGTCGTCACTGTGTGTACCGAAATGATGGGCAACTCGTTCTAGGGGCGACGAGCGGCGTGACGTTTGCGCTGACTCAGCAATAATCCGAGGAGAACAGCTACGAGGATGCGAAGGTCTGACAATGCGAGATGCGCCCAGTCCGGCGCCGTGAGCCCCAGAAGGCCCTCGGCGTGCAGAGAGCTCTGCACGCCGAGGGCCTTCCTCGAGCGGTCTCGATGACGTCAGGTGGTGGTGGCTCCCGCCTGTGGCGCGGGAGCATCGTTGTCATCCTCCTCGTGCGCTCCACTCGCGGCCTTCTCTGCCTCGGTCCGCTGATCCCACTTCGGCTTCCGAAGAGCATAGAAGACGAGTGGGGGTGCACCGAGTAGCACGATGACCAGCCCGACGATCCATGGATACGACGCAGCAGGGAAAGCGTTGAATCCTGACGGGGGGATGAACGCCAGGATGAATGCCAGGAGGCACCCGACGAATCCCACCCCGGCGATGAGGTTCATCGCCGGTACCCGGTAGGTGCGCTTGACGTTCGGTCGTTTACGCCGAAGGACGATCGCCGCGGCGAACATCAGCATGTACATGATCAGGTACAGCGCCGCTGCCATGTCTACGAGCGCGACGAATGCCGAACTCACGTTGGGTACGACAACGAAGATCGCCGCGAGGATCGTGACGATGGTGCCTTGGAGCATCAGGATGCCCGACTGGACGCCAGCCTTGTTCCGCTTCTGCAGCGCCGGAGGCAGAAGACCGGACTGGGCAGCGATGAGGAGGCCCTTCGACGGGCCGGCGATCCAGGTGATCACCGACGCCAGCGCACCGGCAGCGATGAGCGCCGACACGATGGCCGTCGCCCAGCTCACTCCCCAGTGATCGAAGTACTCCTGGAAGGCCAGCATGATGCCATTGGTGAGGCCCAGTTCCTTCTCCGGTACCGCGATCGAGATTGCGAGCGTCGGAAGGATGAATACCAGCAGGATCAGGATGGATGCCAGCAGGATCGATTTGGGGTATCCCTTCCCGGGGTCCTTCATCTGGTTCACGTGCACCGCATTGACCTCCATGCCGGCGTAGGCGAGGATGTTCGACACGATCAGCACGATGGAAGCGATACCGGTGAACGGCGGGATGATCGCCGACGCGTCAAGCGGGACCTCGCTTTTCTCCCCGGTTCCCAACCAGATGAACCCGAACACGATGAGCAGTGCGGCCGGGAGCAGCGTGCCGAGGATTCCTCCCCACGAACCCAGTTTGGCGAACAGGTTTCCACCGCGCAGGGTGATCAGTGTTGAACCCCAATACAGCACGAGGATCACGATCGCGGTGTACAAACCTGAGCTGGACAGCGTCGGGTCGAAGAAGACGAATGCGAGGGCCGCCGCGATAAACGCGATCTGTGTTGGGTACCACACCACGTTCTGGATCCATTGCAGCCAGACGGCGGTGAACCCCCACCGATCTCCGAAAGCCTCTCGCACCCAGACGAAGACGCCGCCCTTCCATCCTGTCGCGAGCTCCGCTGCCACCAGTGCGGTCGGGATGAGGAAGAAGATCGCCGGGATGATGTAGAGCGTGACGCTGCCGAGCCCGTAGACCGCCATCGCGGGCAGCGAGCGCAGGCTCGCCACCACAACGACCGTGAGCATTGCGAGCTGGCCGACGCCGAGGAAGGTCGTCACGGCCTTCCGTGAGGTGAGTGGATGGTTGGATGCGGCGTGAGCCGCGGCATCCGGCGTTTGTGCAGACGCGTTGGTTGACATGTTCGACTCCTAGTGGTGGAACGCGGGACGCGGGCCCTCAACGGGCATCGGCGACTCGAGTGCGTCGAGGTAAGCGGTCTCGGTTTCGATGCCTTCAAGCAACTCTTCGGCGAGATCCATGCTGAGCCCGTTGCGCACCACGATGCGCTGCACGGTGAGGTCGGTCAGGTCGTCTGGCATGGGATAGGCGGGAACCAGCCAGCCCTTCATGCGCAGCCTGTCCTGAAGGTGGTAGAGATTCCAGTTCGAGGTATGTCCTTCTTTCAGTCGCCACGCAAAGACCGGGATGTCGCTGCCGTCATTCCACAGTTCAAAAGCGTCCAGTTTCGCGATACCCGCCGAAAGGAACTTCGCGACGTTTTGCGATGCCTGCTGAACGGCGCGGTACCCTTCGAACCCGAGCCGGAGGAACATGTAGTACTGCAGGAGAACCTGGGCGCCGGGGCGCGAGAAGTTGAGCGCAAACGTTGGCATCTTGCCACCCAAATAGCTCACCTGGAAGATGAGGTCCTCTGGGAGCCACTTTGACTCGCGCCACACCACCCAGCCCAGACCTGGGAAGACCAGTCCGTATTTGTGGCCTGACGTGCTGATCGAGTGCACCCTCTCGAGTCGGAAGTCCCAGAGGAGGTCCGGCTGAAGGAACGGTGCAATCATGGCTCCGGAAGCGCCGTCGACGTGGATGGGGATGTCGAGTCCGGTTTTGGCCTGAATGTCGTCCAGCGCCTTGGCGATCTCGGCGACCGGCTCGTACATACCGGTGTAGGTGACACCCATGATGGCGACGACTCCGATGGTGTTCTCGTCGATGTATTTTTCAAGGTCATGCCCGTCGAGTGTCTTGTGTTCCTCGGTGATGGGCACAAATCGGGGTTCGACGTCGAAGTAGTTGCAGAACTTCTCCCAACAGACCTGTACCGCGGAGGACATGACGAGATTCGGCTTCGCGGTGTCTTTACCCGCTGCGCGCCGTGCCTGCTGCCAGCGTCGTTTGAAGGCGAGACCCCCGAGCATGCATGCCTCTGACGATCCGATGGTGGAGGTGCCAATACTCTGGGACGCGTCAGGCGCGTTCCACAGGTTGGCGATCATGTGCCAGCAGTTGTCCTCGATGGCCGCCGTCTGCGGGTACTCGTCCTTGTCGATCATGTTCTTATCGAAGGATGCTTCGTAGACCTGCTTGGCGTCGTCATCCATCCAGGTGCTGACGAATGTGGCGAGATTCAATCGGGAGTTTCCGTCGAGCATTGTTTCGTCGTCGACGATTTGTTTCGCTGTTCCGGGCAGAGATTCCTGCTGCGGGATAACGTGTCGGGCGGCGATTGTGGCTTCTCCCGGTCGGGCGAATTGTGGGATCAGATTGTCGTCAGCCTGGGATGTGCTCATTGGTCCGGCTCCATTTCCTTGTGTTGCAGCGGTCCAGATGGATCGCTGACATACGGTTTTGTGCGCATCGAATCCGATGGAGAAATCCTTTCTTGCCATAGGAAACCCAAACAGTGCCATTCGCCCCCCTCTCGTCGTCAATTAGCTCACGAGCGAGTAGCCGGCCTCCCCCAGCCGCGGGTTCCACTCCTTGACTAAAGCCCTGTGGGGCGCGAAGTGCTCACCGTGCTGATCGGGTCACGAGTTCGTCCGCGATCGGGGCCCTGCCCGAGTCCGGACAATCCTTTCGCCGAACAAGGACTGGTTACAGCTCGACCGTTGCGGCTACAGGGTCGTGCGCCTGGTCCCGAGCGCAATGGGATGATCGTGAAATGGAACTCAAGGACCTTTGTGGCGTACCGCGTGTCGTGCTTCGTCCGGTGGATTACGAGTTCGCATCGGCGACGGGAGATGCTTGGGATGACAACTGGCTTGTCATCGCCGGTGAGGTTACCGCCGATGAACAGAAGTGGTTCTTTCGGCATCCCTCCTTGGTTGTCGATGAAGCAACAGAGATCGCCGAGTGGTTTGAGCGGGTGGCGAATCGGCTTGAAACGCCCACCGCTTTACGCAAGGACGGCGGCATTGACCCGTCCCTTGCTTTCACAGAGCCGAACCTCGCCTTCAGCGTCCAAAGCTACGGCGAGGACACGGTCGTCGTTCGAATTCATTTCGCACTGGAGGCATTGCCTCCGGATCAACGCAGACCGGCAGCCGACTACAGCGCAGAGCTCACGTCGTGGGTCGAAATGAAGATCCTTCTTACAGACGCTGCCAGGGCGGCTGCGACCTGGAGGGAAGAGTATGCATTCTTGCCGCGGCGATGAGAGTCCAGGCGCCCGGCTCAGTACGTGCCTTGTGGCTGTTGGCCCATCAACAAACGCAGCGCCAATTTCGCCGACGACGCCAACGAGGAGAACCGATGAATGAGACCGACACACTCCACGAACTCACCGAAGTGACTGTCGACTCTGGCCACGGAGTTCTTACCGCAGTTGCTCGACGAGGAAACGGCATCCCGATTGTTCTCGTCCACGGCGTTATGGCAGACGCTGCTGCATGGATGCCGGTCGTTGAACGGATCGCACCCGGGCGCCCTGCCCTGATAGTCAACCGGCGCGGACGCACACCCAGCGCCCCACTTGCCCCGGACTATGGCGTCGAGAGGGAGGTCGAGGACTTGCTTCTGTGGCTCTCAACACTTGACGGCCCGGTCGACGTGATCGGCCACAGCTTCGGCGGCCTCATCGCGGTCGAAGCGGTGCGGCGAGGCGCCGATATTCGCTCCCTTGTGCTGTACGAGCCAGTCGTTCGGCCCTTTGGTACCGAAGTTCTTTCACTCCTGTCTTCGGCCATTACCGCTGGTGATTTTGATGCCGCCGTTGAGATCATCAATGTCGATCTCTCCGGCTACAGCCGAGAGCACGTCGCGTCGTTGCGGTCCGGCCCTGCATGGCCGCGGCTGAGAGAACTTGCCGCGCCTGCCTGGGCCGAGTTAGACGCGATCACGAGACATGAATTCACATCTCTCGCCGGCTGGACGGTGCCGACAACGCTGGTTGCGGGCGAAACCAGCAGACATCGCCACCCTTATGGGCCTGGCGTTGACTTCTATCAAGAGGCTCTGGGACTCCAGTCTGTCGTGATCTTGAAGGGGCACGATCACATCGCGCATGTGACCGCCCCGCACGAGCTGGCGCGAACAGTTGAAGAAGGAATTGCGCTCTGAGATTCAGACCTAGTCTGGGCGAACCCCATGAATGCTTGTCGCCGGACGACGTGCACCGTTAGGCTGCGCTAGCTGTACTGCTCAGGAACTTTGGTTGAACCGGTGTGACTGAAATTGGGGACGTCATGTTGTGGGTCGCAATCGTGGGCCTTGCGATAGTCGGACTAGCGACGGGCGCAGTGTCACGTCGTGCTTCGATTGATCGCAAGGTGAGAGACCTACAAGGAAGCGATCCCGAAATCGCTCAGGCGCTACGAGATGCTCAACGAGACATTGACCAGGGACGCTTCTACGGAAAGCTCTGACGCTGCTACTTCGCACAGTCGACTCCTCGCGCTGGGCGGTGAGCTGCTGTCCGCTGGTAGAGACGCGCGCAAGCGTTTCTGGGCGGGTGACCTTCGACTTCGGTGCATACTTGCGGGATGCACACAGAACCCGGGTCACGCGGCGTCGCAGTCATTACTGGCGGGAGCCGTGGAATCGGATCCGCCACCGCGATCGCCGCGGCACGCGCCGGCTGGTCAGTGCTCGTCACTTTTCAGAGTGATGAGCAAGCAGCGGGCAAAGTTGTCGAGACGATTCGAACCGCAGGCGGGCTCGCATCCTCCATCCGCGCAGACATGGCGGACGAAAATGACATAGCGGCGATCTTCGAGGCCGCAGACAAGCTCGGCACCGTTACGGCGTTCGTCGCTAACGCCGGAATCGCCGCCACTCAGTCGAGAGTGGATGAGCTCACCGCTTCACGCGTCGCAGAAATACTCGCGGTCAACGTGGCGGGGCCTCTGCTTGCTTGTGGACATGCGGTGCGACGGATGTCCACACTCCGCGGGGGCGCGGGTGGAGGCATCGTTCTGGTCTCTTCAGCGGCGAGTCGGCTTGGGGCGCCAGGCGAGTACGTGGATTACGCCGCATCAAAGGGCGCGATCGACACTCTCGGCGTTGGCCTCGCTCGTGAAGTTGCCGCTGAAGGCATCCGCGTGAACGTCGTTCGACCTGGAGTCATCGACACGGAACTGCACGGTCGGAACGGTCGTCCTGATCGAGCAAAGGACCTGGCGCACACCATCCCGATGCAGCGACCCGGCGATCCGGTGGAAGTCGCAGCGGCGATCGTTTGGCTGCTCAGTGACGATGCCAGCTACACCATGGGGAGCATTCTGGACGTGGCGGGAGGACGCTAGAGTTCCGACGCCCACCGGCGGCGCTGCCCACGCTCGCACAGCCCGCCTCGATGACGTAACGATCTGTAGCTCGGGACGAGACCCCGTCGATAATGGGCGTGTGATCACTTTGCGCGCTGGCTCCGTCAGCCTGGGAGCCCTACTCGCCGTGTGCTTGTTGACCGGTTGCGGAGGGAACGATGTCGCACAGGACGTGCGACCGGGCGTTCCGGACGGCTTCGACGTCGACCCAACGGACACCACAATCGCCGCGACCTGGCTCGAACGCGGCGAAACGTTTGCCATCGTTACCTGGGGCAGTTCAACGTGTCCGCCCGCCGCATCCGCCCTTACCGCTGAGGGCACGGATCGGATCGCCGTAACGTTTGCGCCGTCGCCGAACGAAGTCTGCACCGCTGATATCGCGCCGACAACTCATGAGTTCGAACTGCCAGACGAGGTAACACGCACCACAGTCACAATCGATGTCAGCTACGAGGATTCGGACGAGACCCGCACGCTCACCCTCGAGTGACTCTCGTCGATACCGCTGTCCCAGCAGAACACCTCGTTCGGCTCTATGGTTCGTGGGGGTTCACGCCGGTCGACACCATCCATTGGCCAGGGAAGACCTACGACAGCGTCGTCATGGCACCGCCCCTTGTGACGGGATAGCGCGGAAAAGAATAAGTCTCTTTCCAAGTGCGCAAGTAACCTATAGAGTTGCCCACATGGAAAATCACTTCACGGGCGATGACTCAGCTGGTCGAGTCCCCGCCCCCTCCCCGTCACAAGCGCGCGATGTTCTCTCCGCACTCGAGGCAGATGGTTCGCGGCTCGCGCAACAGGTTGTGACTCCGTGGTGGTACCACGTGGTGCTGGGAGGCATCGTGGCCCTGTTTGTCGCCTCGCAGGCGCTTCCGCCAGCAGCGGCGAGCGCCGTGGTCGTGCTCGGAATTGTCGCACTCCCTGTGCTCACCACGACATACACCCGGCGCTACGGCGTCTCGCTCAGCCAACCCGCCGGCCCACGCAGCAAACGCCTCCTCATCGTCACGTTCAGCGTTCTGGTGCTGGCGATGATCGGCGGGTTGATGATCAAGCTTGGCGGGCTCGCCCAAGGGTGGGTATTGGTGCCGGCCGCACTTGCCTTCGTTGCCACTGTCGTGCTCGGCCGCCGTTACGACGATGCGCTCCGCAGCGAGATTGCTGGCAGGGACAGTAGAGACGCATGACGGCTCCTACTCCCCCAGCCTTCAACGACGTGATCCATTCGCCGGTACGTTTGCGCATCTGCGCGTTGATGCGGCGTACCACCGAGCTGGAGTTTGCCGTGATCCGCGACACACTCGAACTGAACGATGCCAACCTGTCGAAAAACCTCAAGGTGCTCAGCGAAGCGGGACTCATCTCGGTGCGCAAGGAGAGCTCACCCGAGAGAACCGACTCGCGGCGGCTGACCTGGGTGTCACTGACCGCCAACGGACGCGGCGCTCTCGAAGGCCACCTCGCCGCACTTGCCCAGATCGCAGACAGTACACCCGCCGTCGATGACTGACCTCCTCCGCGGTTATCGCGTCACGCGATACCGGGCGTAGATAACTCCTGATGAGAACGTCCGCGTCTCGACGAGTTCGAGATCCGCGCGCCTCTCCTCGTGCGGGAAGAACGGGATGCCGCCGCCCAGCACCACCGGAGAGATCCTGACGCGATATTCATCGATCAGGCCCAGCTCGGCTGCGGCCGCGGCGAGAGTCGGGCCGCCGATCGCAATCTCGCCATCGCCCTCGGCGCGCAGCCGCTCGATCTCCTCGGCCAGCCCGCCAGACGCCAGCCGGGTATTGCCCTGCACCTCCGTCAAGGTGGTGGAGAAGACCACCTTGGGCAGGGTCTTCCACAGTGCCGCCCACGTGAGGCTTGCGTCGTCGAGCGAGGAGTCCTGATCGGCGGTCTCCCAGTACACCATCGTCTCGTAGAGCCGTCGGCCCAGGAGATGAACGTCCACCCCGCGGATCTCGTCGATGACGAAGCTGAAAACTTCGTCATCGGGAGCGCCCCAGTCGAGGTCGCCGTCCGGGTCCACGACATAGCCGTCGAGCGACACCCCCATCGAATACGTCACAGTGCGCATCAGA
The DNA here is from genome assembly GCF_059445325.1 of Mycetocola sp. Y791. NCBI lineage: Bacteria > Bacillati > Actinomycetota > Actinomycetes > Micrococcales > Microbacteriaceae > Mycetocola > Mycetocola sp. Y791. Next base: position 1,007,853 of record NZ_JCAIUC010000001.1, on the reverse strand, counting down.
AGACCTCCTCGGCAACGGATCCATCGTAAGAACGAACGACAACCGAGGCTAGTGGCGCGCTGGGGTTGTCGGCGAAGGTCGATCCGGGCGCATCAGATCATGGCAACACGTCGGCGATGATCTGGCGGGCAACGACCCCCGGCGCGTTCTCGGGCAGCCAGTGGTTCTCCTCCACCTCCAGAAACCGGTACCTGGCCCGCACGAACGACCCGCTGAGTTCGGCAGCGCGACGTCCAAGGGCCTGATCGCCGTTACCCCAGACATACGTGGTCGGCACCGTCACTGCCCGGGCGCGCGGTGCGTCCCGGTCCGGTAGCCACATTCCCCGGTACCAGTTGAGCCCTCCGGCGAGCCGCCCCCGCTTCGACATGAACCTTCCATATTCATCCGCAGAAGAGGGGTTCAGCCCCATCCGTCGCAGCAGCGCGGCAAGGCGTCCGCGCAGCAGAGCCTCGGGCAAAACGGGCAGTTGGAATACGAGAATGTAGAAGGACCGTAACAACTGGGCGGATGTCACAAGCGAACGAACCAGCGCGGCCGGATGCGGTGTCGACAGAACAGTGAGGCCGGTGAGCCGCTCCGGCGCCGCCGCTCCCAGTTGCCAGGCGATCGCACCACCCCAGTCGTGCCCAACGAGCTGGACGCGCTCGACTCCAGCGGCGTCCAGTAACGCGAGCACATCGCGCTGGAGCTCTGCGGCGCGGTAGTCCCGCCGTCGCAGCGGACGAGCGCCGTCCGAGTACCCGCGCTGGTCCGGGGCCAGCGTCCGGAGCCCAGCCGCGTTCAGGATCGGCACGACGCCGTCAAACGAGTGCCGGTTGGCTGGGAACCCGTGCAACAGCACGACGGTTGGCCCGTCCAGCGGGCCGCTGTCGGCCACGTCGAAGGTGAGGCCGTCCCTGGAGTACGTGCTGATGCGCTTCGCGGTGTTGGGATCGGTCATGCCATCATCTTCGCTGAATTCGTCCACCGGATGCAGGGGGTGAAGTGTTCACCTTTTGACCCCGAGCGCGAAAGAACGCCGGTGCGCACCACTGGGCGCACCGGCGTTCATCGTTCCGCTACTCGGCGACCCTGCGGCGGCGGACCATCAGTGCTGCACCGAGTCCGAGGAGTACAACGGCGACCGTCACCCAACTCAGAACCGACGCGCCGGTGTGGGCCAGGTCGTCGTCGGTGCCTGCAGAGGTACCCGCCTCGTCGGTCGGTTGTTCGACCACGGGACCGTCCACGACCGGGATCGCCGCGCCGGGTTCACCGACGGTCGGCTCTTCACCGCTCGGCGGAATAACCGCTGCCGGATCGAGAACCTCGAACGCAGCCGCCTGCGAATAGCCCGAGCCGAAACCGGTGGCCACGAACTCGTGGGCGCCAACCTCCGCGCCAGCGGGAATCGCGACCTCGAACGACACTGAACCGTCAGGGCTGACAACCGAGCCAACTGTCACCGGTTCCGAGTGGAACACCAGGTCCACCGTCTCCCCGGTACGGAACCCGTCACCGGTTACCGTGACTGTGGTGCCAGCGGGACCGGCAGCGGGCGAAACCTCGAGAGTCCCGAGCTCAGCGAGTGCCTCTTCACAGGCATCGCCCTGCACACCCACCTCTGGCAGAGACGCCCCAGCGACACCGTTGCGATCGACGACGCCGTCGTCTTCGCGCAGGACAATGGCCCCGAAAGCATCGCCAATAGTCGCACCACCCTGCGTGTTCGACACGTTGGTGACGTACGACGCACTCGCTGCGGTGCTCGCCGCGCTGTCGCCCTCGATGGTGATCGTGACAGCCTTGCAGACCTCGCCGGGCGAGAATTCCACTTTTTGCATCGCTGTCCCGACGCGTCCGACACCCGAGCCCAGCGCCGTGAAGTACATCGTCGACGCGGTCTCGGCAGGCTTCGACAACACGACCGGCACGCTCACCGATCCGATGCCATTTCCTTCATCAACGGTCACCTCCGGCACCGACGCGACCGGACGGGTCGAGAGTTCAACGCTTCCAACGCCGGGTGCGGCCAGGAAAGCGAGGTCGGAGAGCAGAACTCCCCCGTCGGCCCGTGCACCGGTGAAGCGAACTTCCCGAACATCAGCGAGATCGACCCCGTCGAATGCCACCACCGGAACCGCGATCTGCTGCAGCAGTGCCTTACGGAGAGGGTTTGTCGAGCCGGGAAGCACGGTAAGCGCGTCTCCGAATTCGGATGCCGTCACCGACGCGGAGCCTCCGGAACCATCGAGAAGAGTGACCGTGACCTCCGTCGAACCAGTCACCGTGTCATCCGGACTCACCCGGAACGACAGATTTTCGTACGCGGAGGCATCCACGGAGCCACCAGGCACCCGCACGCGAAGCTCGCCAGCGGCATCCGATTCTCGAACTGGTTCTGTGTACGAGAAGTGCATCGCCGTCGTGGACGGAACCGAGTTGGCCTTGCCGTTCGAACCGGTGGTGCTCCAGTCCGGCGCCTGGGCGAACTCAAGCCTGGTGATGCAGTACGGAAGCACGCCAGGAACATCCACCGGGCTGAGGCTCTCGCAGACGGCGTACGTGCCCGCACCCGTCACCCGCACCGTTGTGTCGGGAGCTGTGAAGTTGTTGATGTCGAAACGCGCCGACGAGGGGAGAGTTGCGCTCACTCGAACATCGGCACGGCCAGCCGACAGCGGCTTCGCGTCGCTACCGTCAAACATCGGGAGGAACTGCTCGTCACCACCGCCGGTCAGACGGAAGAACGCAGCGATGTACGCGTTGCCGAATGCGTATTGCTCGTCGGCGTTCAACCGGGTCGGAGCGCTCGCGCCACAGGTCGGGTCGGTCTGGTTCCTGTCCATGATCGCCCAGTCGTCACTTGTCGCGACGGGGTACTTGCCCGGGGTCCATGCCGTGTTGAAGTAGTTGTGATTCGTTCCCATCACGAGAACAGACGAACGGAGCACGTCATCGCCATAGGCGTGACGAGAGTCGTCGATGTACTTCTGGCCCATCTGGTCTTCGACGTCGCCGTCACAGTAGGGCAGGATCGTGGCGGTCGGGATGCCGGGAACGGTGATCCGGGTGTAGTCCGTCGGGGCAAGGGGCAGCACACCGGTGATGCCGAACGGCTGCTCGAGTTCTGCGTTGAGCACAGCTGCACGCATCACGCCCTCACCACCGCGGGAGTGGCCCATCAGGCCAACATTGTCGAGGTCGAGCTGACCGGCAAGCGCAGCGCTGAGGCCGACGTCTGTGCCCGCGTTCGCCTGGCGCAGGAGTGAAAGGTGGTCGAGGACCAGCTGTCCGCGGGCTGCCGCACCGGTGTCATCCGCGAGGGAGCCGTCGAGTGCGTTGATGGCGTTCGCCGAAATCGAGACGACAGCGTAGCCCTGGCTGGCGAGAATGGCGGCCGCGTCGTTGTAGCCGAGGTAGCTTTCGACATCGACCTGGTCGGGGTTGCACGGCCACGCAAGCGGGTTGCGGGCCCCGCCGACACAGGAGGTGTGGCGCCCGTGAAGGAACACGACGACCGGGCGCTCGCCCGTTACGCCGGTCGGCATGAACACAGCCGCACGCATCTCGCCCTTCCGGTCAAAGTCCCGAATCTCGACTGCCTCGTCTCCGAGGTCGTAGTCGTAGCGTGCGACGGCATACGGGCCGACTGCCGCTGGGTCATCGGCGAGGACAGCAACGTCGCGGGCCGGTGGTTCGACAGCGCGCAGCCGCGAGCGCTTCTCGGGGATGTCGACGGTCGGGTCGCCGGCCCCGCTCCAGCCCTGGCTGATATCAGAGGCGGTGGTCACCATCGGGTCCGAGGTCGTGACGGTGAGCGTAAGGCCGTCGAGCGACTCGGTCGCGATACCGAGTTCGATTCCGTCAGCCCACAGGGTGGCGGCATCCGCCCGGATCTCGAGGGGTACTGACAGAGTTTTATCGACCTGATAGCCACCGGGAACCGTGGTTACGGACCAGTCGTCGCCCTGGGCGATGACCGGAGATGTCGCTGTGACGGCGAAGGCGGGTGGGGAAATGAATACGGGGGTTGCTGCAAGGCAGAGAGCGGTGGCTATTGCCACACTTCTCCACGGGCGCGCTGATCTGGGCAAGCTGCTCCTGTGTGAATGGGACGGGGTTGCGCACCTCGCCGGTCCGTTCACTCGACGTACAACTGTCGGTCCAACAAGGAGCGCTGCAAACCTATCGGCGCGAATCGGCCGAAACCGGCCAGGAAATCAGACCGAAACAGACTCTTAACCGCGGTGCTCTTTTCGTGACGCCGCGTCGTCGATGATGACCTCCATGTCCCGGCGAGGCAGCGGAAAACCGTCGAGTCGTCCAACGGGGAAATTGCCCAGCAGCTGGACCAGCTCGGGCGGGACCCCTCCCGGACGAGACTCAAGCGCTTCCGTCAGCATGGGGCCAGCCACGGGGTGTGCCAGGACCTCCTCGAACGACGACTCGAGCGAGAGCGGGAGTACGACGTCGTCGCCGTCGAGCTCGAGCGCGGTAGTTGTGCGGATATCGCGGCTCGAGGCGCCGACCTCGATACCGTACGAACCGCGCTCGACAACCCAGCGGTCGATTCGGACGTCCCAGTAGGCCAGCTCGTCGCGACGCACGACGACAACGGCCTCGGCCGTCTCCCCCGGCTCAAGGGACACCACAGCAAAGCCCTTCAGCTCGCGTGGCGGCCGCTGGACCGTCGATGAGGGCAGCGAGGTGTAAACCTGAACGACTTCCCGACCGGCCACCGACCCGGTGTTCGTCACCGACACGGTGACCACGATGTCGCCGTCGGCGCCCACGGTCGCGGACACATCGCCGTACTCGAAGCGCGTGTACGACAGACCATGACCGAAGGGGAACGCCACATCTGCTCGTGCGTCGTCGTACCACCGATACCCCACCAGGAGGCCCTCGCCGTAGCGCACGTGCCCGTGCTCACCGGGAAAGTTACCGAAGGAGGGGGTGTCCTCCAGCCGCAGAGGGATCGTCTCGGTGAGTTTGCCGGAGGGATTGACGGTGCCGAATAAGACATCAGCCGTCGCAGACCCAGTGGCCTGGCCGAGCAGCCATCCCTCCAGAATCGCCGGCACGGAACCGGCGAACGGCAGCGTGACCGCTCCGCCGTTGGAAAGCACCACGACGGTGTTTCGATTGGCTGCAGCAACAGCGTCGATGAGGCGCAGCTGATCGGTGGGGAGCTCCATGTGCTTGCGATCGAACCCCTCTGACTCTTCATCCGCCGGTACCCCGAGGAAGACAACGGCGACGTCGCATTCGGATGCCGCCGCGACGGCATCCGTTCGAAGCGCGTCGGTGTCCCCACTGCCGTCGAGCGTGAAACCGGGAGCGAACACCACGTCGGCGGCCGCTTCGGCGCGGATCGCATCCAGCGCGTTGTCGAGACGGGTTGGGTTGATCTGCGATGATCCCGCGCCCTGATACCGGGGCGTCCGCGCGAACTCACCGATCACCGCGATCCTGGCGTCGCGCGCCAGCGGCAGCATTTCATCGTCATTCTTCAGCAGAACCAGGCACCTGCCGGCAACCTCACGTGCGAGCGCGTGGTGGGCGTCGATGTCCAGCGGACCAGGCGCGGCCGGACGCGCCTGCGCCTTGCGCACCAGATTCACGACCCGACGGGCAACCCGATCGAGTGTATCCTCGGTGAGCGAGCCGTTCCGCACCGCATCGACCACCTGCGCGTCGGTTCGACCGCCACTCGACGGCATCTCCAGGTCCAGACCCGCCGCGACACCCGCGACCCTGTCGTTCACGGCGCCCCAGTCAGACACGACGAGTCCCTCGAAGCCCCATTCGTCGCGCAACACAGTCGTCAGCAGCCAGGGATCTTCCGAGGTGTACACGCCGTTGATCCTGTTGTACGAGCACATGACGGTCCACGGCTGCGCGTCGCGCACCACCCGCTCGAAACCACGCAGGTAGATCTCGCGCAGCGGGCGAGGGTCGACGTCACTCGACACACGAAGCCGATCCGTTTCCTGGTTATTCGCGGCGAAGTGTTTGAGCGAAGCACCGACACCCTGCGACTGGATTCCACGAACGAGAGCGGATGCCATCACGCCGGAAACTATCGGATCTTCCGAAAAATACTCAAAGTTGCGGCCGCACAATGGGGAGCGTTTGATGTTGATGCCAGGGCCGAGAAGAACCGCGACGTCCTCAATGGCCGACTCCACACCGAGAGCCTCCCCGACGCGCTCGGCCGCGTCGACGTCCCAGGACGCGCCCAACCCCACCGCCGGCGGAAAGCAGGTGGCCGGTACGCTCGCCGCCAACCCCAGGTGATCGGTGTCACCGGCCTGTTTTCGGAGTCCGTGCGGGCCGTCGGTCAGCATGACCGAGGGGATGCCAGCTCGGTCAACTGCCTTGGTTCTCCAGAAGTCCGCTCCGCTGGTGAGAGATGCCTTTTCCTCGAGGGTGAGGTCAGAGAGGTCGTCCATGAAAGAGCCCTTCCGTCGGCCGAACCGGCAACGCTGCCGGTTCGGATCGGCACGGAGATCGTGCTTGCGATTCGCAACTCTATAGGGCTACATTTCCACAGACAAGGATCCGTGTCCTCCAGCGACCGGTTCCCCACCCAACCGGCCAAAGGGGGCAGGTATGTCGACATCGAGCGGGTCCGCAGCGGGCATGCCGTCGCGCATGACGACGGCGACAACGGTCGTACGGGAGCACCACTGGATACCTGAACCGACGGAGCCAGCCAAGAAAAGCTATGTGCTCTGGCTGCTCCTCGCGCAGCTGTTCTTCTTCATCGCACTTCTCGGCCCGGCGATCGTCGGAATCGGGATCAAAATCCAGTCGCTCGTGGCGGCGGGCGCAATCCCCGAGAACGGCGCAACCGGAGCGGCAGCCGTACTCGGTGGCTTCGGAGCGCTCTTCGCCACCGTTGCCAACGTGATCTTCGGACGCCTCTCCGACCGTACGACGAGCAAGCTGGGGCGCCGGCGAATCTGGGTCGTCGGCGGCACCGTCATCATGACCCTGGCCTTCGTCATCATGGCACTGGCACCGAGCCTGCTCATCGCGACTGTGGGCTGGTCGATCGCTCAGCTGGGTGCCAACATGACGCTGGCACCGTTCATTGCGACAATTGCCGACCAGGTGCCCAAGTTCCAGCGGGGCAAGATCGCCGCGGCGCTGGGCATCGCGCAGAACGTCGGTATCCTGGGTGGCACCTACGTCGCCGAGTGGTTCGCCGACCAGCTGATCATCATGTTTGTGGGACCGTCCGTTCTGGCGATCATCGTGATGGTCATCTTCGCTTTCGTCCTGCCAGACAAGGTGCTCCCGGTTCACCCACCGCGCGCATCGTTGCGCGACTGGGCCGAGACGTTCTGGGTCAGCCCGGCGAGGTACCCCGACTACGGACTGGCCTGGTGGTCGCGATTCCTCATCACCTTCGCGAGCTTCGGCTTCACCACCTTCCGGTTCTTCTACCTGCTCAACCACATCGGGGTCGAGGAAGAAGACGTCCCCGCCGTGATCTCGACCAGTGTGCTCATCTACACCGTCGCGCTCGTCGCTGTGAGCTATTTCGCGGGCTGGCTCTCCGACAAAATCGGCCGACGCAAGGTGTTCGTCTGGAGTTCGACCGCGCTCTTCGCCATCGGCACGTTCGCCCTGATCTTCGTGGATGACGTCGGTACGTTCTTCATTCTCGAGGCCATTCTGGGAGTCGCGTACGGCATGTACGTTGGCGTCGACCTCGCACTGGTTGTCGACGTGCTACCCAACCCTGATGACTCAGGGAAGGACCTCGGTGTGTTCAACATCGCCAACGCGCTTCCCCAGACGATTGCCCCGCTGATTGGCGGCATCCTCGTTTACGTCGGTGATCCGACCGGCAGCAACTATGGGTTGTGGTTCACCGTCTGTGCTGTCGCCGCGATCATTGGTGCTCTCGTGATTTTCCCGATAAAGAAAGTCAGATAGCGCTTCGCCGCGAACGCGAAAACACCCGTTCCGGTCGAGGACATCCGGCATGCCGGGTGATCTCGACCGGAACGGGTGTTCTCGGTGAAGCTGGGTCTACTTACTCCCGCAGCACAGCGCCGAAGCGCTCGGTGGCCAGCGCCGAACCGGCGAGCTTGGCCTCCGACGCCTCAGCAGCGGTCAGCGTGCGATCCCGGGCACGGAACCGCAGCGCGAAGGTGAGGCTCTTCGCGTCGTCGGCGACACCCTTTCCGCGGTAGTCGTCAACGAGGCGGATGTCTTCCAGCAGTTCCCCTGCACCCTCACGAACAGCGGCGAGCACGTCACCAGCGGGCACCGAGCGCGGCACAACGAGAGAGAGGTCCTGGGTGGCTGCGGGAAGCGTGCCGATCACGCCAGCCGCGATCTCGGCATCCGTCGATTCGAGGATCGCGTCGAGATCCAGCTCGGCGACGGCGACGACCCGCGGCAGGTCGGAGTCGAGGGCGAGCTGCGGAAGCAACTCCCCCGCGTACCCGACGACCCGATCACCAACACGAAGTTCGGCGGTGCGGCCCGGGTGAAGCGACTTGTGGCTGCCCTGGACGACGTCGATGGTCGCACCCGTCGCAAGACCGATCTGCGCGACAGCAGCGAGAGCATCCGCGATTCCGGAGGGAACAGCAGCAAGTCCTGGCTGCTTGGCGACGGCGTAACCGACGATGAGCACAGCGACGTGGCGCGGCTGCGGTGGGATTCCGGCGTTGAGTTCGGCAAGCTGCTCGTCGGTGGGACGCGCCATCCCGGACGGCAGTTCGGCCTGGCCGTACTGCACACCTGGCTCAGGCGTGAAGACCAGTCCGAGCTCGAAGATCGACACGTCGGTCAGCCCACGCGACAGGTTGCGCTTCGCCGCCGAGATCAGACCTGGCAGCAGGCTCGTGCGCAGGTACGGCGCACTGGCGTCGAGTGCGTTCGCGACCTTGATGGCCGGAACCGTGCCCTCGTCGGGCGACCCGAACTTGTCGTTGTCAGCGGCGCTGAGGAACGGGAACGCGAGGATCTCCGTCGAACCGGCGGCCGCGAGAACGTCGGCAACGTTGCGTCGAACACGCTGCGAACGGGTCAGACCGCGCCCCGGAGGAGCAACGGGCAACACCGACGGAATCCGGTCGTAGCCGACGATGCGCGCCACTTCTTCGGCGAGGTCGCTCTTGTCGGTGATGTCGGGGCGCCAGGTCGGCGCCGTCACTCGGAGGCCGCCGTCGGCGTCCTCGACGGTGGCGCCGATCTCGACGAGCGAGTCGCGGATCTCGTCGGCGGTGTACTCGATGCCGATGAGGCCCGAGATGTAGCCGTCAGGCAGCAGGATCGGTGTTGCGGATGCCGCTTCACCGACGATCGAACCGGTTGCGTCGGCCTCTCCCCCGGCCAGTTCGACCATGAGTTCGGCGACGCGCGACGCCGCCGCGACGGCGATCGCGGGGTCGACACCGCGCTCGAAGCGCTTGGACGCCTCGCTCGGCAGCTTGTGCCTGCGCGCCGTGCGCGCGATCGACACGGGGTCGAAGTTCGCCGCCTCGATGAGCACGTTGCGGGTGCTCTCGCCCATCTCTGTGGTCGCGCCACCCATGACGCCGGCGAGGCCGATCGGCCCCGAACCGTCGGTGATGAGCAGGTCCTCGGGGCTGAGCGTGCGCTCCTGGCCGTCGAGGGTCACGAGCTTCTCCCCCGGCTGCGCGCGCCGCACGGTGATGCCGTCGGTGAGCGCGTCGAGGTCGTAGCCATGAATCGGCTGGCCGAGTTCGAGCATCACGTAGTTGGTGATGTCGACGAGGAGCGAAATCGAACGGATGCCCGCAAGCCGCAGTCGCGACACCATCCACGGCGGCGTCGGACGGGAGGCATCCACGTTCCGCACGATGCGGGTCGCGAATACGCGCACACCGGGCTTGCCGTGGATCGGGGCCTGGTCGTCGATCGTGACCGGGAACCCGTCGGTTCCGGTCGGCTGGAAGTCCTCGCGCAGCGCGGGGTCGCGGAAGGCGGCACCGGTGGCGTGGGCGTATTCGCGGGCAACGCCGCGAAGGGAGAACGCGTAACCGCGGTCGGGTGTGACGTTGATCTCGACTGCCGCGTCGTCCAGACCGAGCAGCGCGATGGCATCCGTACCTGGCTCAGCGTCGACGCCGAGCGTCGACAGGCGCAGGATGCCGTCGTGCTCCTCACCGAGGCCGAGCTCTCGTGTCGAGGCGATCATGCCGTCGGAGACGTGGCCGTAAGTCTTGCGCGGGGTGATCGGGAACGGGCCGGGGAGAACCGCGCCGGGCAGGGTCACGACGACCTTGTCACCGACGAAGAAGTTGCCCGCGCCACAGACGATGCCGTGCACGTCGGGTCCGCCGTCGGCGGCGAGCTCGCCCTCGGGCGCAACGCGCACCTGGCACCAGCGGATGACCTTGCCGTTCTTCTGCGGCTCCTCGACGAACTCGAGCACCTCGCCGACGACGACGGGTCCCGTCACGTCGAAGGTGTGAACGTCTTCCTCTTCGAGGCCGACCTTCACGAGTGCAGCGTGCACGTCTTCCGTGGTCGATCCCGGTGCGAGATCGACGTATTCAGCGAGCCAACTGAGGGGCACCCGCATGCTAAACCACCATTCCAAACTGCTGTGAGAAGCGAATATCGCCCTCAACCATCTCCCGCATGTCCTGGACGTCGTTGCGCAGCATCAGGCCACGCTCGACTCCCATGCCGAAGGCGAAACCTGAATATTCGTCCGGGTCGATCCCGGCCGCGCGGAGCACGTTCGGGTTGATCATGCCGCAGCCACCCCACTCGATCCAGCGAGGGCCGTGCTTGAACGTCGGGTGCCAGAAGTCGAGCTCGGCGCTCGGCTCGGTGAACGGGAAGTAGCTCGGGCGCAGGCGGATCTTCGCCTCATCGCCGAAGATCGACTTCACGAAGTGGTCGAGCGTGCCCTTGAGGTGCGCCATGGTCAGACCCTTGTCGACGGCGAGGCCCTCGAACTGCATGAACACGGGCAGGTGAGTCGCGTCGAACTCGTCGGTGCGGTAGACGCGACCGGGCGCGAGCACGTAGACGGGAAGCTCACGAGTGAGCAGTGACCGCACCTGCACCGGCGAGGTGTGGGTGCGCAGCACGAGGTGTGACTCGGGCGGGTCGATGAAGAACGTGTCCTGCATCGCGCGCGCCGGGTGGTCGGCGTCGAAGTTGAGCGCGTCGAAGTTGAACCACTCGCTCTCGACCTCTGGGCCTTCGGCGATCTCCCAGCCCATTCCGGTGAAGATCTCGCTCACGCGGTCCTGGAGGAGGGTGAGCGGATGCCGTGCACCTGCGGTGTAGCGGCTGGCCAGCGCGGTCACGTCAACGGCCTCTGCGGCGAGCTGAGCCGCGTTCTCGGCTTCGACGATTTCCTGCTCGCGAGCGGCAAACGCCGCGTTCACGCGACCTCGTGCCTGGCCGACGAGTTTGCCGAGCGGGGCCTTCTGGTCGGGAGCGACGTTGCGCAGCTCACCGTTGAGCTTCGCCAGCGGCGAGGCCTCTCCGGTGTGCTCGGTACGTACGTGCTTGAGGGCTGCGGAATCGGCTGCGGCGGCAATTGCGGCGAGGGCTGATTCGACTGCCGCGTTCACGGCGGATTCGGTTATTACTTGCGAGTCGGACACGGTCCACAAGTCTACCGAGTGGCGGAACTACACAGCGCCCTCGCCTGACTGCCGAGCCGCTGCCGATGCCTGAGCGATCGCGATGGCGGGGTCCACGTCGACGGGCTTTCTGCCCCTGCGTACCCGGCCTCCACGGCGCGCTGAGTCAGTGCGCTTCGAGAGCCAGCGGGCGACCCACGAGAGTGCGAGGTTCATGATCAGGTAGATCACGAACGTCACGGCGAAGAGCGAGAACAGGTAGCGGTTGCCGTAGAAGCTCGCCAGGTTGTTCATCGTCGAGCGGAGAAGTTCCGGGTAACCGACGATGAATCCGAGCGACGTGTCCTTGAGCAGCACGACCAGCTGGGCGACGATCACCGGCAGCATCTGGCGGAATGCCTGCGGGAATTCGATGAGCATCCGGGTCTGGAGTTCACGCATTCCGAGACTCAACCCGGCCTCGCGCTGTCCGCGCGGCAGGGAGGCAAGTCCTGCCCTGAGCGCTTCACCGATGATGGCGCCGTTGTACAGGCCGAGAGCAAGCACAACAGCGAGGTACGCCCCGCTGGAGAAGCCGAGCAGGATGAAGAGCATCATCAAGAGAACGGGCATGCCTCGAACGAACTCGAGGACAACGGTGATGGGAACCCGGATCCAGGCCGTCTTCGCTGTGCGGAGCAGAGCAAAGATCACGCCGAGAACGAGCGCGAGGACCGCTGCTGCTCCGGCGGCGCGCAGAGTGTTGAGCACGCCCTTGCCAATGAACGTCCAGACCTCTGGGTCGGCGAAGATATTCCACCGGCTTGGATCAAACATGCCGGGAAGGGTAATCCCGCCCGAACTGGGCCGTGGTGCTGCCAGAACCGAGTAAATCCAGTACAGGCCACCGAGGATGAGAATGCCGACCACGATGGAGAGAATCAGCGAGAGCCGCCTGGCCTTCGGACCGGGAGCGTCGAACAGAACGGAACCGCTCATCGCGCCACCACCCACTTCTTCTCGAGCCGCCCGGCAAAGAGCCCCAGCGGAATAGTTATGAGCAGGTAGAAGGTCGCGACGCCCAGGAGCACCGCGATGACAGCGTTTCCGTTGTCGTTCGCGAGTTCTTTACCGATGGTGAAGAGCTCGGCCACGAAGAAACCACCGGCGACCGAGGTGTTCTTGGTCAGGGCGATGATGACGTTGATCAGCGGCGGGATGACCATCCGGAACGCCTGGGGGAACACGACGTATCCGACCGTCTGGCTGAAGCCGAGCCCAAGGCTGCGTGCGGCCTCGGCCTGGCCGATCGGAACGCCGTTGATTCCGGAGCGCAGGGCTTCGGCCACGAACGGCGAGGTGTACACGCTGAGGCCGATCATCGCGAACGTCGCGTAATCGAACCGGACACCGAGGTACGGCAGGATGAACGCGCAGAAGAAGAGGACGAGTGTGAGCGGAGTGTTCCTGATCAACTCGGTGTACACGGCGCCGAAGCCGCGCAATGAGGGGACCGGTGAGATCCGCATGGTCGCGATGATGGTTCCGAGTATCAGGGCGGCAATCGCAGCGACAACGAGGAGTTGCAGCGTCATGCCGAAGCCTGAGAGGTACCGAGGCAGGTTGTCGATGATGACGTCCATGTGGCCTCTTCCGTTTCTGTTGGGGTGGCGCTCACGAACGGGGCGGGGACACGCCCCGCCCCGTTCGTGTGTGGAACTTCTAGTAGCGGTCTACCGCAGGAGGCTCGACGTACTCGAGGACCGTTCCAGCGGTGCTGTCCCAGGCCTCCTCGTACGAACCGTCTTCGTAGGATTCCTCGAGGACATCGTTGATCCAGTCGCGGAACTCGATGTCGTCCTTGGCAAGCCCGATGCCGTAAGGCTCCTCGGTGAACGGCTTTCCGACCACCTTGAACTCGCCCTCGTTCTGAGCAGCGAGACCGGCGAGGATCACGTTGTCAGTCGACACGGCGACGACCTGGCCCGAGCGCAGCGGCTCGAGGCAGTTGGAGTAGGTGTCGGTGAGAACCGGGGTTGCGCCGATTTCAGCCAGCTTCGCCGCGGGTGTCGAACCGGTCACCGAGCAGACGGGCTGACCGACGAGGTCCTTCTCGCTCTTGATGGACTTGTCGTCGGCGAGCGTCAGGATCGACTGCCCGGCCATGTAGTACGGCCCGGCGAAGTCGATGACTTCCTTGCGCTTGTCGTTGATCGTGTAGGTGGCGATGACGAGGTCGACCTCACCGTTCTGGATGTACGGCTCGCGGTTCGCGGAGACCGTTTCCTTCCATTCGATGTCCTCTTCGGCGATGCCGAGCTTCGCGGCGATGATCTTGCCGACCTCGACGTCGAAACCGACGGGCTCTCCGCTCGGGCCGACGAGGCCGAAGAGCGGCTGGTCGAACTTCGTGCCGATGGTGATCTTGCCATCCTCTGCCAGCTCGGCCATCGTTGTGCCGGCTTCAAAGGTGGGGGCTGCTTCCGGTTCGGGGGCTGCGGTGTCTCCGCCGCCTCCCGCACAGGCGGAAAGCGTGAGCAACGCGGCTCCGCCGAGGGCGATCAGTGATAGCTTTTTGCGCTTCATCTCGTTCTCATTCCTTGTGATGTGCTGTGTTTTCCCGGCTGCCGAAGCGGCCAAGGGTGATGAGCCGCGCGCTCAGGGGCGCGCGGCGGTCAGTGGTCGAGGATCTTGGACAGGAAGTCCTGTGCGCGTTCAGACTTCGGGTGGCTGAAGAAGGTCTCGGGAGTGGCTTCCTCAACGATCTCGCCCTCTGCCATGAACAGCACCCGGTCGGCCGCCTTGCGGGCGAAGCCCATCTCGTGGGTGACCACGATCATGGTCATGCCTTCCTTGGCAAGGCCGACCATGACGTCGAGAACCTCGTTGATCATTTCGGGGTCGAGGGCGCTCGTCGGCTCGTCCATCAGGATCAGTTTGGGGCTCATCGCGAGCGAGCGGGCGATCGCAACACGCTGCTGCTGACCGCCGGAGAGCTGTGCCGGCATCTTGTGCGCCTGGTTTGCCACCCCGACGCGCTCGAGCAGCGTCATCGCGCGCTCAGTGGCATCCTTCTTCGACATCTTCTTCACCTTGATCGGTGCGAGCGTGATGTTCTCGAGCACCGTCTTGTGCGCGAACAGGTTGAAGGACTGGAAGACCATACCGACATCGGCGCGGAGACGGGCGAGGTCCGCGCCCTCTTCCGGGAGCTTCTTTCCATCGATGGTGATCGTGCCGGAGTCGATGGTCTCGAGCCGGTTGATCGCCCGGCACAGGGTGGATTTGCCCGAACCGCTTGGACCTATCACGACGACGACCTCACCGCGGGTCACCGTGGTGTTGATGTCCTTGAGTACATGGAGATCGCCGTAGTGTTTGTTGACCGAGTCGACGATCACCAGGGGCTCACCAAGTTTCGCGATGGGCATGCTCGTCGTGTTCGGTATCAGCGTTGGTTCCATGCGTCCAAACTAAAGGACACGGTGTTTCGCCCGTATGACGAGAGGCATCCGTTACTGATTCGTAACCAAGACTACGAACAGAATCGGATGCCTCTGGGCGGGGTGGGTCAGACGGCGCTGCGCTGCGCGAACGCGGACTCGTAGAGACACACCGACGCCGCGGTCGCGAGGTTCATCGACTCGGCGTGGCCGTAAATCGGAACCGTGATCGCGGCATCCGCGAGCGGAAGCTGCTCATCGGTCAGGCCGTGCGCCTCGTTTCCGAACAGCCAGGCGGTCGGCTGGACCAGTTCACCGGAGACGCGGGCGTCGAGCAGGCTCGTGCCCTTCACGTCGGCGGCGAGTACACGGAGTCCGGCCTTGTGCGCCCGCTCGATGACGTTCGGGAGTTCGGCGCCGACCGCGATCGGCAGGTGGAACAGGGACCCCGTCGTCGAGCGGACAACCTTGGGGTTGTACAGGTCGACGCTGCGCCCGGTGAGGATGACGGCGTCCGCACCTGCAGAGTCAGCGGCACGGATGATGGTTCCCAGGTTTCCGGGGTCGCGGACCTCTTCGAGGATGGCAATGAGCTTGGGCTCGCCGTTGAAGATGTCCTTCATCGAGGTCGGGAACTGGTGCGCGACGGCGATGAAGCCCTGCGGAGTCACTGTGTCGCTCATCACTCCGAGGACTTCCTCGGAGACGAACTCGACGTCGAAGTCGGTCTGCTCGTCAGCCATGGCTGCGATGTCGGGGTACCGCTCAAGAGCTGTGGGTGTTGCGTAGAGTTCGACGATCAGCCCGGGGCGGAAGGTCAGCGCCTCTGAGACCGCCTGCGGCCCCTCGAGAAGAAAGAGGCCGGTTTCGAGACGGGCCGGTCGTTTGGCAAGTTTTGCTACCGCTCTGACGCGCGGGGAACGTGGGTTATCAAGCACTCCCCCAGTCTAGGGACAGGCACGTCGGCGGTGGGGAGGCGCGCACAACGAAACAACGGGCACCCCGCCGAAGCGGGATGCCCGTTGAAAGGAGAAAGCTGCTTACGCTGCTGCGTCAACCTTCGGAGCCGAGGTGTCGGCCGGGAGGGCCTTCTTCGCGCTCTCGACGAGGGCCGCAAACGTGGCGGGCTCGTTGACAGCGAGCTCGGCGAGGATACGACGGTCAACCTCGATACCAGCAAGGCCGAGGCCCTGGATGAGGCGGTTGTACGTGAGGCCGTTGGCTCGCGATGCCGCGTTGATCCGCTGGATCCAGAGGCGACGGAAGTCACCCTTCTTCTGGCGGCGGTCACGGTACGCGTAAACCATGGAGTGGGTGACCTGCTCCTTGGCCTTCCGGTACAGGCGCGAACGCTGACCGCGGTAACCCTCAGCCCGCTCGAGGATCTTCCGACGCTTCTTGTGAGCGTTTACCGCCCTTTTAACTCTTGCCATTTGTCTATATTCCTAACGGGTTCAGGTCTTAGTGACCGAGAAGCTTCTTGATGTTCTTGGTGTCAGCCTTCGAGACGAGCTGGTCGGTGTTCAAGCGACGCTTACGCTGTCCGGACTTCACCTCGAGGTTGTGGCGCATGCCCGACTGCTGCTTCTTGATCTTGCCGGAACCGGTGAGCTTGAATCGCTTCTTGGCACCGGAATGGGTCTTCTGCTTAGGCATTGTCTTCCTCCTGCTTCGCTGCTTTATTGGCAGCACGTTGTGCGTTGGCTTCGGCCTTGGCCTCTGACTTGTTTTTCAGAGGGCCGATCACCATGACCATGTTTCGACCATCGATGGTCGGAGTGGACTCAACAGTGCCCAGTTCCGAAACATCTTCGGCAAATTTTTGGAGCAAGCGAACACCCTGGTCGGGTCGTGACTGCTCACGACCGCGGAACAGGATCATTGCTTTGACCTTGTCACCAGCCTTGAGGAAGCCCTCAGCGCGCTTGCGCTTTGTTTCGTAGTCGTGCTTGTCGATCTTGAGACGGAACCGAACCTCTTTGAGGATGGTGTTCGCCTGGTTACGCCTGGCCTCCTTGGCCTTCTGCGCAGCCTCGTACTTGAACTTGCCGTAATCCATGATCTTCGCGACCGGAGGCTTGGAGTTCGGGGCGACCTCGACGAGATCGAGCTCAGCTTCCTGCGCCAGGCGCAGTGCTACCTCAATCTTGACAACGCCGACCTGTTCTCCGGCGGGACCCACGAGGCGGACCTCGGGGACTCGGATACGGTCGTTTGTACGGGGATCGCTAATGCGTTACTCCTCTAACTCAATCTCTGACCTTCAATACAGACGGATGCCTGAATCAAGCGAGAGAGGAGAAGTCACACACCACAACCATGACGGAAAAAAATCCATCACAGTGGCTCGTACCCTGTCTACCTCAGCATGGAAACCATGCGTCTGGCGGAGTACAACAACCCGGTAACCTTAGTGAAGCGGTCAAGCGCGGGTGGGAATTTTCCTCTTTCGTACCGGAACTTTAGTCCCGGAGCCGTCTTAGAGTCTAGCAGAGGTTGGCATTGAGCACTAACGAATCCCCATACGACAACGTCGAGGACGCTGCGTCCGACGCAACCCGCGACATCGCAGACGTCGGCGCCGTCGAAGTCATCACGACGACAGCCGTCCACCTCATGAGCGCGGCGGCGGTCAAATGTGGCCTCGCCGACGACCCTGAGTCGCAGCAGGACCTCGACGAGGCACGCAAGCTGATCAACGCCCTCGCTGGCCTGATCACCGCGGGAGCCCCCGAGATCAGCGACATGCACGCGCGCAGCCTTCGTGATGGGCTTCGCTCGCTGCAGCTGGCGTTCCGTGAGGCATCCGTCATTCCCGACCCCGTGGGCAAGGGCCCCGGCGAGAAGTGGACCGGCCCGGTCAACTAGGTCACCCGCTCCACCCACAGGCGCGGGCGCGGGCGCTACGCGTCGCGCCCGCGCGCGCGTTCCGCGGCGTTCATCTGTCACAGATGCACGGCAAACGCGCCGGAACCATGCATTCGCGACAGTTGAACGCGCACCAACGCGCGAGTGTGTACCAACGCGCGCGTTCCGCGGCGTTCATCTGTCACAGATGCAACGGCAAACGCGCCTGAACCATGCATCAGCGACAGCTGAACGCGCACATACGCGCGCGTTCCGCCCGGATCAGCGGGACGCTTCGAGCCGCACCGCGAGTGAGTCGACCATCGTCGCGATCACGTCGCTCGCCGCCCACCGCTGGGCGAGCCTCGAGAGCACGGCGTCGAGCTCACTGCGCGTGAGGCCGTCGATCAGTTCGAGGTGGGCGATGAGTTCAGGGCCAGCCAGCCGCGCCCGTGCGTCACCCGACTCCAGCCTGACGTCGAGCACCGCCAGCTCGGAGCGCGCACTCGTAAGAAACGCGTCGAGCACATCCGGGTTCGCGTACGCGGGCTGCCACGGCAGCGACTGGGCGATGGCCCACAGCGCCGGCCGCCTAATAGCGAACTCGGTGTCGCTCGTCGGGTCGAGCACGACGAGGTCTGTGTTCTCACTCGCCGCCGCGAGGGCAACGCGGATGCCATCGGCCGGCACCGGTCGCGCGATCGTGTTCCAGGACTGCATGGCGGCCACCGACGAGAAGACCGGCAGCACGTTACGGCCGTCGGGACCGGCGACGGTCACGATGGACAACTCCTGGGTCTTGTCGACTTTCTGGCCATGCGCGTTCACGCCAACGTCGCCGGCGTGGGTCACGAGTGGGATGAGCAGGCGCGACGAGCGGAACGCGTCGACGACGGCATCCTCCCCCGCTCGCCCATCCGCGAATCGCGTGAGCGCGTCGATCAGCTGAGGTGGCGCAGACCCATCGTCGCCGGCAAAAGCGTTCTCGCCGAACTGGCGGCCCTCCCAGGGCTGCCCGGCCGAGTCTGCGGGATTAGTCGGATGCGACATCCAGCGCCTCAGCCAGAGTGAACGCACCCGCGTAGAGCGCCTTGCCGACGATCGCACCCTCGAGCCCGAGCGGCACGAGTTCGCGCAGGGCGACGAGGTCGTCGAGGCTCGACACTCCACCGGACGCGATGACCGGTCGGTTGGTCCGCTCCATCACCTGGCGAAGCAGGTCGACGTTGGGCCCCTGGAGGGTGCCATCCTTCGTCACGTCGGTGACGACATAGCGGGCGCAGCCGGCCCGCTCGAGCCGGTCGATGACCGTCCACAGGTCGCCGCCCTCACGGGTCCAGCCCCGTGCCGCGAGTGTGGTTCCGCGGACATCGAGGCCGACCGCGACGGCTTCGCCGTACTGGCCGATGACGTTCGCAGCCCACTCCGGGTTCTCCAGCGCCGCTGTACCGAGGTTGATTCGCTTGGCTCCGGTCGCGAGAGCTGCCTTGAGTGACGCGTCGTCGCGGATGCCGCCGGAGAGTTCGACGTTCACACCGCGGACCTGCTTGATCACCTTGCGGATCACGCCCGCGTTGTTCCCGCGGCCGAATGCGGCATCGAGGTCCACCAGGTGGATCCACTCGGCGCCCTGGCGCGCCCAGTCAGCGGCGGCGTCGACCGGATCGCCGTAGCTGGTCTCCGTGCCCGCCTCGCCCTGGGTCAGACGGACGGCTTTGCCGCCGGCGACGTCGACAGCCGGAAGCAGCACAAGCTTCGGGGTCGTGTTGAACTCACTCATGAATTGTCCTTGGTTGTGTGGTGCGGCACGAGCGTGCCATTCGGAAGAATGCGGAGGGTCAGTCCGATGTGAGAGAGCCGACCCAGTTGGCCAGCAAGCGGATGCCGGCATCGCCGGACTTCTCCGGGTGGAACTGCGTCGCGCTCAGCGGTCCGTTTTCGACGGCGGCGAGGAACCGGGTTCCGTGTTCGGCCCACGTCAGTGCCGGCTCGTGGAACGGCGGCATCACCTCGAGCTTCCAGTCCTGCGCGGCGTACGAGTGCACGAAATAGAAGCGTTCGTCGCGGATGCCGCGGAAGAGGACGGAGTCTTCGGGCGCGTCGACCGTGTTCCAGCCGATGTGCGGGAGAACGGGCGCGTCGAGTTCCGTCACGACGCCCGGCCACTCTCCGAGGCCCTCTGTGTCGACGCCGCGTTCAACACCGCGCTCGAACAGAATCTGCATCCCGACACAGATGCCCATGACCTTGCGACCACCGGCCAGCCGGCGATCGATCACTTCACCACCGCGCGAGGTGGAGAGCTGTTCCATGACCGCGCTGAACGCTCCAACGCCGGGCACGAGAAGACCGTCGGCCTCGAGTGCCTTGCGGCGGTCACCGGTCAGCTCGACGTCGGCGCCCGCCGCTTCAAGCGCCTTGACCGCGGAGTGGACGTTGCCGCTCCCGTAGTCGAGAACAACAACGCTTGGCCGTGACGATCCCGTCACAGTGCACCCTTCGTCGACGGGATGCCGGTCACAAGAGGATCGAGAGCCTTCGCCTGCCGGAACGCCCGCGCGAATGCCTTGAACTCGGCCTCCGCGATGTGGTGTGGGTCGCGCCCGCCGAGCACCGTGACGTGAACGGTGAGTGCGGCGTTGAACGCAATGGCTTCGAACACGTGCCTCACCATCGACCCGGTGAAGTGACCACCGATGAGGTGGAACTCGAACCCCGCGGGCTCGCCGGAGTGCACGAGGTACGGCCGGCCGGAAATGTCGACAACGGCCTGGACGAGTGCCTCGTCGAGGGGAACGAGAGCGTCGCCAAAGCGCGAAATGCCCTCCTTGGTGCCGAGCGCCTGCTTGATGGCCTGCCCGAGTGCGATGCCAATGTCTTCCACCGTGTGGTGCACATCGATCTCGATGTCGCCGGTGGCCCTCACCGTGAGGTCGACCAGTGCGTGCTTGGCGAACGCCGTCAGGAGGTGATCGTAAAAGGGCACGGTGGTGTGAATATCACTGACACCGGTCCCATCGAGGTTGAGCGTGAGGTCAATGCTCGATTCGCTCGTCTCGCGCTGGATCCGGGCGGTGCGCTGCGGCTGGCTCATGACTTCGAGCTTACCGCCGCAATGGCTTCGAGGAACGCGGTCGTCTCTGCCTCGGTACCCGCCGAAACCCGCATCTGATTGGGCAGACCGATATCTCGGATGAGCACTCCGCGCTCGAGCAGTGACTCGAACAGTGCTACCGGATCGTCAACGCCTCCGAACAGCACGAAGTTGCTGTGGCTCCGGTACGGGCGGTAGCCCAGGTCGGCGAGGCCAGCGCTGATGCGGTCGCGCTGATTCTTGATGTCATCGACCATGGCGAGCATTTCGCCGCTGTGTGCAAGGGCAGCAATCGCCGCGGCTTGCGTGAGTGCGGAGAGGTGGTACGGAAGGCGCACCAGACGAAGCGCGTCAGTGACCGCCGGCGCCGCAGCGAGGTAGCCCACCCGTGCGCCGGCAAATGCGAAGGCTTTGCTCATGGTTCGTGACACGAGCAACCGGTCGCGCCCGTCGAGAAGGGACAGCGCGCTTGGAGTCCCCTCTGGGGCGAACTCGAAGTACGCCTCGTCCACGACCACGATGCCATCGGTCGCGTCATAGACGGCCTCGATGGTGTCGAGCCCAAGCGGGGTCCCGGTGGGGTTGTTCGGCGAACAGAGAATCACGACGTCGGGGCGTTCGCGGCGAACGGCGGCGCTGGCGGTCTCGGGCGAGATCTCGTAGTCGGCGTCACGCTCGGCGGCAATCCACCGGGTTCCGGTGCCTGCGGCCAGCAGCGGGTACATGGAATAGGTCGGGCTGAACCCGAGCACCGAGCGGCCAGGTCCGCCGAAAGCCTGGAGAACCTGCTGCAGAACCTCGTTCGAGCCGTTCGCGGCCCAGATGTGATCGGCACTGAGACCGTGCCCGAGGTAACCGGCGAGGCTGATCCGTAGTTCGGTGAACTCGCGGTCGGGGTATCGGTTCACGCCGAGCACAGCGCGGGCGAGGGCGGTCACGATGTCGTGGGCCACGTCTTCGGGAATCGGATGCGTGTTCTCGTTGACGTTCAGGGCGACGGGCACGACCTTCTGGGGTGCGCCGTACGGGGACTTGCCACGAAGATCATCGCGGATGGGCAGGGCATCGAGGGAACTCACCCCGGAAGTTTACCCGCCGCGCCTTGCGCTTCGGTGTGCGTTACGGAGCCGTGTATCGCTCGGGAATGGCGATGTTCTGCCCGGGAACGACCGTGGACGTTTCGAGCTGGTTGAGGGCCATCACGTCGGCGATCACATCACGAGGGTCGGCCTCGGGAGCCAGCGTGCCCGCGAGGGACCACAGGGAGTCACCGTGTTCGACAGTGACGTACTCGAACGAGGCCGAGCTCGGGGACGACGACGCCGCTGCGGCGCCGGCGTTGAGTCCGAGCCAGGCCGCGAGAGCGATGAACGGAGCAGCGGCGAGCGAGGTCAGGACAACGCGACCGCGCCGGGTGAGTCGGATGCGCCCGGTGGGGCGTGCGATCATCGCTGACGCGTCGCCTCCGGCGGCCTGTGTACGCGAGTTCGATGGGCGCGGCGCCTCGGGGCGCCGTGCGGCCGGACGTGAGAGAGAGTGAATGGGGGTGATGACTGCGGTGCTCATGGTGCGCCTCCGGTTCGTGCTGTGAACTGTTGTGTGGCGATTCGAAGAATTCGTATCCGGCCCTCGGCCGGGAGGGCCGAATACGAACCTGTATTCCGAATCTATATTCGATTGTTCGAAGATTCAAGTCCTTCTTCGGACTTTTTTGCAGAATTTGCCCGACACACTCGAACAAATCTTTGCTGGGGCCCCTCGGGACGGATAGAGTTTCGATTGATGGTTGAGACTCAACCAGTGACCACTGACATTGGCCGGGGCTGCCCGCCAGACGGGAGTGACATGACGCTCGACAACGCGAATATCACGGCTGAGAACGAGCCGGATGCCGCTGTTTCATCTGCCGCTCCAAAGGCACGGAAGGCCAAGCGCGTGCCGGCAGAGAAGCCGACCACGCGCCGCCGCAAGAGCCTGAGCGAGAAGCAGCTGGCGATCCTCGACGTGATCCAGCGCTCCGTGCAGAGCCGCGGTTACCCGCCGAGCATGCGCGAAATCGGCGACGCGGTCGGCCTCGCGTCACTCTCAAGCGTGACGCACCAGCTCAACCAGCTCGAGTTGAGCGGTTACCTGCGCAGGGACCCCAATCGGCCCCGTGCACTCGAGATCCTGATCGACCTGCCCTCCCCCTCGAACGTTGCCGACTTCGAAAGCTCAACACCGGTCGGCGACGCAGCGATGGTGCCCCTGGTCGGACGCATCGCTGCCGGGGTGCCGATTACCGCTGACCAGCAGGTCGAAGAGGTCTTCCCCCTGCCCCGTCAGCTCGTGGGCAAGGGCGAGCTGTTCATGCTCAAGGTCTCGGGTGAGTCGATGATCGACGCAGCGATCTGCGACGGCGACTGGGTTGTCGTCCGTCAGCAGCCGACCGCCGAGAACGGCGACATCGTCGCTGCCATGCTCGATGGTGAAGCCACGGTCAAGGTGTTCCGCCAGCGCGATGGCCACACCTGGCTGCTCCCCCGCAACACGAACTTCGAACCGATCCTCGGCGACGAAGCCGACGTGCTCGGCAAGATCGTCGCGGTCCTCCGCGCCGTGTAGCCACTCAC
This sequence comes from Mycetocola sp. Y791, assembly GCF_059445325.1. Taxonomy (NCBI): domain Bacteria; kingdom Bacillati; phylum Actinomycetota; class Actinomycetes; order Micrococcales; family Microbacteriaceae; genus Mycetocola; species Mycetocola sp. Y791. Next base: position 984,296 of record NZ_JCAIUC010000001.1, on the reverse strand, counting down.
GGTGTGGCGCCTGACGCCTGCTTAACGAACGGATTCCCCGGGTACAGACCCGGGGCATCCGTTCGTTAACAGACCAGACGCGTGACGTCGCCGCGTCGCGTTTACTCGGCGATCGCGAACTCGGACACCTGTGCGGCGAGTTCCTCCGACGCGAGTGCGCGCACCTCGGTGCCGTCTTCCTCGTAGTCCAGTTTCTCGACCTTTCCGCGGCGGTGGAGCATCGAAATGATGTCTCCCCGGTCGTACGGGACGAGCAGGTGAAGCGGGACTGTCGGACTCGGCAGCAGCTCCGCGATGCGGGCCAGGATCTCGTCGATCCCCTCACCGGTGCGCGCCGAAGCGAAGATCGCCTTGGGTTCCAGTCCGCGGAGCACGAGCCGGTCGTCCTCGCTGACGAGATCGCTCTTGTTGAAGACCACGATCTCTGGAATATCGCGGGCGCCGACATCACCGATCACGTCGCGGACAGTGCTGATCTGGGATGCAGGGTCCGGGTGCGATGCGTCGACCACGTGCACGATGACATCCGACTCCGCCACCTCTTCCAGGGTGGAGCGGAACGCCTCGACGAGCTGGTGCGGCAGGTTTCGGACGAATCCGACGGTGTCGGAGAGCGTGTAGAGCCGGCCGTCCTCGGTCTGGGTCTTCCGAACCGTCGCGTCGAGCGTTGCAAAGAGAGCGTTCTCGACCAGCACGCCAGCCTTCGTGATCCGGTTGAGCAGACTCGACTTGCCGGCGTTGGTGTACCCGGCAATAGCGACGCTCGGCACCTCGAAGCGGTTGCGGTTGGCCCGCTTGGCCTCGCGGGCCGGGCCGAAGCCCTTGATCTGCTTGCGCAGCTTCGCCATCCGGGTGTGGATGCGGCGTCGGTCGAGTTCGATCTTGGTTTCACCAGGACCACGTGAACCCATTCCGGCGCCGGCGCCACCCACCTGGCCACCGGCCTGGCGGGACATCGAGTCACCCCAACCGCGGAGTCGCGGGAGGAGGTACTCAAGCTGGGCGAGCTCGACCTGGGCCTTGCCCTCGCGGCTCTTGGCGTGCTGGCTGAAGATGTCGAGGATGACGGCGGTACGGTCGATGACCTTGACCTTCACGACGTCCTCGAGCGCACGCCGCTGGCTTGGCGCGAGTTCGGTGTCGGCGATCACGGTGTCTGCGCCGAGCGCGGCGACGATGCCGCGCAATTCCTCGGCCTTTCCCTTGCCGAGGTAGGTGCTCGGGTCGGGATTCGGGCGGCGCTGCAGCATGCCGTCGAGGACGACGGCGCCTGCGGTTTCAGCGAGGGCAGCGAGCTCGCGGATCGAGTTCTCTGCATCCTCCTGCGCGCCCTGCGGGTACACGCCGATGAGAACGACGTTCTCGATGCGCAGCTGCCGGTACTCGACCTCGGTGACGTCCTCGAGCTCTGTCGACAGGTTGGCCACGCGGCGGAGCGCCTGGCGGTCTTCCCGATCCTGCTGCTCGCCGTCGAATCCATCGTGCCCGGACTCACCGGTCGTGGATCTGTCCTGCAGGGCGTCGGCCTGACTCGAACCGAAGAGCGAATAGCCGCCCGCGCGGGACTCAGCGTTGCGCAACACCCGCGATACTGCATCGTCGTCGATGGGTGTTTCGGTGTTCTCTGGGGTTGATTCGGTGGACTTGCTCATCAGTTAAGCCTAGTTGCTTTGCGGTAACGTTCCCCTATGGCCAGCGATCATTATTTTACGGGCGTACCCGGAACCGAACTCAAGCTCCGCACGGTTTCCGTTCGGCTCTCAGGCCAGGACTACGAACTCACCACCTCGAACGGGATTTTCAGCCCTGACCGGATCGACCCGGGGACGCAGGTGCTCTTAGCGAACGCACCGACTCCGCCCCAAACCGGCAACCTTCTCGACCTGGGCTGCGGCTGGGGACCGATCTCCCTGACACTCGCCCTCGAGGCGCCAGGCGCTCACGTCTGGGCGGTGGATGTCAACGAGCGCGCGCTCGACCTGCTGCGGATGAATGCGGAGAAGCTCGGGCTCACCAATATCACTGCAGTGCAGCCCGATCAGGTTCCCGACGACGTCCGGTTCCAGACGATCTGGTCGAACCCGCCCATCCGCGTCGGCAAGACCGAGCTTCACGCCATGCTCGAGCGCTGGCTCCCTCGCCTGGAACCGGGTTCAGACGCCTGGCTCGTCGTGCAGCGCAACCTCGGCTCAGACAGCCTGCACCGCTGGCTGCAGGAGAGCATGGGCGACGATTTCGAGTTCACCAAAGAGACGATCAGCAAGGGGTACCGCGTACTGCGGGCACTCCGCGCTGAAGCGAACTGACGGATGAACTGACGGACGGACGCTAGCCGAGCTCGAGAGTGCCCGTGTAGACGAGGTCGGCCGGGCCAGACAGTCCGACGTGCTCGCCGTCCTGCGTCGCGAACATCCGCACACCGAGCGTTCCTCCTGGAACGTCGACGCGCCACGCGTTCGGTGCCGCCGACCCGGCCCAGTGCCGCGTCGCGAGAGCCGCGGCTGCGACGCCGGTACCGCACGACAGAGTCTCACCACTCCCCCGCTCGTGAACCCTCATCGAGATGCGGGCAACGCCGTCCTTGATGAGCGGGTCATAGGGCACAACGAATTCCACGTTGGCCCCATCGATGGGTTCCGGTTCGATCAGCGGAATGTAGTGAAGGTCAGCCGACTCAAGCTCTGCCTCGTCTGCGAGAGCGACGACGACGTGCGGGTTTCCGACGTTGATGCCGAGCCCCGGCCGCGCCACCTTGAGCTCCTTGGCCCGCACGAGCGGCTCGCCACCCTCGAGCTTCCAGCGCCCGAGGTCGACCTGGAAACCGTTGGTGGCGCGCTGGACGTCACGGACGCCGGCGCGGGTTCCGATTGCGAGGGTGTCACCCGACTCCAGCTCAACAAGACCCTGCTCGATAAGGTACCGCGCGTAGACACGGATGCCGTTGCCGCACATTTCCGCGATGGATCCGTCGGCATTGTGGTAGTCCATGAACCATTCTGCGCCGTCGTCTTCCGCCAGGGCTGCCGCGCCCTCGTCGATGTTGCGCGACCTGACGGCGCGGATGACGCCGTCGGCGCCGACACCGAAGTGGCGGTCGCACACCGCGACAATCTGCGCGGTGGTCAGTGGGTGGTCGCCCTCAGGGTCCGTGTAGAGCACGAAATCGTTGCCTGTGCCGTGGCCCTTGGTGAACTGCAGAGTGAATCCCATGCGCCCAAGTCTAGGGTCAGCGCGGAACCTGGGGCGTCGCGCCGGTGACGGATGCCATGGCCTTCTCGACAAGGTCAGGCGCGTCGTAATCCAGCCAGACGATGTCTGCATAGCGCTTGAACCAGCTCATCTGCCGCCTGGCGTACCGCCGGGTCAGCTGCTGCGTTTCTTCAATGGCTTCCGTCTCGGTGGCCGCGCCCGCGAGTTGCTTCAGCGCCTGCGCGTATCCGATCGCCCGCGACGCGGTAACACCGCCCTCGAGCCCCGCCGCCCGCAGCGCCGCCACCTCGTCCAGCAGCCCGGCAGCCCACATCCCGTGCACCCGCTGGTCGAGACGTGCGGTCAGTTCCGGCCTCGGCGCCGACAGCCCGATGATGCGCGACTCGCGCCAGTACACCGGCTCGTCCGGCAGCATCCCCGCCACGGGAGAACCGGTGATCTCGGCCACCTCGAGGGCGCGCACGATTCGCCGCGTGTTGTGCGGCCCGATCCGCGACGCAACGTCCGCGTCGAGCGCGGCAAGTCGCTGGTACAGGATGCCGGGACCAAGCGTGGCTGATTCGTGCTCGAGTCGAGCCCGAATCGCGGGGTCAGAGCCGGGGAACTGGAAGTCGTAGAGGACGCTCGAGACATACAGGCCGGACCCACCGACGAGGATCGCGGATTTCCCCCGCGAGAGGATGTCGGTGACCGCAGCCCTGGCGAGAGGCTGGTACCTGGCGACAGTAGCTTCTTCGTCGACATCGAGGATGTCGAGCATGTGGTGCGGGATGCCCCTGCGCTCGTTTTCAGGCAGCTTGGCCGTGCCGATGTCCATCCCGCGGTACAGCTGCATGGCATCCGCATTGACGATCTCAGCGCCACTGCCCGTGCGCGCGAGGGCCTCTGCGATATTGAGCGAGAGTTCGCTCTTTCCGGTACCGGTCGGACCAACTACCGCGATGAGCTGCGGGGCGCTGTGCGGGTTCAGCGTTCGCCGTCCAGTGCGTCGTAAATCGGTGTCATTCCGCCCTGGACCTGAGCTGGCGCGTCGTGGGCCCGAACCGGTGCGTCGTGGACGGGCGTGGGCGGACCGACGCGCAGGGTTGGCAGTCCCAGTGAAACGCGGCCAGGGCTGCTCGGTGAGGCGCCGGGCGCGGGAACGCCGCACGACTCTGCCTGCGCGCGGTCCCATGCGTCGCCGGCGGAGGTCCTTCGCACCACGAGTTCGCTTCCGGCGGGAGCATCAGCGATGAGGTAAAAGGGCGCGGCCTGGGTCACTGTGGCGGTGACGATGTCTCCCGGGCGCGGGATCGCCGAGCCTTCGGGCACCTCGAAGTGCACGAGGCGGGAGTCCTCAGCCCTGCCGGACAACCGGTGGCTGGCGGAATCCTTGCGACCTTCGCCGACCGCGACGAGGATCTCGATCTCGCGGCCGACGACCTTCTGGTTCTCCTCGAGGCAGATGCGGTCCTGAAGGGCGGTCAACCGCTCAAAGCGCTCCTGGACGACCTCCTTCGGAACCTGGTCCGGCATTGTCGCGGCCGGGGTCCCCTCACGGATCGAGTACTGGAAGGTGAATGCCGTAGCGAACCTCGCCGCCTCCACCACACGGAGGGTCTCGAGGAAGTCCTCCTCGGTTTCGCCGGGGAAGCCAACGATGATGTCTGTCGAAATCGCCGCGTGCGGCATTCGGGCCCGGACCCTGTCGAGGATGCCGAGGAACTTCTCGCTGCGATACGACCGGCGCATCGCCTTGAGGATCCGGTCGGAACCGGACTGCAGCGGCATGTGCAGCTGAGGCATGACGCTCGGCGTCTCGGCCATCGCGTCGATGACGTCGTCGGTGAACGCCGCGGGGTGGGGGCTCGTGAAACGAATCCTCTCGAGCCCGTCAATGGCTCCGGCGGCACGCAGCAGCTTGCTGAACGCCTGGCGGTCGCCGAACTCGACGCCGTAGGAGTTCACATTCTGGCCGAGCAGCGTCACCTCGATAGCACCGTCATCGACGAGCGCCTGGATCTCCGCGAGGATCTCACCCGGCCGCCGGTCTTTCTCTTTCCCGCGAAGGGACGGGACGATGCAGAAGGTGCAGGTGTTGTTGCATCCGACGGAGATGGACACCCAGCCGCTGTAGCTGGATTCGCGCTTGGTCGGCAGAGTGGATGGGAAGGTCTCGAGCGCTTCGAGGATCTCGATCTGCGCCTCTTCGTTGTGGCGGGCGCGCTCGAGGAGGTTCGGCAGTGCGCCCATGTTGTGCGTTCCGAAGACAACGTCCACCCACGGCGCCTTCTCGAGGATGACGTTCTTGTCTTTTTGCGCGAGACAGCCGCCAACGGCGATCTGCATGCCCTCATGGCGGCGCTTGACGCTCGCGAGGTAACCGAGGTTGCCATAGAGCTTGTTGTCGGCGTTCTCGCGAACGGCGCAGGTGTTGATGACCACAACATCCGCCTCGGCCCCGCTCTCGGCGGGAACGTAGCCGGCGGCGTCGAGCGAGCCGCTCAACCGCTCGGAGTCGTGCACGTTCATCTGGCAGCCGTAGGTGCGCACTTCATACGTGCGAGCACGCCCGGTCGCGTCGATTGCCGCTGTCGACGGCGTGATGACTGTGGGCGTTTCAAGCAGGCTACTCATGGTTGTCCCAGTCTACGTTCGCACGCGGCTGCGTGGTGGCGGCGCGTTGGCTGCGTGGTGCCCACGGTGCCAGCGGCGGGCAGGTTGTTGCCAGCGGGAGCGCCAGTCGGCGCACGCCCGATCTGGACGGGCGCCAACCGACGGCGAACGAACTACCGGAACCGTACCGTCGAGCTCGGTGACGACGAGCGGCCGGTCAGCACTGGCGCGATAGCCTCTCGCACAATGTTGCCGGGGTAACCGCGTCGCGCGAGGAAACCGGTGAGCCTGCGTTCCAGCGTCTGCTTGTCGAGTCCTGACATCTGCGAGGCGCGCTTGCGGGCGAGTTCGGTCGCGACGCCGAGCTCATCATCCTGCTCGATGTCATCGAGCACCTCGGTGATGATGTCGCGGTCGATCGAGCGACCGGACATGGCGCGAGCGACGACGGCCTTGCTCTGTCCTTTGCGTTCGGACAGCGAGTGCTTGAGCTGCTCGGCGAGGGCGCGGTCATCGACATAGCCCAGGTCACGAAGCCGGTCGAGGATCGTGTTCGCCTGTGCGGCGGTCAGCCCCTCCTGAACGGCAAACGCGAGGACCTCAGCCTCGCTGAGCGACCTCCGGGCGAGCTTCCGTACGAGAAGCGACTCGACGGCTTCGGGGTCGGCAACCTGCTCGACGGGTTCGTCCTCGTCGTGCTCGGCGCCACTGTCCATGGCAGCACCGCCCCTGACAGCACCATCCCTGACAGCACCGTCGCGACCGACCGCCCGAAGGTGCCCGGCCGCTGAACCCCCGGACCGCTTGCGCGGTGAGGAGCGCGTTCCGGGAGCGCGTTCGGACTCCGAACCCGCCCCGGACGTCGTTCGTTCCGCAGCCGGCTCGGGATCAGACCCGAACCAGGAATCGGCGTCGGATCTGGTACCCGTGCGTGCAGGCTCGGGCGTGTGCCCGGCACCGCGCAGGTAGGTCACCGGCGCGATCTTCTCGCCGGGCTTGTCGGCGGGGTTCCCGCCTGCCGGGTCGGTCGGGGTGTCCGGCCGACCCGGGTCGCGAAACGAAACCATAACGGAGGCCTAGGCGCCGCGCTTGGCAGCGAGCTGGTCGGCCGTGGTCTTGACCTTGGCACCTGTGGCAGCGGCTGGTGCCTCCGCCTCGACCTTGGCAACACCGACTCCGAGCTTGGCCTTGATCTTCGACTCGATCTCGTTGGCGATGTCGGGGTTCGTCAGCAGGAAGTTACGCGAGTTTTCCTTACCCTGACCCAGCTGCTCACCGTCGTAGGTGTACCAGGAACCCGACTTTTTGACGATCAGGTGCTCGACACCGAAGTCGATCAGGCTGCCCTCTCGTGAGATCCCTGTGCCGTAGAGAATGTCGAACTCGGCCTGCTTGAACGGCGGCGCCATCTTGTTCTTGACGACCTTCACTCGCGTACGGTTTCCGACGGCATCCGTTCCGTCTTTGAGGGTCTCAATCCGGCGGATGTCGAGTCGAACCGACGCGTAGAACTTGAGCGCCTTACCGCCAGCGGTGGTCTCGGGGCTTCCGAAGAAGACACCGATCTTCTCGCGCAGCTGGTTGATGAAGATCATTGTGGTGTTGGTCTGGCTGAGTCCACCGGTGAGCTTGCGGAGCGCCTGTGACATCAGTCGGGCCTGGAGACCCACGTGGGAGTCACCCATCTCGCCCTCGATCTCGGCGCGCGGCACCAGTGCCGCAACGGAGTCGATCACGATCAGGTCGATGGAGCCCGAACGCACGAGCATGTCAGCGATCTCGAGCGCCTGCTCACCGGTGTCTGGCTGGGAGACGAGCAAGGCGTCGATGTCGACACCGAGCTTCTTGGCGTACTCGGGGTCGAGTGCGTGCTCCGCGTCGATGAATGCCGCGATGCCGCCCGCCTTTTGCGCATTCGCAATCGCGTGGAGCGTGAGTGTGGTCTTACCCGATGACTCAGGACCGTAGATCTCAACGATGCGGCCACGCGGAAGGCCGCCAACGCCGAGCGCGACGTCAAGCGCGATTGAGCCGGTGGGGATGACTGCTACTGGAGCCCGCTCATCGCTGCCGAGGCGCATGACTGAACCCTTGCCGAATTGACGGTCGATCTGGGCGAGTGCCGTTTCAAGGGACTTCTCGCGGTCTGCTACTGATGGCATGTCTGCCTCTTCCTGTGCGATAGCGGTGCGCCTATAGGCTGTCGGGCCGGAACTCGGCTTCAACAAGGCTGGGAGCGTTTTCGTGAACAGTGTCGACTGTATGAGGCACCTCTGACATTGAGTCAGAGGGAGGAAAACAGTGGACGTACTGCCCCAGATGGGCCCTTGTGTAGGAGCCTATCGCAGACCGAACGAGTGTTCGAGAAATATTCTTCGGCGTGTCGAAGGAAGATCCGGGTGCTACTGGACAGGCGGCCGAACCCCGACGCCGTGCCAGCGGTCGCGGGGAACGTCCGATTCCTTGCAGAGCGCCATCCAGACGTTACGCGGAGACTCCCCCGCTGCCAGCGCTTCATCCGCCGTGCGCCCACCGAGTTCGCGCAGCACCAGGTCGCTGGTGAGGACACGCCCGTATGCGCCACCGAACTCGGTGGTGACGGCCAGTCTGAACTCGCTGAGTTTCACTTGTCTCGGCTCACTGTAGATAGAGGGCTCGCGGTCGCGAGCGGACGAGGAATGCCCCGGCTCGCTGTCGCGGGCCGGGGCATCCGGAAATTATGTGTGCCAGCGTCAGCGGGCAACCAGGTCCGCGTCGAGTTCTGCAACGAACTCGTCGGGAACCGTGTCTGGAATGGGCGCGATGCCCTCGATGACGGCGAGACGGTCACCGACTTCGCGCATGATGACTGAGATCGGGGTGTCCAGTGCGTCTGCGACCGAGGCGAGGATCTCGCTCGATGCTTCCTTCTGGCCGCGCTCAACCTCACTGAGATAACCGAGTGCAACACTTGCCTTGCTTGCAACCTGGCGAAGAGTCCGCCCCTTTTGCAGCCGGAAGTCGCGCAACACGTCACCGATTTCCTGACGTACGAGAATCATGGGACCCCTCCTTCTCTGCCGATCAGCCTGACCACTGGTAAGCCCGTGGTTGGATAACATTACTACACCCATCCGTCTGAAAAACCTTACTGTCGCTCACTGATTTTTTCTTGTGAATACCTAGTGTGTAACTGGGTTGTAACACCACGTATTCCCGCGGAAACCCGGGCGACGACGCGCGAGTTTCTCAAAGGTCGGCGACAGGTGACGTTGTACTCTTCTCTGAATCCGCGATCAGTGCGATCGCGGCAGCAACCGTCGCACTTCGGATCGTGGTCCTGTCGCCGTCGAGCTGCAGTTCGAGCGCCCGCGCACCGTCGCTCGTCGACAGCCCCACGTATACCGTTCCGGGTGCCTTTCCGCTTTGGGGGTCAGGACCGGCCACACCCGTGGTGGAAATTCCGATGTCGGCGACGCGTCCGTCGACCGCAAGCGCGGTACGCACACCGGATGCCATCTGGCGGGCAACCTCCGGATCCACCGGCCCGAACTGGGCGAGCAGTTCGCCATCCACTCCGAGGACGGTGCGCTTCAGCTCAGTGGCGTAGGCGACAACACCGCCGAACACGACGGCAGACGCGCCGGGTGGCCTGATGAGTTCGGCGACGAGGAGTCCACCGGTCAGCGACTCGGCAACGGCCACCGTGAGGCCGCGCTCAGCGAGCCGCGCGATGAGCGCCGCGGTCGCGTCAGCCGGAGCCGGAGCCGGAGCCGGAGCCTCGGATGTCATCGCGCCCGCCGAGCCTTGAGCTCGGTGATCACGTAGTCGATACCGCTAGCGACAGTGAGCAGGACGGCGATGGTCATGAGCACGCCGTTCACCCAGAAGATCCAGTCACCGACGACCGTGTTGAGGGGAACCAGAGCAAACGAAATCGCGATGGACTGCGCGACGGTCTTGAGCTTTCCCATCCACGCCGCGGCGACGACGTGGTCTGTCGCCACGATCATCCGGTGGACCGTGATGCCGACCTCACGGACGAGCACGAGGATGGTGACCCACCAGGGCAGTTCGCCGAGGATCGAGAGAGCGACGAGGGCACCTCCGGTGAGGACCTTGTCGGCGATGGGGTCGAGGAGCTTACCGAGGTCGGTGATCAGACCGTGCTTTCGTGCGATGGCGCCGTCGACCCAGTCGGTGGCGATCGCGACGATGAACAGGATCGCTGCGGCCCAGCGGAGGCCGCCGTCCTGCCCGTCGTCGGCAAGCAGCATCCAGATGAAGACCGGAGCGGCCAAAATCCGGACGATGGTGATTGCGTTCGGAACGTTGAGATTCGCCGATCGGGCGGGCCTCGCTGATCCGTTCGGTGGTGTGGCCGGAATGGCCATGTACTACTCCTTGCCTGTGAGTCCCCAGGCGTCTTCGTCGGAATCGCCGTCAACCACATCGTACCCATCGAACTGCTTCTCGACCGGGTCGCCCTCGTACTGGTCGCTGTCGGCCAGCGACGGCGACGCCGCCGGCATTGGGGCGTCCTCCCCACGGAGTTTGGCGAGCAGACCGGGCAGTTGCTCGGCCGTCACGAGGACGTCGCGTGCCTTGGAGCCCTCGGAGGGCCCGACGATCTCACGCGATTCCATCAGGTCCATCAGGCGGCCGGCCTTGGCGAAGCCGACACGGAGCTTGCGCTGCAGCATCGACGTCGACCCGAACTGGGTACCGACGACCAGCTCGGCCGCAGCGAGGAGCAGATCGAGGTCGTCGCCGATGTCGGCGTCGACTTCCTTCTTTTCGACGACGGCAGCGACATCCTTGCGGTACTCGGGTCGTGCCTGCTGGGTGACGTGTTTGACGACCTTCTCGATCTCGTCTTCCGACACCCATGCGCCCTGCACACGGATCGCCTTGTTCGTACCCATCGGCAGGAACAGCCCGTCTCCCTGCCCGATGAGCTTGTCTGCACCCGGCTGGTCGAGAATGACCCGAGAGTCGGTGACGCTCGTCACAGCGAACGCGAGCCTGGACGGCACGTTGGCCTTGATGAGGCCGGTGACGACGTCGACGGACGGGCGCTGGGTCGCGAGAACGAGGTGAATTCCGGATGCTCGTGCCAGCTGCGTGATCCGCACGATCGAGTCTTCGACGTCACGCGGCGCGACCATCATGAGGTCGGCGAGCTCGTCGACGACGACCAGCAGGTACGGGTAAGGCTTGAGCACCCGTTCGCTTCCGACGGGGAGAACGATCTCCTCGTTCACGACGGCCTTGTTGAAGTCGTCGATGTGCCTGAAGCCGAAACTGGCCAGGTCGTCGTACCGCATGTCCATCTCCTTCACCACCCACTGCAGCGCCTCGGCTGCTTTCTTGGGGTTGGTGATGATGGGCGTGATGAGGTGGGGCACTCCGGCGTACGAGGTGAGCTCGACCCGCTTCGGGTCGATGAGTACCATGCGCACGTCACTCGGCTTTGCGCGCATCAGGAGGCTCGTGATCATCGAGTTGATGAAGCTCGACTTACCCGAACCGGTCGAACCCGCGACGAGGAGGTGGGGCATCTTGGCGAGATTCGCCACAACGAATCCGCCTCCGACATCCTTGCCAACGCCGATCGTCATCGGGTGAACGCTCTTCGTTGCGTTGGCTGAGCGGAGGACATCACCGAGGGTGACGATCTCGCGGTCGGTGTTGGGGATCTCGACGCCGATGGCGCTCTTGCCCGGGATCGGGGCGAGGATGCGGACCTCGTTGGATGCGACGGCGTACGCGATGTTGTTGGTCAGGGCTGTGATGCGCTCGACCTTGACACCAGGGCCGACCTCGATCTCGTACTGGGTCACTGTCGGACCACGGGAGAACCCGGTGACCTTCGCGTCGACCTTGAACTGGTCGAGAACACTCGTCACGGCAGCGACGACCTCGTCGTTCGCGGCCGACCGCGTCTTCGCGGGATCGCCGGCGCCGAGGGTCGATGCTGCCGGGAGCCGGTACGGAGCGGTCGGCTGGATCGGCCGCGCCATTTGCGAGGCATCTGTGGTGCCGTCGAGAAGCCCGAGGCCTTCCATGCCGGGGAGCGCCTCGGTCTGGTTGTCGGGGCCGTCGTCGTGGAGACCTGACAACGATGGTTTCGCCGGACCCGCTCCGGCGAGAGCCGCCTCTGCCCGGGACAGGTCGCCGATGACCTCGGTCATGGAATCGTCGGCGTCGAGCGGGTTACCGAACATGTCGACGTTCTCGACAACGGGCGGCGGGCTTTCGATTGCCGAATCGAACTCGCCCCTGCCCCGCTTCGGCTTGAGCCCGAGCAGCTCGGTGACGTCCGCCGACTCAGAGTCGAAGGCCGGATCGACCTCACGCTGGCTCTTGTTGCGGCGCCACCACGGGAGGGAGTCGTCGTCTGTGCCGTCTTCGACGCCATCGATGCCGTCGAGTTCGACCTGTCTGGTCTTCTCCGTCTTGGCCAGTTCGCGCTCTTCGGGGGTCACAACTTCGGTGCCGAACGTCCAAGCGTACAGCTGCCTGAAGCGCTCACCGATCTTGTTCGGTGGGGTCTTCGTGATGATGAAAATGCTGAGCAGAGCGAGCAGGCCAAGCACGATGCCCGCCCCGATCGGCGTGATCAGTGCGACGAGGGGCGCGCCGACGATCCAGCCGACGAGCCCTCCGGCCTGGGCGAGTGCCGGCATTCCCTGGCTCGGGTTCGGCTGTCCTCCGAAGGCATGGCAGAGCCCGGAGACCGCGACGAGGGCGATGATGAGACCGATCCCGATGCGTCCGTTGTCGTCGACGCTCGACGGATGCCGGAAGAGCCAGATGGCGAGCAGCACCATGATGACGGGCAGCGCGAAGGCCAGGCGTCCGAAGATCCCACCGAAGGTGAATGCCGTGAGGTTCTGGGCCACGGCGTCGTTGACGCCGAACCACTCGACCACCATGCCGACGATGGCGAGGAGGAAGATGAGAAACGGGACACCGTCCCTGCGCTGGTCTTTCTCGAACCGTTCGGCCCCAAAAGCCCTCGCGGCCCCTCCGACGAGGTGAGCAAGTCCCATCCACATCTTGACGAGTGCGTTGTCGCCGCCGGTCGCTGCGGCGGGATATGCAACGGTTTTGGCGGTCGTTGTCGGTACCGCCCTGGTGCGCGAATTCTTCGCGGGCGCTTTCGCCGGTGTCTTCGCTGGAGTCTTGGAAGTGCCTGTTGTTCCTGAGCGCGCCGACGTACTCCGGCCGCCGCTGGAGGATTTACTCGTCGTAGCCATGGCCTCAACGGTACTTGGCCGCACCGACGTTGCCCGGTATTGACGCGGGAGTTCCCGCTATCGCGCCCGGTCAGCGGAGCGTGCGGACCATGACGAACGAGGTTTCGTCCCGGATCACGGGAACAAAGCCCTCAGCCAGGTACAACCTCGACGCGAAGTTGGCTTTGTCGACGTGCAGGCTCAGCCGGTTGTGACCCTGCTGCCGCGCCTGAACGACCACCGCGTGGAGCAACTGGCGGCCGACGCCCTGCGCTCGCCAGACGCTCACGACGCCGAGCGTCAGCTCCGGTACACCGCGCTCCACAAATCCAGAGCCAGGGCTGTGCTCGGGAAAGAGCCGATACCAGCACGCGCCTATCGGACTCCCCGCGTCGTCGACAGCGATCGTGCCGGCATCCCCCGGCCGTTTCCACCCCTCGATGTAACGGGCAACCAGAGGATCCGCTATCGCGTCCACCCGGACCACCGAACGCGACGGCGTCCAGTTGCGTGCCTCCACGAGCATGTCGCCGAGGAACCGCGCGTCACTTCGCGTCGCTTTGCGGAGCCGGTAATTGGCCATATACGGATGCTAAGGCATCAGTGTTTCGAGAAGATGACGGTTCCTCAATCAGTCGCGGCGTGAGCTCGGATCGGGCGCAACTCCTGCCGTGCCCCGCACAGGTCAGTAGCGAATGGCATCGATCACCCTGACCCGCACCGCGATGATCGCGGGGATCAGACCGGCGAGAGCACCGACCACCGTCGCAACGACGAGTCCGAAGATCGCGGCTGACGCCGGGAACGGCGGGACGTCGCTGACCCCGCCGAAGCTCACCAGGTCTGACATGATCGGACTCTGCACGAGCAGGATCGCCATGATCACGCCCACAATTCCAGCGACGAACGTTGCGACAACGCTCTCCATCATCACGGCGAAGAAGACCCTGCCACTCGTCGCTCCGAAACTGCGCCTGATACCGATCTCGCGAATCCGCTGCCGGACAGTGACGAGGGCGATGTTGAGCAGGCTGAGCGCTCCGAGCAGCAGGATGATGCCGCCGATTCCCATCGTGATGAGCCGGAGGATCGCGGTTGGATCGTCCATCTGGGTGCCCCAGTCGGTGCGATCGACCGTGACGGATGCCCCGTTGCCGAGGGCGCCACCGAGTTCGGATTGGATCCGGGTCGCGAGCTCCGCCGCCAACTCGGTGGGAACCCACATCTCGTACGACGGCAGCAGGCCGCTTCCCGGAGCGTCCGCGGCGGCGTGGAAGTGGCTCGTGAGCATGTACATCGACGGCCAGGTGTCCCAGACACTCGTCGCGTAGACGCCGATCACTGTCGCTTTGGTTCCGCCGAGACTCTCGATCGAGACAACCGGATGCGTCGCCAGGTTCGGAGAACCCAGTTGCTCCCAGAACGCCGTGTTCACGACGATCGCCGGGGCAAGCCTCGAGCTGTCGCCGACCTGGAACCAGTTGCCCTCGGCCATGCGGGTCCGGTGCATCTCGGCGTACGGCTGGTCAACGACCTGCATACTGACCTCCTGAACGCTGTCAGGGAACTGCACACGGCCCGATTCCCACAGCACGCGCGTCGCGTAGGAGATCTCGTACCGATCCATCACGTCGAACCACGCCTGTTCAGCGGCCTCCGTCCCTGCCGCTGTTCCCGACGACGACTGCATCGACATCGTCAGGGTCGCCGGACGACCCCCCGCGCTGTCTGCCTGCTCGATGGTCGCCTGCTGGGCGATGGCGGACAGGGCCATTGCACCGCTGAGGGCGCACACCGCGACGGCGACGCCGACGAGCGAGAGAAGCACGCGTCCCTTGTGGATGCGGACCTCCTGCCAGGCCTCGGCACACGCGCCGACGATGCCGGAGAGAAAGCCGCCCATCAGAGAACCACTGCGGTGGGGTAGGAATCGGTGGTGAGTACGCCGCGGTCAAGCCGGAAGTGGGTGTCGCTTCTGGCGGCGATCGCCGGGTCGTGGGTGATGGTGACGAGTGCGGCGTTCTCCTCGCGCACGATGTCGTCGATGAGCGTCATCACGCTCTGGCCGGTTTCAACGTCGAGGGCGCCCGTCGGCTCATCGGCGAGGATGAGTTTCGGCTGGCGGACGAGGGCCCGCGCGATGGCCACGCGCTGCTGCTCCCCTCCGGAGAGGCTTGCGGGCAACGCTGAGAGCCGGTGTCCGAGCCCGACCCGGTCGAGCATGTCCGCGGCCAGTCGCTCCCTCGCCCAAAACCGCGGACCCCTCGCGTAGAGCAGGGGCATCGTGACATTTTCGAGCGCGGTCCGTCCGTCGAGCAGGTTGAACTGCTGGAAAACGAAGCCGACGTTGGCGCCGCGCACCCGGTCACGGCGGCCGGATTTCATGGCAGCCACCGATTCGCCCTCGAAAGTGAGCTCCCCCGTGCTCGGAAGGTCGAGCATCCCCAGCAGGTTGAGGAGTGTCGATTTTCCCGAACCGGATCGTCCGACGATGCTGACCCGCTCTCCCGGCTCAACCCTGAGATTCACTCCATCGAGGATCGTGAGCGGATCGGAGTCGGGGATCAGGACCGTGCGCGTGACGTCCGTCAGCTCGATGAGGCTCAACTGACGACACCTTCCTCGCAGTACACCGATCCGTCCGGCTGCTCGATGCAGCCATCAACGGCAGGATCGGTCGCGTCAACCACAGGAACGAACTCGAGAACCTCATCGCCTTCGGCAACGCCGTCCACAATCTGGACGACGGTTCCGTCATTAAGGCCGAGGGTCACGGCGCGCTCCTCGTGAGCGCCATCCTCGCCGACCACCCAGACTGTTCCGCTCGCCGCATTGCCCTTGACCGCCGTCACCGGAAGCGTCATTGCGTTATCGACGCTTCCGCCCGCGATGGTGAGCTTCGCCGTGAGGCCGGCGAAGACCCGCACGTCGGCAGGGACCGCGCAGCGCACCGTCGCTCCCGTCGACGGTGCTGGCCCTGCCCCGGTCTGGTCAGGGACGGATGCTTCCGCTCCGGCGAGTGGGCTGGTGATCGTCAGTCCGGTGCAGGTGAATGCACCGGGCCCTCCGATCACTTCCACCTGCGCGTCTGCCGGCTGGGTCACGAGCTTGAACTGGTCCTCGGGCAGCATGGGCCCGGTCACGCTGAAGGTGGGCGGCGCCACACTGGCCAGGACGTCACCGACCGCGACGATCTGGCCGACGAGCACCGGGATATTGGACACGACCCCGGCGACGGGAGCCGTCACCGTCGCCGTCTTGTACCGGGGTTTCGGCTGCGTCATCGTGACGTTGCCGTCGGCATCCGTCGTGGCCACAGGGTCCTGCAGGATCTCCTGCCGGATCGTGGCGAGCGAATCGCCGGCGGAGACGGCCTGGCCCTGACTCACCGGAATGGCACTCACCTCGCCGGCGAGCGTCGCCTTGCCCGGCGACGCCGGGTCTGCGCTCACCGAACCGTCGACCACAACGGTCGTCACGATCGAGCCAAGTGCCACCTGGATGACGGGCTCGGTGATCGAACCGGTGGCCATCGCCGGGTCGGCTTCGGCCGAGGCATCGGGAAAGAACGCCACCTTCACGAGCGCGACGGCGATCACCGCGAAGATCGTTACTCGGAGGATCGGAAAGATCCACTTGCGCCAGACACCCATGTGAACCCCGATCGTCTCGAATGGCTCGAGTCTAGGGATGCGGATGTCTCGGGCGCGTCATCCTCCCGGATGACGTGGCGCGACCTCAGGCGTTGCGGGGAGAAAGCCGGTCTTTGAGGACCGCGAGCGAGTCGCCTGCTGCACGACGGACATCCTTCTGGGGATCCCTGAGGAGCCGACCGATGATCTCTTCGCTGTCGGGACCGCCGACCTTCGCGAGAGCCCGTGAAGCTGCTGCGCGGACCCGCGGGTTCTCATCGGTTGTGAGCTTCGCGAGTTCAGACTCGGTGCCGATGCTGCGCTCGGCGCAGACTTTGAGGCACATCTCGCGCACGCGCCATGCCCGGTTGGTGGTTCCACGGAGCACGGCGGGCGTTGCCGCGTCGTTCCAGACGTGCAGAAGCGCACGGGCGCCCCAGAGTTCGGGCCAGTAGAGCGCTGGAGCTCCGTCGAGTACTCCCTGGGCGTGGCGACCACCGACGTAGAGCAGAACGTCATCGCCTTCGTTACGCCCGTCGAGCAGGCCGAGGACCTTGGTCACGAAGGCTTCTTCGCCGTAGCGGGCGACCGCAAGGTCGATGCGTTCGCCGAGGGGTGAGTCGATGGGGATGTCAGTATTCGTCATATCCTGATCAACGGTATCCCACGTCTACCGCCCGAACATGCGAAAAGCCCGGTCCGACCCGGCCCTGGACTTCCAGAACCGGTCCGAACCGGGCTTGCGCGAGGGTGCTTACGCCTCGATGACCAGCGGGACGATCATCGGACGGCGACGGTACGAGGTGTTCACCCAGCGGCCGACGGTGCGACGAACGATCTGCGAGAGCGCGTGGGAGTCGCGCACACCGTTGCGTGCGGCATCCGCGAGTGCCTGCTCGATCTTCGGCTTGACGCCGTCGAACACCCTGTCGTCTTCGGCGAAGCCCTTGGCGTGGATCTCCGGGCCGACGATGACCTTTCCGGTCTGGGCCTCGACC
This sequence comes from Mycetocola sp. Y791, assembly GCF_059445325.1. Lineage (NCBI taxonomy): Bacteria > Bacillati > Actinomycetota > Actinomycetes > Micrococcales > Microbacteriaceae > Mycetocola > Mycetocola sp. Y791. The sequence continues at coordinate 966,641 of NZ_JCAIUC010000001.1, read as the reverse complement.
ACGACGATGATCGAAATGAAGCCTTCCTCACCGAGGATCCTGCGGTCCTTGAGGTCGGCATCCGTGATCTCGCCGACACTCGAACCGTCGACGTAGACAAAGCCGAGGTCGAGCTGACCGACGACCTCGACGTTGCCATCACGCATGTCCATGACTGTGCCGTCCTCGGCCAGGAAGGTGTTCTCTTCAGGCACGCCCGTGTCGATGGCCAGCTTCGCGTTGGCAACGAGGTGACGGTATTCGCCGTGCACGGGGAGCACGTTCTTCGGCTGGATGATGTTGTAGCAGTAGAGCAATTCACCGGCTGCGGCGTGGCCGGAGACGTGCACCTTGGCGTTGCCCTTGTGCACGACGTTGGCACCGAGCTTGGTGAGGCCATCGATCACGCGGTAGATAGCATTCTCGTTGCCGGGGATCTGGCTCGACGCCAGGATGACGGTGTCACCCTCGCCGACCTCGATCGCGTGGTCCATGTTCGCCATGCGGCTAAGGACAGCCATCGGCTCGCCCTGCGACCCCGTCGACATGTAGACGATCTTGTTGTCGGGGATGTCCTTGGCCTTCTTGTACTCGACGAGTACGCCCTCTGGCACCTTCAGGTAACCGAGGTCGGCGGCGATGGTCATGTTGCGCACCATCGAGCGCCCGAGGAACGCGACGCGACGCCCATTAGCGTGAGCAGCGTCGAGCACCTGCTGGACGCGGTGAACGTGGCTGGAGAAGCTCGCGACGATCACACGGCGCGATGCACGGCCGATGACCTGGTCGAGCACAGGGCCGATCGAGCGCTCGAGCGGCGTGAATCCGGGGACGTCGGCGTTGGTGGAGTCGACGAGGAAGAGGTCGACGCCTTCTTCGCCGAGCCGGGCGAACTCGCGGAGGTCAGTGAGGCGGCCGTCGAGAGGGAGCTGGTCCATCTTGAAGTCACCGGTGGCGAGGACGGTTCCTGCCTCGGTCTTGATCGCGACGGCAAGCGCGTCGGGAATCGAGTGGTTGACGGCGACGAACTCGAGGTCGAATGGACCGAGCTGCTCTTTCTGACCCTCCGAGACGGTGAGGCTGTACGGCTTGATGCGGTGTTCCTTGAGCTTCGCCTCGACGAGCGCGAGTGTCAGCCCTGAACCGATCAGCGGGATGTCGTTGCGCAGGCGGAGGAGATACGGCACTCCGCCGATGTGGTCCTCGTGCCCGTGCGTGAGCATGACGCCGACGACGTCATCGAGACGGTCCCTGATCGGGCCGAAGTCGGGCAGGATCAGGTCGACGCCCGGCTGGTGCTCTTCAGGGAAGAGGACGCCGCAGTCGACGATGAGGATCTTGCCGTTGATCTCGAAATAGGTCATGTTGCGACCGATTTCGCCGAGTCCTCCGATGGGGATAATCCGGAGAGTTCCCTTATCGAGGGCAGGGGGATCGTAAATAGTTGTGGGCATATGCCCTCCTTGGGATATTTGCGTCAGCGCGTGGTGCCGTGCACCTGTGGCAGTGCGCCACCGGCTGCCGCGTTGCGGTCTGGTCGGAAGTTGGAGAAGTCCACTCCCGGAATGTTGGTGACGAGGTCGATTTCGTCCTCGATCTGTGCTGCTTCCCACTCTTCCGGCCCGACGAGGGGCAGGCGGACGCGGGGGCTTCCGATACGGCCGAGGCCGTGGAGGATGTATTTCGCGGCGACGGTGCCGGGAACGTGGGTCATGACGGCGCGGACGAGCGGCTCGAGTTGCATGTGAGCTGCGGTCGCTGTCGCCAGGTCGCCGGCGTTGACGGCGTCGATCATCTGGCGGTACGGCGTCGCGGCGATGTTCGCCGTAACGCCGATGAGGCCGGCCGCACCGATGGACAGGTGCGGCAGAGCGTTGGCGTCGTCGCCGGAGAAGTAGAGCAGGTCGGTCTGGTTGAGCACGCGGCTGACCTCGGAGAAGTCACCCTTGGCGTCTTTGACGGCGAGGATGTTCGGGTGCTTCGCTGCCCGGAGGATCGTCTCGTACTTGATCGGGACGCCCGTGCGGCCGGGGATGTCATACAGGATGACCGGGAGGTCAGTGGCATCCGCAATCATCCGGAAGTGGGTGAGGATGCCCGCCTGCGTTGGCTTGTTGTAGTACGGCGTGACGATCATGACGCCGTCGGCGCCGGCCTTCTCGCTCTTGCGATAGAGGTCGATGGCGTGAGCGGTCTCGTTGGAGCCGCCACCGGTGATGATCTTCGCGCGGCCGGCGGAGACATTCTTGCCGACCTCGACGAGCCGGAGCTTCTCCGGGTCGGTGAGGGTCGAGGTCTCCCCCGTTGTTCCGGTGACGACGATGCCGTCTGCCCCAGCGGTGATGACGTCGTCGATGTGCTTCTCCACACCGGGCCAGTCCACCTCGCCGTCGGCGGTGAATGGGGTGACGAGCGCTACGAGGACCTGACCGAAAGGATTCACGACGTTAGACACAGGTTCAAGGCTACCGGGTCAAAGCCCGGAGCGGTCCCACCGATCCCGGCGCGTGATGCCTCGGGCTCTGTGGTCATGCGGATGCCGGCGCGGCGTACCGGGACGGGGCACGGATGCTACGACGCGGGCGTGTACCGAATGAACCGGTAGACGACGCCCGTGCGTGACGTGCGCCAGCCTTCGAGCGGATCGCGGTCGGCAACCCGCCAGGATTCCGGAATGGCCGGGGCGAAAGCATCCCCGGGAATCTCTGTGCGAATCTCGGTCACCTCGATCCGCTCGGCCATCGTGAGGGCAGCGTTGTAGATTTCTGCGCCACCGATCACCCAGACCCAGCGCGGTTCGGCACCGTCGGCTGCCTGGTCGTCGGACTGTGAGGACGCGTCGGCGAGTTCGAGCGCCTCCTCGAGTGAGTGGGCAACCTCCACGCCGTCGGCGTGCCAATCGGCCTGGCGGGTCACGACGATGTTGCGACGCCCCTCGAGCGGGCGGAACTGCTCAGGGAGAGAGTCCCAGGTCTTCCTGCCCATGATCACCGCGCTGCCGAGCGTTGTCGCCTTGAAGTGCGCGAGGTCTTCGGGGATGTGCCAGGGCATGACGCCGTCACGGCCGATGACACCGTTCTGTGCCTGGGCCCAGATCAGTCCGATGTGTGCGCTGGTCATACGGCGACAGCTCCCCGGATCGCCGGGTGGTGCACGTAGTTCTCGACGACGAGGTCCTCGTACTCGTAGTCGAAAATGCTGTCGCGATCCGCGGTGATCCTGAGCGTCGGCAGGGGGAACGGGTCGCGGCTGAGCTGCTCGGTGACCTGGTCGATGTGGTTCTCGTAGATGTGGCAGTCCCCGCCGGTCCAGACGAAGTCGCCGACTTCGAGACCGGTCTGAGCAGCGACGAGGTGTGTCAGGAGCGCATAGCTCGCGATGTTGAACGGCACGCCGAGGAACAGGTCGGCGCTTCGCTGGTAGAGCTGGCACGACAGCTTGCCGTCTGCGACGTAGAACTGGAACAGGGCGTGGCACGGGGCGAGCGCCATATTCGGGATGTCGGCGGGATTCCACGCGGACACGATCAGCCGCCGAGAATCGGGGTTGGTGCGGATCGCCTCGATGACCTCGGAGATCTGGTCAATGGTTTCGCCACCGGGAGTGGGCCACGATCGCCACTGCACTCCGTAGACAGGACCAAGTTCGCCGTTTTCGTCAGCCCACTCGTCCCAGATTGTGACACCGTTCTCACGCAGCCAGCTGACGTTGCTCTCGCCGCGAAGGAACCAGAGCAGTTCGTACGCGATCGATTTGAAGTGCACGCGCTTGGTCGTGATGAGCGGGAAGCCCTCGGAGAGGTCGAAGCGCAACTGGCGTCCGAACACACTCCTGGTGCCCGTGCCCGTTCGATCGCCCTTGCGTGTGCCGTTCTCGAGAGTGTCGCGGAGGAGGTCCTCGTACGGGGTGGGGAGAGTCGCTGCCATGACTCAACGGTAATGCACGCTGGGCGCTGAAACGCCTTGGCCCAGCCGTGGGGCGTGCACAGATTCCCGCCGGACGGGCGCGGTACATCGAGGCAGCGGGTGACGCAACGGGGGTGACCCGAATTAGGCAAACAGTTAGGCTCGGGACAGCGGCGACGTGCGTCGCACCGATCTCCTGGAGGACACCATGACTGTGACCAGCGAAGCAACGACTGTGTGGAACGGAACGCTTTTCGAGGGCTCGGGAACCGTGTCGCTCGACACCTCGACCGCGGCAAGCCTGCCCGTCAACTGGAAGGCGCGCTCGGAGGGATCCGACACCGTGACGACACCGGAAGAGCTCCTCGGTGCAGCGCACGCATCCTGTTTCACCATGCAGTTCTCCAACATGCTCACGGAGGCAGGATCCCCGCCAGAGAGCATCCAGACAACGGCAGCCGTCACGTTCCAGCCGGGAACGGGCATCACGGGCAGCCACCTTCTCGTCAGCGCGACCGTACCCGGCATCTCGGAGGATGACTTCGAGCGCATCGCCAACGAGGCGAAGGCAACGTGCCCGGTCTCCCAGGCGCTCGCCGGCATCCCGCTGACCATCGAAGCAAGCCTCGCCTGATCCTGGCGACATGCGCATCGTTATCGCGGGGGCATCTGGCCTCGTCGGGCAGGCCCTGACGGCCGAACTGAGCAAGCGCGGTCACCGGGTCGTGCGTCTCGTCCGCCGTCCGGCGCGGTCACCCGACGAGCTCACTTGGGATCCCGCATCACGGCGTCTTGACCCGCGGGCGATCAGCGGGGCGGATGCCGTGATCAATCTGTCCGGCGCATCCATCGGTCGGTTGCCCTGGACCCGGCAATACAAGCGCACGATCCTGTCGTCGCGAATCGACGCGACGTCCACGCTCGTCACCGCGATCCGCGGCGCTGAGGTGACGCCAAGGGCGTTCCTCAGCGCCTCGGCTGCGGGGTATTACGGGTCGCGGCCCGGCGAGGTTCTCACCGAGGACAGCCCGCGCGGAACGGGGTTCCTCAGTGACGTTGCGGAGCAATGGGAGACCGCTGCCCTGCGCGTGAGTGACATCACCCGCGTGGTGACGTTGCGCAGTGGCATCGTTCTCGCCGTCGACGGTGTGCTCAAGCCGCTGTTGCGCCTCACCCGGCTCGGTGTGTCCGGGCCCCTCGGCGGCGGCACGCAGTACTGGCCGTGGGTGAGCCTCGACGACGAGGTCGCGGCTATCGTGCACCTGCTCGACTCCGACCTCGCTGGTCCCGTGAACATCACGGGCCCGACCCCCGCAACGGCGACGGCCCTCATGGAATATCTGGCCAAGCGGATGCGACGACCGTTCTGGCTGCCCGCGCCCGCTTTCGCACTTCGGATGCTGCTCAGGGATGCGGCCAAAGATCTGCTGCTGGTCGACCAGAGGACGAAGCCGGAGCGCCTGTTCAACGACGGGTTCGTCTTCCGGCACGGCATTATGGAGCAGGCCGTGGATGCGGCGCTGGAGCGCGGCCGCTGAATTACGCCGCTGACCTTCGCGCCGCTGAGTCGCTGCCCCAGTCTCGGTCGCAGACGCGGCGTGAGGCGCAGGCATCCGCCCACGCGGGCGCCTTGCGCAGCCGCAAATGGCCATTCGCACGCCGCTCAGCCAGAAATGGCTGCGCCCCGCAGGTTTCAGCAACCCTTTTCGTCGGAGCACGAGTGTGAGCAACCCTTTTCGTCCGAGCAGGGGCGGGAGCGACCCTTTTCGTCCGTGCAGGGGAGCGACCCTTCTCGACCAAGCAGGGTTGTGCGCGACCCTTTTCGTCCACGCGATCGACCTGTCCCCGCAGGGACGCGCCACGCGCACACGCATCCGTCCCACTCGCGCCGTGCTCGGCCACAAACGGTCGTTCGCGTACTGCTCGGCCAGAAACGGCTGCGCCCCGCAGGTTCCGGCAACCCTTTTCGTCCGAGCAGGGGCGGGAGCGACCCTTTTCGTCCGAGCAAGGAACCGGTTGCTGCAGGGACGCGCCGGGCGCAAGCCGCCCCACGTGGGCCGTGCTCGGCCACAAATGGTCGTTCGCACGCCGCTCAGCCAGAAACGGCTGCGCCCCGGAGGTTTCAGCGACCCTTTTCGACCGAGCAAGGGTTGGAGCACGGGTGAGCAACCCTTTTCGCCCGCGCGAGGGACCGGTTGCTGCAGGGACGCGCCAGGCGCGAGCATCCGCCCCATGCGGGCCGTGCTCGGCCACAAACGGTCGTTCACGCTTTGCCCGGCCAGAAACGGCTGCTCCCCGGGAGATTCAGCGACCCTTTTCGCCCGAGCAAGGGTTAGACCAACCCTTTCCGTCCGAGCAGCGCGGGAGCGACCCTTTTCGTCCGAGCACGGGTTAGAGCAACTTTTTTCGTCCGAGCGGGCGACCGCTCAGCTCGAGTAAAGGTGGATGGCCTCGCGGATCGCCGATCGCGCGCGACGCCGGTCGCCAGCGCCGTCGTACGCCAGACCCAGCCGGTACCACGCCTTCCAGTCGGTCGGGGCGGCCTCAACCGCAGCCTGGTACCGGGGGAACACCTCGTCGGCGGCGTCACGCTCGATCCGGCCGCTCGGCCGCACGGGCAGTTCGTCATCGGGGAGTTCGCCGTTCGACTCCAGCAGACGCCCGAGTCGCTCCGCACGCACGCCGAACAGAATCTCCCGCGTCAAAGCCCACACCCCGACCACCGGGAGCACGAGAAGCGCAACACCGATAGCGACAGCGACGGGTTCACCGGTCGCGATAAAGAGCACGGCGCGCTGGCCAACGAGCACGAGGTACAGCGCGAGCAGCGCTGCCATGACGACGACGCCGATTCGGGTGGTCACGAGCGCGTGATCCCGAGGTCCATGATGCTCTCGAGTCCGACGGTCAGTCCTTGAGCCGTTCGGGCAGCCCCGAGCGCGAGGAGGATCCCCTGCTCGTACGAGGTCGGGTCAATGGTGCTGTGCGAGATCGTGAGGGTCTCCCCCGCCCCGCCGAAGACGACTTCCTGGCGGGCGATGAGCCCGTTGAGCCGGAGGCTGTGGATCGGGATGCTCGACACCTGCTGGCCACGCGCACGCTGGTCAACGTGCGGGGCAACGACAGGACCGAGACCGATCCGGGCTTCGCCGATGAGCTCAGCGGTGCGCACGGCGGTGCCACTCGGCGAGTCGACCTTGGTGGCACGGTGGGCCTCGACGATCTCGATCGAGTCGAAGAACCGGCTGGCGATCGTCGCAAGGGTCGTTCCGAGCACGGAGCCGAGCGAGAAGTTCGGGATGACGAGGACACCCGTCTCGGTGTCGGCCAGCTGTGTGCTGAGCGCCGCGAGACGGTCGGCCGACCATCCGGATGTGCCGACGAGAACGTTGATACCCTCACGGATGGCGTGGGTGACGACGGTCGCACTCACGGCGGGGGCCGTGACATCCACCACGAGGTCGGCACCGTTCATCTCGTCGAGAGAACTGGCCGAACCGAGCTTCGCGTAGACGTCGAAGTCCTCCGATTCATCGATGAGCCGGGTGAAAAGCTGCCCCATTTTGCCGCTTGCTCCGACGACAGCCACTCTCGTTACCATGCTGCCAATCTACAAGGTCGCCGCGGGGAACCGGCACGAGAAGCCGGGCCTCACGAGGTGAATCCATCCCTAAACTGGTGCTGTGCTTACGTTTGACAGCGTCCCAGTGACCGATCCGCTCGCCACCGAACTTCTCACGGAATACTTCACAGCCCGTGAAATGGGCTTCGTCGGCGGCGACTATGTCGTCAACTTTCCGAGTCCAGAGCGTTTCGTGCCACCCGTGGGCGATTTCATTGTGGCGTTCGAGGACGGACGAGCGGTCGGATGCGGCGGCATCCGTTCGCTGACACCGTCTCGTTTCGAGGTCAAGCACCTCTATTTGCGGCCGGAGTCGCGCGGTCGGGGCTGGGGCAAACAGCTTCTCGCCGAGCTCGAGAGCCGTGCCGCGGCGCTCGGCGCGACAGAGGTCGTGCTCGACACCAACGCGTCTCTCGAGGCCGCTGGCGGCCTGTACCGTCGTTCGGGCTACGCGTCGATCCAGCCGTACAACGACAACCCGAACGCTACGGACTGGTACTTCAAGCCGCTCGCCTCCTAGCGAGCCGCTCCCCTGCCTCCGCCATTGCGGCGAGGCGGGACCCGGCGCTCCGGTCAGACCGGGAGCGGCTCCGGGAGGCCGGTGCGCAGCTCGACGGGCAGGTGGCCGAGGTCATTGTGCGTCAACAGGGTCCACGGCCGGCCCGGCTTCCGCTGGATGATCGTGAGTCCGCAGTGCGCCTGGTCGAGTGTCATCCAGCGCCAGTCCGGGGCGCCGAGTACCTCGCGCACAAACCACGCGATGACGAAGTTATGGGTGATCAGCACGTCATGACGGTCGCCCTTGCGCGGCGCAAGGAACTCGGCAATAGCATCCGACATCTGGGCGGCACCGGCTTCGATCTCCGCCTCGGTCACCGCGCCAAAGAACGGCTCGTACGCGTTGGGCATCTCGGGCAGCTTGCCGGTCGGTACGCAGTCAAAGAGCAGCGCGCTCGGTTCAGGATCGATGGACGGGAGGCGCTCGTGGATGATGCGGGCCGTCTCGGCGGCGCGCTGCAGCGGCGAGTGCAGCGTCGCCGTGATCGGGAGTCCGCCGATGCGCTCGGCGAGGTGCTCCGCCTGCCTGCGTCCGCGCGCAGACAGCGGCCCGTCGGGCATTCCGTGCTGGGCATCCTGCTGCTCGCCGTGGCGAACGAGGTAAATGTACTGGGTCATGACAGCTCCTTCACGGACTCTCCGAAACCGGCGAACACGTCATCATCGACGGCCCCAACGGCGGAGAGGGACAGCGGTTGGTTCAACAGTTCCTGTGCGAGATCCTGGACGTCGGCGGCGGTCACAAGATACAGGCGGCGCAGGCTCTCGTCGAGATCGGTGAATTCGCCGAGGGTGATTTCCGCACGCCCCAGCCTCGACATGCGAGTTTCGGACTCCTCGAGGGCGAGGGCGCTCGCTCCAGAGAGCTGGCCGTGCGCACGGCGCAGTTCGTCTTCGGTGACGCCGTTGACGGCGATGGATCGAAGCTCGTCGAGCATAAGGTCCGCGACCTGCCTGGCTTTTGCGGGCGAGCAGGCACCGTACATCCCGAACACACCGGCATCCGAGTATGACGCCGCGAACGAGTACACGGAGTAGGCAAGGCCCCTGCGCTCGCGGATCTCCTGGAACAGGCGCGACGACATCCCGCCGCCCAGGATCGAGTTGAGCACGCTCATCGTCATCCGGCGATCGTCGGATGCCATCAGTCCAGGCATCCCGACCAGCAGGTGGACCTGTTCGATCGGGCGTGACGCAACGACGAGCGCAGACTGCCGGGTGACCGAAGCGGCGGGAAGCATGCGGCGCTCGACCGGCCGTGCCGGGGTGGTGAGATCCCAGCCGGCCTCGAGGAGGGCACGGGTGACACCCGCGACCAGTTCGTCGTGGTCGACAGCGCCTGCCGCGGTGACGACGAGGTCCTGCGGCCGGTAATTGGCGCGGTAGTGCCTGAGCACTGCATCGCGGGTCGCCTCGCGGATGGCCTGGGGGGTGCCGCCGATCGGCCGACCGAGGGCGTGGTCGCCGAACACGGCGGCGAACAGGTTCTCGGTCGCGACATCTGCCGGGTCGTCCTCGGCCATGGCGAGTTCTTCGAGGATCACTCCGCGTTCGTTTTCGAACTCGGTGGGGTCGAGCAACGACGACGTAAGCATGTCGGTGAGCGTTTCCACGGCCATGCCGAGGTCGATGTCGCGCACCCTGGCATAATAGCAGGTGTGCTCCTTGGCGGTGAGTGCGTTGCTCTCTCCGCCGACCGAATCAAACGCTATGGCGATGTCGAACGCTGTGCGCTTCTCGGTTCCCTTGAACAGGAGGTGCTCGAGGAAGTGGGTCGACCCGAACCCGGACTCGCGAGCGGGGACGTCGCCATCCGCGTCGGCGCCGGGAAGTTCGTCACGGGAACCGACGGCCACCCAGTAACCCAGGGTCGCGCTTCGTGAGCCGAGCACGTTCTCCGAGAGGATCCGCACACCGCTCTGCAGGACGGTGCGCCGAACGAGCGAATCACCGGATGCGGCAAAGGACAGCTCGGCAACATCGAGCGGAAGTTCAATCGACCCGTTCATTACCCTCAACACTACGGCAGGACACGCTGTGAGCAACGCGTCGAGCCGGGAAGGCGCTCAGACGCGAGTTGCCCGTTCGAGTTCGACCACCTGTGTCCGGGTGAGCCTGATGGCCGCTGCCTGGACGAGCGCGTCGACCTGCTCTGGCCGCGACGCGCTCGCGACCGGCGCCACAACACCTGGCCGGTTGAGCAGCCAGGCCAGCGCGATCGACGCGATAGGAGCGTCCTGCTCCTTTGCGACGACATCGAGCGCGTGGAGCACCCGCAGGCCATTCCGGTTGAGGTGACGGGAGACTCGAGCGCTGCGGGCCGAATCGTCGAGGTCGGCGCGGCTGCGGTATTTGCCAGTGAGGAACCCGTTCTCGAGGCCGAAGTACGGCATGACACCGAGTCCCTGGCCACGGCTGACGAGCCCAAGGTCGCCCTCGAATGGACCGCGGTGCAGGAGGCTGTAGTGCGTCTCGAGCGCTTCGAATCGCGGGTAACCGGCAGCGCTGAGGATTCTCGCCTCGACGAGGCGCTCCGCGGTGAAGTTCGACGCGCCGAGGTAGCGCACCTTGCCGGACTCGATGAGCCACTGCGCGGTACCGAGGCTGTCTTCGAGGGGAACCGAGCGGTCGTCAAGGTGGAAGTAGAGCAGGTCGATGTGGTCGGTCTGCAGGCGCTGGAGGGATGCTTCGACGGCGCGCACCATGCTCACCGGACCGAGGCCTGGGTTGTCGGGGTGGTTGCCGACCTTCGTTGCGACGACCATGTCGTCGCGATTGCCCCGTCTGGCCATCCAGGTGCCGATGATGTGCTCGCTCCGGCCAGCCGAGTAGCTGTCTGCCGTGTCGATGAAGTTGCCACCGCAGTCGGCGTACCGGTTGAGGATGCCTGTGCTCGCGTCGGACTGTGCGGTCCACCCGAACACGCTTGTTCCGAGGGCGATCGGGAATACGTCGAGGTCAGTCTCACCGAGGGTACGGCGGATCGATGCGCCGATACTGCCGCTCGATCCGAGGATCTGAATCGGCGCGGATGGGTGCACCTCGAGCGGGGCATTGACCGCGGTACTCGACGCTACCGGCTCGGCGGCCGCGGCCACCGGGCGACCGGCTGAACCCGAAATCCGGGTCGCGTCAGCGGTCACATCGTCGACCGGGTCTGTACCCGGTTCTGCGGTCAACAGGCGAGGCGTCATCCGAGCCATCTCGCCACCCCATTCCTTCGGTCTTACAGGGAAAAAACGGAGCTCCCCAGCCCTCATCCCTGCCTCCGAGACTATGTCAGCCCACCGACGCCAACCGACCATTCGCCGGTCATTTGCATGAATACTTCATAACGATCTGACAACGGTCAAAATCACCTGTTTTTGTTGGCTAAACCGACGGTCATTCTGGCGTGCCGAAGCGCCGGTTCGTCCACCATCCGACCCCGGAATGTAAACACTCCCGGCTCGTTTTCCGCAGCCTCGAGTAGCGCCACAGCCGCTTCGAGGGCGTCTGCTCCCGGCCGGTATCCGGCGCGGATCGAGTCCACCTGGCCGGGGTGAATACAGGCGGTCGCACTGAAGCCGCTCGCAGCGGCATCCGTCGCCTCGTCGAGCAGGCCATCGAGGTCGGCAATGTCGAGATGCACCGTGTCGATCGCAGCCTTCCCGGCAGCTCCGGCGGCGAGCAGCACGCGCGACCGAGCGTGCACGGCGACGTCGCGATAGGAACCGTCGGCTCGCCGGCTCGATGTTCCACCGAGGGACGCAACGAGGTCCTCCGCTCCCCACATGAGCGCCTCGACCGAGTCGTGCCGTGCGATCTCCGGAGCCGTGAGCACGCCAGCAGCGGTCTCGCACAACGCGATCACCCGGTACCGGTCGCCGAGCGCGGCAACGTCGGCGATGCTCTCGGCCTTCGGCAACATCACCCATCGGTAATCGGTGCCGGCGAGCGCCGAGAGATCCGCCGCCAGCTCGCCGGACGATGCCGGGTTGACCCGGACAATCGAGCGTTCGGGGTCGAGCTGATGCTGCACAATCGCCGCGCGCGCCCCCTCCTTGTCCCGCGGCGCAACGGCATCCTCAAGATCGAGGATCACGGCATCCGCACGTGCGCTCGCCTTCTCGAACCGATCGGGCCGATCTGCCGGGCAGAACAGCAGGGCCGGTCCGAGCTCGAACCCGGTCACGCGGCGCCCTCCCGGCAGCGCACGAGCACGTTGCGCACCGCCGTCGCGACGATCACGCCGTCCTGATTGCGACCGGTGTGCTCGAGAGTCACGATGCCCTGGCCCTGCCGCGACTTCGACAGTCGCTTGTGGGTGACGATGGTCTCGGAGTACAGGGTGTCGCCGTGATAGAGCGGGTGTGGGAAGACAACCGAGTCGAACCCGAGGTTGGCGACGAGCGTCCCCTGGGTCAGCTGCGCGACCGAGCTGCCGACCATCGTCGCGAGGGTAAACATTGAGTTGACGAGCCGCTGCCCGAACTCCTGCGTCTCGGACCACGCACTGTCAAGGTGCAGCGCCTGGGTGTTCATCGTCATCGTCGTGAAGAACACGTTGTCAGCCTCGGTGACCGTGCGGCCGGGCCTGTGGAGGTACCTGGCCGACGTGTCGAACTCCTCGAAGAAGAGTCCCCGCTGCTCGACGGGCGTTCGCTCGTTCTCGTTCTCGTTCTCGTTCTCGTTCTCGTTCTCGTTCATCGGGTCCCCTACGCTTCGAAGCCGAGCTCACGGGCGATGATCATGAGCTGCACCTCACTGGTGCCCTCACCCACCTCGAGGATCTTCGAGTCACGGTAGTGCCTGGCGACGGCATTCTGGTTGAGGAACCCGTAGCCGCCCCAGATCTGGGTGGCGTCCCTCGCGTTCTCCATGGCCGCCTCACTGCCGAGGAGCTTCGCGATCGATGCTTCCTTCTTGAACGGCTTGCCGGCGAGGAGCTTCGACGCCGCAGCGTAGTACGCCATCCGTGCGCTCATCGCCCGTGCCTCCATCCGCGCGATCTTGAACGCGATGTACTGGTTCGAGCCGATGCTGCGCCCGAAGACGTTGCGGCTCTTTGCGTACGCGACGGCCTCGTCGACGCAGCCCTGTGCAGCACCGGTACAGAGCGCGGCGAACGCGACCCGCCCCTCGTCGAGGATGGTGAGGAAGTTGGCGTACCCGCGACCGCGTTCACCGAGCAGGTTTGCCTCCGGCACCCGGACGTTCTCGAGGGTGAGCGGGTGGGTGTCCGAGGTGTGCCAGCCGACTTTGTCGTACGCCGGCTCAACCGTGAACCCGTCGATCGGTGTCGGAACCAGGATGGTCGACAGCTCCTTCTTGATCCTGCCGTCAGCCCGGGTGCTCTCGCCGGTGACCGCCGTGATGGTGACCAGCCGGGTGATCGGGGTGCCCGAGTTGGTGATGAACTGTTTCGAGCCGTTGATCACCCACTCCCCGTTCTCGACGTGGGCGTTCGTGAGTGTTGCGCCGGCATCTGACCCCGCCTCCGCTTCCGTGAGGCCGAATCCGGCGAGCGCCTCACCGCGGGCGAGCATCGGCAGGAACGCGTCTTTCTGCGCCTCGGTGCCAAACCGGTACACCGGCATCGCGCCGAGCCCGACCCCGGCTTCCAAGGTCACCGCGATGGACTGGTCGACCCGGGCGAGCTGCTCAACGGCAAGACAGAGCGACAGGTAGTCCTTGCCCTGGCCCCCGTACTCCGTGGGAAACGGCAGCCCGAACAGCCCCATCTCGCCCATCTGCGCGATGATCTCCATCGGCAGCCGGCGCGCGGTGTCGTACTCGTACGCGGCGGGAGCGACGACGGTGGTCGCGAAGTCGCGCACCTCGTCGACGATTCGCTGGTGCTCCTCGGTGAGTTCGGTGTTCATGCGGTGTCCCCTTCGACAATCGGATGGTTCGGTTTCGCGTCGGATGGCCCGGCGTCGGATGGCGCGGCGTCGGATGGCGCGGCGTCGGGCACCAGCGGAGTCAGCGTTGCGACAACCTGGTCGAGCTTCACGAGGTCACCGGGCTGAACGGCGATCGTGACAGTCCCGGCGACGGCCGCCGTGAGCTTGTGCTCCATCTTCATGGCCTCGACAACGACGACAGTGGCCCCGGCGTCGACCGTTGAGCCGTGCGCGACGGGAACGCTGATCACCGTGCCGGGCATCGGCGAACGCACCTCGGGAGCTCGCGCCGCGTCGGGCCGCGCAATCGCAGCGAGTCGCAACGCAAGCCGCTGCCCACGCGAGAGAAGAGGCAGGTCCCAGCTGAACCCGTCGCGTCCCACCCACACGCCGGTCGCTGTGCGCGCGAGCGACAGCATCCGCACTGCTGAGTCCAGGCTCAACGCGCTCCTGCCGTCTTCCAGCGGTCGCAGCGCGGCGGTGTGCGGTTCGCCCCCGTTGATGCGAACGGATGCCGCGTCACCGGCGGCGAGGACACTCACCGTCGCCGTCGTACCCTCCTCGATGGTGAAGGTGTAGTCGATCGGCCGGGCCTCGGTCATCCGCCATCCGTCGAGCGCGCCCCACGCCGCGCCCGCGGACGGCGCTGAGCGCTCGGCGTGAACGGTGAGGGCGGCGGCAACCAGAAGGTCAGCATCGGGACGAGCGAAGCTCAGCGAGGGCAGCCTGCGGTCGATGAGCGACGTGTCGAGGTCGCCCCGTTGCACCTCCGGTTCGGCGAGGAGCAGCCGCAGATACTCGATGTTGGTGCGCACGCCGAGAATCGCCGTTTCGGCGAGCGCGCGGTCGAGTCTGGCGAGGGCTTCGGCGCGGTTGGCACCGCGAGCGATCACCTTGGCGAGCATGGGGTCGTAGAAGGAGCCGATCTCGCTGCCGACGGCGATGCCCGAATCCACGCGAACGCCCTCACCGGTCGGTTCATCGAGCGCAATGACCTGTCCCGTCGCCGGCAGAAATCCGCGCTCGGGATTCTCGGCGTAGACCCGTGCTTCGATGGCGTGCCCCGTGAGCGTCACGGCGTCCTGGCGAAGCGAAAGCCGGTGACCCGCCGCGATCCGGATCTGCTCCGCAACGAGGTCAACTCCGGTGACCTCCTCGGTGACCGGGTGTTCCACCTGCAGGCGGGTGTTCATCTCCATGAAGTAGAACTCGTCAGGCGCCTCGGCCGAGACGAGGAACTCCACGGTGCCGGCCCCGACATAGCCGACGCTCTCCGCGACCCGGCAGGCGGCCTCCCCAATGCGTCGTCGGGTGTCAGCGTCGAGCAGAGGAGACGGCGCCTCCTCGATGACCTTCTGGTGGCGGCGCTGCAGCGAGCACTCGCGCTCGCCGAGGTGGATCGTTGTGCCGTGCGTGTCAGCGAGCAACTGCACCTCGATGTGTCGCGGCTCGGGGATGAGCCGCTCGAGAAACAGCGTGTCGTCACCGAAGGCAGCGGCCGCGATACGGCGGGCCGTGGCGAGCGCGCCCGGAAGCTCGCTCGGCGTCGTGACGATCTCCATTCCTTTGCCGCCACCGCCGGCGCTCGGCTTGATCAGGAGTGGATAACCGACGCCCTGGGCAGATTCGCTGAGGTCCGCGTCGCTGAGCCCGGGACGGGAATCACCGGGGATCACGGGCACTCCGCTCGCGGCCACATGGTTCTTGGACCGGATCTTGTCGCCCATCACCTCGAGGGCGTCGACACCCGGTCCAATGAAGACAATGCCGGCCTCGGCACACGCCCTCGCGAAGTCAGCGTTCTCGGAGAGGAAGCCATAGCCCGGGTGGATTGCGTTCGCACCCGTCGCTGTCGCCGCGGCGATCACCGCTTCGATGTTGAGGTAGCTCTCCCTCGCCGGGGCCGGGCCGATACGCACCGCGGTGTCGGCATCCGTCACGTGCTTCGCCGTCCGGTCGGCGTCGCTGTAGATGGCGATGGAGCGGATGCCGAGGCTCCGGAGGGTACGGATCACCCTCGACGCGATTTCGCCCCGGTTGGCGACGAGGACTGTATCGAACAGTGCGGTCACGGCGTCACATCCGGAACAGCCCGAAGGCGGAGTCTGGCAACGGTGCGAGGGCGCACACGTCGAGGGCGAGACCAAGAACCCTGCGGGTGTCTGCGGGGTCGATGACGCCGTCGTCCCACAGGCGGGCGGTGGAGTAATAGGGGCTGCCCTGCTCCTCGAACTGGGCACGGATGGGGGCTTTGAATCGCTCCTCGTCATCGGAAGACCATTCAGTACCCGCCGCGTCATGCTGGTCGCGCTTGACCGTGGCGAGCACACCGGCGGCCTGGGCACCGCCCATCACCGAGATCCGGCTCGCCGGCCAGGTCCAGAGAAAGCGCGGCGAGTACGCGCGGCCGCACATCGAGTAGTTGCCGGCCCCGAACGAGCCGCCGATGATCACCGTGAGTTTGGGCACCCTCGTGGTCGCGACAGCCGTCACCATCTTGGCGCCGTGCTTGGCGATGCCACCCGCCTCGTAATCGCGGCCGACCATGAACCCTGAAATGTTCTGCAGAAAGATCAGCGGGATGCCGCGCTGGTCGCACAGCTCGATGAAGTGGGCGCCCTTCTGCGCGCTCTCGGAGAACAGCACACCGTTATTGGCGATGATGCCCACCGAGTGCCCGTGCAGCCGAGCGAACCCGGTGACGAGCGTCGTGCCGAACTCCTTCTTGAACTCCGCGAATTCACTGGCATCGACCAGCCGAGCGATGACCTCCCGCACGTCGTAGGGCGCCTGGACGTCGGCGGGAACGACTCCATACAGCCCCTCCATCGGGTAGAGCGGATCGAGGCTCTCTCTCGTCGGAGACCCCGAGGGCGACACGGATGCCGTTGGCAGCGTTGAGACGATATCCCGCACGATCTCGAGGGCGTGCGAATCGTCCTCGGCGAGGTGGTCGACGACGCCGGAGGTTTTCGCGTGAAGGTCTCCCCCTCCGAGCTCCTCGGCCGTGACGATCTCACCGATGGCGGCCTTCACGAGTGGTGGACCGCCGAGGAAGATGGTGCCCTGGTTCCGGACGATGACCGTCTCATCGCTCATAGCGGGCACATACGCGCCACCGGCGGTGCACGATCCGAGAACGGCGGAAATCTGCGGAATCTTCGACCCGGACAACCGGGCCTGGTTATAGAAGATCCGGCCGAAGTGATCGCGGTCGGGGAAGACCTCGTCCTGCATCGGAAGGAAGGCGCCGCCCGAGTCGACGAGGTAGACGCACGGGAGCCGGTTCTCGAGCGCGATTTCCTGTGCCCGAAGGTGCTTCTTCACGGTCATTGGATAGTAGGTGCCACCCTTCACCGTGGCGTCGTTGGAGATGACGAGCACGTGGCGGCCCTGAACCAGGCCGATGCCGGCGATGACACCGGCCCCCGGGCTCTGGTCGTCGTACATTCCCGTTGCGGCGAGCGGTGCGATCTCGAGGAACGGGCTGCCGTCGTCAAGGAGCTCGTCGATGCGTTCGCGCGGCAGTAACTTGCCCCGGCCGACGTGGCGTGCGCGGGACTTTTCGGTGCCACCAAGTGCGGCAGTGGCGAGCCTCTGCCGCAGGTCGGAAACCAGGGTTCGCTGCTCGGCGTCGTTCCGGAGGAAAGAGTCGCTCGACGGCGAGACCGCGGAAATCAGTGTCTGCATTGACAGTTCCCTTGTACCGGAGTGAATGTGTACCGGAGAGGACGCCGCCATTCGGTTAGTCCCCGTTAACTGACCCCGACGTTAGTATGGATTAACTCAAATGTCCAGCATCGCTTCCAACGGAGGGCGCAATGGCCGACGACACCATCATCGATGATCACCCAGTCACGACGGAGTCTGGATCCATCAGGCTCGGCCGCAGCGCGGCGAAGGCACAACGACGGCAGGCCCTGCTCGCCGCGGCTGCCTCCCGGTTCGCCGAACGCGGCTTCAACGGGGTATCGATCGAAGACCTGGGAGCCGCTGTCGGCATGAGCGGTCCGGCGGTCTACCGGCACTTCGAGAGCAAGCAGGCGCTTCTCGCTGCGCTCCTCATCGATGTGAGTCGTGAGCTGCTGTCCGGTGGAACGGATGTTGTGGCGAGGGCGCCGGACGGAGAACTCGCACTTCGCGCTCTCGTCGAATTCCACGTGCGTTTCGCGCTCGCCAATCCCGATGTCATCCGGGTCCAGGATCGCGATCTCGACAGCCTCTCCGAGGAGGACCGCCGCACGGTGAGAACCCTCCAGCGCCGGTACGTCGAGCTGTGGGTGGCAATCCTGCAGCGAATGCAGCCCACAACAGACGCGGCGGCCCTGAGGATCAGGGCGCACGCCGCGTTCGGGCTCATGAACTCGACCCCGTACAGCGGTGACCAGCTCCCCCAGAACGATCTCCGTGACATTCTCGAGCGGATGGCGTTCGCCGCGCTCTCCTGAGCGGTTCCGCTGCGACCCGAGTCGACGCTGCCCTCCAAACACGTCACACCCACACCCACACCCACACAACGGGATCCTCCCGAACGGGGTGACGCCGCGGCGCCCACCTCTCTGCTTTGATGGGCCCATGCCCCAGCAGCCCCCTGCCTCCAACCCCGCGCCCGGCGAGGTAACACAGAAGGTGGACCGGGCGCGCACGCTGTGGGGCGAGGGCAAACGACGCGCGGCACTCGAGCTGCTCAAGGCTGCCGTCCGGTCAGACCCGGAGGCCACCCCGCTTCGACTTGCCCTCGCCGAGTTGTACCGCGAGATGAATTCCCCGGATCAGGCGGGCCGCTGGGGCATCGCCATCGAGGGCTGGACGACCGCGGTCGAACGGGATCGGCTGGCGCGGCTGCTGGCACCGGTCGGCACCCCGCGCGACGATCTGGTCGAGTTCCTGGCGCTCACTGGGCCTGTCGAGAGTTACCCGGATCTCGAGGAAGTGGTGGACGGGCCGCTCGCCGCGCACGTGGCGCAACGCAGAGCGGCCACCGCGACCGACGAGTCACCTTGGGGCGAGCTGCTCTTCCCGCTCGCCGCGTTCTGCTGGATCACGACCGTGGTGGGCGGGATACTCGCGGTGGTGGCCGTCTTCATCGTCGCCTTCTTCGAACTGGCGGATGCCCGTACCGTCGCACGCATCAGCGCCGGATGCTTCCTCGCTCCAGCGGCGGTTTCCTCCTGGGTCTCGGCCGGGGCGTGCGCGGTCGAGAACCGCTGGCTGGGTGCCGGCGTGCTGACGATCGTCGGGACTATTGCGGCAACGCTCGCAGTGCTGACCTTCACGACGGCCTGACTTACTATGGGCCCATGGCCAGCAACGACGATGAGCCCCCACCCACGGCGCTTCCGGCGAACCCACCATCGCCCGAACCGGTCAATCCGGCCATCGAGGTTCTGGTGCCCAACCTGAACAGGGTCTCCTCTGCCACTTTTCGACGCGGGACGATCAGCCGGAGGCGAGTGAACGTCGCTCTCGGAATGCTGCTTTCAATTGCAGCACTGGCGACCGTGCTCGTGATCTTCGGTGACCTGATCTTTGCGAATCTGGGCACAGCACTGGTGTGGGCATTCGTCGCGGCTCTCGTGGTCGGGGTGGTCGGCCTCGTGCTCATTCGCCGCGATGAACAGCGGGTTCGACGGGCGGGACGAGGCGAGGCCGACGAGCTCCACGAGCACTGAAAACCGCTGTCGAATACTGACGTCACCGGGCCGCCGTGAGCGATCCATCCGCGCCGAGTTCCCAGGTCGCGTCGAGGTCGAGCCGTTCGAGGAACGCCTCATCGTGGCTCACAACGAGTACCGCACCGCGGTAACTTCGGAGCGCATCGACGAGCTGATCGATACTCTGCAGGTCTAGGTTGTTCGTGGGCTCGTCGAGTACCAGAAGCTGCGAGGGCGGATCCGCAAACAACAGTCGCGCGAGCGAGACCCGGAACCGCTCACCGCCCGAGAGCGTCCGCACCTCGCGGTGCACGCTGTCGCCCCGGAGCAGGAACCGGGCGAGCCGGTTGCGCAGGATGCCGGGAGCAACAGTCGGTGCCGCGGCCTGCACGTTGTCGAGCATGCTGGCGTTCTCGTCGAGCCCATCGAGTCGCTGCGGCAGATATCCCACCCGGTCGGTGAGTCGCCGCGCGCTGATCGCACCCGCTCCCTCCGGTTCATTCACGCCGGCGTAACCGCCTGCGCTGCCGAGGCCACGGGCAGTGCCGAGAACCAGACTGTCGAGCAGCGTGGTCTTCCCCACGCCGTTCGGACCGGTGATCGCTATTCTCTCGGGACCCTGGATGATGACCGTGCGGTTCGCGGCGCGCAGTTCGGCGATCTTCCGGGCCGCCGGCACATCCGGATCCGGGAGGTCGAGCAGGATGGGTTTGTCTTCGCGGACACGCGCCTCAGCGGCATCCAGCACCGACTGCGCGGACCTGATGTCGCGGTCCATTCCGGCACGGAGCTTTGCGGCGGAAACCTGGGCTTGTGACCGCAGGCCGTGCATGACAATCTTCGGCATCCGCTTGTTCTCGAACGCCTTCTGACCCATCTGCGCGCGTCGCGCGAGCTTCGTTTCGGCCTCGATGCGTTGTTTCTTCTCGACCTTCACCGCCTGCCCCGCTGAGCGCACCGCCTGGACGGCGGCGGACTGCTCCTGCTCGCGATGAGCGCGCCACTCGCTGTACGGCCCACCGAATACCGAGAGCTCTCCCCCGTACAGCTCTGCCGTCTCGTCCATTCCCTCGAGCAGCGACACATCGTGACTCACGACGACGAGGGCACCAGGCCACGACGCGACCAGGCCGGCCAGGCGTGTGCGGGCATCCCGATCGAGGTTGTTCGTCGGCTCGTCGAGAAGCGTGATCGCAGTCCGGCGAAGCCTGAGTCCGGTCGTCGCGACGAGCATTGCCTCACCGCCCGAGATCCGGTCCACCCTCCTGCCGAGGTCGGCGCCTGCCAGGCCAATCTCGGCGAGCGCTTCGCGCGCCCGCGCTTCGATGTCCCAGTCGTCACCGAGCAGGTCGAAGTGGTGGGCCGCCACATCACCGGACTCGATCGCTCTGAGTGCAGCGAGCTTTCCGCTAATGCCCAGAAGATCGGCGATCGTCGCCTCGACGCGGAGCGTCAGGTTCTGGGGCAGGTATCCCACCTCACCGTCGACGGCGATTCGGCCGGAGGACGGAGTGAGTTCCCCAGCCACGAGGCGGAGGAGTGTGGATTTGCCCGATCCATTGGCGCCGACGAGACCGGTGCGCCCCGATCCGAAGGTGCCTGAGATGTGGGCGAGAGCACTGTCACCGTTGGGCCAGGAGAAGCCGAGATCGGTGAGTGTGACTGTGGCGTTGCTGTGCGAAAACATGGGACTCCGGGGTAGTCAGCGGTCGCGCTGAGTACCGGAGCCTGATGTGGCGAATCGACGGTCGTCAGCGCGCGGGAAGCGGCGCGGAACCGAAGATGTCCACAGCAATTACCTATCGTGAGGGAACAGAAGTAGAAATCTTCGCACGGGATCGCTCCGATCGCAACCAATGTGCGTCAGCGTCACCGGCACTCCGGCGCCTCACACCATCGTCAGAACCATCCCCGGGTTGCTGAGGATGTTGCCGACATCGACGAGGAACCTCGAGCCCTGCTCCCCGTCCACGAGACGATGGTCGAACGACAGGCTCAACGTCATGACCTCGCGCAGCGCGATCTCGCCCCGGTATTCCCATGGCGTCCGCCGCACCGCCCCGATGGCGAGAATCGCCGCCTCACCCGGGTTGAGGATCGGCGTGCCGGCGTCGACACCGAACACGCCGACATTGGTGATGGTGATGGTTCCGCCGGCGAGGCTCTGCGGGCTGGTCGCCCCAGCCCGAGCGCTCTCGATGAGCGCGTCGAGCGCGTCACGCAGCCCGGCGAGACTCAGGGTGTCCGCGTCCTTGATGTTCGGCACGATGAGCCCACGCCCGGTGGCGGCGGCGATACCGAGATGCACAGCGCCGAGCTGCACGATCTCCTGTGCGTCTTCGTCCCACCGCGAATTCACTTCGGGAGTCCGGGCAGCCGCCAGGATCATCGCCTTTGCCGCGAGGGTGAGGATCGACAGACGTTTGCCCCGGAACTCCGGAGTGTCCGCGAGCGACCGCACGAGGTCCATACCGGCGGTCACGTCGATCGTAAGGAACTCCGTGACGTGCGGCGCCGTAAACGCGGACCGCACCATCGCCTGGGCGGTCGCCTTTCGAACGCCTCGAATCGGAACCCTGACATCCGCTCGACGCCCACGCTCCACGCTCGGCGTGAGAGCCCTCCCGTCGACTACTTCACTGACGTCCTCGCGGCCGTGTTCGATCGGCCCGGTAACGGATGCCGTCACGCGGCCGGCGGCCCGCTCGATGTCCTCCCGCGTGATCAGCCCGATCTCCCCGGTGCCCGTGACCGTTGCGAGGTCGATACCCAGATCTCGAGCGAGCTTCCGAACGGGCGGTGTCGAGCGGGGGCGCTCGGCCCCCGAAGTCGCTGGCTCCTCCGGTACGATCGTGCTGCCTGCGTCGAGCCCCTCGTCGCTGCGTACGTCGCCGGCCACGGCGCTTCCACCGGTACCGCCTTCGTCCGCTCCCCACGCGCGTGAACGCCGCCGAGGGCGGTCACCCCGGTCGACCCGCGGCCCGTACCCGACCAGCACCGGTTCCCGCTCTCCACTCCCCCGCGAACTCTCCGCCGACGCCGCATCGACGGCCGCACCAGAACCACCAGCTGCCGTCCGCACCCGCTGACTACCGGCATCCGGTTCACCCGCTCCCGTCTCGGCGTCGACGTCGACGTCATTCGGTGCTCCGTCAGTGGGCACATCAGTTGGCTCGTCGGTCCCCAGACCAACCGTGACCTCGAACGCCACGATCGGCTCACCGACGTTGACCGTCGTGCCCTCGTCGGCGAACAGCTGCGACACCGTGCCGGCGAAGGGAGACGGCAACTCGACGAGCGCCTTGGCTGTCTCGACCTCGGCGATGACCTGGTTGAGCGTCACCGTGTCACCGACGGCAACCCGCCACGCCACGATCTCACTCTCGGTGAGCCCCTCACCCAGATCGGGCAGGGCGAAGTTCACGATGCTCATGCTGTTGCCTTCCAACCCGTCAGGGAATTTCGACGGCCGAGGACGCGATCGACAGCGTCGAGAATCCGGTCGAGGTCGGGCAGGAACGCGTCCTCGAGCGAGGCCGGCGGGTATGGCGTGTCGAACCCGGTGACCCTCGCCGGCGCGGCCTCGAGCCAGTCAAAGCAGCGCTCGGTGATCGACGCGGTGATCTCAGCGCCCATCCCGCCGGATTGCGCGGCCTCGTGGGTGATCACCAGCCGGCCGGTTTTCCGAACGGATGCCTCCACCGTCGCGAAGTCCACCGGCGAGAGTGAGCGGAGATCGATGACTTCAACTGCCACACCGTCGTCTGCCGCCGCAGCAGCGGCATCCAGCGCCGTCCGCACGAGCGGGCCGTACGCCACCAGTGTGACGTCGGTTCCCGGCCGCACGACCCGAGCCTGGCCGAGCGGCGCCGCCTTTGCCCCGAGCTCGGTGTCGACGTCGCCCTTCTGCCAGTACCGGCGCTTGGGTTCGAAGAACAGCACGGGGTCGTCGCTGGCAATGGCCTGCTGGATCATCGTGTGGGCGTCCTGCGGGTTTGAGCACGACACCACCCGGAGTCCTGCCGTGTGCGCGAAGTACGCCTCGGGTGACTCCGAGTGGTGTTCGACAGCGCCGATGCCGCCACCGAAGGGCACACGGATGGTGATGGGCATTCTCACGTTGCCCCGGGTTCGGTAGTGCAGCTTGGCAACCTGGGCGACGATCTGGTCGAAGCCCGGGTAGATAAAGCCGTCGAACTGGATCTCGCAGACCGGGCGATACCCGCGGATGGCGAGGCCGACCGCCGTGCCAATGATGCCGGCCTCGGCGAGCGGGGTGTCGATCACGCGACGAGGACCGAACTCCCCCTGCAGCTTGTCCGTGATGCGGAAGACTCCGCCGAGCTTGCCGATGTCTTCTCCCAGGAGCACCACCTTGTCGTCGCGGGCGAGCGAGCGACGGAGTCCGTCGTTGAGCGCACCGGCCATCGTCATCTGGCTCATGACGCGCTCCCTTCGGCGTCGCTGTCGCCTTCGGCGTCGCTGTCGGCATCGCTGCTTCCGAACGACGCGAGGTACGCGGCGTACTGGCTCTTCTGCCGCTCAAGGCCCGAGTGCGGCTCGGCGAAGACGTGGTCGAAAACGGTGAGCGGATCTGGTTTGGGGATGGAGAGGCACGCCGCCCGCAGTTCGCTGGCCACGGCATCCGATCTTCCATCCACTCTCGACCGCAGCTCTTCCGTGAACGCGCCGCGCGCGTCGAGGAGGGCGGCGATGCGCGTGATCGGATCCTTTGCGCGCCACTCGTCGAGTTCGCCCGCCGGACGGTATCGGGTGGGGTCATCGCTCGTGGTGTGCGGACCCATCCGGTAGGTGACCGCCTCGATGAAGGTGGGTCCCCCGCCGGAGCGCGCCCGATCGAGAGCGATGCGCGTCGCGGCCATCACCGCGAGCACGTCATTGCCGTCAATACGCATGCTCGGGATGCCGAAGCCCGGTGCACGGTCCGAGATGTGGCGCTGCGACTGCAGCCCGACCGGTTCGGAGATTGCCCACTGGTTGTTCTGGCAGAAGAAGACGACCGGGGCCGAGAAACTCGCCGCGAAGACGAGAGCCTCGTTGACGTCGCCCTGGCTCGTTGCGCCGTCGCCGAAGTAGGCGATCGTGACCGAGTCGACGCCGTCGTGTTTGCAGCCGAGCGCGTACCCCGTGGCGTGGAGAGTCTGTGCGCCGATGATGACGGCCGGTGTGGCCATGCCGACCTCGTACGGATTCCAGCCGGATGCCGCGCTGCCGCGCCAGACCCGCATCAGGTCGGTGAAGTCGACGCCGCGGCAGTAGGCGACGCCGTTCTCTCGATAGCTCGAGAACACGAAGTCGTCGCTTCGCAGCGCACGGGCCGAGCCGATTTGCGCGGCTTCCTGGCCGAGCAGCGGTGGCCAGAGTCCGATCTCACCCTGCCGCTGAAGCGCTGTGGCTTCGGTGTCGATGCGCCGGACGACGACCATGTCTTCGTACAGGTCGATGAGCTGTTCTGTGGAGACGTCGTCGACCCACGGATCGAAACCCGGGTTGCTGACGCGTGTGCCGTCCGGCCGAACGAGCTGGACGACATCTTCGAGGGAACCGAGGTGCAGACCGTACTCGTCGTGCGCCTCGTGAATTCGTGTGCCTTCATGGGTGGTGGACACAGTTACACGCCACTTTCTTTCGTGTACTGAACCGCTGGATCGCAGCAATTCAGCATCCGGCGCCGTTGCCAGATGTACGTGCGACGGTACGCCGGGCCGTCAATGGGCACAACCGTCGTCGTTCCGATTGCGCATTCTGCCCGGTGAGATCGAAACAGGGGCTGCTAGTCTCTGGCACTATGCACAAGCTCGACCGCACAGACACTCGCCTTCTCCTGGCGCTCGCTGAAGATCCGCGATCGTCGATCGTTGCCCTCGCCGAGAAACTCGGGTTGTCACGCAACACCGTGCAGGCACGGCTGAGCGCCATCGACTCGACCGATGTGCTCGGTTCGTTCGAGCGGCGGATCAACCCGGCCGCGCTGGGTTACCCGTTGTCGGCGTTCATCTCGGTCCATCTGCAGCAGCAGAAGCTCGGGGCGATCGTCGAACAGCTCTCGAAGATCCCCGAGATCATCCAGGCGCACGGGCTGAGTGGTTCAAGTGACCTCCTCGTGCGGGTCGTTGCCACCGACGCCGACGACCTGTTCCGCGTGTCGAGCCTCATCCTCGCGTGCGACGGGGTCGACCGCGCCGAGACCTCGCTGGCGATGGGCGAGCTGATCCCGTTCCGGGCCGCTCCCCTGCTGGAGCGCGCGCAACGGGACTAAGCCCGACGTCACACGTTAACGAACGGATGCCCCGCCTCGATTTCTCGAGGCGGGGCATCCGTTATTCAGAAGAGAGCTGCTTAGCCTTCAGCGGGCTGCTCGGCGTGAACGCGAGGAGCCTGCGCGGTGTCGCCACCTTCAGCGGGCTCTTCGGAGTGAACACGCTCAGACTCTTCGGCGACAACCGGCTCAAGCGAGAGCTTGCCGCGGTCGTCGATCTTCGTGATCTGAACGAGGATCTTCTGTCCGACGCCGAGGACGTCTTCGACGTTCTCAACACGCTTGCCACCGGCGAGCTTGCGCACCTCAGAGATGTGCAGCAGGCCGTCCTTGCCCGGGAGCAGCGAGACGAAGGCGCCGAATGTGGCGATCTTCACGACGGTTCCGAGGAACTGCTCGCCAACCTCAGGGTTGGTCGGGTTGGCGATCGCGTTGACCTGGGCACGAGCTGCCTCAGCCGACGGTCCGTCGACAGCGCCGATGTACACGGTGCCGTCTTCTTCGATCGAGATGTCTGCGCCGGTCTCGTCCTGGATGGCGTTGATCGTCTTGCCCTTGGGGCCGATCAGCTCACCGATCTTGTCGACGGGGATGTTGACGCTGATCACGCGAGGTGCGGTCGGTGCCATTTCATCCGGAGCGTCGATCGCGGCGTTCAGGACGGAGAGGATCGTGGTGCGAGCCTCCTTGGCCTGGGTCAGCGCGGCCTTGAGCACGGAGGCGGGGATGCCGTCGAGCTTGGTGTCGAGCTGGATCGCCGTGACGAACTCAGAAGTACCGGCAACCTTGAAGTCCATGTCGCCGAGTGCGTCTTCTGCACCGAGGATGTCGGTGAGAGCCGCGTAGCGGGTCTGGCCGTCAACCTCGTCGGAGACGAGGCCCATGGCGATACCGGCAACCGGGGCGCGCAGCGGCACACCGGCGTTGAGCAGCGACAGGGTCGAGGCGCAAACGGAACCCATCGACGTCGAACCGTTGGAGCTGAGAGCCTCAGACACCTGACGGATGGCGTACGGGAATTCCTCGCGGCTCGGAAGAACCGGAACGAGTGCGCGCTCGGCGAGGAAGCCGTGCCCGATCTCGCGACGCTTCGGCGAACCGACGCGGCCGGTCTCACCGGTGGAGTACGGCGGGAAGTTGTAGTGGTGCAGGTAGCGCTTCTTCGTGATCGGGCTCAGTGAGTCGATCTGCTGCTCCATCTTGAGCATGTTCAGCGTGGTGACACCCAGGATCTGGGTCTCTCCGCGCTGGAAGATCGCCGAACCGTGAACGCGAGGAATGACCTGAACCTCGGCGTCGAGCGGACGGATGTCTGCAAGGCCGCGGCCGTCCATACGGACACCCTCGGTGAGGATGCGGCTGCGGACGATGTCCTTGGTGACGGACTTGTACGCGGCCGACACCTGGTTGTTGGCGTCTGCGGGCAGTTCGCCTGCTTCGACCTTGGCGGCGATGGCAGCCTTGACGCGGTCCTTGAGCTCGTCGTCAGCGTTCTGACGCTCCTGCTTGTCGGCGATCTGGTAGATCGAGGTGAGCTCGGTCTTGGCCAGTTCGGAGACAGCGGCGAGGGTCTCGTCGGTGTACGGGAGGAAGACCGGGTACTCGCGAACTTCCTTGGCAGCCTGTGCGGCGAGCTCGGACTGAGCCTTGACCAGCTGGAGAAGGAACGGCTTCGCGGCGTCGAGGCCCTCGGCGACGACCTCTTCGTTCGGCTTGCGGGCGCCGGCCTGGATGAGGCCCCATGCACCTTCGGTGGCTTCGGCTTCAACCATCATGATGGCGATGTCTTCGTTGCCGTTCTCGTCTGTGACGAGGCGGCCGGCGACAGTGAGGTCGAAGACGGCGTCAGCGAGCTGCGATGCCTTCGGGAATGCGACCCACTGGCCGTTGATGAGGGCGAGACGGATGCCGGCGATCGGGCCCGAGAACGGAAGTCCCGAGATCTGCGTCGACATCGATGCTGCGTTGATCGCCAGGGCGTCGTAGAACTCGTCGGGAGCGATGCTCAGGACGGTGATGACGATCTGGACTTCGTTGCGCAGGCCGGTCACGAATGACGGACGGAGCGGACGGTCGATCAGGCGGCAAACGAGGATGGCCTCGGTAGACGGACGACCTTCGCGACGGAAGAACGAGCCGGGGATCTTGCCTGCAGCGTAGCTGCGCTCTTCAACGTCCACCGTGAGGGGGAAGAAGTCGAACTGGTCTTTGGGGTGCTTTCCGGCGCTGGTGGCCGAGAGAAGCATGGTTTCTTCATCGAGGTATGCAGCAATGGCACCCTGTGCCTGCTGTGCAAGACGTCCTGCTTCGAAGCGGACTGTGCGCTTTCCGAACTTGCCGTTGTCGAGGACTGCCTCGGCGAACTTGATTTCTGGACCTTCCATAGGTCTCTCCTTACGTTTAGCGCTGCCCCGTGTGGGCGCACGCTCTGCGAGGAGCAGGAACAGGCAGTAAATTCTCAGACCGTGTGGTCTGGCTGATCTCCAGTAGAAAACCGCTCTCACTACCGCCGATACACCGAAGGGAGGAACGTCGGGAAGACCGACGTGAGAGAAATTCACCACCGAGGACCAGCTTCCTGCCGGCCTGCTCCGTTGATGTGGGCCCGATATTGCTATCGAGCCGTGTCCAGCCTAGCAGAGGGCCCCTTTTGTGCGCTGGGAAGTTGCTCATCCCGCGTGTCCATTGGGTGAACGGCCGACAGCTCGGTGGCCAGACGGCTGCCTCCACCGTCGTCCTGAGCCTCCGATCGAGCCACTACCGAGAGGCATCGACGCGAGAGTACGGTGACTCGCATCACTCTCGCGGCAAGGATGGCACATGGGTACCAGCGCGCAACCGGCGACCTTGATGGCGGTCGCGCTCGACCCCGGCGAGCGCCTCACTCCCCGCCGGATCAGCGTCAGCGAGTTCGATGCGCTCCAGCCCCGTCACTCGCGAATTCTGCGTGCCGCCCTGGCCATGCGCGGCGGAGTGAGCCTCGCGGTCTGGATCGGTGGTGCGACAGCAGAGATGGACCTGTGGCGTCGCATCCGCATCCGCACGGATGCCGGCGGGTCGACGTACGCCGTGATCGTGCCCCCGTCACTGGGGGGGATGGAGTCACTATCAAACATCACGCTGGACGCCGTGTGGCTCGACCGCGTCGTGACCTACGCACGACTCCTGCACTCGCGCGGGTTCGACGCCATCGAGTTCGACGTTCTGGCCGGTGCGAGTGCCGGTGGCCTCAACGCCGTGATGTACGCCACAGCGCAGCGCGCGGGTGCCGATGTCGATGCGCTTTTGCCGGTCTGGCGCGACATAGGAAGTGTCTGGCGGCTCCTGCGCCCGCCCGGGTTCGAGCGCGTCGATTCCATCCTGCGCGGTGACGGATACTTCTGGCCCGAACTTAAGGGCGTCCTCCACCGTCTCTATGCGGGCACCGGCAATCATCCGTTCCACCGTGCAACCCGCATGGCCGTTGATCTCTCGGCAACGCTCATCGACAACACGGATGCCGCCGCGCGGCCAACTGAGGACGCCAACGGTCATTTCCACTTCGTCGGCAGTGATGACGGTTCGGCGTCAGAGTATGGCCGCGCGATTCCCTCCGGCGACGGGCCGGTGCCGGCAGCCGACCTGGCTCGACTCGCCTACGCCGCGCGCACGACGTCATCGTTTCCGGGCGCGTTCGAGCCTGCGCTCATCTTCTCGAAGTCGACGCGCCTACCCCTCAACGGCCCGTGGGTCCCGGATGTGGAGAGCATCGATATGACCTTCGCGTTCCACGCGCACCGGGACGACTGGTCACATCCGTTTCGCGTCGTCGACGGTGGCGTGCTCGATAACGTTCCGATTGATCGGGCGTTTCGGGCGGTCCGCGGTATGGCCTCGAGGGTCAATGCCACCCGGGCGCTGCTGTACCTCGACCCGAGTCCCCCGACCGAGCCGCTCGCCTCGGTGCGACCGACCCACTACGGGCGGGCGGATGCTGGCTCGGCGCCCGCCGGACCCCACCGGTTGCTCGAGCGGCTGGCTGACAGGCAGTCCCAGTTTCTCTCCGTCATCGTCGCGGCGCTGAGACGACAGGTGATGAGGGAGTCAGGGCCGGAGGAGGAAGACGAAGTCGAGCGGTTCCGCCTCGCCCTCAAACAATCGGAGGGACGGAGCGAGTCCTTCGCCGTTTTCTCCCCAGCGGCCGTTGACGACTACGACCGGGTGGAGGCGCAACGCGCCTACATCCGGTACCGGGCGGCGGCGGATCTGCAGCGGATCACGCTTGTGCTCGCCGATCCCTCGCTGTGGCAGCTCGGCACCAACCTGCCGACGCGGTCCGACTGGCGTGCGCGATCAGCCGAGGAACGTCGCGGACTGGATCACCTTTTCAAGCGCGTCTTCGACGATCTGTCCGGCGAATCCGAGACTAGGGAGTTCTTCCGCGCTGTCGTCGTCGGACCCCAGGCGCTGCTGGATGCGACGCTGTCGCTGCTCAACTGGGTGCGGTCGCTCGAAAGCGTCGTGGCGACCAGTGATGCGGTCGCCGACATCCGGCTCAGGGTCTACGAGGTCCTCGCACGGGCAACCGACGCGCGGGACCTGTGCCTTCGCGCCGTGCTCGACGACGCCGAGCGGCTCGACGCGGCATCGTCGCCCGCCCGGCTGGCCGACACAGTTCTTGCGGCATGGATTCGCGAGAACTCCGCCGCCGTCGGTGCCGTTGCGAGGCACTGGGCCGTCCTCGATGAGTGCCTCGACGCGCTCCGCACCGCGTCGCCCGGCCATGGCGAGACCGGTACTCGCAGCAGCAACGCCGATTCAACCACCAGCACGCACACCGCCCGGGTGTGGGCACATGTGCCGTGGAGCGGGATTCCGATGCGCCGACCGGACTTCACAGCACTCGACCTTGCCCCGTTCCTCGCGGCGATGGGGATCCCCGAACCCATCTCCGCGCTGGCGTTCTGGCGGATCACCGGAGATGAACCAGCGGCCAGGCCTGGCGACTACACGGCCTTGCTCGAGCGCAAGATGCGGACAGCAACACGCACAGCACTTTCACGCCCGACCAGCGACATCGACCAGGACGTCCTCGCTCGCCTGTTCGGCACACCTCTCACGTCGCGAGACAAGCTCGCCGGCATAGCCGCCGTCAACTTCGGCGGGTTCCTCGCGAGGGGGTGGCGCGCGAATGACTGGTGGTGGGGACGACTGGATGCCGCTGCGGGCATGACCCGCTTCATCCATTCCTACCCGCCGCTCGAACAGGCGGGCAGAAGGAGAACCGAACCGCCATCGATCGACGCCGTGCAGTCCAGTGTGCTGGCGGACGCGGCGGCGAGCCCTGACCGACCTTTTCCGGCGGACCCGGGCGAAACAGCGCCACCACACCAGATCCGTTCCGCGTTCACCCGCGGCGGAAACACGCTCGGGGATCTCTCGCCTGGGTACCTTCTCGCCGTGCTGTCCCGCAGCATCCGCGTGACATCCCGGGCGATCTCGGGATCAACGTCGACGCCCGGACGCCTGTTCCTCGCGCTCCTGCGTCCACTGGTCCTCTTCGTGCCGCTCGTTGCCACACCGGTCAGGGCGGGAGCCGCTGTGCTGATTCTCGGCGCAACCATCGTTCTGTCAGCATCCTCAACCCCGGTCACCGTGAGCGCGCCCGGCGCGGGGACGGTACTGGCGGGAGCCCTCATCCTCGCGGCAATATTCGTTGCACTGGTCGCCGGACTCGGAGTCGCCGTGCACCGTTGGCGACACCTCATCGGTGCCATCGAGAAAGCGGATGGGGCCCGGAAAGCGGATGCCCCACCGAGCCCGAATACCAGAGAGGGCGCGGCTGCCAGAGAGCGGGCGCCCGCCAGCTGGCTGGCGCGTGCGCTGGCGTCGGCACACACGCTGCGCACGGCTGCCACCTGGCAGGCGGCGACGTGCGCGGCCGGGTCGTGCACAACCCTGGGGATCGCGGCGTTGCTGCTGGCCGGCAACGGCCTCGGCGCGTCGTTCTGGATCCTCGCCTACGCCGCGGTGATCCTTGCCGCACTGGCACTGCACCTCGCGCGATCGCCGAGTGACAGGGGCACGCCCGCCCTCACCTTCGGCGCCTGCGCCGTCGGTTACGCCGTCTGGATTGCTCTCGTGCTCGCGCTGCCCGGGTTCGTCGCCGACGTCAGTGCCGGCGCGAGCGGAACCGGCGGCATTTTCGGGCTCCCGGCATCCGACCTGGTGGTTGTTGCCGGTGTTGCGCTGGCCGGCTTCAGCGTCGCTCTCCTGCTGACGGTCGGGTGGCTGCCGGTCAGGGCGCGACTCCCGCGCACCTGGCTGCTCAACACGGTGACCGTGTCAGCGGTCGCGGGTGCGGCAGCCGCGGCGGTCGTCGTGGTCTCGATGCTGTTGCCCGGCACGAATGCGACGCCGCTTCACGTCGCTGCCACGGTTATCGTGATGGTCTTTGTCTGGGGTCAGCACGTGTGGTGGCTGCCCGAGATCCCGGAGGGCAGAAGCGACGCCTGGAAAGCGGCCGTCATCCCGGACGCCTTGCGCGATTAGTCGCGGGTGCGGGCCCACCAGGCGCCGACAACGATGAGCAGCACTACGGCGACGAGGGCGATCAGGGCGAACTTGATCGCGGCGGCGAGGAAGGCAAGCGCGATGTTGACGATCCACGATGCAACGACGACAGCGAGAATGACGACGACGATGCCGATCAGGAGGTTCTTTGTGCTGGTCTTCATGGCTCAAGTTGACCACACGATCGTCGTCAACAGCGAACGAGTACTCCGCACCCGTCCTCCCGCGCGGCTCAGCCGGGCTGGAACCCGCCGACCGGGCTCAGCGACGCGTCGAATCCGAACGGGTCGCGAACCTGCCGAGAGCGATCGGATGCCGCGACGAGCGGCACGAGTTCGCTGGCTGCTCTGTCGATCCGGTCCGGCAGGGTCTTCACCGTGTCCGCCCCGCTGCCCCAGTCCTCCGACGCGGCGAAGACGCTCGTCGGGACGACGACGGAATGCAGGTAGGTGAACATGGGGCGAAGCGCGTAGTCCAGGGCGAGGGAATGACGCGCGGTGCCGGCTGTGGCTCCGATGAGCACGGGCATATCGGTGAGTGACCGGTTGTCGAGCACATCGAAGAACGACTTGAACAGGCCGCTGTAGCTCGTCGTGAAGATCGGTGTGACGGCGATCAGGCCGTCGGCACCGGTCACCGCATCAATGACCGCCTCGAGCTTCGGACTGGCGAAGCCGGTCAGCATGTTGTTCATGACGTCGGTGGCGACGTCGCGCAGCTCCACCGTCGTGACCTCGACGTCGACACCCTGTTCCTGCAGTCGCGCCACTGTCGCGTCCGTGAGGCGGTCGGCGAGCATTCTCGTGGATGACGGCTGGCTGAGGCCTGCCGAAACGACGGCGAGTTTCCTGGCGGTCATTACTTCACCTCTGAATCGGTGAGAGCCTCGTTGTGAGCCGACGCGCCAGCGGCCTTGAGCGACGAGTGGGTCGGAGCGTCCGGCACATCGGCCGGACGGTTCTTCGCGAACTCCCTGCGGAGCACCGGCACCACTTCTTCACCGAGCAGGTCGAGCTGCTCGAGCACCGTCTTGAGCGGCAGGCCGGCGTGGTCCATCAGGAACAGCTGGCGCTGGTAGTCGCCGACGTAGTCCCTGAAACCGAGCGTCTTGTCGATGACTTCCTGCGGGCTGCCCACCGTGAGCGGGGTCTGGGAGGTGAAGTCCTCGAGGCTGGGGCCGTGGCCGTACACCGGGGCGTTATCGAAGTACGGACGGAATTCGCGGACGGCATCCTGCGAGTTCTTGCGCATGAAGACCTGTCCGCCGAGCCCGACGATGGCCTGGTCGGCGCGGCCGTGACCATAGTGCTCGAACCGCTGGCGGTAGAAGGCAACCATTTTCTGGGTGTGTGACGCTGGCCAGAAGATGTGGTTCGAGAAGAAGCCGTCCCCGTAGAACGCGGCCTGCTCGGCGATTTCCGGAGAGCGGATCGAGCCGTGCCAGATGAACGGAGGCACACCGTCGAGCGGTCGCGGAGTGGAGGTGAAGCCCTGGAGCGGAGTGCGGAACTGGCCCTCCCAGTCAACGACGTCCTCGCGCCAGAGCTTCCGGAGCAGGGCGTACTTCTCGAGGGCGAGCGGGATGCCCTGGCGAATGTCTTCACCGAACCACGGGTACACGGGGCCGGTGTTTCCACGGCCGAGGGTGAGATCCATCCGGCCGCCGGAGAGGTGCTGGAGCATCGCGTATTCCTCGGCGATGCGCACCGGGTCGTTCGTGGTGATGAGTGTCGTTGCGGTCGACAGGATGATGGTCGAGGTTTTGGCCGCGAGGTAGCTGTTGATCGCGACGGGGCTCGACGGGAAGAACGGGGGGTTGTGGTGCTCGCCCATGGCAAACACATCGAGGCCCACCGCTTCAGCGTGCTGAGCGATGGTCAGGACGTCATTGAGGCGCGAGGCGTCTGTGGGGGTGTGACCGGTCGTCGGGTCGGTAGTGATGTCGCCGACGCTGAAGATTCCGAACTGCATTGTGCTTTCCGCCATTGTCTTTTCCAACCAGAGAAGTCATCTATTCGTTTGAATGGATATCGAGTGTAACCGGGTTACGACCGCATTCATTCCCGGCGGGCCTCCAGGGTGACCGGCGCTGGCGCTTAGGGTGGAGGCGTGAGAGCAGTGACCGGCAGCATCCCCAAACCCCGAGTACCGTTCTGGGACAACGCCCGCTTCGCCTGCATCGTCCTCGTCGTGATGGGGCACGGCATCCAGCGACTCATTTACGATTCGGATGCCGCACTCACCGTATATTTGTTGATCTACGCCTTCCACATGCCCGCGTTCGCCATCGTCAGCGGGTACTTCACGAAGAGCAGCCCGCCTGGCGCCCGCGAGATGAAACGACTGATCACGGACATCCTTGTTCCTTACGTGATATTCGAGACCGTGTGGACCCTGGTCCAGTTCCTCGTGGAGGGCAAGCAGGAGCTGAATCCGACGCAGCCGTCGTGGACTCTCTGGTTCCTGCTGGCGCTGGGTATCTTCCGGCTGGTCCTCCCCTACCTGGCGCTGCTGCGCTGGCCGCTCGCCTGGGCACTGATCATCTCCATCGGTGTCGGCTACCTCGACAACGTCGACAGCACGTTCTCCCTCGCTCGGACGCTCGGGATCCTCCCGTTCTTTGTTCTCGGCTGGCAGCTGCACAGGTGGAAGCTCGTCGAGCGCTGGCGTGTCGTTGATCGCCAGACGTGGGTGATCCGGGGCGCGGCGATCGCGCTGTTCGCCGCCTGGATCGCAGTGCTCGTGAGTTTCATCGACCTGTGGCGGAGGATCGACCTTCGTTTCTGGTTCTTCTACGACGACTCGTACGCGGGTCTCGGTGAAGCCCAGTGGTGGGGTGGCGCTGTCCGACTCGGCCTCATCGTCCTTGCCACCCTGCTCAGCGCGGCGTTTTTCGTCCTGCTGCCGCGGCACGAGACCTGGATGACCCGGTTTGGCCGGTACACGATGTACGTCTACCTCCTGCATAGTTTCGTGCTCTATCCGCTTCGGGAGAGCGGGGTGCTCCGGCACGAATCGCTGCCGGATGTCTGGCTCGTCGCCATGCTGATCTTTGCCGTCGTTATCTCGGTGGCACTGGCGAGCGCGCCGGTACGGCGCGTTTTCCGGCCTGTGATCGAGCCGAAACCGCGGTGGATTTTTGCGGATCACCGGGATGCCCCGCCCGGACCGTCGCGCCGCGACCCGACGGGGGCCGAGCGGGACCCCGCTCCGGAGGCCAAGCGTCCGCCGACCCCTCCTCGCGAGGGCGCCTGACGCGACGCGGTGGGCGCCGACGCGACGCGGTGCGTGGACCTGCGGCGCTGCGGTGCTCCTGCTACCTGACCGAACCGGCGACCGATCGCTGTCGGACTGGCGTGGACCGCGCCGCACGCTCCTCGCGAAGCCGTCGTGCTTTTCGGGCCGTGAGGAGCAGGCCGACGATCACACCGAGGATCGCACCGACGCTGTTCGCTACCAGGTCCCTCGGGTCGGAGACCCGGCCGGGGATGAAGAGCTGGGCAGTCTCGATAACGACGGTGATGCCGCAGCCGATGGCCATCGCGAGCCACCACAGTCGTCGACCGAAAAGCAGGACGAGGAACAGCCCGATGGGGAAGAACATGGCGATGTTGGCCGCGAACTCGAGGACGTTGTAGGTGATCCAGGAGGTCGCCTCGTACCGGTCGAGTACGCCAAGCGCACGGAAAATCAGTCCGCTGTTGCTGTCGTCGAATGGCTGCGGCCCGAGAGTCACCCAGCAGACAAAGGCCAGGTACGCGCCAGTGAACAGGCCGAGGATCGGGTGACGGTGCAGCATCCGTTCAGTCTGTCCTACTTCTCTGGTGTCCGGATGGACACGAGCAGAGCACTTCCGGGGAATCCCCCGGGAGCGCCCTGCCCGTCACTCCTGGGCGAGGCGACGCTCGGCGTTCTGTTTGCCGAGGACCGAGTGGCTCCGCCCGTAGGCGAAGTAGATAACCAGACCCGCAGCGAGCCAGATGAGGAACCGAACCCAGGTGAGGGTCGTGAGGTTGAACATGAGCCACAGGCAGAGCACCGCCGAGAGGATGGGAAGGAACGGCGAGAGCGGCACGCGGAAGGCCCTCGGCAGGTCTGGCCGCTTCTTGCGGAGGACCACGACGGCGATGCTCACCAGCACAAAGGCGCTCAGGGTGCCGATGTTGATCATCTCCTCGAGGACACCGACATCCGTCAGGCCAGCGAGCAGCGCGACGAGGACGCCGGAAATGATCTGAACCCGGACGGGAGTGCGGCGCTTGTCGCTCGTGACGCTCAGCGACCGCGGCAGCAGGCCGTCGCGGCTCATCGCGAACAGGATCCTCGCCAGACCGAGCAGGAGCACCATGATGACCGTCGTGAGACCCGCGAGGATCCCGACGGAGATCACCTGGGCCGCCCAGTCGGCCCCGACCGCGACGAAGGCGGTGGCGAGCGACGGGTCCTCTGCCTCGGCGAGCGTCGTGTACGGCACCATGCCGGTGAGCACGAGGCTCACCCCGATGTACAGCACGGTAACAATGGCGAGACCACCGAGGATGCCGCGCGGCAGGTTCTTCTGCGGGTCACGCACCTCCTCAGCGCTCGTCGCCACCACGTCGAATCCGATGAAGGCAAAGAAGACCAGGCTGGCTCCGGCGAGGAGGCCGAATACCCCGTACTGTGCCGGGGCTGCTCCGGTGAGGAACGCGAAGAGCGACTGGCTCCAGACGTCACTCGATCCGCCCTCGGTCGGAACCGACTCCGGGATGAACGGTACGTAGTTCTCCGGGCGGATGAAGAACGCGCCGACCACGATGACGAAGAGAACGATGGCGACCTTGATGATTGTGAAGACCGCGCCCACACGGGCCGAGAGCTGGGTGCCGAGCACGAGGAGTGTGGTGAAAATCGCGACGATGATGAACGGGCCCCAGCTGACCTGAAGTCCCGCGAGGTTCAGGGTGTCCGGAACACTCCACCCCCACAGGTCGAAGACAAGGGAGAGGTAGATGCCCCAGTATTTGGCGATGACCGCTGCCGCCGTGAGCATCTCGAGGATCAGGTCCCAGCCGATGATCCACGCGACGAGTTCGCCGAGCGTCGCATAGGTGAACGTGTAGGCAGACCCGGCGACGGGCACCGTCGATGCGAACTCCGCGTAACACATGATCGCCAGGGCACAGGTGAGGGCGGCGAGCAGGAAGGAGAGGCTGACCGATGGTCCTGCATACTGACCCGCTGCACGGGCTCCGACCGAGAAGATTCCGGCTCCCACAGCGACGGCGACGCCCATGACCATGAGATCCCAGGTGCCGAGTGTGCGTTTCAGGCTGCGGTGCTCGAGGTGAGAGTCTGCCAGCGACTCCTCGATGCTTTTGGTCCGCCAAAGGCTCATGTTGCTCTCCCCGTCTGTGTGACCCGAACGGGGCACCTACCGAGAATGCCAGACATCGGCGGCCGCGTCGAGATGAGAGGATCGTGTCCATGACAGAGACCCACGTATCGAACGATCTTGCCGAGACCGCGGCTACCGCCGAGGCAGGGACCGCGCCCGCCACGGAGACCGAGACCACGCCAGCGCCCGCCGCCCCCTGGTGGACCCGCGCCGTCGTCTACCAGGTCTACCCGAGGAGCTTCGCGGATTCCGATGGTGACGGGGTCGGCGACCTCAACGGTATCCGTTCGAAGCTCGACTATCTGGCTGAACTCGGGGTTGACGTCGTGTGGCTCTCGCCGGTGTACCCGTCGCCGCAGCACGACAACGGCTACGACATCAGCGATTACGAAGACATCGAGCCGGTGTTCGGCTCTCTCTCCGACTTCGATGCGCTGGTCGCCGAAGCGCACGATCGCGGCATCCGCATTGTCATGGACCTTGTCGTGAACCACACCAGCGATGAGCACGCCTGGTTCCGCGAGTCGCGGTCCTCCCTCGATAACCCGAAGAGGGACTGGTACTGGTGGCGTAAACCGCAGGACGACGGTAGCGCCCCGAACGGCTGGACGAGCGCGTTCTCGGGCCCGGCGTGGACGCTCGACGAGGAGACCGGCGAGTACTACCTGCACCTGTTCGCGAAGCAGCAGCCGGATCTCAACTGGGAGAACCCCGACGTGCGGCAGGCCGTGTACGCGATGATGCGGCGGTGGCTTGACCGCGGTGTCGACGGGTTCCGGATGGACGTCATCAACCTGATCGCGAAACGGCGCGAACTGATCGACGGGCCGGACCGCGGTACTGGCAGTGGTTTCGCGATGGGACCGCAAATTCACGAGTACCTGAAGGAGATGCACCGCGAGGTCTTTGCCGGGCGCGATGAGATCTACCTCACCGTCGGCGAGATGCCGGGCGTGAGTATCGACGATGCTGCGCTGTTCACCGACCCAACGCAGGGCGAGGTCGACATGGTGTTCCAGTTCGAGCACGTCTCGCTCGACCAGGGTGAGCACAAGTTCGATCCGATCCCGCTCGACCTGGTTGCCCTCAAGACCAATCTGGCCCGCTGGCAGGTCGGCCTCGCCGAGACCGGCTGGAACAGCCTGTATCTCAACAATCACGACCAGCCCCGACTGGTGTCACGCTTCGGCAACGACACCGAGTACCGCTACGAGTCGGCGACGCTGTGGGCCCTTGTGCTGCACCTGCACCGTGGCACGCCCTACATCTACCAGGGCGAGGAGATCGGTATGACGAACGTTAAATTCGAGTCGATTGAGCACTACCGCGATATCGAGTCGCTCAACCACTACCGCGAGGCCGTCGAGGAATTCGACGTGGCACCGTCGAGCGTGTTGAGCGCCGTGCACGCGATGGGGCGCGACAACGCGCGGACTCCCATGCAGTGGGATGGCAGTGAGCAAGCCGGTTTCACGACGGGCACGCCGTGGATTTCGGTCAACCCGAACTATCCGGAGATCAACGCTGAGGCCGACCGCGCGAGCGGCACGAGCGTGTTCGCGTTCTACCAGCGGCTGATCGAGCTGCGGCACACGAATGACACTGTCGCGCTCGGCGACTTCGAACTGCTGGAGCCGTCGCATCCGACGCTGTACGCGTTCATGAGGACATCCGCTTCGGAACGTCTGCTCGTCGTCGCCAACGTGTCGGACGAGCCATTCGACGGCGCACTCCCCCTCGATGTCGCTGCAGCCGAACTCGTGCTGGGCAACTACCCGGTTGACGGTGACCTGCCGCTGCGTCCATGGGAGGCGCGGCTGTACCGGCTCTGACCCCTGGCATCCGCTGGTGCACAAAAAACGGGCCGTTCACCCGAAGGTGAACGGCCCGTTTTCAAGAAGATCGCGTTGTCATCGTCCTGATCAAATCAGGGACCGACGCGGTTCCCGGCTGAAATTAGCGACGGAGGCCGAGACGCTCGATAAGCGAGCGGTAACGGTTGATGTCGACATCAGCGAGGTAACCGAGCAGGCGGCGACGCTGACCAACCAGCAGAAGCAGGCCACGACGTGAGTGGTGGTCGTGCTTGTGCTCTTTGAGGTGTTCGGTGAGATCCTTGATCCGCTGGGTCATCACTGCGACCTGGACCTCGGGGGATCCCGTGTCACCCGGGTGGGTTGCGTACTCTTCGATGATCGCCTTCTTGGCTTCGCCTTCAAGTGCCATAGGTTGATCCCCTTTTCTCTCGTTGCGCGGTGCCCGTCACAGAATGCGTGGGCTCTCTTTATCCGCGGCCGTTTGACGGCAACCTCAAGAGTTTAGCAGGTTTCGCTCGCCGAGTCGGCGCTAGTGTGAACCCACTCGACACGGTACATCCGGGGAGGCCGGGGCCGCGTCCATACCTGCAGCGAAAGGGATGCCATGAGCCACCTTCTTCGGGAGACACTGCGTTCGATTCCGTCATTTCCCGACGAGCTTCCGGTGTTTGACTGGGAACGGGCGCCAGAGCAGCCGGCCGACCTCTTCGCGGAGTGGCTGACCGAGGCTGTGGATGCCGGCGTGCCCGCACCACACGCGATGACACTGTCGACGAGCGAGCCCGACGGCCGGGTCACGGCACGAACGCTCGTGCTCAAGGACATCGACGAGCATGGCTGGGTGTTCGCGTCGCGCGATGACAGCCCGAAGGCACGAGACCTCGGTGCGAACCCGTTCGCTGCGCTCACCTTCTTCTGGCCGCAGCTCGGCAGGCAGGTGCGGGTGACAGGTGCCGTGCGGAAGGGGACGCGGGCCGACAGCGAGGAAGACTTCCTGGCGCGGCCGGAGAGCTCGCGTGCCGCTGCCTTTGTCGGGCACCAGAGCGAGCCGCTGGACTCCCCCGAGACCTACCGCGAGGCGCTCGAGGATGCCGTTGCTGCCGTGGCCGGGAACCCCGGGCGGGTCGACCGCAACTGGAGCACGTGGGCTGTGATCGCCGACGAGGTTGAGTTCTGGCAGGCGTCCAGTGATCGCGGACACCTCCGGCTCAAGTACCGCCTGCACGGGCGGTCGTGGGAGCGCGGGCTGCTCTGGCCGTAGCCGGCCCCTCCCACCTCCTGTCGCCCCCTCTCGGGCTTCCGCCCGCGATACCGGGTTCCACACTCCCCCGTGGCGCCCCGGGTCCCGCACTCCCCGTGCCGCCGCCCCACGATGCCGCCCCGCGATGCCCCGGGAGGCAAATGCGGAAGCCCGGGCGGCAATAGCCCACCGACCCCACGTTTTTCCTCCCGAAACACACCGACGGCACACCGACCAGCCGCGTCCGACCCCACACGTCCGCCGCCGGCCGCCCGCCACCGCCCGCCACGACTCACCGGCGTCCGGGGCTGCCCGGCACGGGCAACACGAGCCGCAGCCGGCACTCGCGACACGAACGGCAGCCAACCGCCGGAACCGGCACCCGGCGCTGCTTCGGGAGGCAAATGCGGAGGCCCAGGCGGCAATAGCCCACCGACCCCACGTTTTTCCTCCCGAAACACACCGACGGCACACCGACCACCCCGCGCCCACTCCGGCGCCGCCGCCCACACCAGCGTCTGCAGCAGGCCGACACAGGTAACACGAGCCGCAGCCGGCACTCGCGACACGAACGGCAGCCAACCGCCGGAACCGGCACCCGGCGCTGCTTCGGGAGGCAAATGCGGCGGCCCAAGCGGCTATAGCCCGCCGACCCCACGTTTTTCCTCCCGAAACACCGGCTCGCAGGCACTTCCGCCACGCTGGTCCCACAACCCCAGCCACCACGCGTGGGCCGTCGCCCCGCGATGCCCCGGGAGGCAAATGCGGAGGCCCCGGCGGCTATAGCCCGCCGACCCCACGTTTTTCCTCCCGAAAGGCTTCTCGTCGGCACTTCCAGCACGCTGGTGCGGCCTCGTGGCTCGGGCGGGACGCGAACGGCTCCCTCAGGACGATCACCTAGGCCAGACGGGCCTTCCCCCTCGACCGCCGCACTGGCATCCTGACGGCATGGACCCTCGCCTCCACTTCCTCACCGTCGCCGCCGATCTCGACGCCGCCCGCCGCTTCTACGTCGACGGACTCAACTGGGAACCGCTCGTGGACGTTCCCGACGAGATCATCTTCTTCCAGGTCGGCCCCGGGCTCGTACTCGGTCTCTACGACTCCCGCGCGTTCAACCGGGATCTCCTGCTACCCGGAACCGCCGAGCCATCCGGCTTCACCCTGTCGCACAATGTCGACAGTCCAACGCTCGTCGACGAAACCATCGAAGCGCTCCTCAGCGCGGGCGGGACGCTGCTGAAAAGGCCGCAGTTCGCGGCGTTCGGCGGCTACCACGGCCACATCACCGACCCGAACGGCGTGGTGTGGGAGATCGCGCACAACCCGGCCTGGAGCATCGACGAAACGGGCGCTGTCCTCCTCGGCGAATGAACACTTCACGAAAAATCCACACTGTCAACGGATCCCGTCAGTGCATAAACTGAAACGGTTGAAATCCAGCGTGAGGACCACAATGAGTTCTGAGAATCCGACACCGGATGCCGATGAGGCCGCAGACCGCGCCGAGGAAACGAAGCGCAAGTTCCGCGAAGCGCTCGAACGCAAGAAGGCGCAGTCGCAGGGCAAGGGCACCGATCACCTCGACGGTGACTCAGCCATCCACGGCGCGCACGGGCCAGCGACGCACCAGCGCGACTTCCGGAGGAAGACCGGCTAGCGGCACCTCCCATCGAGTCAGTGCGTGAGTGCCGACTCACGCACTGTCGACTCACGCACTGTCGATGGCGAGACTATCGATGGCGAGACTATCGATGGCGAGACTGTAGATCGCAAGGTCGAGCCGTCTCTCGCCGAGCACGAGCGCCCGCTCCACAACACCCTCGAGCTCAAAACCCAGGCGCTCTGCGAGTCGGCAACTGCGCTCATTCGATGCTGCCGTGCGAATTTCGACCCGTCGCATGCCCTGCTCGGCGAGGTGTTCCACAAGCACGGAGCAGGCCAGGAACGCAACGCCCTTCCCCTCGACCTCATAATCGAGCCAGTAGCCGAGTTCTGCCTTCCGCGTCACACGGTTCAGCGCCACAGAAACTGCACCGACCATCTCATCCCCCCGGAAAATGACGGTCGGCACGATGGT
This sequence comes from Mycetocola sp. Y791, assembly GCF_059445325.1. NCBI lineage: Bacteria > Bacillati > Actinomycetota > Actinomycetes > Micrococcales > Microbacteriaceae > Mycetocola > Mycetocola sp. Y791. The sequence goes on along the minus strand of NZ_JCAIUC010000001.1, from coordinate 923,692 downwards.
TCCCCGAGAGAAACCCTCGAGCTGATATTGCGTGAAGGCCCCGAGAGTCTCGCGTGTCTGATCGGCGAGCGCCCACGGTTCCCACGCTCGCAGCCGTGAGAGGTTCTTCTCGATCAGCCGGAGCATCCCCTCATCGGTCGCCCTCGTGCGAAGACCCAGCCGATAGCCGTCGCCGAGATTGCGCTCGAAGTGCATCACGACTGTCCCTCTCCACCCGACTGCGCTCTACGCCGACCGTTCGAACACAAGCAGAGACGAGGTCGCCGTCGCGAGCACCCGGCCATCGGCATCCGTCAGCGCGGCAGAAGCGAACGCTGCCCGCCGTCCGAACGAAATGAGGTTCGCCTCCGCGCGCACAACACCGGTGTCGACGCTCATCGGCCGGTGATACGAGGTCTTGAGTTCGAGCGTGGTGTACCCCTGCGTCGGCGACAGGCGGGTGTGCACAGCGGTGCCACAGGCGGAGTCAAGCAACGCTGCGGCGAATCCGCCGTGGACAGTGCCGATCGGATTGAGGACGTGCGCTCCAGGGGTGCCCTCGAAGACGGCGGAGCCACGACCGACCTCGACGAGATCGAAGCCGAGCGTCTCGCAAATGGACGGCCGCTGCCCCGCTGCCAGCATCGCCTGCAATTGCTCAAGGCCGTTGAGACCGTCTGATTCGGGCGCGTCGAGAATATTCATCCCCTCAGCTTAGGGAACAGGGCGGCGACGTCATCCAGCACGGATTCGCTTCCGGCGTAGATCCCGTTCGCCCGCGGCCAGTGCGTCAGCACCTCGGAGAATCCCAGCTCGGCCGCTCGCCCGACGCTGTCCTCGAACCGGGCCGCACTGTCGAGCGCGTACGAGCCGCCTGAGTCGATCATGAGGTACTTCTCGACCGACAGCGGATCGGTGCCGACCGACAATGCGGCATCCTCGAATCGCTTCCCGAGCGTTGCGACAGACGCCCACCACTCGTCGCCGACCTCGCCGTCGGGACCGGTCGTGACCCAGCCTGAACCGTACTCGGCAGCAACGCGCATCCCCTTGGGGCCGTTCGCCGCGACCACGAATGGCACCCGCGGGCTCTGCGCCGGCGCTCCCACCATCCGGGCGTTCACCGCCGTGTACCAGTCGCCCTCAAAGCTCACTCCCCCGCTCTCCGGAAGCTCGAACCGCAACAGGGCATCCAGGTCAGAAACGAACTCGGCGAATCGCTCGTGCCGCTCACGCGGGGTGAGCTCACGATCGCCGAGCACAAACGCGTCGAAGCCGGTTCCGCCCGCGCCAACACCGAGCACGAACCTCCCGCCCGAGATCTCATCGACGGTCGCAATGTCCTTCGCGAACGGAACAGGATGCCGATAGTTCGGTGACGCGACGATCGTCCCGAGACGGATGCGGCTGGTAACGACGGATGCCGCTGTGAGCGTGGGGATCGTGGCCTGCCACGGCTCATCGGCGAGACTCCGCCAGGAGAGGTGGTCATAGGTCCACGCCGAATCAAAGCCGAGTTCCTCAGCTCCCTGCCACTTGCGCTTCGCTTCGAGCCAGGGGTCCTGAGGGAGGATGATGATTCCACAACGCATCCCCGCAGTCTAGAAGACGCGTCGCGGCCAGGACCTCCCCGAAGCCACGGTCCTACCCCTGGTGCACCCCGCCCTCAAGAAAACGCCACAGGGTAGTGTCCGGATGTCTGCGGCGAGTGCCACACTGTCGCCATGAGCACTCACATCGACTCCCCCCGCTGCTCCATCGTGCCGCCATATCTCCTCAACCACCTCGCGCAGCTCGACGATCCACGGCTCGCCCGTGCGGCGAGCGCGGCACAGCGCGCGCTGGCAGCCGCGTCACAGATCCGCGCGGTGCGGAGGGGCGAACCGGCTCCCCCGCGGCAGTCGATGCGGGGTGGAGACACCGACCGCCGGCAGGCATCAGCTCCCGGCCAGCCCGAGCGATACATCTCGGATGCCGAGGGCACAGAAGACCTGCCCGGTCGCCTCGTCCGCTCGGAGGGCGAGCCGCCAACACCCGACGGCAGCGTCAACGAGGCTTACGACGGTCTCGGCCAAACATACGCTCTGTTCTGGGAGGCGTACTCCCGGAACTCCATCGACGGTGAGGGTATCCCCCTCGCCGCAACCGTGCACTTCGGAGACGCGTACGACAACGCGTTCTGGGACGGAACCCAGATGGTCTTCGGCGATGGCGACGGACAGGTGTTCATCGGGTTCACCAGATCGCTCAGCGTTATCGGGCACGAACTCACCCACGGCGTCACCCAGTACACAGCGAACCTCGTCTACTCGGGGCAATCGGGTGCCCTCAATGAGTCGGTGTCCGACGTCTTCGGTGCGCTCGTCGACCAGCACTCCCGGGGCCAGAGCGCCGACGAGGCCAGCTGGCTCATCGGCGAGGGAATCTTCTCGGCTGAGGTCGAGGGCCAGGCACTTCGCTCCATGAGGGCGCCTGGCACCGCATACGACGACGACGTCCTCGGTAAGGATCCGCAACCGGCCGACATGAGCGGGTACATCGAAACCGAAGACGATTACGGCGGAGTCCACCTGAACTCCGGAATCCCCAACCGGGCGTTCTACCTCGCGGCGACCGCCATCGGCGGCAACGCGTGGGAGGCACCGGGTCAGATCTGGTACGACACCCTGACCACCGAGGTCAAGGCGAACGCCGATTTCCGGGAGTTCGCGGAGGCAACGGTTGTCGTCACATCCCGCCTCTTCGGAGAGGACTCGCGCGAAACCTCCGCCGTTCGCACCGCCTGGCAGACGGTAGGTGTCACCGCATAACCGGAGTAGCATTCCCGGCATGAAGGTGACGGTTATCCGGAGCGGCGGCTTCGCCGGGCTGAGCACGCGCTGGGAAGTCCGCGTCGACGAGCAGCCGGACGCAGATTCGTGGCTCGTCCTGCTCCGGGACCTGCCCTGGGACAACCAGCGCCCCCAACCGCCACAGCCCGACCGCTACATCTACCGGATCCGGCTGGAACCGGTGCCTGAGGCCCGCCCGGAACCCAGGGAGGCCGTCATCCCCGAGCAGTCCCTCACCGGTGGCTGGCGTGAACTCGTCGACCGGGTCCGCGCGTTCGACCCGACGCCGGAGCAGCCGAGGCACACCGATCGTACCGGCGGCACACCGAACCGCTTCTAGCTCACACCCGTTCGGCGACGGCCGGGACGAACTCCTCGAGCGCCTTGCCTCGCTTGTCTGCGAGGGCAAGCGCTGCAGCTGCCGCGATCAGGAAGAACGCGGCGAACACGCTGAACAACAGGACGCTGCCGCCGACACCGGTGAGGATCGGGACAAGCAGCGGGGCAATGATCGACGCGATCCGGCCGACCCCGGCCGCCCAGCCCGACCCTGTTGCGCGAAGCTCGGTCGGGTACAGCTCAGGCGTCACGGCGTAGAGCGCACCCCACGCGCCGAGGTTGAAGAACGACAGCAGCATGCCTGCGCCGATCACCTGCCACTCGAGTCCGGCCAGGCCGAAGAGCACGGCCGAGACCGCCGAACCGGTCAGGAAGACGGCGAGCGTCTTGCTCCTGCCCCACTTCTCGACGAGGTACGCGGCAACCAGATATCCCGGCAGCTGTGCGAGCGTGATGATGAGCGTGTACTCGAACGACTTGACGAGCGAGAACCCGGATGCCACGAGGATCGATGGCAACCAGACGAAGGCTCCGTAATAGGAGAAGTTCACGCAGAACCAGACGACCCACAGGGCGAGGGTCTGGACACGGTGCGGGAGCGCCCAGAGCGTCGCGACCTGGGCCCGCGCGGTGAGCCTCGGCTTCGTTCGTGCAGTTCCCGCGTCTTCAGCACCGGCTGCATCAGCGGGACCGGCAGTGCCAGCCCGCTGTGCAGCCGCCGCCTCGCGTTCCCCCGCCGCATCGCCAACGGCATCCGTCGCTCGTCCGGCCGAGATCTCGAACCGGCGCACCGTTGCCTCTGCCTCGGCCGTGCGACCGCGTGACTCGAGAAAGCGAACGGACTCCGGCATTGCAAACCGTACGATGACCGCGTAGATCGCCGGCACAGCTCCGATGGCGAGCGCCCAGCGCCAGCCATTGTCGCTCAGCGGCACGATGAAGTAGCCAATGAGTGCCGCAATCGTCCAGCCGATGGCCCAGAACGCTTCGAGCAGCACGATGACGCGTCCGCGAATCCGCGGCGGTGCGAACTCGGACATGTAGGTGGACGCCACAGGCAGCTCGGCGCCGAGACCGAGGCCGACGATGAACCGCAGGACGATGAGCACGCCGAGCGACCAGGACAGCGCCGCTGCCCCTGTGGCGATCCCGAAGACCAGCAGCGTGATCGCGAAGACCTGCCTGCGACCGAACCGGTCGGCGAGCAGGCCGCCGAGGCTCGCCCCGACGGCCATGCCGATGAACCCCGCCGAGGCGATCCAGCTGAGCTCTGCGCTTTCGAGCTGCCAGGTCACGGCGAGCTGGGCGAGAACGAAGGAGATCAATCCGACGTCCATGGCGTCAAGCGCCCAGCCGACCCCGGATCCAACCAGGAGCTTCCTGTGCTGTTTCGTAAACGGAAGTGCGTCAAGCCTCGCCAACCGCGAGCTCGGAGGTAACGTCATCTGCCTATTCTGGCGCGTCAGCGGCGCGACGTGCACCACCGTTTTGCGGTCAGTCTGTGAGCAGTTGTTGCGCGAGCAGCTCGAGCGTCTGAACCCGGCCCGGTGTCTCGGTCAGGCTCTCGGCGTCGTACGCCGAAGCTCCGGGAGACACCATCACCTCGTCGACGTCGAAGCGTTTCGCCAGCTCCCGCACGCGCTGTGCCGCCGCAACTGGTTCGTCGATGATCCAGGACCCGAGCGACGCGCTGATAAACTCGTCCTGCATCGGGCTCATCGTGGTTTTCGCGGCTTCCTCGACCGTCGCGAGCCTGCCGAGCGGTTCGTTGCTTCGAAGCCGTGCCATGTGCTGCAGGTTCGGCAGGGCAAGGGCATAGGCCTCGGATGCCGTCGGCGCGACGACGACGTTCGCCGTCACGAAGGTGCGCGGTGCGTCGAGAATCTCCGACGGCTGGAACTGGCCGCGGTAGATCTCGAGCGCTCGCTCGGCGCCGTGGCCCGCGAAGTGGTGGGCGAAGACGTATGGCAGGCCGAGCGACGCGGCGAGCGTCGCCGAGTAGTCACTGGAGCCGAGCAGCCACATGTCCGGAACACTCGTGGCGGCCGGCGTCGACTTGAGCTGGTACTCGGTGCCGCTGGTGAGCCGGACCGTTGCGCCGTCAGTGCCAAGCAGCGAGACGATGTCCGATACATAGTTCGGGAACTGGTTGACGTCGCTCGTTGCACCCGAACGGTTGAGAACGGCGGTGACGACCGGGTCACTTCCCGGTGCCCGCCCGAGCCCGAGGTCGATCCGGCCGGGGGCGCTTGCTTCGAGCAGCGCGAACTGTTCGGCGACAACCAGGGGCGCGTGGTTGGGCAGCATCACACCGCCCGAGCCGACCCGGATCCTGTCGGTGTGCGCGGCCAGAATCCCGATGATGACCGCCGGGTTCGTCGATGCGACCGACGGCATGTTGTGGTGTTCCGCCACCCAATAGCGGGTGTAACCGAGGGCATCCGCGGCTTTCGCCAGATCGATGGATGCGGCCAGGGCGTCAGACGACGACTGCCGCGAACGGACGGGGACAAGATCAAGAACAGAGAGTTTCACAAACACAACCTTTCGAGAAGTCCAAGCACAACGAACGCGCCGACATTCCCGATCAGGCGAGAAGCTGCTGCCAGCCGGTTCCCGCGGCGTGCTCGAAGACGAGGTTCGTCTCGGTGTGCGCGACGGCGGGGTGGCCGGTGAGGTACTGAACGACGAATTCCCTGAGATCGGCCGTGCTGCGCGCCGCGACGTGCATCAGGTAGTCGTCCCGTCCACCCATGTGGAACATCGAGAGCACCCCTGGCCACGTCGGCGCCTCGCGCCGGAACTTTTGGATGTCGGCTCTGTTGTGCTGGGCAAGCTGAACGGCGATGAGCGCCTGGAGCGGCGCACCGAGCACAGCGAGGTCGATGTCGGCGTGGTACCCGACAATGTGACCGGACTGGTGCAGTCGCCGGAGGCGGAGCGACACCGTCGACTCGGCAAGACCGAGATCCGCGGCCAACTGTGAACCCGATGCACGGGCATTGCTCGACAGGGCGCGCAGAAGTGCGCGATCTGTACTGTCAAGCGGGGGTTTCTTCGATTCCATGGGGTGATCCCTCGTGGTACGTGCACCATCTGCGACGATTTGCCGGTTCTCTCATCTTAGATGGGCCGTCTCCGGGTGGATGATCGACGAAGGTGCCTTTGAGCCGCACCCTGGCGTGGCGCGCGCGGCTCACCCGCAGGCGATACTGGCTCAGGCGAAGCTGCCGCAATAGGCTCAGCCCATGGTCATCCTCATCACGATCGCCGCAACCCTCTCCGCCGCGGTCCACTTCCTCATCTTCTACTGGGAATCAGTCGCGTGGACGCGGCCCGCCGTCTGGAAGCGGTTCGGGCTCAGAAGCGCTGAAGACGCCGAGACCACCAGAGCGCTGGCGTACAACCAGGGCTTCTACAACCTCTTCCTCGGCATCGGTGCCCTCATCGGCTCGATCATGTATGGCATTGGCCGGGCAGACGCCGGTTTTGCGCTGGGGATCTTCTGCGTCGCGAGCATGCTCGCCGCCGCCATTGTGCTCGTGACGAGCGGGAAGGGCCGACTGTCGGCCGCGGTCATTCAGGGGATCTTCCCGCTCATCACGGTTGTGCTCTACATCACCAGCTGGGTGACGGAGCACTGATCGGAAAACAGTGACTACGCCGGTTCGGCGACTATCGAGTACACGTCGTAGCCCGTGAGCCGGTCCCGGCCGCCCAGCCCATCGAGTTCGAGCACGAGTCCTACGCCGCCAACGACGTAGCCGGCCCGCTCGACCAGCCGGGCCGCAGCGACGGCACTTCCACCGGTGGCGAGGACGTCATCGACGATGAGCACCCTGCTCCCGCTGGCGATCTGTCCTGGCCGGATTTCAAATGTCGCCGTCCCGTACTCAAGGTCGTAGGTCTCCGACAGCACGTCGCCGGGAAGTTTGCCTTCCTTGCGGATCGCGACCAGGGGAACGTGCCCGGCGTACGCGAGCGCAGCGGCGAGCAGGAAACCCCTGGCCTCGAGGCCAGCGACCGCGTCGTACCCACCGGCGAATCGGGAGGCGAGGTCATCGATGATCGCGGTGAAGGCATCCGCGTCGGCGAAGACGGGCGTGAGGTCACGAAACACGATCCCCGGCTTCGGAAAGTCGGGGATCGTGTCGCTCAGCTCGAGAACGAGGTCTGAAACGCTCAAACTCTACTTCACGCCAAGCAGGTCGATGACGAAGACGAGGGTCTGGCCGGAAAGCGGGTGTCCGCTTCCTGCAGCGCCGTACGCCAGTGCGGGCGGAACCGTGAGCTTGCGGCGACCGCCGACCTTCATGCCGGGGATGCCTTCCTGCCAGCCACGGATGAGGTTGGACAGGGGGAAGTTGATGGGTTCGCCACGGCTCCAGGATGAGTCGAACTCTTCGCCGGTGTCATAGCTGACGCCGAGGTAGTGCACGTTGACTGTCGACGAGCTCTTGGCTTCGTCTCCTTCGCCGACGGTGATGTCGACGATCTCGAGTTCGGAGGGAGCCGGCCCCTCCGGTGCGTCGATTTCGGGCTTGGTGTTCTGCGATTCGGTCATAGAACAATACAACCGCGTCAGAGTGCGCGCGTCAAAGCGGGTGGGGGGCATTGAAGCTCACGTCATCGAGCGCTAATGCGGAAATAGTGCTTGCAATACAGCCATGCCGGGTGCATCCTGAACCTAAGAGAACTCATCGCCCCGTCGACTCGCCGGCAGTGCCGCAGCACGGGGCGATGGGTTTTTTCTGTGCCGGTCGTCGGGCAATTACGGCCCGAGCAGCACCTGGCGGTCGCCGGCAACAGCGACGAGGAGTTCCTGCTCTGTCTTGCGGTTGACGAGGTCATTGCGCCCGGTGATGATCCGCTGCCTGGTGAATGCCAGTCGGGTGGCATCGTTGATGAACTGCTTCATGACGACGGCCTTGTTTCCCGGCAGCGTGCGCGCCCACGACATGGCCTGCCTGCGCCCTGTCGCTGACGCGAGCATCTGCACTTCCGCCGGCACGAACCACCCGGCGGCGGCGTACTCGCTGAGCCTCGCTGCGGTGAGACGGGCCTCGTGCCTGCGCATCAGGATGGTGATCACGATGAGAATCACGAAAATCGGCACCTGGATCAGCACGTAGTACATGGCATACGACTCGAGGGAACTGACAACGAAGAGGGAACCGTTCCACAGCGCGTGAAGTGCGATGGCACCCGCGAGGCCCAGAACGAACCAGCCGATCAGCATCCTGCCTCCACGCAGAGCCGCCATGCCTATCGCCAGTCCGGTGATGGCGGTGAAGGTCACGTGGGCGAACGGCGCGAGGATCGCCCGCATGAAGAACGTGGCGCCCAGCTCGCCGAGCCCACCCTCGACGAGCGCGACGGCGAAGTACTGGATGTTCTCGGTGAACGCGAATCCCGCGGCGATGATTGCCGCGTAGACGAGGCCGTCGACGGGGCCGGTGAAATGCTTGCGCGTCGCGAAAAACAGGATGAGCACGCCGATGCCCTTGGCTGTCTCTTCGACAACCGGTGCCTGCAGGGCAGCCTGAAGGAATGTCGGGGTGCCCTGCCCTGTCGTCGCCATCGCGGCGATCTCGATGGTGAGCCCGACGATGAGGGCGATCGCGACCGAGGCAGCTGCACCCCAGAGAAAACCGAACAACAGCGCGAGCCGGGGTTCCGGTTCCCACCTGTCGACCCAGCGGATCGCCCACAGCACGACGGCAAGCGGCACGAGGGCGATCAGGAAACCAACGAGGGTGGCTGCGGGCCCGAGGAAGATTACGAAGTAGCCGAGCACAGAGAAAAGCAGCAGGGTCAGGACGGCGACGGCGATGACGCCGACCACGGCAACCGCCGGCGTGCGCGACACCGGCTGTGTCCACACGGGCTGAACCCAGGACTCAGGGGCGACGGGTTGGGCGTAGGTCGGCTGGCCGAATCCGCCCGGCGTGGAGTACGCAGAGCCGGTATAGATCTGCAGCGGGCGATGGCCCTTTGCTTCGTGACCGCGCGCGCGATTGTCTGGAGTGTGCCGGTGTCCGCCAGGAAACTCGTTCGCCATTGGATCAGATTACTGGTTCCCGCGCTTACGAAATGAACCGCGGCGGGGTCCACTACCCTGAGAATGTGAGATTTGCACACCTGATCGATGACGCCCATCCCAGTGCCCCCGGCACGCCCGCTGCTCGACTGGCTGTGATCTCCGGGGACGGTGCGCTCTTCCTCGACGAGATCCTCGACGACGCTCCCGTCGATCTACAGCATCTCCTCGAACGGGGCGATGCCGAGCTGGCGCGGGTGAAGTCTCACTCAGACGCCGCGCTCGCCCAGGGAGTAGGGCTCACACCGGTGTCTGAACTCACCCACGCGTCGGCCGTTCTGCGCCCGCCGCAGATCATCGCCATCGGTCTCAATTACTCGGCCCACTCCAGTGAACTCAACGTCAAGGCCGACGCCGCCCCGACCGTGTTCTCGCTCTGGCCCAACTCCCTCTCCGGACACGGAGCAACGACCAGCTGGCCGCGGGCACTGAGCGAGTCGATCGATTATGAGGCGGAGCTCGGCGTCATCATCGGCAGGCACGCCAAAGACGTTTCAGAGGCGGATGCCCTTGACTACGTTTTCGGTTACACGGTCGTCAACGACATCACAGCCCGCGACATCCAGTTCGCCGAGACCCAGTGGAGCCGCTGCAAGTCGTTCGACGGCTTCACGCCGACGGGACCCACCGTCGTTACCCGCGACGAGATCGCCGATCCGCAGGCCCTCCACGTCACGACGACGCTCGACGGGCACCTGATGCAGGATTCGACAACGGGCCTGATGGTGCGCAGTGTCGCCAAACTCATCGCCCACCTGTCGCGATCAGCAACCCTGTTGCCTGGCACTCTGATTTCAACGGGCAGCCCCGGCGGTGCCGGATACTCCCGGGAGCCGCAGGTCTTCCTTCGCGACTGGTCGACGGTCACCGTCGCCGTCGAGGGTGTCGGAGCCCTCACCACGCACTGCCGGATGACCTGATCGGCTGCTCCCCGGCCTCACCGGCGACAGCACTGGCCGGCTTCAGCACTGACCGGCAATAGGCTCGACGGCATGAACATGCGCGAGCTCAGCCAGGACGACATCGACCTCATCGCCGAGGCAACGGCCGTCATCGACGCCAACGCGGATGCTGAGTCCGGGGTACACACGGTCGGGGCGGCTGTGAGAGACGTCACCGGCCGCGTGCACCGTGGCGTCAACCTGTACCACTTCACCGGCGGGCCCTGCGCTGAACTCGTTGCCCTCGGGGCGGCGCGCAGTGCGGGCGCCCGTGATCTGGTGACCATCGTGGCGGTGGGCGACGCCGGGCGCGGAGTGAAGGCCCCCTGTGGGCGCGACCGGCAGGTGCTCGCGGACTATCACCCCGGCATCCGGGTTATCGTCCCGACGCCGGTGGGGGTTCGGAGCGTCGCCATCGCGGAACTCCTCCCCTTCGCCTTCGACTGGGTCGAAGAGCAGGCTGCGAGCCAGTGATGGGCGCAGCGAGCGGGTCAGGCAATCAGCGGCCCGGTCAACCAGGCGCGTAGGCGGGTCAGACCCGCTCGGTGCCCTCGACCGCCGTTGTGAGCTCTTCTCCGACCGGGTGCGGGTGAGTGGGCCCATCGATGATCGGAATCGCCATCGTGACCACCTCGAGTCCGGAGAGTCTCGCCGGCGAGAGCTGCCTGGTCACCTCTTCGCGCGTCATCAACGCCGACTCGACCACGAGATCGGCGATGTTCCTCCTCGTCAGGAGCGCGGTCTTGGCGAGGGCAGCTGCCGCTGAGTACCCGATGTACGGGGTGAGGGCAGTGATCACGCCGACCGACGAGCCGACCATCGTCTCCAGTCGCTCGAGGTTGGCCGTGATGCCGTCGATGCAGTTGACCCGGAGCGTGTGGCACGCCTGGGTCATCCAGGTGATGCTCTGCAGCAATGAGTGCGCGATCACCGGTTCGAACGCGTTGAGCTGCAGCTGCCCGGCTTCGGCGGCCATGGTCACCGTCATGTCCGCGCCAACCACCGAGAACGCGACCTGGTTGACGACCTCGGGAATGACCGGGTTCACCTTGCCTGGCATGATGCTCGATCCGGCCTGGACCGGCGGCAGGTTGATCTCGCCGAACCCGGCCTGAGGGCCGCTGGAGAGAAGCCTGAGGTCATTGCAGATCTTCGACAGCTTGATCGCCGAACGCTTGAGGGTTCCGCTGAACGACATGAATCCCCCGGCATCGCTCGTCGCCTCGATGAGGTCAGGCGCGGTCTCGAGGCTGAGTCCGGTGATCCGGTTCAGGTGCTTGACGGCAGCGGCCGCGTACCGGGGATCCGCTGTGATGCCCGTACCGATTGCTGTCGCCCCGAGGTTGATCTCGGCAAGCAGCCACCGAGTCTCGTTGAGCCGCGCGTGGTCTTCACCGAGCGTCGTCGCGAACCCGTGGAACTCCTGGCCGAGCGTCATCGGAACGGCGTCCTGCAGCTGCGTGCGTCCGACCTTGAGGACGTGGCGGAACTCCGCGGACTTCCGGGTGAACGACTCCTTGAGGTATTCGAGCTCGTCGAGCAGGGTTTGCAGCGAGAACGACAGGGCGATCTTGATCGCGGTCGGGTACACGTCGTTTGTCGACTGACTGCGGTTCGTGTGATCGATCGGCGAGAGGTAGCTGTATTCGCCCTTGGGCTTTCCGGCGATCTCGAGGGCCACGTTGGTGATGACCTCGTTGGCATTCATGTTGGTCGACGTTCCTGCGCCACCCTGGATAACCCCAACCACAAACTGGTCGTGGAACTCGCCGTCGATGATGCGCTGGCACGCCCGGTCAATGAGGGCGCCCTTCTCGGCACTCAACGCACCAAGCTCGACATTCGTGCGGGCCGCTGCCTGTTTGACACTCGCGAGGGCCTCGACGAGATCGGGATAGACGGAGATCGGCCGCTTCGAGATCGGGAAGTTCTCCAGCGCTCGCGCGGTGTGGATGCCCCAGTATGCGTCGGCGGGAATCTCCAGTGATCCGAGTGAATCCGTCTCCGTCCGCGTCTGGCCTGGTGCATTCACCGTGAACCCCTTTCCGCTTTCGTCGTCGATCGTCATTCCGCGTGTGGCGGCGTTGCTGATTCTCACTGTGTGGCTCCATCGCCTGTGTCGTGTGCTTGTGGCCGGACAGTTTCGACTGTACCCGCTTCTGGCTGCCCGGAAGCTGGCCGAACTGGCATCCGAATGCCGCACGCGCGCCGGAATGGCACGGAGCGCTCGCGGCGCCTGCGGGCCGGGTGGCTATCGCTTGCGTGAGAAGGCTTCGACGCGTTCCTCGGGCGAGAGCGCCTCCATCTCGGCAATGAACTCAGCGTTGAAGGTGTCTGCTGTCTCGAAGTCGCCGATCGGAACCACCGAGTGCGTGATTTGCTCGTCGTAGACGTGCACCAGGTTGAACGATTGTCCGCCGTTCATACCGTTGGCCTCGCGCGGCGGGCGGGAGAGGTTCATCGTGTAACACGTCGCAGCGGCAACTGACACCGGCACATCGGCGAATGTCGAGCTGAGTGAGTAGTGGAGGTGCCCGGCCAGGATGGCCCTGACGTCACGGCCGGCGAGCACCTCGGCGAACGGGCGCTGGTGCCTGAGCTCGAGCAGATCGAACAGGGGCTGCGGAGCGGGGACGGGCGGATGATGCATCCCGATCACCGTTCCGAGGCGCGCGGGAACGTCGAGCACGGCGTCGAGCCAGTCCAGCTGCGCGTCGGTCAGCTCGCCGTGGTGGAAACCGGGAACACTCGAGTCAAGGCCGATGAACCGAAGTCCGCCCAGGTCCCAGACCCGGTCCACCGGGGCGTCGCTGGGCTCCTCGTCGAGAAGTGCTGAACGCATCGCACCACGTTCATCGTGATTGCCCATCAGCCAGATCACCTCGGCCCCGAGCCGCCGCGCGGCGGGCTCAACCCGCTCGCGGAGGCGAGCATAGGCATCCGTCTCACCCTCATCGGTGAGGTCTCCGGTGAACACAAGCGCCGATGGGCTGATGCCCATCGATTCGACCTGCTCCAGGGCCCGCTCGAGGTTGGACTCGGCCGGTAGATCTCCGTGGAGTGGTGCCCCGCCGCTCAGGAAGTGCGTGTCGCTGAGGTGAACGAGCACCTGCCGTGCCTTGGGGTACTGACCGAGCTGAACCATGGGCCCAGCCTAGTTCGGGCCGCGGACACAGCTCTGAAGATGTCACCCGGATGAAACACGAGAGCGGGCCGACCGTTCGGTCGGCCCGCTCTCGCAGACGTCGGGCCCTCCGGCCCGTCAGGTCGTCATCAGGCGAACAGCATCTCGATCGGTCCGCGCGCGAAGTAGACCACGAAGCCAAGCGCAACGATCCAGAGCAGCGGGCTGATCTCGCGTGCCTTGCCGCTGAGAGCACGGAGCACGACCCAGGAGATGAACCCGGCACCGATTCCATTGGCGATCGAGAACGTGAACGGCATGACCGCCACGGTGAGGAAGACCGGGAACGTGACGGAGAATTCCGTCCAGGCGATGTCCTTGATCTGGGCCATCATCATGGCGCCGACGAGGACGAGAGCCGCGGATGCAACCTCGCTCGGGACGATGCCGGTGAGCGGCGTCAGGAACATGGCCAGGATGAACAGCACACCGGTGATGATGTTGGCGAGCCCGGTGCGGGCACCCTCGCCGATGCCTGCGCCGGACTCGACGAAGACCGTGGCCGATGACGACGACGTTGCTCCACCGGCGACAGCACCGACACCCTCAACGATGAGCGCGGACTTGATGCGCGGGAAGTTGCCGTTTTTGTCGGCGACCCCGGCTTCCTTGCTCAGCCCGGTCATTGTCCCCATGGCGTCGAAGAAGTTCGTGAACACGAGGGTGAAGACGAGCATGAGTGCCGCGAGGACGCCGATCCGCTCAAAGGCACCGAAGTTGAACGCGCCGATGAGGCCGAGGTCGGGAGCGCTGAAGATCTGGGTGGGAAGCGCGGGAACGGTGAGGCTCCAGCCGCCAGGGTTCTCTCCGCCGTTGGACGCGCCGACCGGCCAGATGAGTTCGGTGATTACCGCGAGAACCGTGCCGACGAGGATAGCGATCAGGAGCGCACCCTTCACCTTGCGGGCGACGAGCACACCGCCGAGGAGGAGCGTGATCACGAAGATGAGGGTGGGGATCGTCGCGACTGAACCGTCGACTCCGAGCCCGACCGGCGGCGAGGCCTGGCCGGTTGACGTGACGAAGCCCGCGTTAACGAGCCCGATGAACGCGATGAAGAGACCGATACCGACGGTGATGCCGATCTTCAGCTGGATGGGCACCGCCTCAAAGATCAGCCGTCGAAGTCCGGTTGCGGCGAGGAGCACGATGAACACGCCGTTGATGACAACGAGTCCCATCGCTTCGGCCCAGGTGACCTGACCGACGACACTGAACGCGAGGAACGAGTTGATGCCGAGCCCGGCAGCGAACGCGAACGGCAGTCGGGCCACGAGGCCGAACAGGATGGTCATCACTCCGGCGGTAAGTGCCGTGACCGCGGAGAGCTGGGCGAAGTCGAGGGAGTTGCCGTCGACGTCCACTCCCCCGCTCAGGATGATCGGGTTGAGGATGACGATGTAGGCCATCGCCACAAACGTGACGAGGCCGCCGCGGATCTCACCGCCGAAGGTGGACCCTCGCTTCGTAATCTCGAAGAATCTGTCGACGCGGTCTTTGACGCTTGGCGCAGTTGAGGATGCCACTCAGGGGCCTTTCCGAACAGGAGAATGGGATGAAACCGGCTGGCGCCAGACACACGAGCCAGGAACGGGTGACCCGTGCACGCGTAACGCGCAGACTGCCAGTTTATTGCCAGCCTTGTGCTCGTCCGCGCACCCCGGTTATTTGCGAGTACGGTATCGCAAGGACCACGCCCGAAAATGAGACGAGATCGAATGAATTTACCCTGGACGCTGCACGGTGACGGTAAGGATGTCGGCGCGCGCGAAGTCGTCGCGCCACAGGAGCGACTGACCTGGCCACGCACGATAGGCCTCGGCGCCCAGCATGTCGTGGCCATGTTTGGCGCCACGTTCCTGGTCCCGATCCTCACCGACTTCCCGCCGTCGACCACACTGCTGTTTTCGGGAATCGGCACACTGCTGTTCCTCATCATCACCAAAAACCGCCTGCCAAGTTACCTCGGCTCGTCGTTTGCCTTCATCGCTCCGATCACCGTTGCGACAACAGCGCAGGGCATGGGAAGCGCGCTTTTCGGCATCGTCATCGTCGGCCTTCTGCTCGCACTCGTCGGACTTCTCGTGCAGTTCACCGGCATCGGCTGGATCAACGCGCTCATGCCGCCTGTCGTCGCCGGCGCCATTGTTGCCCTGATCGGGTTCAACCTCGGCCCTGCCGCCTGGAACAACTTCCAGCAAGCCCCGCTCACCGCGACGATCACGCTTTCAGCGGTGATTCTGGCATCCGTTCTTTTCCGTGGCATCCTCGGCCGGATGTCCATTCTCATCGGCGTGATCGTCGGGTACATCGCCGCGGTAGTTGCCGGTGAGATCGACTTCTCCAGTGTTGGCGATGCGGCCTGGGTGGGTCTCCCGCAATTCAGCAGCCCAGGCAACCCGTTCACCGACTCAGCACTCTGGGCGGTACTCCCCGCGTTCTTGCCGGTCGTGCTCGTCCTTGTCGCCGAGAACGTCGGACACATTCGGGGTGTCGCACAAATGACCGACGACCCCGCGATCAATAAACTCACCGGGCGGGGCCTCTTCGCCGATGGTCTCGCAACGGTCGTTGCGGGAATGGGCGGCGGTTCGGCAACCACAACATACGGCGAGAACATCGGTGTCATGGCCGCAACGCGCGTCTATTCAACCGCCGCGTACTGGGTCGCTGGCATTTTTGCCATCCTCCTCGGGCTCTCCCCGAAGGTCGGAGCGGTGATCAACACGATTCCTGCCGGGGTCCTCGGCGGGGTGACGACGGCGCTCTACGGCCTGATCGGAATCATCGGCGTGAAGATTTGGATCGACAACCGGGTCGACTTCTCGCTGCCGAAGAACCAGTTCACCGCGGCGATCGCCCTCATCCTCGGCATTGCCAACTACACCCTCCAGTTCGGAGATGTGATCTTCAACGGGATTGCGCTCGGAACCCTCGCGGCGATCATTGTCTATCACGTGATGAACTCCCTCGGTCGGCTCCGCGGGACCGGCTAAGACGCGACGCGCTGCGCACCGACAGAGCGCCACGCACAAAGCCCCCGGCCCCGACGCATCACGCGTCGGCGGCCGGGGGCTTTTGTCGTTGTGCTAGCTGTGCAGTGCGGGCACGATGAGGTAGATACCGAACAGTACTGCCGCGCCGCAGAGCGCGAAGCAGGTGTATGCGGCGATCTGGGCGATCCGCTTCTGCGTCGGCGACAGCGGATTCTTCCTGACGGCCTTGGCGGCCTTCTTCGCGGCCGACTTGATCTCGGCCTCGGTAAACACCGTGATTGCGTCGGTGAAGGTGGCCGGCGAGACGACGGGCACCCGGCCCGCCCGCACGAGCAACTTCAGCCCGAGAGAGTACAGGCCGACAACGACGACGGTGCCGGTGAGCGCCGCCAGCAGGACGATAACGAACCCCATCCAGTCGATCACTTGGTCACCTTCTTGATGTCGGGCTCTGGAGCAATCGAGACGGCTTCACCGGACGCTGCGACCTCGCTCACGACGTTGTGGTGGCCGACCTGGTCGCGGCGAGACCACAGGAAGATGAAAGCGATGGTACCGATGCCGACGACGGCATCAACGATGACACCCCACGTGCCGAGGTGCGCGACCAGGGCGGCGAGAGCGCCGACGATAGCAGCGGCGGGAAGCGTCATCAGCCAGCCGAGGCCGATCCTGCCCGCGGTTTTCCAGCGCACTGTCGAGCCGCGGCGGCCGAGCCCCGAGCCGATGACAGAACCGGAGGCAACCTGCGTTGTCGACAGCGCGAAACCAAGGTGGCTCGACGCGAGGATGGTTGCGGCGGTGCTGGTCTCGGCGGCGAAGCCCTGCGCCGGCTTCACGTCGGTGAGGCCGGTACCGAGGGTCTTGATGATGCGCCAGCCGCCAACGTAGGTGCCGAGAGCGATAGCGAGTGCACAGACGACCACAACCCAGAACTGCACGCCGTCACCCGGTGCCTGAAGGTTGACCGAGATGAGGGCGAGGGTGATGACACCCATCGTCTTCTGAGCATCGTTGGTGCCGTGCGCGAGGGCAACGAGCGAGGACGAGAAGATCTGGCCGTACCGGAAGCCCGAACGTCCGTCCGGCTTGCCGTCGTAACGGCGGGTGACGCCGTAGGCCAGCTTGGTGGCGATGAAGGCAATGAGCATGGCGGTGAGGGGGGCGAGGAGCGCCGGCAGGAGCACCTTGGAGGTGAGCACGCCGAAGTCAATGGCCCCGACACCAGCCCCGACGAGGGCGGCACCGATGAGCCCGCCGAACAGCGCGTGGGAGGAGCTGGACGGCAGTCCAAGCAGCCAGGTCAGCATGTTCCAGACGATCGCGCCGATCAGGCCGGCGAAGATGAGCTCCGGCGAGATCAGGACTCCACCTTCACCCTCGCGGATGATTCCACCCGAGATCGTCTTGGCGACCTCGGTCGACAGAAACGCACCGATCAGGTTGAGAATCGCCGCAAGCGTGACAGCCATCTTGGGCTTGAGAGCCCCAGTGGCAATCGGGGTCGCCATAGCGTTCGCTGTGTCGTGGAATCCGTTGGTGAAGTCGAAGAAAAGGGCAAGTGCTATAACAAGCACGATAATGAGGGTGATATCCACCGGCATAGTTCTCTGAGTAGGGACTCGCCCGGGCACAGGAATCCCTAAAAGTTCAGGAGGGATTCATGTGATCGAGGTTGCCAGTTGAGGGGCCGTAAACGATGATTACACCCCTCGATCCAGCCGTCAACTTGACACCCCCGTTTGGGCAAACGCTCAGCGACCCCCGCCGCCTCCGCCGCCTCCGCCGCCGCCGGAGAATCCACCACCGCTCGAACCACCGCTCGAGCTCGCTGTCGCGCTGGCGGACCACGGCGTCGACGCCCCGGACGAGGTCGCGAATGTACTCAGTCCCGCGGTGAAACCGTATGGCGAGAAGCCTGACCGACTCGAGTACCAGTCCGGATCGGTGCCGGTGGTCTCGTAGTACCTGCCCAGTTCTTCCGCCCATTCCTTCTCGATTCCCCACAGGACAGCGAAGGGAAGCAGCTTCTCGTAGAACTTGATCACCTCGACGGTGTCACCGGGGTTCACCGTGTCCTCGACCCTCACCCGTTCGGCACCCTCCGGGCTTTGGAGCATGGCGATCCGGTCCTTTTCGGCGAGCGCCAGGTACTCCCTGAGCCCCAGAAGGTAATCCTTCACCTCGGCCCCCTCGGGCGTGAGCGCTTTTTTCGATGAGACAGCGAGCAGCGTGCCGATCGCACAAATCAGCCCGATGACGAGCCCGAATCCCAGCCACGCATTGACCGCATACGACGCCACACCGACACAGAAGAGCGCGAACAGCACAGCGAAAACGGCGAGAGCGAACAGGGCGAACCAGCCGGCGCGCGGTACTTTACGTTTCACGCGGTAGCCGGCAGCGACCGAAGCATCCGTCGCTTTCGTCGTCATGGCCTGGAGCTTCTTGCTGAGCGTGGTGTTCGTTGCGCTGAGCGGCATGATCATGTTCGGACGCCTTGTTGCGCCGAACAGGGCGTCGAGCGCCTCGAGATCGGCGCCCGATGCGCCGGCGTCCGTGAGGAACTGGATGCGGTACTCGCGTTTCTTCGCGCCGAGCTTCGACGACTCGCCATCGTCGAGAATGCGGATGTTTCTCCTCACCGCGAGGCTCAGGAACAGGGCAGGGATGGCCTTCGTTATCTTGCCGATCAGGTCGGCGGCCACCACGATGTCCACGCCGCCTGGCACCGTGTACTGCGGGACTATGGTTCCTCGCCCTGGCGCATCCCTGACGTTTCGCCGCCTGGTGAAGACGGCGGCGATAAGACCGATCAGTCCTGCGCCGGCGATCCCTGCTGGGACCACGGTGAAGACGGGCCAGGTCGATGGGATCTCCGGCGTGACGAAGGTACCTGGTTCAAAGCCGATGGCTACAGTGAACGTTTCGTGCGGAGCGAGTCCGGTGACGGGCGAGGCGAACTCGACGGTCCCGTCCGTCGCCGTCTCTTCGAGCTCACACCTGTCGGTCGATCCCTGGGGACCCGTGTAGCAGGCTGCAGCGCCCGTCAGCTCGCTCGCCAGTTCCTCCGGCACGACGACCCGCATCTGCGCCTCGGTGAAGGGCTGGTTCCAGCCCGTTCCCGGTGCATCCCAGTAGAACTCGTCAGCGTCAGTGTCTGCGAACGCCCGGACGGCATCCTTCTGGGTGTACTCGATCACGTAGGTCTGGGTGCCACGGACGTAATCGTCAGTACCGAGCGCGAGGAGGATGAACCCGTCTTCGGTTTCGGAGTCGTCGAACTCGACCGGGTTGCCGGCGGCATCCGTCACCGACTGGATCTCGGTGTGCAGGTTGACGCCAAGGTATCCCTCGGGAATCGCCCGGATGATGCCCTTGTTCTGGTCGAACTCGGGAAACTCGGCGACGAACGTCTCGACGGCGGTGAGCGTTGAGTTGCCGTTGTCGTCCCTGCCGAGCGTGTACTCACCGTCGAACGAACTGAAGGTGAAGTCGTCGACATCCGAGCGGATGCCTGTAGCCGCCTGCTGCGGCACGGCGGCGGTCGCGGGGATCCCCGCTGACATCACCAGCGCCCCCGTGACGGCGAGAAATACCGCCGCGCGGCGGGCGAACCTGGAACGGACTGACTGTCGGGACGGCGATGTCGGCTGGAGCGTCATGCCACCAGCCTAGAAGACGGGCATCCCCGCTCACGCCCAGGATCCGCGACGTCCGGAAACGTCGCGGACCCGCCCCTACATCTCTTCGTGGGTGTTCGGGTCGCCGCCGAACAGTCGCCCGTTCTCGCGCCCGAGTGCGGTAATCGCGGCGAGTTCCTCGGCGGACAGGTCGCCACCGGGGAGTGAGAAGTTCTCCAGCTGCCGCTCGCGGTTTCCTGACTTCGGCAGCGGGACTGTGCCGCGCTGCGTGTGCCAGCGCAGGATGACCTGCACCGGGGTGATCCCGTGTTCGCGAGCGATGTCGACGACGACCTCGTCCTTGTACGGCGCCGCGCCTTTTCCAAGCGGGCTCCAGGCCTCAGTGACGATGCCGCGCTCGGTGTGGAATTCGATGAGGGGCTCCTGCGGGAAGTACGGGTGCACCTCGATCTGGTTCACCGCGGGGAGCACACCCGTCTCGGCGCCAAGCCGTTCGATGAACTCCTGAGTGAAGTTCGACACACCGATACTGCGAACCCGGTGGTCCCTCTGCAGTTGCACCATCGCCTTCCAGCTCTCGGCAAACTTCCCGACCGACGGGTTCGGCCAGTGAATGAGATAGAGGTCGATGGTGTCGACGCCGAGCGCGCTGGCAGAGGCATCGAACGACCGCAGGGTCTCGTCGTAGCCGTGGTCGCGGCCCGGCAGCTTCGTTGTGAGCGTGATCTCCGATCGAGGTACAGAGGTCTCCGCGATCGCGCGGCCGACAGCATCCTCATTGCCGTAATTCACAGCGGTGTCGATCAGCCGGTAGCCGATTTCGAGAGCGGATGCCACGGCATCCGTCGCCTCCTGACCCTTCAGCGGGTAGGTGCCGAATCCGATTCCTGGAAGCTGGTTGCCGTCATTGAGCGTGAGCGAGCGGAGAGAAGTCATGTGTCGACCCTATGCCCGGGTGATGCCCGGTAGCGTGGAATCATGCCTGATATTTCCGCACCTCGCGCTGCACCTCGCGCCGCGAAGCGCCCCACCGAACGGACTCACCACGGCGATACAGTCGTCGACGACTACGAATGGCTGCGCGACAAGAGCAACCCCGAGGTGATCGCCCACCTCGAAGCCGAGAACGCCTGGACCGATGCGCAGACCGCGTCACTCGCTCCACTCAGGCAGAGGATCTTCGAGGAGATCAAGGGACGGACCCTCGAGACCGACCTCAGCGTTCCCGTGCGTGAGGGCGACTGGTGGTACTACTCGAGGAGCATCGAGGGCAAGGAGTACGCCCTGCACTGTCGGGCGCCCATCACAGACCCGCTCGACTGGACGCCGCCGACCCTCACCCCCGGCGTCGACGTCGCCGGTGAACAGGTGCTGCTCGACGGCAACGTCGAGGCCGATGGGCACGAGTTCTTCTCGCTCGGCTCGTTCGACGTCTCGCTCGACGGCCGGCTGCTGGCCTGGGCCGTCGACACCGAGGGTGACGAGCGGTACACCCTCCGGATCCGTGACCTGGTGACGGGCGTCGACCTGCCGGACGAGATTCCCAACACCTCACACGGCGCGACCTTCTCCCCCGACGGCGCCCACGTGTTCTACACGACGGTTGACGAGTCCTGGCGACCGGACACGCTCTGGCGGCACGAGGTCGGCACGGCGTCGAGCGCCGATGTCGTCGTGCTCTCCGAGCCGGACGAACGGTTCTGGGTCGGCGCCGGAGTCACCCGGAGCGCGAAGTACATCATCATCGTGGTCTCCTCGAGCGTCACCAGCGAGTGGCTCATCCTCGATGCTGCTGACCCGACCGCCGAGCCGCGGGTGGTCTGGGAACGCCGGGACGAGGTTGAGTACTCCCTCGAGCACGCCGTGATCGGCGGCGAGGACTGGTTCCTCATCCTTCACAATGACGGTGCCCCGAACTTCGAGCTGGTCGCTGTGCGCCCGGATGCCGTCGGCACCGGCCCGGCGGACGCCATCGTCGTGCGTGAACACAGCGCCGAGGTCAGGCTGGAGGATGTCGAAGCGTTCGCCGGCCACCTCGTGTTCGGTTACCGGCGGGCGGGGCTCAGCCAGCTCGGCATCGCGACCCTGGACGGGGTCGACTCCCCCGCTGCTCTCGCCGTCGACGAGGTGCCGTTCACCGAACCGCTGTACACCGTCGGGTCGTCGAGCAACCCCGAGTGGACGCAACCGACGGTCCGATTCGGGTTCGGCTCACTGGTCACACCCGCGACGGTGTTCGACCTCGACGTACGCACCGGTGAGCTCGCCCTGCTCAAGCAGCAGCCGGTGCTCGGCGGGTACGACCCGCTCGACTACGAACAGAAACGCGAGTGGGCGGTCGCCGACGACGGGACACGGGTCCCCGTTTCGCTGGTCTGGAAGAAGGGAGCGGCCCACCCCGGTCCGCTCGAGCTCTACGGGTACGGCTCCTACGAGGCGAGCATGGACCCGGCGTTCTCGGTGGCGCGGCTGAGCCTGCTGGACCGAGGCGTCACCTTTGCCATCGCGCACGTCCGTGGCGGTGGCGAGCTGGGCCGCGCGTGGTACGAGAACGGCAAGACGCTGGCCAAGAAGAACACGTTCACCGACTTCGTCGCGTGTGCACGTCATCTCGTTGCCGAGGGGTACACCACTCCGGAGCGGATGGTCGCTGAGGGCGGAAGCGCGGGAGGCCTGCTCATGGGCGCCGTCGCCAACCTTGCCCCTGAACTCTTCGCCGGCATCCTTGCCGCTGTTCCCTTTGTCGACCCGCTGACCAGCATCCTCGATCCTGATCTTCCGCTCACCGTCATCGAGTGGGACGAATGGGGAAACCCGCTTGAGGACGCCGGAGTCTACGAGTACATGAAGTCGTACTCGCCGTACGAAAACGTGCGGGAGGGAGTCGATTACCCGCAGATCCTCGCGGTGACGAGCCTCAACGACACGAGGGTGCTCTACGTTGAGCCAGCGAAGTGGGTGGCCCGCCTGCGCGAGGTGGGCGCGCCGGCACTACTCAAGATCGAGATGAGCGCGGGTCACGGCGGAGTCAGCGGCCGGTACAAGGCCTGGCACGAGCGCGCTTACGAGCTCGCCTGGCTGCTCAAGGTGCTGGGTCTGGCCGACTAAACGCCGAACGCTGCACTTCCATGCTCAAGCTGCAGATGTTTCTGCAGCGCGGGCATGGAAGTGCAGCGTTCGCGAGGATGGCTGAACCGAGACGTACGGCTTAGCCGAACAGGATTGCGGCCTCGTCGTAGCGCTCCTGAGGCACCGTCTTCAGCCCGCCGAGGGCATCCTCGAACGGAACGTTGACGATATCGGTGCCGCGCAGCGCGACCATGGTGCCCCACTCCTTCTTCATGACGGAGTCGATGGCAGCCATGCCGAGGCGGGTGGCGAGCACGCGGTCGTACGCGCTCGGTACGCCACCGCGCTGGAGGTGCCCGAGCACCGTGGCGCGGGACTCGATACCTGTACGCTCCTCGATGATGGGGGCGAGCACGTCAGCGATTCCGCCGAGGCGGGGACGGTTGAACGCGTCGAGCCCCTTCTCGGAGTGAGCGCTCTCCATGGTGTCGAGCGTGAATCCCTCTGAGACCACGATGACCGGGGCGCGGCCGCGGTCTCCGACGCTCTTCGCCCACTCGCAGATCTGATCGATCGACTGAGGCTGCTCCGGGATGAGGATCGCGTGGGCGCCTGCTGCCATGCCGGAGTGCAGCGCGATCCAGCCGACGTGGCGTCCCATGACTTCGACGACCATGCAGCGCTTGTGTGACTCACCAGTGGTGCGCAGCCGGTCGATCGCCTCGGTGGCGATCTCGACGGCGGTGTCAAAGCCGAACGAGTAGTCGGTGGCATCGAGGTCGTTGTCGATGGTCTTCGGCACTCCGACGATCTGGAGTCCGGCATCCGTCAGCCGCTTCGCCGCCGCGAGAGTGCCCTCTCCACCGATCGCGATGAGCGCGTCAATCCCGAGCCTGTCGAGTGTCGCCTGGACGTTCTCGGGGCCGCCGTGCGGGCCCTCGAACGGATTCGTGCGGCTGGTGCCGAGGATGGTGCCACCCTGCTTGCCGAGGCCGCGCACGCTGTGCCGGTCGAGCGGCATGGTCAGTCCCTCGACGACACCCTTCCACCCATCGCGAATTCCGATGAACTCCTGGTTGTGGATCTTGGTGCCTTTCAGCACGGCTCCACGGATGACGGCGTTCAGTCCGGGGCAGTCGCCGCCGCTGGTGAGTACACCAATTCTCATAGGGTTACGTTCCTCATACGGTAGATGGGGGAATGAAAAGAGCAGCGTCGTTGCTGCAATGAGGATAGCGTGAAGCACGCGCCGGGGTTTACCCGCCGGCGCCCGCGACCCGCAATAGACCGAGAACAGTAGCAAGAAAGCCCCACGAAATCATGAGCACAACGACCAGTTACATTCCCGAAGACGGCACCATCACGATGTTCTCAACGGAATGGTGCGGTTACTGTTCACGACTGAAGAGCCAGCTCGACAAGGCCGGAATCGGGTACACCGAAGTCAACATCGAAGAGGTCCCGGGAACTGCCGAGTTGGTCGCGAGCCTCAACGGCGGCAACCAGACGGTCCCGACGGTGATCTACCCGGATGGCACCTCGGCGACCAACCCGTCTCTCATCGCCGTCAAGGCTGCGCTCGGCGCCTGAGCGACGTTGTTCAGGTGTGCTCGCGCGCGGCTGAACAGCATCCGCTTCGAGAGCGCAAGGGGTAGCCTCGGCCGTCACCGTCGCCGTAGCCTCGAGCCATGACCGACGCACAGAACACCCCAAAGACCGGGCCGAACACGGAAAACACCGAGGGAACCGCGAACACCGCGACCTCGAACGACCCGCTGACCGATTTCTCGATTCCGCAGGACGCCGACATCGTCGCCGATGATGCCGCTGGTGACCCGGAGTCGCACGACTCGGGTTCCGGGTCGGTCGAGAACAACGCAACCGGCCACGACACGGCGTCAGACAATCCGAGCGGACAGTCCGACCGTGTTGCCGAGAATCCGGCCGTTGACGCGGCCACTCCTGCCGAAGCCGAGGAACTCGCACCAGACCCGGGCTAAACCCTCAATCAGCGGAACCCCGACCGCCGTTGGCCTAGCGCCTGCGGCGGTCTTCTGCGTGTGCGTCTGCCGGGGTGTCGACCTTGATCATCACACCGGCCGCGACGAACGGGATCGCCGCGATCAGCTGTGCAGCGAACCAGCCGTCACCGGAGAGCGGCAACGGGAACACCGGGTTCCACAGCACGATGATGGGCACGAGGACGATCAGCCACCAGTACTGCCTGCCCTGGATCGCGAACCAGCCGATGATCACCGCGAGGATGGTCACGGCGAAGTGCACCGCGATGAACCACGAGTCCTCGATGAACGCGACACCCGCCATCAGGACGATGGCGGCGAGGATGCCGGGGGCGAGGGCAGGCCTCGAGAATGTCGGTTCGGCAGGCCGTGCCTGTGGTTTCGCCACGATTACGCCGCCAGCGCGTCGCGCAGCAGCGCGACGAGAGCGTTGAGCTGGACGGAATCGCTCGTCGTGATCTCCTGGTCGCTGCCGTCGAGCGCCCGAGCCGCGAGGCCCTGCTTGCTGTCGATGAGCTCGGCGATCTTCGCGTCGATCGTGTGAGCAGCGATGATCCGCCACGCGGTCACCGGCTCGTCCTGGCCGATGCGGTGAACGCGGTCGATCGCCTGCGTCTGCTCCGCAGCGGTCCAGCTGAGCTCGGCAAGAACGACGTTCGACGCGGCCTGAAGGTTGAGTCCCACTCCCGCAGCGGTGAGCGAACAGACAGCAACGGCCACGTCCGGGTCGTTGTTGAAGGCATCGATCGCGGCCTGGCGGGCCGGAGTCGACTGGTCTCCACGGATCGACACCGTGCGGATGCCGCGGCCGGCGAAGACCTGCTCCGCTGTGTCCATGACGTCGATGTGCTTGGCGAAGAAGACGACCTTGCCCACCGAGTGAGCCAGCTGCGCCGTGTAATCGGCCGCGAGCACTGCTTTCGCCTGGCCGATTTTGCGCACCATGGTGAAGACGTTTTCCGCTCCCCCAGACGCCTTGGACTCGTCCAGTTCGCCCTGGGCAACGAGGCGCATGATGTCGGTGTCCGGTTCTCCGGCCAGCGACGCGCGTTCCCCGCGTGCCTCGATGATGCGACGGTACTTTGCGAGCAGCCGGGCGCCGAGTTCGCGCTCGGCGTCGCGGATGGAACGCCCGAGGTCGTCGTCGAGTTCGACGGGAAGATCGGCGATCATCTTCGACGGCAGGTCCTTGGCGACGTCGATCTTGCGACGACGGACGATGCCCATCTCGATGACAGCGCTGCGAGCCTCAGGGTAGAAGTCCCGGTCGGCCGGGGTGAGTCCGGTCTCCTCGAGCTTCGCCATGAGTTCCGGCGCCGGCTTGTCACCATCGACCCAGCCGAGGAACTGCCAAATGGCGTTGAAGTCCTCGACGTCGTTGATGAGCGGCGTACCGGTGAGCGCGAGCATCAACGGGTTGCCGCCCGGTGTCAGCTTGCGGATTCGCGACGCGAGCGAGAGCACGTGCTGTGAACGCTGCGAGTGCAGGTTCTTGATGAAGTGCGCCTCGTCGACGACCATGCCCTTGAACCCGAGGGTTCCCAGCCAGGCGAGGTGACGGTCGAGCACTTCGTAGTTGACGATGACGACATCGGCGAACGCATCGAGGTCGCGACCGTCACCGTGGATGACCGTTGCGCGGCGGTTCGGCGCCCAGCGCTCGACCTCTCGTGCCCAGTTCATCTTCACGACGTTGGGGACGACGGCGAGCAGCGGCCACGCGTCGGCGACGCTGGCGGCGAGGATCGACTGCGCGGTCTTGCCGAGCCCGGGCTCGTCGGCGAGCAGGAAGGTGCGGTGACCCTCCCGGACCGCTTCAACGAATCGGGCCTGGTGCCGCATGATCTCGCGACCCTTGGGAGAGAGCCTGTCGATCTTCGGCGCCTCGGGGAGTTCCATGCTCGCGGCTCGCCCGCCTGAGCCCTGTTCGAACGCCTTGTACAGCGGGCCCATCAGCTCCCAGTTGGAGAGCCGACCGCGAACGGGCTGCTTCACCTCCGGCTGGTCGAGGACCGGGGCGAGGAACGGATTGGCCATCAGCCTCGATTTCACGGACTGCGGGATGACCTGCTTCTCCGCGAGTTCGGCGGGAACTACGGGCTCAAGCACCGGCTTCGTTGTGGTGATGATCAGCTCATCGGGGCTCAATTCAGCGCCGGACTCGAGCAGCCAGTCGCGACGCAACTTCTGCGCAACCGGCGTGGTGGCGGCATCCGCTTCGAGCAGCGTGATGAGCGAGGTGTCGCGCGCGGCGGTCTTCGCAAGAATGGTCGCAACACCGTCGAGCCGCTTCAGCAGTTCGGCTCGCGTGCTGTCGCTGAGGGTGGTGTCGGCTTTGACCTTCGCCCGTTCCTCACGAACCAGGAACGCGATGACCTGGAACTTGGTCCGGTTGGTTGGCCCGACCTTGCCCTTCTGCGCCTTCGCTTCAACCTCGCGCACCTTGCGAGCGAGGATGGGGATGATCGGGGATTCGTCATCGTGTCGTGACGATGAACCGCGCGACGATGATGCGCGCGATGAAGATCCGCGGGTGGCCTGTCGGCCAGAACTGCGGCGTGTACCGGTGTGCGGCATGCTCCTCCTGAGCAGTCGAATGGCCAGGCGGATGCCGGTGGCCGAGACAGCGGGCGCCGATTACGTGACCAATCGACGCGAAGATGTTCATTGCGGATCGGCACACCCCACACGGCGGGCGCTCGCTCATTCTACGCCATGGAAGAGGTCAGCGTGGTGTGAATGAGCGCAGTCTGAGACTGTTGAGCACCACGAATACGCTCGAGAACGCCATGGCGGCGCCGGCGATGATCGGGTTGAGCAGCCCGAAAGCGGCGAGCGGGAGCGCAGCGACGTTGTAGGCGAACGCCCAGAACAGGTTGCCGCGGATGATAGCGAGCGTTTTTCGCGACAACTCGACGGCGTCGGCAACGCTTCCGAGGTCGGAGCGGACGAGCGTGATGTCTGACGCCGAGATCGCGGCATCCGTCCCGGAACCCATCGCGATACCGAGGTCAGCCGTCGCGAGCGCTGCCGCGTCGTTCACGCCATCGCCGACCATCGCAACACTGTGGCCCTCGCCCTGGATGCGCCGGATCTCGTCGACCTTTTGTTCGGGGAGCACGCCCGCGACGACACGATCGATACCGAGCTCACCGGCGACGACCCGGGCGGCGCGCTCGTTGTCGCCGGTCAGCAGGACGATGCTGAGTCCGAGTCGGCGCAGGCGCTCGACGGCGGCACGCGCTCCCGGCTTGACCGTGTCGGCCACCTCCAGCACGCCTCGAATTTCGCCATCCCAGCCGACCACCACCGCTGTCGATCCCGCGGATTCCGCCGCGGTGATGGCATCCGCAAGCCCACCGGGCACCGTGCAACCGTGTTCGGCGGCAAAGGCAGGCCGCCCGACGACGACCTCGGAGCCGTCAACGGTTCCCGTCACGCCGAGTCCCGCTGCGCTACGGAAGTCGGACACCGCCGGCGCCACCGCACGATGTCCATCGGTGCCCACGAGGTCCACTGCCCCGGCGACGATCGCACGGGCGATCGGATGCTCCGACGCGGCTTCGAGCGACGCCGCACGACCGAGCGCGGTTTCGTCGGTCGTCGTCACACGGGTCAGCGTCATGGTTCCCGTCGTGACCGTGCCCGTCTTGTCGAGCACGACCGTGTCGATTCGGCGCGCCCGCTCGAGCGCTTCAGGGCCTGTGATGAGAATGCCCGACTGCGCACCGCGACTGGTGCCGACGAGAAGTGCAACGGGGGTGGCGAGGCCGAGGGCGCAGGGGCACGCGATGATGAGCACGGCAACCGCCGCGGTGAATCCCGACGAGAGCGGGTTACCGGCGAGCACCCACCCCGCGAACACAGCAACGGCGAGGGCGATGACGATGGGTACGAAGACCGCCGAGATCCGGTCGGCCAGCCGCTGGGCCTGCCCCTTTCCCAGCTGGGCGGCTTCGACGAGGCGCGCCATCTGGGCGAGCCGCGTCTCGCTTCCGACCCGGGTCGCCCGGACGATGAGCCGCCCACCGCCGGCGATCGTGCCACCGGTCACCGCGTCGCCCGGCGCCACCTCGACGGGGACCGATTCTCCCGTGAGCATGCTGACATCGACGGCGGCAGAGCCGGACTCGACGATGCCGTCCGTGGCGATCGTCTCACCGGGACGGACGACAAACCGATCGCCGGTCGTGAGTTCGCCGACCGGGATCGTGGATTCCTGCGATCCGGACGGTCCGGAACGCAGCACCGTCACATCTTTCGCTCCCAGTTCGAGCAGTGACCGGAGCGCGTGCCCTGCCGCACGCCGAGAGCGCTGCTCGATGTAGCGACCGAGGAGAAGGAAGACGGTGACTCCGGCGGCTACCTCGAGATAGATGGTTCCCGACGGGTCGGCGTCCGGGGTGAACAGGCTGAACTCGTGCGTCGCTCCGGGCATTCCAGCCATGCCGAAGAACAGCGCCCAGAGCGACCAGAGGAATGCGGCCCCTGTGCCGAGCGTGATGAGGGTGTCCATGGTGAGCGTGCCATGGCGGAGGTTCAGCCAGGTCGCCCGATGGAAGGGGTATCCGCCCCAGATCACAACCGGGGCGGCGAGCGCGAGCGACACCCACTGCCAGTTCACGAACTGCCAGGCCGGAACCATCGCCAGCACCACGACGGGAAGCGTGAGGACAGCGCTCACGATAAGCCTGGTGCGAAGGGATGCCGGCTCCGCGCGGGCGGCAGGCCCGGCGAGCGGACGCTCTGGCACCAGCGTGGCCCCGTAGCCGGCGGACTCAACCGCCGTGACCAGCTGCTCGGCGGACACCGTGGCCGGAAAGTGGACGCTGGCTCGCTCCGTGGCGAGGTTGACCTCGGCGGTCACGCCGTCCAGCCGGGACAGGCGTTTTTCCACGCGAGCGACGCAACTGGCACAGGTCATCCCCGAAATTTCGAGCGTTGCGGTCTTCACTCTTCCACGGTACCCCTAGGGGGTATTACGTTCAAGTTGCCCGCAGCATCCGCGTCGCCGCTTCCCGGACAAACTCGGTAAACTCGTCATTTCCCTCGATCCGGTACTCGACGCCGCGCTCAACCCAGGCGAGCGCACTGATCAGCTCTTCGAACGACCCACCGCCGATGGGCCAGCGGGTATGGGCGTCGTCAACCGCTTCGGCTCCGTCCGACCAGGGCCCGAACCGGGCGCGCATCTGCTCCAGGGGAAGGTCCATCACGACGTCGGCGTACAGTCGAGGTTCGGCCAGCTGCGAAACCGCGACCTGAATGAACTCGGCGGCGTCTTCGGCGGGGAGCTCACGAGCGTCGAACCGTACACGGGTGTCGAAGAACCTGGTGATCCTGTCGATGCGGAAGGTGCGCCAGTCTGCCCGGGTGACATCCCAGGCCACGAGAAACCAGTGGCGGGACGACGACACTATCGAGTGCGGCTCGACGAGCCGGTCGGTCTGTGAGCCATCACGCGCTTCATAGTGAAACCGGATGCGGTCCTGATCGCGGCACACCAGGGCGAGCTGGCCGAGGAGTTCGGCCGAAACCTGCGGGGCGTCGCGGCGGAGAGGCTGCACATGAGCCGACAGCGCGTTCACCCGCCTGCGGAGCTCGGCCGGGAGCAGGTGCTCGAGTTTGGCGAGCGCGGCCAGCGCCGTGACTTCGCCTCCGGCAATGCCCTGGGTTGCATACGCCCGCAGCCCGATCGCCATGGCGACGGCTTCCTCGTCGGTGAGCGACAGGGGCGGGAGTTCCGGGCCGGCCTCAAGCTGATAGCCGCCGATTGACCCCCGCGTCGCTGTCACCCGATAGCCGAGAGAACGCAGCCTGTCGATATCGCGGCGGAGGGTGCGCGCCGTCACCCCGAGGCGCTGGATGAGATCGGAGCTTAGCCAGTGCCGGTGGGTCTGCAGGAGGGCGAGAAGCTCAAGAGCCCGAGACGTGGTTGCTGACATAGTCTCATTGTCGACGTTTATCAGGACAGAAAGTGGCCGCATTTGTTTTTAGTCTCGGTGTCATGACACGAGACATCATGATTAGCGCACGGGGGCTCAGCAAAGAGTTCACCGTGAAGAAGAACATCACCGCCGCGGTGACCGAGCTCACGATCGACGTCGAACGCGGTGAACTCGTCGCATTCCTCGGGCCGAACGGCGCGGGCAAGTCGACGAGCCTGAGGATGCTGACGACCCTGCTGCCGCCGACGAGGGGCACAGCAACCGTTGCCGGGTTCGACATCTCCACGCGGAGTTCCCGGGTGCGGTCGCGCATCGGATACATCGGCCAGGGCAACAGTGCCGGCCACAACCACCGGGTGCGGGACGAACTGCTCAACCAGGGAGCCTTCTATGGCATGCCGAGAGCGGCAACGGCGGAGCGGGCCGACGACCTCATCGAATCACTCGGACTCGGCGGCCTGGAGAAGAGACCGGTGCTCGGCTTGTCCGGTGGCCAGAAACGCCGACTCGACATCGCTCTCGGACTCGTGCACTCCCCCGAGTTACTGTTCCTCGACGAACCCTCGACGGGACTGGATCCGCAGAGTCGCGCCAATCTCTGGCAGCACATCCTGACCCTGCGACGCCAGCACGGCACCACGATCTTTGTGACCACCCACTATCTCGAGGAGGCGGACCAGTTCGCCGAACGGGTCATGGTGATGGACTCGGGACGGATGATCGCCGACGACACGGCTCCGGCACTCAAATCGCGGTTGGCCGGGGACGTTCTGAGCATCGGGCTCGGCTCTGCCGCCGATGCCGCGCGAACAGCCGATCTCGTCTCAGCGTCGCTCCCGACCGCCCGGCTTGACCGGGCAGCGCATGACGAGCGAGTGCTCGAGATCTCCCTCGAGCGCGGTGACGAGGTGCTTCCGCGTCTTCTGCGTGACCTCGACGCCGCGGGCATTTCCGTGCACACGGCGGCCCTCCGCCAGCCAACGCTCGATGACGTCTTCCTCGCCCTCACCGGCCGAAGCCTCCGCGATGACAGCGCATCCAGCCCCGACTCCGCCGACTCGCCCAACTCCACGACTCCCCCACCCGAGAACGCAGAGGTTCGATCATGACCGCTCTCACAGCAACACGCACCGCCCGCGAGACACACCTTCCGCGCGACACCTGGAACGTGCTCTGGAGGGAACTCCAACCGCTCCTGCACGATCCGTTCTCACTCATCTTCAGCCTGGTGCAGCCCGTCATCTTCCTCGGGCTGTTCGGGCCGCTGCTCATCGGGTCATCGGGAGACCCCGCTCCCGAGGTCCTCGCCTGGTTTGTGCCGGGCATCCTCGTCATGGTCGCCCTCTTCGGCGCGAGCGCGACTGGATCGAACCTGCTGTACGAGATGCAGACGGGCTCGCACGAACGCACGCTCGTCGCCCCCATCGCCCGCTCGTCACTCCTCATCGGGCGGGCGCTCAAAGAAATGGTGCCCATCACGGTGCAGGTCGCGGTCATCGCGCTCGTGACCATTCCGTTCGGGTTCCGGCCCGGCATCCCGGGAATGCTCCTGACGCTCGTTCTGCTCGCCATCTTCGGCATTGGTCTCGGAGCGCTCAGCTACGCGCTCGCCCTCGCGAGCCGGAAGTCCGACTGGATGTTCTGGGTCATACAGCAGGCGCTGATCTTCCCGCTGATGATCCTGTCCGGGATGCTGCTTCCCCTTGAACAGGGACCCGAGTGGATGCGAGTGGCCGCGTCGGTCAATCCGATCAGCCACATCGTCGGTGCCAGTCGGGCGTTACTCGCCGGTGACCTCGGAGCGCCTGTCGTGTTCGGTGGGTTCGCTGCGGCTCTTTCGCTCGCGGCTCTCGGGCTCTGGGTCGGCATCACCGCGATGAGAAAGAGCTACTGACAGCACGCAGCAGGGCCGCCCCCTCATCCGGGAGCGGCCCTGCTGGTGCTGGTCACTGAGACTAGATCAGGCTCTTGGTGTGCCAGACGGTCTTCGTCTCGGTCAGCGCCGTGATCCGGTCGAGGCTCGGCGCCGCGGCATCCGAACCGTTCTCGGGTCGAAGCACCCGCATGAGCGTCTCAGCGGCGGCGATCTCGAGGTCGATCCAGTCGAGGTCTCCCGCGCCGGTGAGGTCGAGCGCGTTGACGTCGGCGTGCGACGCGAGCCACGGGGTGATCTCGGCGGGCGAGCCCGTGAGGATGTTGACGACACCACCGGGGACGTCGCTGGTCGCGAGGACCTCGGAGAGGCTGATCGCCGAGAGCGGCAGCGCTTCTGACGCGATCACGACGACCGTGTTGCCTGCGACAAGCGCCGGGGCCACCACGCTGACCAAACCGAGCAGCGATGTGTCCTGCGGAGCAACAATCGCCACGACTCCGGTGGGCTCAGGAACCGAGAGGTTGAAGTACGGGCCAGAGACCGGGTTGGCGTTTCCGGCGACCTGGACGTACTTGTCAGCCCACCCGGCGTACCAGACCCAGCGGTCGATGGCTTCGTCGACCTGAGCGGTCGCGGCCTCGGTCGAGACGCCCTCGGATTGCTCGATCTCGTCGATGAACTGCACGCGGCGCCCCTCGAGCAGTTCCGCGATGCGGTAGAGCACCTGGCCGCGGTTATACGGTGTCGCGCCTGACCAGCCGGACAGCGCGCTGCGTGCGGCAACGACGGCGTCGCGGGCATCCTTGCGGGATGCTTTCGCGGCGTTGGCGAGGAAGACGCCGTCTTTCGAGGTCACCTCGTAGGTGCGGCCGGACTCCGAGCGGGGAAACTTCCCGCCGATGTAGAGCTTGTAGGTCTTGGGAACGGCGAGGCGGCTCATTTGGTGCCCTTCTGTGTCGTTGCATCCGTTGCATCCGTTGCAAGCGTTGCATCGGATGCTGCGGCAGTCGTGGTGAGGTCGGCGGCGGGAGCCGACGTGACCTGGCGGGCCGAACCGGCGGGCTTGAGGTAGGCACCGAGCCCGTGTCGTCCGCCCTCTCGCCCGTAACCGGATTCCTTGTACCCGCCGAACGGGCTCGCCGGGTCGAACTTGTTGAAGGTGTTCGCCCAGATCACCCCGGCACGGAGCTTGTCCGCGACAGCGAGGATGCGGCTGCCCTTATCGCTCCAGATCCCGGCGGAAAGACCGTACGGCGTGTTGTTCGCCTTGGCGATCGCTTCGGCGGGGGTTCGGAACGTCATTACGCTCAGCACCGGTCCGAAGATCTCCTCGCGGGCGATCCTGTGGCTCGTCGAGACGTTGGTGAAGATGGTCGGCGCGAACCAGAAACCCTCAGACGGAAGGACACAGTCGGGGCTCCACCGTTCGGCACCCTCAGCCACCCCCACATCGGTCAATGTGCGGATCCGATCGAGCTGCGCCGCCGAGTTGACGGCACCGATGTCGGTGTTCTTGTCGAGCGGGTCGCCGAGACGCAGGGTCGACAGCCTCTCCTTGAGCCGGTCGACGACCTCGTCGTGAATGTTCTCCTGCACGAGGAGCCGTGAACCCGCGCAGCAGACGTGGCCCTGGTTGAAGAAGATGCCGTTGACGATGCCCTCGATGGCCTGGTCGATCGGCGCATCGTCGAAGACGATGTTGGCGGCCTTTCCACCGAGTTCGAGAGTGACGCGCTTGTCGGTTCCGGCGATTGCGCGGGCGATGCCGCGGCCGACGTTCGTCGATCCGGTGAACGCGATCTTGTTCACGTCGGGGTGGTTGACCAGGGCTGACCCGGTCGAACCGGCGCCGGTAATGATGTTGACGACACCGGCTGGCAGGTCTGCCTGCTGCAGGATCTCGGCGAACAGCAACGCGGTGAGCGAGGTGGTCTCGGCTGGCTTCAGCACGACGGTATTGCCCGCGGCGAGCGCAGGGGCGATCTTCCAGGCGAGCATGAGCAGCGGGAAGTTCCACGGAATGATCTGGCCGGCGACCCCGAGCGATGCGGGGTTGGGTCCGACACCGGCGTGATCGAGCTTGTCCGCCCAGCCCGCGTAGTAGAAGAACCACGCTGCAACGAGTGGCACGTCGACGTCGCGGCTCTCCTTGATCGGCTTGCCGTTGTCGAGGCTTTCAGCAACGGCGAGTTCACGAGCCCGCTCCTGGACGAGCCGCGCAATGCGGAACAGGTACTTGCCCCTGTCGGCGCCCGACATCCGTGACCAGACGTTGTCGTACGCGGCACGAGCGGCCGCGACCGCTCGATCGACATCAGAGTCGTCGGCAGAAGCGAGAGTGGTGATCGTCTTTTCGGTCGCCGGTGAGATCGTGGTGAACGGGGTGCCGCTTCCGCTCACGAACTCGCCGTTGATGAAGAGGCCGTATTCACTCTTCAGGTTGAGGATCGCCGTCGACTCGGGGGCCGGTGCGTAGTCCAGAAAACTCATTGAAAATCCTTAATCGATTGTGACGTAGTCGGCGCCGGAGTAGTGCCCCGTGGACATCTTCTGCCGCTGGAGCAGAACGTCATTGAGCAGGCTCGACGCGCCGAAGCGGAAGAGGTGCGGTTGCAGCCATTCCTCACCGACGGTTTCGGCAACGGTGACGAGGTACTTGATGGCGTCCTTCGACGTGCGGATGCCGCCAGCCGGCTTGACGCCGATTTTCTCGCCGGTGAGGCGGTGCCAGTCGCGCACCACTTCGAGCATGAGGAGGGTGACCGGAAGCGTCGCCGCCGGAGCCACCTTGCCCGTGGACGTCTTGATGAAATCGCCGCCGGCGAGGATGGCGAGCCACGATGCCCGGCGAACGTTGTCGTAGGTGTTGAGCTCTCCGGTCTCGAGAATCACCTTGAGGTGCGCGTAGCTGCCGTCTGAGCGCCGGCAGGCTTCCTTGACGGCTACGATCTCGTCGAACACCTGGCCGTAACGACCGGAGAGGAACGCACCCCTGTCGATGACCATGTCGATTTCATCGGCGCCTGCGTCGACGGCATCCGCTGTATCGCTGAGCTTGATGGCGAGCGACGCGCGGCCGGACGGGAATGCGGTTGCGACAGCGGCGACATTGATTCCGGAGTCGGTACCGCGAGCGTGGTGCGAGCCAAGCGCCTCAACGGCATACGGCACCATGTCTCCGTAGACACACACAGCGGCAACCCGGGGCGTCGACGGATCTGAGGCGTCCGGGGTGATCGCCTTCGCGACGAGAGAACGCACCTTCCCGGGAGTATCGGCACCCTCGAGTGTTGTGAGGTCGATGAGCCCGATGGTTGTGTCGAGGGCCCACTTCTTGGAGCTGGTCTTGATCGAGCGTGTGCCGAGTCCCGCAGCGCGCTGCTCGAGGCCGACAGCGTCGACCCCGGGAATTCCCTCGAGGTAGCGACGGAGATTCGCATCGGTCATCGGCCCGTCGAAGAGCTCGAGGGCTGTTGCTCGCGGAACAACAGCCTGTCTGGTTTCGGTCATGCGTGGATCCTCCTGCATAAAGTGTGTTCAGGTCGAGAAGTCTTGGGGCACTGTGCCGGGGGCGCAGCGCCTGGTGCGTAAGAGCGTCAGCTGCCGGCGTCGAGCAGGGCGAGCGCTGTCGCCTCGTCGGTGACGAGCACGGTACACAGGCCGCTCGTGACGACGGCGCGCGCGACGGCGATCTTGCCAGCGCCGGCGATCACCGCGATGCTCGTCGCCGCACTGCGCAGCGTGGCAAGGCTCAGGCCGACAGTTCGCTCGTCGAGCGACGGGTCGACGATCATGCCGGCCGCGTCGATGTAGCGCCCGACGACATCGCCGACAGCACCTCGGCGCACGAGTTCGTCCACGTCGTTCGGTGTCAGGTACCCGCTGTCGACGAGCGCGGAGTCGTGGCCGGCCACGCCGGCGCTGTAGAGGTACGCGGCTGCGTCAGCCGCCATCGCGAGCACTCCCCCGACCGTGCGATCGGCCTCGATGGATCGTTTGGTCTCGAGCCGCTCCAGGATGGCCGGGCTCGGGAGCAGTGTGGCCTGACCGGAGGCCTTGCGGGCGATCTCGAACGCCGTGGCTGCCGCTGTGCCCGCTCGCTGGTTCACGCTCACCCCGCCGTTGATCTGCACGACGTTCACGCCGGTGGCCCAGCCGTCACTGAGGTGTTCGGCAACGTCATGGAGGGTTCGACCCCAGCTCACGCCGAGGACCCTGGGTACGGGGCGGAGGCTCGCGAGATAGTCGGCTGCGGCTTGAGCGGCGCGTGCGCGGAGATCGTCGGCGCTGTTCGTCCCCGCCGCGGGGACGACTATGGCGTCGTCGAGTCCAAAGCGTTCGCGAAGGCTGCGCTCGAGCGTCAGCTTGCGCGCCCGGGGGTGGACGATCTCGATGCGGATGAAGCCCTTTTCCTTGGCGGAGGCGAGCAGCCGCCCGACCTTCCATCTGGTGAGCTTGAGAATCGCGCCGACTTCGTCCTGAGTCTTGTTCTCGTCGTAGTACAGCTCGGCCGCGCGGATGGAGAGCAGCTCGTCGTTGTCGATGGTTTCCACCGCTTCCCCTGACGTTCGTTGCTCTGCCGGCACGGACCCTCCCGCCACGGACCCTGCCAGCCCGCCAACCCCAGACTAAATCCCGACAGTGCTCAAAACAACACAGGTAGGGGTTTCTGCTCATATGAGCACGATGCGGGGATTACCCCGGCGGATGTTGGGTGCTGGGAACGACGCCAGTGCAGGTCCCGCTGGTGCAGATCACGCCGGTGCGGTCACGCGCCGTCCTCGATGCTGCGGTCCCTGGCCACGATCGCCCCGGCGAAGACGCCGATGAACGCGACAGCGATCAGGATCACAAGCGGAACGGTCCAGCCGTCGGTCACATCGTGCGTAATGCCGACGACAAGCGGGCCAAGCGCCCCGAGGACATAGCCGACGCCCTGCACGAAACTCGACAGGGCTATTGCCCCGTCATGGGTCCTTGTCCGCAGGTTGATGAGCACCAGTGCGAGCGGGAACAGGAGCGGCCCAAGACCGATAAGCACCACCCAGAAGAGAGGCGCGACGGTGGGAACGATCAGGAGTCCCGCATAACCGGCCACGAGGCATCCGATCGCCACATAGACCAGGAGTGCGACGTTTCTCATACGTACGGCGAGGATCGGAATCAGCAGCCCGGCCGGAAAACCCATGAAGGCGAAGACCGACAGCCACACTCCGGCTGTTGCATCGCTCACACCGACGATGTCGTGGAGAAGACTCGGCAACCACGCGAACATCGCATACGCATTGAGTGACGAGAGGCCAAAGATGACGGCCAGCGACCAGGCCAGCGGAGAACGCCAGAGCCGGCCAACCACCTCGGTCCGTGCGGGTTCGATGCGCGGTGACGGCGGGGTACGCCTGGCATGGAGGTTGAGCACGAGCCACGGAACGAGGGCTACGACGGTCACCCCTGCCCACATGGCGAGGGAGATCCGCCACCCTGCGCTGTCGGCGACGGGAACGGCGATCAGCGGTGGGATGAGTGTCGAAACGGACAACATTGTGACGTACACCGTCGTCATCAGTGCGATCCGGTCGGGGAAATACTTCTTCACGATCGGTGGCAGAAGTACGTTGCCGAGGCCGAGTCCGGCGAAGGTCACCGCGCTGCCGATCACGAACGTCAGGACGTCACCGGCGATACCTCGGATCAGATGCCCCACGAGAATCGCGGCGAGCGCGAGGATGAGTACGAGCTCGAGCCGACTGCGGCGGACGAGGGCCGGGGTGATGATCCCGAAGAGCGCGAAGCACACCGGCGGCATCGCACCGAGCAGGCCGACGACGAGAGGGTCGAGAGGAAGGTCCTCCGAGATGCGGCCGATGATGGGCGACAGCGCCCCGACCGCGGTCCTGAGGTTTGCGGCGACGAGGATAAGGCCGATGAACGCGAGCGTCCTGCCGGCGAGCAGCGGACGGTTCGCGTTCGACATCACGGTCCAAGTGTATGGGCGGTGCGCTTCTCGACCGACGACGCCCGCCGCGCGTAACCTGTACTCATGTCTGCCTCCCGATCACGCCAGGAACCGTCAACGCCCTCCAGGGGAATCGAGATTGCGGAAGCTCTTGCCGTTGTGGGCGACGGCCTCGATACCCTCACCGCGGTGCAGTGGGCGAGCCCGAGTCTCTGCGAGGGCTGGAGCGTCAAGGACACCATCGCGCATCTGGTCTGGCGGATCGGCACGCCATCGATGCGACTGGCGGGCGACATTGTCCGGGCGTCCGTCGCCGGGCACCACGCAAACCCGATGGAGTCGTTCGACGACATCGCACGCGGGATCGCCGACTCGGGCGGCACAGACGAGTTGCGCCGGGAGTTGCGTGCGATCGCCGCCGAGAAAGCACAGGGACACGGACGCACGAACGCCGGCGAACTTCTCGAGGTCGTCGTGCACGGCTACGACGCCCTGCACCCCCTGGAGATTCGGCTCCCATTCGCACCGGCGACGACCCACCGGGTGGCGACGGCCAGCGCGCTGAAGGCACCGCGGCGAGTGCGCGCCGTGATCAGGCACCGAACTCTCGTCGCAGAGGACGCCGGGTGGAAGATCGGGCACGGATCGGAGATCATCGCGGATGCCGCGAGCGTCATTCTGTTCCTCAACGGCCGCAAGGCCATGCAGCCGCCGGGACGGGAACGCCTTCTGGCACCCGCTCCGACGCCAGGGCTTGCCTGAGCGCACCAGAGCCCACCGGGCTCACCCGGCCGTCAGGAAAGCAGTAGCCTGACCCGCTCGACGTCGTCTGCCATCTGCACGATGAGCGGATCGATGCCGGTGAAGGCGACCTGGCCGCGGATGCGGTCGACGAACTGCACCTCGACGACCTGGTCGTACAGGTCGATGTCCTCGTCGAGCACGTACGCTTCGACCTGCTTCTGCGGCACACCGTCGAACGTCGGGTTGTTGCCAACCGAAATCGCGGCGGGGAACCGTCGTGAGCCCACGCGCAGCCAGCCGGCGTAAACACCGTCCGCGGGGATCAGGCCGTCCGAGTCCGGCGAAAGGTTGGCCGTCGGGTACCCGAGTTCACGTCCGCGCTTGGCCCCGTGCACGACGACTCCGCGAACGGCGGGGTCGTGTCCGAGCAGGCGGGAGGCCTCAGCCACCCGCCCCTCCGCGAGCAGCTCACGGATCCAGGTGGACGACACCCGCCTGCCATCGTCGGGAGCAACGTCGGGGATGGTCTCCACGTCGAACCCGTGTCTGGCACCCAGTTCGCGAAGCATGGCGACATCGCCCGCGCCCCTGTGGCCGAACCTGAAGTCGTTGCCAACGAGCACGAGCTTCGCCTTGAGGCCATCGGTAAGCACCGTCGTGACGAACTCTTCGGGGCTGAGCCACGAGAATTCCCGGTCGAACGGCAGCAGCAGCGCCGCATCGATTCCGGTTTCAGCGAGGAGGTCGAGCTTCTGTTCGTTGCTTACCAGGACGGGCGGTGCCTTTTCGGGGGCGAGCAGGGCAAGCGGATGCCGGTCGAACGTGACGACGACCGAGTTGAGTCCGCGTTCACCTGCGGCCTGTTTCAGCCGCTCGATCACCGCGCGGTGACCCCCGTGTACCCCGTCGAATTTGCCGATGGTGACAGCGGTCGGGCCAAAACCTGCCGGGATGTCGCTGACCCGCCGGAACGTGATCACGCTGCCGCAACCGTCGAACGGCGGGCGGGCCTGTGGCTCGCGAGCCACCACATTCCGAGCGGAGGAAGCACCAGTGGAATGAAGAGGTACCCAGCGCCGAAGTACGACCACACTGTCGCTTCGGGGAACAACTGGGGTTCGAGCACACTGAGCGTCCCGATCGTCAGGACACCGAGCAGCTCGAATCCGATGGTCAGCCAGGCGATCCGATACCACCCTGACCCGCTGCGAATGAGCGCAATTGTCGCAACGATGTAGACCACGGCGGCGAGTGCCGACAGCGAGTACGCGAGCGGCGCGTCACCGAACCGCTCGGCGATCTGCACGAATGAACGGCCCGTCGCCCCGAGAGCGAGGATCCCGTAGACGACAACGAGAACGCGGCCGATGCCTGAGATACTCCGTCGGGGCGCGAGGGCCGCCCCGGTCCCGTTTGAGACTTGTTCGTTGTGTGATGTCATGACACCGCTAATTCTATTCGCGTTGGGCAGGCAGTCCTCAGCGAGGCTCAGAACGCCTCTGTGGGGCTCAGAACGGGAGCGTCGTCCAGATCTGCTGCATCCGGTAGACCA
Source organism: Mycetocola sp. Y791 (assembly GCF_059445325.1). Lineage (NCBI taxonomy): Bacteria > Bacillati > Actinomycetota > Actinomycetes > Micrococcales > Microbacteriaceae > Mycetocola > Mycetocola sp. Y791. The sequence continues at coordinate 882,512 of NZ_JCAIUC010000001.1, read as the reverse complement.
TCACCGCGATCGCTAGTGCGACGACGCCGAGGATCACAGTGCTCCACTTGCTGCGGTCCACCAAAGCCCAGAAGCCCGCTGCGGCCGGCAACAGAATCGCCGAAACGAGATAGGTGTAGAACTCGAGGACGCTTCCGACCGGTTCGTTGCCCGTGAACGGTGCGACGATGGCCACGACGAGCTGGGCGATGAGGAGGAGTTCCACGAGCGCGAGCGAGCCCAGGGTGAGGTCACTCGGTTTTTTGCCGGCGAATCCGAGAATCACACAGAGCAGGCCAGCCCCAACCGCTACAGCCACCTGCAGCCAGGTAAACCACTCGATCATGCCCGGGTTTCCCCGTCGCCTGTTGCCTGAGCCGCCGGCGCAGCCGTCGTTTCAGCCGTCGCGTCGGATGTTGCCTGAGCGTCCTTCGGAGGTGCCACTGCATCGGCCGGGAAGTTGACGGCGCTCTTCGCGACATCCCCCGCGATCTTCACGAGTCCGACCAGCCGTCCGTCAGGGGCGACAGCGGCGGCGAGTGAATCATCACCGAGGGGCCCGGACAATGCGAGCTCAGCGGCGGGGACCTTCTTGCCGTGCCCCAGGTCGATGGCCTGCTGCTCGGTGAGCGCGATGCGGGGAAAGAGAACGGATGCCGCCTCCGCCGGGCCGATGAGGCTCGCTGCGACGTCGAGTTGGTCGAGGCGGGGAGCGTTGTCGACACTGAACGGCCCGATGCGTGTGCGCCGGAGGCTCGTGAGGTGACCGCCGACGCCGAGGGCTGTACCGAGGTCCCTGGCCAGGGCGCGGATGTAGGTTCCCGAGGAGCATTCGACGCGGACCTCGAGGTCCACGATGCCCTCGCCGTCGGTTCGGTTAAGAACGTCGAAGCGTGAGACGGTGACCGGGCGGGACTTGAGCTCGACGGTTTCACCGGCACGGACGAGTGCGTATGCCCGTTTACCGTCGACCTTGATGGCGCTGACGCTCGACGGAACCTGGGAGATACTTCCGGTGAGGTCGGCGACCGCTGACGCGATCGCAGCGTCGGTGACGCGGGAAACGGCATCCGGATCCGCCCGCTCGACCGGTTCGCCCTCGGCGTCATCCGTCGTCGTGGAGATCCCGAGCCTGATCGTCGCGAGGTATTCCTTGTCCTGCCCGACGAGGTAGGTGAGAAGGCGGGTGGATGAGTTGATGCCGAGGATCAGGAGACCGGTCGCCATCGGGTCGAGGGTGCCCGCGTGTCCGACCCGACGGGTGCCCGCGAGTCTCCGGGTGCGCGCGACGACGTCGTGGCTCGTGATCGATTGCGGCTTGTCAACGAGGAGGATGCCGGAGTGCACAGATGGTCCTTTCGTGCCTTGCGGGCGACAGACCATCTTCCCACACGCGGCACCGTAGGCTGAAGGCATGCGTGTTGCCGTGATCGGAGCTGGAGCCCTCGGCTCCACCTTCGCGGCACTTCTCGACCGGGCCGGCTACGAGGTCACGCTGGTCGCCCGCGGAGCGCAGCTCGAGGCGGTCAGCGCGAGCGGAATTCATCTGAGCGGCGGGTTCGGCGAGTGGGACACAACGAAGCTCGTCGCCGTCCCGCAACTCACGACCCCCGAAATGCCCGGTGGGGACTTTGACCTCGCGTTCATCGCCGTCAAAGCGCAGGACACAGCATCCGCTCTCGCCGAACACGGCCAGGCGATCAACGGGACACCGGTGATCGTTGTGCAGAACGGTCTCGACGGTGTCGACACAGTCGCGAAAACACTCGTCGACTCGTCATGCATCGGTGCGCTGTCGATCGTCGCGGCGTCGTACCTGGAGCCGGGCGCCGTGCGGGTGACCACCCCGGCGACGACTTACGTCGGCAGGGGCACCGGCCAGCCCGACGCCGAGGTCCGGCGGATCGAGGCCGAGCTCGGTGAGGCGTTGCGGTTCACGGCCATCGGTAATTTCGTGGGAGCGCAGTGGACGAAGCTCCTCGTCAACCAGCTCAACGCCCTGCCGGCGATCACTGGCTTGAGCGTGCAGGAGGTCGTTGCCGATCGTTCCCTTCGCATGATCATGACGAGGAGCATGCGGGAGACGGTGCGCGTCGGCGCTGCCACCGGCATCCGTTTCGGGTCGATTCAGGGTCTGGGTGACCTCAGGCTTCGCTTTTTCGCTCGGCTGCCCGTCGCGCTCGGACAGGCGTTGCCCGCCCGTTTCGCGGCCAGGATGGGACCGGTCCCCAACCCCGGCTCGACGCTGCAGTCGATCAGGCGGGGCCAGCCCACGGAGATCGACTTCCTCAACGGGGCAGTCGTGCGGCAGGCACGCGCGCTCGGGCGTCGCGCCCCGGTCAACGAATCACTGACGGCCCTCGTGCACGAGGTCGAGAAGACCGGGGTCTTCTTCACCCCGCGGCAGGTGGCGGATGCTGTGGCCAGCGTTGTGTCCGGTGCCGAGGCCCGCACGCACGTGTGAGCGGACTCAGCAGCTGTCCAGGAAGACCCGGGCAGGACTGGCTTCAACAGAATTGTTGACCACCGCGGTCGCGCTGGTGCGCGGGTTCGCTTCTCGCTGGTAGAGCTGCTGGCCACCGACGTACCTTGCGTTGGACGCGGCCTGAGGATCCGGATCTGCGCCGAGCGACTCTGCCAGCCGCCGGTACGCCTCCGAGAACGGCACGTCGAGCCAGATCGAATAGTGCCAGAGTCCGCGAAGCTCAGGCCGGTGGAGGAAAACACCGTCGACGATGAGCACGGCGTCTTTTGGTCCTGTCACCCATCGAAGCTCTTCACCCGTGTTGCGTTTCTCATCGAAACCCGCGAGCTGGAATCCGGTGCTTCCCGCCAACCGGAACGGCTCGATGAGCACACGGCGAAGCAGCGAGTAGTCGAACGAGTCATGGTAGTAACCTTCAGCGGAGTTCCGTCCCCGCGCGTATCGCTCCTCCCTCGGCCGGTGGAAGTCGTCGATCGAGGCACGGAAGGCGGCCCTGTCCGCTTCACGGAACACATCGGCGAGGTCATCGGCGAACGCCGCAGTGCCGGAGCCCTGGATGCCGTCCACCGCCACAATCGTGCGGCCTGCGGGGTAATTGTGGGTGATCTCTTCTCGCAGGTCACGCAACAGCTCGACCCTGGGTGTCGAAACAAGACTCATCAGTCGAGAATACCTCTGGCCGACCGCATACGCTTGACGGACGTATGTCTGACACTCCCCTCGCCCCGCGTCCCGCGCCGCTGCCGTCCGCCCCGCAGCCGTCGGCCCCGGTGCTGTCCCCGCCGCTGTCAGCCCAGTTGTCTGACTCGGTGCTGTCTGACCGGATCATCGACTGGTTCACCACGAGCGGCCGCGCCCTGCCGTGGCGCGAGCCGGGGTTCCCGGCGTGGGGAATCCTGGTGTCTGAGTTCATGCTGCAGCAGACCCCCGTCGCCCGTGTGATCCCCCGCCTTGCCGAGTGGCTCGAGCGCTGGCCGTCGCCGGGGGCGCTCGCGAGCGTTCCGCCCGGTGAAGCCGTTCGGGCGTGGGCGAACCTCGGCTACCCGCGCCGAGCTCTCTGGCTGCACGCTGCTGCCGTCACGATCGCCGAGCGGCACGATGGGATCGTGCCGCAGGGTGTCGACGATCTCCTCGCCCTGCCAGGGGTCGGTGATTACACCGCGCGAGCCGTGTCGGTGTTCGCGTATGGCCACAGGCATCCGGTCGTCGACACCAATACCAGACGCGTGATCGCGCGCGCGATCGACGGTAACCAGGAGCCCGCTCCCCCGTCGAATGCCCGCGACCTCGCCGCGATGGAGCGGCTGCTGCCGGAAAGCGTCGAGGATGCGAGGGTGTTCAACGCCGGTGCGATGGAGCTCGGTGCGATCGTGTGCACGGCAAGGGCGCCGAAGTGCGATGAGTGCCCCATCGCTGATGCCTGCGCCTGGCGTCTCGCGGGCTATCCGGCGTACGAGGGCAAACGGAAGGCTGTGCAGAAGAAGTATGAAGGCAGTGACAGGCACGTCCGTGGCCTGATCATGGCCGAGTTGCGTGCGGCGCACGTTCCCGTCACACCGGCCGAGATCGAAAGCCTGTGGCCGGATGCCGTTCAGCGCGAACGCGCACTCGCTGGACTCGTCGCCGACGGGCTGGCCGTGAACGCACAAACGGGCTATGTGCTGCCCTGAGGCGGCACACAGCCCGTTTTGCTCGAAGCTCTAGTGTGTTCGGTTTATTCGTCGTCGTCAGCAACCCGTGGTTTGACGTACGGGTCGGGGTCGCCGGCGTATGTCGCCGTGGACTTGAGTGCCTCGATCGATGAGTCGCGTTCGCGGGCCTTGGCGAGGAGCTCGTCCAGGTGCTTGGCGTTCTCCGGGAGGGCGTCGTGGATGAACTCGAGGCTCGGGGTCAGCCGTGCCGTGATGTTCTTGCCGACTTCGCTTCGAAGCATGCCCTTGGCCGCCTCGAGTGCGGCCGCTGAGTCTGCCCGTTCCTCGTCAGAGCCGTAGACCGTGTAGAACACGCTCGCGTGCTGGAGGTCTCCCGTGACGCGGACGTCGGTGATCGTGACGAATCCGAGCCGGGGGTCACGCATTCCACGCTCGATGCGCTTGGCGATGACTTCCTGGATACGGTCGGCCAGTTTACGTGCTCGTGGGTTCTCGCCCATGATCTTCTCCTTCAGCCTTGCCTGCAGTCCCTGTGTCCCTGTACAGGGACGGAATCGACTGCGGCAGCCCCAAAGAGGCTGCCGCAGTCGAGAGGAGCCTAGACGCGCGGCTTCTCTTTCATCTCTGTCGTCTCGATCTCGTCACCGATCTGGATGTCGTTGAACTTGCCGAGGCCGATTCCAGCCTCGAAGTCCGTCCGAACCTCGGTGACGTCGTCCTTGAACCGACGCAGCGATTCGATGGCGAGGTTGTCACCGAGCACAACACCGTCGCGGATAACGCGAGCTTTCGCGTTCCTCGTGATGGTTCCCGAGCGAACGATGACACCGGCGATGTTGCCGAACTTGGAGGAACGGAACACCTCGCGGATCTCGGCGACACCGGACTGGACTTCTTCGTACTCGGGCTTGAGCATGCCGGTGAGGCTTGCTTCCACATCGTCGATGGCGTTGTAGATAACCGAGTAGAACCGGATGTCGACGCCTTCGCGGGCGGCACGTTCCCGAGCCTTCGGGTCGGGGCGCACGTTGAAGCCGATGATGATCGCGTTGTCGATGGTCGCCAGGTTGACGTCCGACTCGGTGATCGCACCGACACCGCGGTGGATGATGCGCAGCTGGACACTGTCGTCAATCTCGATCTTGAGCAGCGACTCTTCCAGTGCCTCGACGGCACCGGAGACGTCACCCTTGATGATGAGGTTGAGCGATTCGACCTTGCCCTCTTCGAGAGCGCGGGTGAAGTCCTCAAGGCTGATGCGCTTGCGGGACTTGGCCAGCTGGGCGTTGCGCTCAGCAGCTTCACGCTTCTCAGCGATCTGACGTGCTGTGCGGTCATCGTCAGTGACGAGGAACGTGTCGCCGGCGCGGGGCACCGAAGACAGACCCTGAACCTGGACCGGACGTGACGGGGTAGCGAACTCGACGGCGTCGCCGTTTTCGTCTGCCATCGCACGGACACGGCCGTAAGCGGTACCGGCGACGATCGGGTCTCCGACCTTGAGCGTTCCCGACTGGATGAGCACTGTCGCAACAGCACCGCGTCCCTTGTCGAGCTTCGCTTCGATCGCGACACCACGGGCGTCCTTGTTCGGGTTGGCGCGCATGTCGAGGCCGGCGTCTGCGGTCAACAGCACAGCGTCAAGGAGTTCCTTGATGTTGATGTTGTTGCGCGCTGACACGTCGACGAACATGACGTCTCCACCGTATTCCTCGGCGACGAGTCCGTATTCGGTGAGCTGCTGGCGCACCTTCTGCGGGTTGGCGTCTTCCTTATCGATCTTGTTCACTGCGACCACGATCGGCACGTTTGCTGCCTGTGCGTGGTTGAGTGCCTCAATCGTCTGGGGCATGATGCCGTCGTCGGCCGCGACCACGAGGATCGCGATGTCGGTGACCTGCGCACCACGGGCACGCATGGCGGTGAACGCCTCGTGGCCCGGTGTGTCGATGAAGGTGATGGGGCGTTCGACGCCCTCGTGCTCAGCGACGACCTGGTACGCACCGATGTGCTGCGTGATGCCGCCGGCTTCTCCCGCAACGACGTTGGCGTTACGGATGGCGTCGAGCAGTCGGGTCTTACCGTGGTCGACGTGACCCATGACCGTGACGACGGGCGGGCGGATCTCAAGATCTTCGTCCGTCTCGTCTGCAAGCTCCTGGTCGAGGTCGATCGAGAAGCCTTCGAGAAGCTCGCGGTCCTCTTCCTCGGGGGAAACGATGAGGATCCGGTAGCCGAGCTCTTCACCGAGGATGCCGAAGGTCGCCTCGTCGAGGGACTCGGTAGCCGTCGCCATTTCACCGAGGTGGAACAGCACGGTGACGAGGTTTCCGGGGCTCGCGTCGATCTTGTCGGCGAAGTCCGAGATGGACGCTCCACGGCGAAGACGGACGATGGTCGTTCCATCACCGCGGGGAACACTCACGCCACCAAGCGACGGAGCTTCCCTGAGTTCGAATTCCTGCCTCTTGGCGCGCTTCGACTTGCGTGACTTGCTCTTGCCGCCACCACGACCGAACGCACCGGCGGTTCCACCACCGGGGCCACGGCCACGACCGCCGCCACCTGCGGGGCGGTTGGGGCCGAAGTTCGAGCCTGGAGCACCTGGAGCGCCACCCGGACGCTGGAATCCACCGGCAGCGGGAGCGCCTGGGCGCTGGAATCCGCCACCTGCGGGGCGACCTGCGCCACCGGGACGCTGGAATCCGCCGCCGCCGGGACGCTGACCTGCAGCGCCGGGACGCGGAGCGCCCGGACGCGGCGAACCGGGTCGGGGTGCCTGCGGGCGAGGAATGTTGCTCGGGGTCGGAGCGGGGCGCTGGCCCATGCCCTGCGCGCTTGCGAACGGGTTGTTACCCGGACGCGGTGTTGCCGGGCGCTGGCCCATGCCCTGTGCGCTCGCGAACGGGTTGTTACCCGGGCGAGGTGCGCCTGGGCGAGGACCACCCGGTGCTGCTGGCTTGTCTGCAGAGCCGGTCGCGGCGTCAGCCGACGCTTCCGCGGCTGCCGGAGCAGCGGGCGATGGCGTTGCTGATGGTGTTGCGGATGCTGCCGGTGCTGCTTCTGCGGCCGGTGCTGCCTCTGCGGCTGGCGCCGGTGCTGCAGGCGCTGCAGGTGTTGCAGGGGCTTCCGTCTTCGCGGCGGGCTCCGCAGCCGGTGCCGGAGCGGCGGCTGCAGGCTTCTTAGCCGGAGCGGGCGTCGGGCGTGAGCCCGGCTTCGCCGAGGTGGCCGGGGCCTTTGCCGCGTCAGGAGCGGAGGGCTTGGCGCCGTCCGCTTCAAGGGCAGCACGAAGCTTCCGTGCAACCGGGGGTTCAATAGTTGATGAGGGCGACTTGACGAATTCGCCCAGTTCCTTCAGTTTCGCAAGGGCTACCTTGCTGTCGACACCGAGTTCAGATGCGATCTCGTGTACGCGTGGTTTTCCAGCCACTATTCTCCTGTCTGGGTCCACCCAGACAGGGCGGACCTTTATTTACGGACGGGTCTCATTTCGAGCCGCTCATTAGTTGTCCATTAGCCGTTCAGCCTGTTCTCTCGTACTGAAATTTCAAGTGCTGCCGTGTCGAGGGACCTCGGCTCACGAAGGGCACGCCCGAAGGCCCGCCGCTTCACTGCGAGTTGGTAACACTGGATTTGCGGATGCAGCCACGCGCCTCGGCCTGGCAGCGACGCGGTGGTGTCCACCACGAGCTGTGAGTCCCTGGCCACGACCCTCACGAGGGAGGATCTCTCGGCACGTACGCGGCATCCGACGCACGTTCTAACGGGTTCCATCCTAGCACTCCCTCAATTCGAAGACGCCCGGCAGCGCGTGGTCGAGCCTCGAGGATAGAATTCGGCCTCTCGACCCGACCAGGCGGCTGATCCGGTCAGCAGCGTATTCAGTCCTCGAGGATCGAGTCCGGCTGGATGTCGATCTTCGCGCCCGTCAGCTTCGCGGCGAGGCGGGCGTTCTGCCCTTCCTTGCCGATAGCGAGGGACAGCTGGTAGTCGGGCACGAGCGCCCTGACAGCCTTGGTGGACTCGTCGATCATGAAAGTGCTCGTGACCTTCGCCGGCGAGAGCGCGTTGGCGACAAACGTAGCCAGGTTCGGCGAGTAGTCGACGATATCGATCTTCTCGGTGCCGAGTTCCTCCGTCACCGCGCGAACCCGTCGTCCGAGCTCGCCGATGCACGCACCCTTGGCATTGACGCTCGGGTCGTTGGCGCGCACGGCGATCTTTGTGCGGTGACCTGCTTCTCGGGCAAGCGACACGATCTCGACGACGCCGGATGCGATCTCAGGGACCTCGAGCGCGAAAAGCTTGCGAACGAGAGACGGGTGGGTGCGAGACACGGTGATCTGCGGGCCCTTCATTCCACGGGCAACGCTCGTGACGTAGACCCGGATGCGGGCACCATGCTTGTATTCCTCGCCGGGGACCTGCTCTTCGGGCGGCATAATCGCTTCGATGGTTCCGAGGTCGATATGCACCATGCGCGGGTTGGGACCCTGCTGCACGACACCCGCGACGATGTCACCTTCGCGGCCTTTGAACTCGCCGAGGATCGCGTCGTCAGCGAGGTCCCTCAGACGCTGGTTGATGACCTGCTTCGCTGCGAAAGCAGCGATGCGGCCGAAGTCCTCAGGGGTCGACTCGGCCTCGCCGATGATATTGCCCTCTTCGTCCTTTTCAGGAATGAGGACAGCGACGTGACCGGTCTTCCGGTCCAGCTCGACGCGGACGTCGGGTTCTGCTTCACCCGGTTCGGTCTGGCTCTTGATGTAGGCGGTACGAATAGCCTGTTCGATGATGCCGATGAGTTCGCCGAGGGGGATTTCCTTCTCCCGCTCCATCATCTTCAGTACGTTGAGATCGATGTCCACCGGGGTACTCCTCTATTCAGCTGCCACCGCCACTTCTGCACTGGCGGATCGATCTTCTAACTTACCCGACGCGCGCGCTTTCCAACACCACGGGGCTGCCTGCCCTGCCGTCGCGATAACCGTGACAGCCGTGGCAGCGGTGACAGCGGTGACAGCGGTGACAGCGAAGCGATTGTTGCTAGCAGGCACCCCACAGAGAGACGGGAGCAACGATTTGGACGATCTCATCATCAACAGCGTGAACTCGGGCCCCAAGCCAGTACTCGCGTTCCACCGTGCTATCGGGCTCTTCGCTCAGTCCGTCCATGAGCCACTCCAAACGCTCGCCCTCCTCATCCAACATGGCCGTAAGCGGATCAGGGATCTTCGACAACAGCTCGACGAAGGATCCGCCGACCTGTCCGCCGTGTTCGGACTGGACGACGATGCCGGAATTTCCGGCATCCGGCTCAGAAACCGCCCAGAAGGATGTCGCGCTCGAGAGCTCTCCTTCCACGTTGATGGACATGGCGCTCCACCGGTATTCCACCCGCTCGGCGTCACAGTTCTGGTCGCCCGGGAAGTGTTCCACGGCCGGTTCGGCGCCAAAGATCCGGGTAACGGCCGAAATGGCGGCGTCAGGATCGGAATCGTAGGGCAGGACGCTGATCTCCTCCCCTTCCGCCGACTGCGTTGAGAGGCCGTCAACACCGATGACGACGATACTGACGAGGGGAGCGTCCGGGGTGGGGGACGACGTCGGCGTCACCGACGGTGATGCGGTCGCGCTGGGCTGCCGTGGCGGGGAAGTCGGTGGGGTTACGCATCCGGCCGCGCCCAGAAGGACCACAAGCGCCAGCGCCGAAAGCGTGCGTGCCCGAACCATCATGGCTCCTCGTCTCATCAGCGAGAACGAGACTCTCGCCACTGGTCAGAACCTACTGGACGGCTGGGCGCTCAGCGCTGGCGGTCCGATAACAGATACGTTACGAAAGTCGGCGAAGTGGCGCTGCCTGGTGGCCTCCCAGACCGCTCCGTGAACGAAGGCGCGCCGGCTGGCGGTTAGGTTTGAATGATGGACGCACTCAATAATCTCGTGCTCGCAGCGGGAGACGGACTCTGGACCTGGGTGCTACTACCCGTTGTTGGACTTCTCGGCCTGTACTTCACAGTGAGAACCGGCGTCGTCCAGTTCCGCATGATTCCGGAGATGTTCCGGACGCTCACCGACAAGACGCCGCTCGATTCGAGCGGCAAAGCGCAGTCGGTTTCGGCGTTCCAGGCCTTCACCATTTCGGCAGCATCCCGCGTCGGCGTCGGCAATATCGCCGGGGTCGGAACCGCGATCGCCATCGGCGGCCCCGGTGCGGTGTTCTGGATGTGGACCATGGCGTTCATCGGTGGCGCATCGAGCTTCGTCGAGTCAACACTCGGCCAGCTGTATAAGACCAAGGACAAAGACGGGTTCAGAGGCGGCCCCGCTTATTACATGGAACGCGGTCTCGGGGCCAGGTGGATGGGCATCCTCTTCGCTGTGATCCTCATCCTCTGCTTCCCGCTCGCGTTCAGCTCTCTGCAGGCGAACACCATTAGCGCGACAGTCATGAGCACGGTCGGAGTTGAGCTCACCTGGCTGCCGTGGGTTGTCGGCCTCGCCCTCGCCGTGCTCACCGGCCTCGTCGTCTTCGGCGGCGTGCGACGAATCGCTTCGGTCACGCAGGCCATCGTGCCTCTCATGGCGCTCCTGTACCTCGTCGTCGGCGTCATCATCGTCGGGTTGAACGTGACCGAGGTACCCCGGGTCTTCGGGGAGATCTTTGCCGGGGCCTTCGGCTTCCAGCAGGTCGCCGGTGGGGCGATCGGCACGATCATCCTCCAGGGCGTCAAGCGCGGGATGTTCTCGAACGAGGCAGGGCTCGGTTCTGCGCCGAACGCCGGTGCGTCAGCGGCGGTCACCCATCCGGTGAAGCAGGGCCTGGTGCAGACGCTCGGCGTCTACTTCGACACGTTCCTCATCTGCTCGATCACGGCGTTCATCGTCCTGGTCTCGACACCGGACCTCGCGAATGCTGAGCGCGGAATCGGCCTCACCTTCGACGCCGTCACGAGTCAGCTCGGGGCGTGGTCCGGCATCCTGCTCAGCGTGATCGTCTTCCTGCTCGCGTTCAGCTCGATCCTCGGAAACTACTACTACGGCGAATCGAACATCGAGTTCATCACGACGAAGCCCGTGTGGCTGACGGTCTACCGCGTTGCCGCCGTGGTCGCGGTACTCGCGGGCTCGGTGCTCACGGCTGACATCGTCTGGAACACCGCTGACGGCTTGATGGGCGTGATGGCACTCGTCAACCTCACGGCGATCGGATTGCTCGGTGGTGTGGCATTCAAGCTCCTCAAGGACTACTCAGACCAGAGGCGCGATGGCTTCGATCCGGTGTTCACCAAAGAGCGCCTGCCCGAGCTTAAGAACGTCGAGTGCTGGGAGGACCAGTTGAGCGTCACCGGCCCGATGCCGATCATCAAGCACGGCGCTCACCACGGCCGCTAACTCCCTGGCGCCATATAAAAACCCCGGTCGGAATCATCCGACCGGGGTTTTTGCATGCGAGCGTCAGACGCTCTGTGTGGCCTTGCTGCCGGCCTGGAGCGTTGCTGCTGCTTCACTGATCGGAACCGGAGTGCGCTCGTTCGTGCGGCGGTCCCACAGCTCGACGACACCGTCGGCGACACCGCGACCGGCGATGACGATCTTCGGGATGCCGATCAGTTCGGCGTCACCGAATTTGACGCCGGGTGAGACCTTCGGGCGGTCATCGAAGAGTACATCGAACCCTGCAGCTTCGAGGTCGGCAACGACGCTCTCCGCCGCCTCGAAGACCGCTGCATCTCGGCCCGTAGCAACGACGTAGACATCGAAAGGAGCGACGGTCTCGGGCCAGATCAGGCCGTTCTCATCGTTGTTGAGCTCGGCGATGATCGCGAGGATTCGCGTGACACCGATGCCGTATGACCCCATCGTGACGGTGACGAGCTTGCCGTTTTCGTCCAGGACCTTCAGCCCGAGGGCTTCCGCATACTTACGGCCAAGCTGGAACACGTGGCCGATCTCCATGCCGCGTGCGAGCTCGACGGGTCCTGATCCGTCCGGTGCGGGGTCGCCGGCACGCACTTCAGCGACATCGGCGATTCCGTCAGCGGTGAAGTCGCGACCGGCGACGAGGCCGAAGACGTGCTTGCCGTCGACGTTCGCTCCGGTGATCCAGCTGGTGCCGTCCACGACGCGGGGGTCGAGCAGGTAACGGATGCCCGTCGCCGACTTCTCGCCGAGCACCGGGCCGTTCTCGCTCCACGGGCCGATGTAGCCCTTGACGAGTCCCGGGTGCTTGGCGAAGTCGGCCTCGGTCGCAGCCTCGATCTCAGCCGGAGCGAAGGCAACCTCGGCGCGCTTGAGGTCAACGTCGCGATCGCCGGGCAGGCCGACGATGACGAGCTCTCGGGTACCGTCGAGGTGGTTGAGCGCCAGGACGACATTCTTCAGCGTGTCCGCCGCCGTCCAGGCTGCACCGTCCTCGCGGGGGTGCTCGGCATTGGCGACATCGACGAGGGTCTGGATAGTCGGTGTGTTCGGGGTGTCGTGAACCTCTGCAGGCGCCTGTCCCTCGATCGCGATGGCTGGGGGTGCGAGCGTGGTCCACGCCTCGACATTGGCCGCGTAGCCGCCAGCTGAGCGCACGAACGTGTCTTCGCCCACGGGCGTTGGGTGCAGGAATTCTTCGCTGCGTGATCCGCCCATTGCACCGGCATCCGCCTGGACGATGACGTATTCGAGGCCGAGGCGGGTGAAGATGCGCTCGTAGGCGTCGCGCTGTGCCATGTAGCTCGCGTCGAGGCCGGCATCGGTGTAGTCGAAGGAGTACGCGTCCTTCATCGTGAACTCTCGGCCGCGCAGCAGGCCGGCGCGGGGACGTGCCTCGTCGCGGTACTTGTCCTGGATCTGGTAGATCGACAGGGGCAGGTCCTTATACGAGGAGTACAGGTCCTTGACGAGGAGAGTGAACACTTCCTCGTGGGTGGGAGCGAGCAGCAGGTCGCTCCCCTTGCGGTCCTTGAGCCGGAAGAGTCCGTCGCCGTACTCGTCCCAGCGGCCGGTGACCTCGTACGGTTCGCGCGGGAGAAGTGCCGGGAAGTGCACCTCGTGCGCACCAGCACGGGTCATCTCATCACGGATGATCTGTTCGATCTTGCCCTTGACCTTGAGGCCGAGGGGCAGCCACGCGAAAATACCCGGAGCCTGGCGCCGGATGTAGCCGGCCCGGACGAGCAGGCGGTGACTGATCACCTCGGCGTCTGAAGGGTCTTCGCGGAGGGTCTTGAGGAAATAGTTAGTTAGCCGAGTTACCACCCGTCTATGCTAGCCCCGCGTGACCCTTCGGCCCTGCGCCTGCGCGAGTTGCGGTGCCAGTTACAGTGCCTGTGGCCGCGCTGGTGCGGGCCGCGGGAGTGCGCCCGAACCGCTAGCTGACGCTGACCACCGGAGAACCGATGCTGGTGTCGCTCGCGGGCATTTCGGCTGCGATGCGGTTGGCCTCTTCGATGAGCGTTGCAACGATCTCGGACTCGGGAACGGTCTTGATGACCTCCCCCTTGACGAAGATCTGGCCCTTGCCGTTGCCGGATGCGACACCGAGGTCGGCTTCACGGGCTTCGCCTGGGCCGTTGACGACACAGCCCATGACGGCGACCCGGAGTGGAACCGTCATTCCCTCGAGACCATCGGTCACGTCGTTGGCGAGTTTGTAGACGTCGACCTGTGCGCGGCCGCAGCTCGGGCATGAAACGATCTCAAGCTTGCGCTCGCGCAGGTTGAGCGACTGCAGGATCTGCAGGCCGACCTTGATCTCCTCGGCGGGAGGCGCACTGAGCGAGACCCGAATGGTGTCGCCGATGCCTTCTGAGAGCAGGATGCCGAACGCCGTTGCGCTCTTGATCGTGCCCTGGAATGACGGACCGGCCTCGGTGACGCCGAGGTGAAGTGGCCAGTCGCCCCGTTCGGCGAGCAGTCGGTACGCCTTGACCATGACAACCGGGTCGTTGTGCTTGACCGAGATCTTGAAGTCGTGGAAGTCATGCTCTTCGAAGAGGCTGGCTTCCCAGACGGCGCTCTCGACGAGAGCCTCCGGAGTGGCCTTGCCGTACTTCTGCAGCAGGCGGGGGTCGAGCGATCCGGCGTTCACGCCGATGCGGAGTGAGACGTCTGCGGCCTTGGCGCGACGGGCGATCTCACCGATCTGGTCGTCGAACTTGCGGATGTTGCCGGGGTTCACGCGGACGGCGGCGCACCCGGCGTCGATCGCTGCATAAACGTAGTTGGGCTGGAAGTGGATGTCGGCGATGACCGGGATCTGGCTCTTCTTCGCGATGATCGGAAGGGCTTCTGCATCGTCACGGCTCGGCACGGCGACACGGACGATGTCACAGCCGGATGCCGTCAGTTCGGCGATCTGCTGGAGCGTCGCGTTGATGTTCGTGGTTGGCGTCGTCGTCATGGACTGAACGCTGACCTGGGCATCACCGCCGACGAGGACCTTGCCTACCTTGATCTGACGGGACTTGCGTCGCGGAGCGAGGATCTCGGGGACCTTGGGCATTCCCAAATTAACTGCTGGCACCGTGCCATCCTACGCCGCGCCCCTGAACACAAGCCGATGAATGATGGTCCGAAAGTTGGATTCCGTTCAGCTCTGCAGTGCGATCCTGAGGGGCGGCTCTGTTGCCGCGATCACCTCGTCGACGCTGACGCCTGGTGCCGTCTCGACGAGAACGAGGCCGCTGGCGGTGACATCGATGACGGCGAGATCCGTGATGATCCTGTCGACGACGCCCCGGCCGGTGAGGGGCAGTGAGCACTCGTGGACGATCTTGGCGCTGCCGTCGCGGGCGACGTGTTCCATCAGAATGATGACCCGTTCGGCACCGTGAACCAGATCCATCGCTCCCCCTGGTCCCTTCACGACTTTGCCCGGGATCATCCAGTTCGCGAGGTCCCCTCGAGCGGAAACCTGCATCGCACCGAGGATTGCCGCGTCGATCTTGCCGCCGCGAATCATGGCGAAGCTCAGGGCCGAGTCAAAGAACGATGTGCCTGGGAGTGTCGTGACGGTCTCCTTGCCCGCGTTGATCAGGTCGGGATCGACAGCGTCTTCCGTCGGGTACGGACCAACACCGAGGATTCCATTTTCCGATTGGAGCGTGACGGTGATCGAGTCCGGGACGTAGTTCGGGACGAGCGTTGGCAGTCCGATTCCCAGGTTGACGTACGCACCGTCTTCAAGTTCGAGCGCGGCCCTGGCGGCCATTTCATTGCGGCTGAGAGCCATGGTCACGCACCTTCCGTCTGGCGAACGGTGCGTCGTTCGATCCGTTTTTCGATGTCGGTGCCGACCTCAAGGACCCGGTGCACGAACACACCGGGCAAGTGGACGGCATCCGGATCGATGCCTCCCGGCTCGACCAGCTCTTCGACCTGCGCGATGCAGATCTTTCCGGCCATTGCGGCCAGAGGTGAGAAGTTGCGAGCGGACTTGTCAAAGACAAGATTGCCGTGGCGGTCTCCCCGTTTGGCGTGGACAAGGGCGAAATCGGTGGTGATGGCTTCCTCGAGAACGAAGGTCTTCTCTGTACCGCGGACCGAGAACATCTGGACCGGTTTCGGTTCGGAGGCGATGGCCACTCCCCCGGTGCCGTCATATCGGCGCGGCAGGCCGCCCTCGGCGACCTGCGTTCCGACTCCGGTCTGCGTGTAGAAGGCGGCGATGCCGGCACCGCCGGCGCGGAGCTTTTCGGCAAGGGTTCCCTGAGGCGTCAGTTCGACCTCGAGCTCGCCGGAGAGGAATTGTCGTTCAAACTCCTTGTTCTCGCCGACGTATGACGAGGTCATCTTGCGGATGCGGCCGTTGGCGAGCAGGATGCCGAGTCCCCAGTCGTCGACGCCGCAGTTGTTGCTCACTATGGACAGTTCGTCGCTGCCGAGTTCGAGAAGAGCCTCGATGAGAATCATCGGGTTTCCGCAGAGTCCGAAGCCACCGACCGCTATCGACGATCCGCTGCCGATGTCGGAAATCGCCTCAGTTGCGCTCGACACTGTTTTGTCCATCGTCATCGTTGCACCTCCGTCGCTGCGAATGCCGCGCGCTCGCGGCACCCCGTGTCGGCAGCCCGCGAGAGACCGTCGGTGGCCAACGATTTCCACCCTAGCGCGTCCGTGCACGAGAACCAGCGCGGACGACCCGCGCACGAAACCGGTGCGGGACGGGCGTGGAGACCAGGGCCTCCACGCCCGTGTGAAGTCAGGCCGGTTCGTAGGCGACCGCGACGTCGAGAACCCACACGACTCCGAACCTGTCCTCGAGCATTCCGTAGGCGGGCGAGAAGAAGGACGGGGCCAGGTCCTCCACAACAGTGGATCCCTCAACGAGTTTCGACCAGAGTCCGGCGATCTCGTCGGCGGAGTCCCCGCGGACCGACACGAACATGGACTTGTCGCCCCGCTCGTATGACTGGCTTGCCGGCACGTCGTACGCCATGATCCGGAATCCGTTCTCGCTGACGACCTGGCCGAACTTGACCTGCTGTGCTTCGCTCGGCAGTTCGGTGCTGTGAGCGTCTTCATTGGTGATGATCAGAAGCTGACCGCCGAAGACCGACGAGTAGAACTCCAGGGCAGAGCGCGCGTCGCCGCGGAAGTTGAGGTGCGGGGTGGTGATGACAGACATTGTTGTGCTCCTTTGACGAGATGTTTCCGGGTTCGTGTGCCCGATAACTTCGAGTCTCTCGGCAGTAGAGGTCAGCCTTCGTCCTCTACTGGAATTAGCATCGGAAACATGACTTCACCAACGTCGCGGCTTCTGTTGCTGCTGTCTCTGCTGCAGGCCCGGCGGGACTGGCCCGGTCAGCTTCTCGCCGAGCGACTGGAGATCAGTCACCGCACGGTGAGACGTGACGTGGATCGCCTCCGTGAGATGGGGTACCGCATCAGGTCGACGAAGGGACCGGATGGCGGGTACCGCCTTGATGCCGGAACGGACCTGCCTCCCCTCCTGTTCGACGACGATCAGGTGATCGCGCTTGCCGTTGCGCTGCAGGCTGCGACCGTTGCCGGGGCCGGGGTCGAGGAAGCCGCGGTGAGGGCACTCACGACCGTGCGACAGGTGATGCCGTCGCGATTGCGTCACCGTCTTGATGCCGTGAGGTTCACCGCGATTCCCCGGGCGGCTGAAACGGTCTCCTCCGATGTGCTCATCGCGTTGTCAACGGCGATCCGGGCGCGGGAGGTGTTGCGGTTCGATTACGCCGGGTCACACGACCGTACCGGGAGCGCAGCCCCAGCTGAGGGTGGCCCTGAACTGGCTGACACTCAGCTGGCTGACACTGAGCAGGCTGGCACCATCACCACCGGCACCACCGGCGCCACCGGCAACACCACCACCGTCGAGCCCCGGGCACCACATCGCGTTGAGCCACACCACCTCGTGACGTCCAACGCTCGCTGGTACCTCGTGGCGTGGGACCTGGAGCACGAGGACTGGCGCATTTTCCGTGCGGATCGGATCGGTCCGCGAACGCCGACCGGTCCGCGGTTTGCTCCTCGCCGGATTCCGGGTGATGACGTCCACGAGTTTGTCTCAGCCCGGTTCAAGGGATCTGATCGGACGAACGCCTGGCCGTGCACAGGCACTGTCATCCTTTCGCTGCCTGCGAGCTCGGTCCGACCGTTTGCCGGCGATGGGACCGTCGAGGAGCTCGGGCCGGACCGCTGTCGTTTGGAGTCCGGATCGTGGTCGTGGGTCGCCCTCGCTGCCGCCCTCGGCCGATTCGATACCGATATCGAGGATGTGCACCCACCCGAGCTTGCCGACGCGTTCCGGCAGCTCGCGACCAGATACGCTGCGGCAGGGTCTGCCGCCGACTGAGCAACACTGCTGCCCCTATGCTGCTGAACCCCAGGCGCTGATCATGGTGCTGATCCCACGCTTGTGACCCCACTCTGCTGACCCCGCGCTGTTGACACCACTCTGCTGCCCCCACTGCTGACCCCGCTGGTCACCGCGAAAACGTGCCAAGCTGGAGAGAGCAAATCCGCCACGCACCAGGTGCCAGGTGCCAGGCACCAAGCACCAGGTGCCGAAGTCAACGACAGGGGAGTCAGTTTTCATGAGCCAGAACGATGTTGTCATCCTTGCGGGAGCCCGCACTCCGCAGGGACGACTGCTGGGCCAGCTGGCCGGCTTCAGTGCTGTCCAACTCGGAGCGATCGCGCTCAAGGCTGCACTCGAGCGGTCGGGGGTTGATGTTGCAGACATCGACGCGGTGATCTTCGGCCAGGTCCTTCAGGCCGGTGCAGGTCAGAATCCCGCCAGACAAACCTCGCGTGCAGCGGGAATCGGCTGGGAAGTGCCTGCCGTGACCGTGAATAAGGTGTGCCTGTCTGGAATTCAGGCGGTGATCGACGCGGCTCGAATGATTCGGCTTGGCGAAGCATCCGTCGTCGTCGCTGGCGGTCAGGAATCGATGACCAATGCGCCCCACGTGCTGCCCGCCTCGCGGAAGGGCTACAAATACGGCGATGTAACCTTGCTCGACACCGCAGCGTTCGACGGTCTGACCGATGCTTTCGACGGCGACTCGATGGGCATCTCGACCGAACGGCACAACGGGCCACTCGGTATCGATCGGGACGAGCAGGACCGGGTTGCGGTCGGCTCACATACGCGGGCGGCGCGGGCGCAGGCGAGTGACGTGTTTGCCGACGAGATCACTCCAGTGGAGGTACCGTCGCGGCGCGGTGAGCCGACGATCCTCACCCAGGACGAGGGTGTCAGGGGTGAATCGACGCTCGAATCTCTGGGAGCGTTGCGTCCGGCGTTCGACAAGGACGGCACGATTACCGCCGGCAATTCATCGCCACTCAGTGATGGTGCTTGTGCGCTCGTGCTCGCGAGTCGTTCGTATGCAGAGGAGCACGGGCTGAGCTGGCTGGCCGTGGTCGGGTCCTCAGGGTCGGTTGCCGGGCCGGATAACTCACTGCATTCACAACCGTCACGGGCCATAACGGATGCCCTCGGCAAGGCGAGCTGGACGGCATCCGATCTTGATGTGATCGAGATCAATGAAGCGTTTGCGGCCGTCAGCGTTCAATCGATGCGTGACCTCGGTATTGATGACGAGAAGGTCAACATCCACGGCGGAGCTATCGCCCTCGGGCACCCGATCGGCGCTTCCGGTGCGCGGCTTGTGTTGCATGCGGCGCTCGAGCTGTCGCGGCGAGGTTCGGGCAAAGCGGTGGCTGCGTTGTGTGGTGGTGGCGGTCAGGGCGACGCGCTTCTCCTGTCGCTGTGAGCACCGAGACGCCCGGGCGGCTCAAGATTCTCGGACTCTCATTGGTGATACTTGCCGTCGTCGGTTCAGTTGCCAGTCGGACGGCGATGCATTCCCTTGCGGATGGTGGCGTGTACGTCACCGTGAATGTCCTACTGTTGACGGTCGGTGCCGTTGCCCTGTATTTCGGCTTTAGGCGGGCGGGTCGTTAGGCATCGCTCGCACTGAGTGACATCGCCAGTGGGCCATCGAGCCAGGCGTCGACCTCTCGCTGTGTTCGGAGATGAACCACTGTCAGGTTCGGGTTCTCTGCCTCGAGCGGAGGGATCGCCACTCGATACTTGTTGCGTGTTCGAATGCCCCATCGAATGATGTATTCGGGGTTGGTGAAGAACGTGAGGAAAGGTGGCTCGATGTTGCCGTTCCATAGTTCTTGCCGGGTTCGGCGGCGATGCACAGTGCGCCGCACAAGCCGTGGAAGTGTGACCCGCACGAACGGCAGATCGAGCCAGACGAGCACGTCGGCGTTCGCTGCGAGGAGAGGGCGGGCGGAGTGGTACAGCCACTCGGTCACCCAGGTCTCGGTTGCGACAAAGGCTCGGACGTCGTCGAGAAAGTTCGGTTGCGGCGCCCATTCCGGTCCGTGGAAGAGCGCGTCGATCTCCACGTGGGTGCTGCCGATGACCTCCGCGATCTGCTTCGCCAAGGTGGTTTTGCCTACTCCCGATACTCCGGCAACGAGCACCTTCCGGGGCAGACGAGGAAGCGGGTCACGGTGAGTGAACACCTGTCGATTCTAGGTTTCGATGAGCGTCGCGGGACAGAATCCCAGTGTGAATGAGTGTCGTCAATAAGACATCCGGGATCGGGATGACCGTCGTGAAGCGATATCCAGGTCCGGAATACCGCCCCGAAGGAGAACCGCGGTCTGGATGACCGTCGCGAAGCGATATCCAGGTCCGGAATACCGCCCCGAAGGAGAACCCCGGCCTGGATGACCGTTCCGAAATAGAACCCGGGCTGGATGACGTCGTGAATCAGAACGGTGGGCCGTCGTCGTCACGCGGTTCGCCTTCTCGTTGAGCGTCGCTTTCATTGGCCTCACCCTCTTTCCCTCTTTCCGTTCTCTCCTTCTCACGTTTTTCTCTCTGGGCGTCGAGGAGTCGGGTATAGACGTTGTTCTGCCGGGCGTCTTCCTCCTCTGCCTGGGTTGTGTGAGCTTCGGTTGCGTCGTCCGACTCAGTCCCCGCAGTGGGTTTTGGTGGTGCCGCTTTCGCCGGTGGGATCGGATGCGGGATCGGGTTGCGGACCGGGTTCTCGGGGTGGGTGAGGTATTCGCGTCCGTGGGGTGAGGTCCATTTCAGGATCCCGTCACCGAGTTGCTCGACGTTCCACCCGGTTTCGTGTTTCAGTTTGTGGTGTTTGGGGCAGAGGCTGGCGAGGTTGTCGAAGTCGGTGTTTCCGCCGGTTTCGTATGGGTCGGTGTGGTCGATGTCGCTGGACACCGCTTTGCGGGTGCAGCCGGGGAACCGGCAGTATCCGTCGCGGTAGCGGAGGAACCGTCGCATCGCTTTCGATGGGGTGTATTTGGTGTGGCCGAGGGACAGGGCGACTCCGGTTTCCGGGTGGGTCAGGATCCGGCTGAACTCCGGTGCCTGGGACGCGAGTTCCCGTGCGGTGTCCGGATCGATGGGACCGTATCCGTCGAGGTTGCCCGGTTCGACACTTTTGCCGAGGAGGGTGAGTACCGGCACGGTGACCATCACCGTCGGCACGATCTTCCGAAACGCGGTCGCCGGGTCACGTCCGGGTCCCGGGGCGATGACAGCACCCTCTTCTTCTCCGGATGGAGGCGCAGTGGCAGGTGCGGGTTCCACCTCGGTGTAGGGGTTGCGCGTGCCGAGGCCGGTGCCGAAGAGCCGGGTGCCGGTGGGGTCGGGCAGGGTGAACTCACCGGTGAATGCCTCCATCATCGCCGCGAACACCACATCGGCATCCAACTGGGACAGGGTGCGTGGCTCAACCGGTGACTGCAGTTTCATCGACTGCGCACGGATCGTGTCGAAGATCGTCTCGGCGGCCGGTGCGGTGGTGAACAGGCTCAGCCAGGCCATCCCGTCCGGTGCCGGGATCAGTTCTACCCGCCGATCGGTTACCGACTTCCGACACCGGGCGACGGCGGATTCCGGACACAACCGTTCCCGCAGCATCCGGGTCTTCTGCCGAAACCGGGCCACCGGCATCGTCTTCGCAAACGGCACCGCCTTCTCCTCAAGTTCCGCAACAGCGTCATCGGTCAGGGTGTCGGTCTGATCGACCAGCACCTGGGCGTGGCGGTAACTGATCTCCCCTTCCCGCAACGCTGCCAGGGTGACCGGTAGCCGGTGTAACAAGGCCCGACTCTCGTCGACCAGTGCTGTGGCGGTGCGTTCGGCGACCCGTAGCGTGCAGGCCAGTTCCGCGATGAACGACCGCAATGCCAGATCCTGACGCTCGACCGCACTCCGCGACCGGGCCGTGACCAGCACGCCCTCCTCCGTGGCAACGGCAAGCGTCCTTGCGCGGTCGATGAACTCGGCCTTCCACGCCGCCTGACGGGCCTCCAGCTTCTCCACCTGCGCCACCGCATCCACCAGAGCGGTGCAGGTATCCGCGATTTTCGCGTACATCGTCGGCTCAGGCTCAGGCTCAGGCTCCGCAGCATCAGCATCAGCATCAGCATCAGCATCAGCATCAGCATCAGCATCAGCATCGTCAGCATCGTCAGCATCGTCAGCATCAGCATCGTTCGCACCAGCTGCGACGTCAGGATTGGCAGCCCCGCCCTCAGACGGTTTGAACAGCCCGTCAGGCCGCGGCACCGGTGACTCGGCTGATGTTGAGGCGGCGTCCGCACTCGACTCGGCAGCGACAGTGGCCTGGCCGCTGGAGTCGGCCTCCTCGCCCACGTTGGCCCCGGCCTCGCGCGCCGCCACTCCATCAGATGTACCCGGATCGCGAGGCTCAGTTGCGGCTGCGCCATCCGAGCTCAGCAACTCGGCTGCACCGGACGCCCCCACGACGGCATCCGTGTGGCTACCGGGTGGATCGTGATTCTCGTCGTCCGGAGGATCGACGGCTCTGTCGTTGTTTTCCATACCACAAGTCAACACCAGACCACTGACATTACTTCGATAAACATCTACGTTGTGCATAAGTTAAATCGTAGTTTTGTTCGAGTCCGACAAGAGGATGCTAGCTGACCATTACCGTTACCGGATCAGTCTCCGTCGGCCCTCCACACTGCTCGGAGCCCCCTACCCTCTTCCAGTCGAGGTCGACACTGCTGCTCTCCCCGGCGACCGAACCGTCCAGGCGATACGCCGTAACCGTAACCTTGTCGGGACGCCCGGCCATCACGGTGATGACCCACACATTTTCGCTTTCAGAACGCGCCAGATACGGCGGAATTTCGACCGGCGTCGCACTGGTCGTTGCGTCTGGCGTCAACCCTGGCGTCAACCCTGGCGCTGGCTCCGGAACCACATCACGGGGTTCAACCTCGACCGGCCTCGACTCAAGCGCGTCGTCCCTTGACTCGAGCACATCCTCCTCCGGCTGGATCTCGACCGGAGTTGGTCCACCGCTCAGCTGGTCGGGTTCCATGAGGGTAAGGGGCTCGTCCTCCCCAACGAGAACCTCAGCCTCCACCGCAGAACAGACGCCCGCCTCATCACAGAGACGCACCTCATCAACAGACCCGGCTTCCCCGACCAGCAGCACGCGCACCTGGCTGACGTATCCGACCGGGTGGCACACTCCGCCCCAACCGCCGATCCAGCCGCAGCCCGTGACCGCGACGCAGAGCGCTGACGCCAGAACGACCAACCCGATTCGATGTGTGCGCACAGACCGACCGTCCCACATCGGACCCCGCCGCCACATCACACAGGTTCAAGGAGTTGTCGATCCGTTACCCTTCCAGTCCAAGCCGCTCCGCCAGAAACCGGTAGGACAGCGCAGACATGTGTGCCGATTGAGCGTTCGTCGCCGCTCCCCCGTGCCCGCCCTCGATGTTCTCGAAATACGTGACGTCCTTGCCCGCATCGAGCATCCGCGCCGCGAGCTTTCGAGCGTGACCGGGATGCACCCGATCATCGCGCGTCGACGTCGTCACCAACACCGGCGGATACTCCCGACTGGGATCGAACAGGTGATACGGCGAGAAGGTACGGATGAACTTCCACTCGTCAGGGTCGTCCGGGTCGCCGTACTCCGCCATCCAGGATGCGCCGGCCAGCAGGTGCGAATACCGCTTCATGTCGAGCAACGGCACCTGGATCACCAGTGCGCCGAAAAGTTCCGGATACTGCGTCAGCATGTTGCCGACCAGAAGACCACCATTCGACCCACCCTGCGCACCGAGATGGGCAGCGGATGTCACACCACGCGAAATGAGATCGCGAGCGACAGCGGCAAAGTCCTCGAATGCCCTGTGCCGGTTCTCCTTGAGCGCCGCCTGGTGCCAGCGCGGACCGTACTCTCCACCACCGCGGATGTTCGCGACAACGTAAACACCGCCCTTCTCGAGCCAGGCCAGCCCGAGCGCCCCGGAATACCCGGGGGTGAGCGACACCTCAAATCCCCCGTAGCCGTACAGCAGAGTCGGAGCCGTTCCATCGAACGCGAGATCCTCACGCCGCACGACAAAGTACGGAACCCGGGTCCCGTCATCCGACCGGGCAAAGTGCTGATCGATCCGCAACCCGCTCGCGTCAAAGAACGTGGGCTGGGCCTTGAGCTCGACCGGATCGGTATCCGCCTGCCCGACCTTGACGATCGACAACGTGGTCGGGGTGAGGTAATCGGTCGTCACCAGCCAGACCAGAT
The DNA here is from genome assembly GCF_059445325.1 of Mycetocola sp. Y791. Classification (NCBI taxonomy): domain Bacteria; kingdom Bacillati; phylum Actinomycetota; class Actinomycetes; order Micrococcales; family Microbacteriaceae; genus Mycetocola; species Mycetocola sp. Y791. The sequence goes on along the minus strand of NZ_JCAIUC010000001.1, from coordinate 858,306 downwards.
CGCTTTCCTCACTGTCGACGGCAGCGACCTGGACGGAACCGAACTCGGGTGCGCCGGAAAACTCGCTCCGCTTCCACGTGTCATCCGCCCTCGTCAGCACATGGATTCGACTCTTCACATCGTCGAGAACCGAGATGACCAGGTGGTTGAGCGTCCAGGTCGCACTCGCGAGCGACGTCGATGGCGTCGGCTCGAAAACAAGCTCAACCGATCGGTCCCCGCCCACAAACGCATCGAAATCGGCGGAGAGCAACGAGCCGGCCGCGAACGTGCTGCCGTTGAGCTCCCAATCATCCCGCAACTCGATGATCAGCCACTGCCGCGAAAAGCCGATTTCAGCGGATGCCGGAACGTCGATTTTCGTCATCGTCCCGTTCACGTCGACGTAGATTTCCGACGTGTAGAACGTGGTTCCGCGATAGACGAAGTCACGGATGTAGCCGGGCGTGTGGCTCCGGAAGGCACCAACAGACACATCGGTGAACTCCCCCTCGAAAATGACCTCAGCGGACTCGATAGGTGTCCCACGACGCCACCTCCTCGCAATCCGGGGATACCCGGAGGTGGTGACCGAGTCCGGGCCCAGGTCCGAGCAGAGGTAGACGGTGTCGTCGTCGATCCAGCCGAGGCTGCCCTTCGCCTCCGGCCGGAAGAAACCGCCGTCGTCCGGCTCGACAAACGAGAACGTGTCGAGGTCGAACTCGCGCGTCACATCGGCATCCGAACCCCCGTGCGACAGGTCGATGAGAACCTTGCGGTAGCCGGGTCGAAGCACCGAAGCACCATGCCACACCCAGTCTTCGTTCTCGGCCGCGTTGAGCGCATCCAGGTCAAGGACCGTCTGCCACGCAGGAGCTGACGTGCGGTACTCCTCGAGCGTCGTTCGCCGCCACAGCCCCCGCTCATGCTCAGCGTCCCGCCAGTAGTTGTAGTACCAGTCCCCGATCTTCTGCACCATCGGAATCTTCGCGTCCGAGTCCAGTACGGAGAGCACCGCAGCCTCTACCTGCGCGAACTCAGGTGTGGCCGCGAGCGTGGATTCGGCCACGGCATTCCTGGCGCGCACCCAGTCCAGCGCTTCGGCACCATCGATATCCTCAAGCCAGCGATACGGGTCGGAGTCTTCGGCGAAGGTCATGCCCCTCAGCCTAGGTGGCCCACGCGTCGCCCCATGAGAGTGTTGCTCGCGACGTCGAATAGAGTTTTGGCATGCCGACTCCCGATTTCGTCCTTGCTCTTCGCGAAAAGATCGGCACAGCCCCGCTGTGGCTGTCCGGGGTGACAGCTGTGGTCTTCAGAGAGAACGAGATTCTCCTCGTCCGCCGTAGCGACAACGGAGCGTGGACGCCGGTGACCGGCATCATCGACCCGGGCGAGCAACCGGCGACAGCTGCAATTCGCGAGGTCAAGGAAGAAGCGGATGTCACGGCATCCGTCGAGCGCCTCGTCCAGGTCGGGGTGACAGAGCCGGTTGTCTACCCGAACGGCGACAGGAGCCAGTACCTCGATCTCGTCTTCCGCCTGCGATTCGAGTCGGGCACACCGTTTCCCGCCGACGGCGAGAACAGCGACGCCGCATGGTTCCCCATCGATGCCCTTCCCCCGATGTCCGCCGACATGACCGAGCGGATTCGTGCCGCCGTCGACAACCGACCAGAGGCTGAGTTCTCGCTCTGATCGCTGTACAGCGCTGACCCTGTACAGCTCTGACTCTGTAAAGCTCTGACAGCGGTGCCGTTCAGCTCACGGGGGCTACCGGAGTGGCGAGGCCCGAACTACCCTCGGTGGCATGTGCAGGAACATTCATCAGCTCCATAACTTTGAGCCAGAAGCGACAGATGACGAGGTCCACGCCGCGGCCCTCCAGTACGTACGGAAAGTCAGCGGATCGACCCGGCCGTCACAGGCCAATGCCGAGGTCTTCGATCGGGCGGTCCGCGACATCGCTCACGCGACGCGCCACCTTCTCGAGGACCTCGTGACGAGCGCACCGCCGAAAGACAGAGAGGTCGAGGCGGCCAAGGCCAGGGAACGCTCGGCGAAGCGATACGCCACCGCCTGAGCTCCCCTGGTCTTCGCCGCGCCTGGCCCTTACATCTGGTTCTGCCGCGGATCGGGGTTGTTCGTTCGAATCACCTCGAGCCGTGCCCGGTACTCGGTTTCGTCGATATCGCCGTTCGCAAACCTCTGCGCGAGGGTGGCCTCAGCGCTTCGGCCTGCCTGGTGCGCCATCGCCCACGGCGGTCCTGACCGCCGGAAGCGGCGCCCGAGGAAGGCAAACAGGAGCGCGAGAACGACGATCCAGAACAGCGGGATCAGGAGGAAAAGCCAACCCGGCCCTCCACCCCAGCCGCCCGGGTGCAGGTCGAGAATTGTGCCGGGGAGAGTTGTGCGTGCCAGTGCCGTTTGTGCCAGTGCCGTTTGTGCCAGTGCGGTGAGCATCAGTGTGTCCTTTATCCGTGACGGTCCCGTCGGAACCTTCTGGTCTCACTCTCCCGAATCCCGCCCCACGGCAAATCTGCCTGGACGACGAATCGGCGGTACTCCGCACGGAGCACAGAGCCGCCGGAGCTACACCGAGAAGCCGGGGGTCACCAGCCCGCTCTCGTACGCGAGCACCACCAGCTGCACCCGATCACGCGCCCCGAGCTTGGTGAGAATTCGCGACACGTGAGTCTTCGCCGTCAGTGGGCTGAGAAACAGTCGCGCCCCGATCTCATCGTTGCTCAGGCCTGCCGCAACGAGCACCATCACTTCCCGCTCCCTGGCCGTGAGTTCGGTGAGCCCCTCCACCGGCCGACTCGCCACGAGCCCGCTCGAAATACGTTCGAGCAGCCGCCGGGTCACACTCGGTGACAGCAGCGCATCACCTGCAGCGGCGACGCGCACCGAACGGATCAGTTCAACAGGCTCCGTGTCCTTCACGAGAAACCCGCTGGCCCCCGCCGCAATCGCCTGCGCCACATACTCGTCGAGCTCGAAGGTGGTCACGACGACAATGTGGGTCCCGCCGAGTTCGGGCATCGCGGTGATCTGCTCCGTTGCCCAGAGCCCGTCACCTCCGGGCATTCGGATATCCATGAGCACGACATCGGGACGTTCCGAACGAACGAGTTCAACAGCATCCGCCCCCGTCGCAGCCTCACCGACGACATCGATGTCGGCCTCGGCCTCGAGGAGCGCGCGAAAGCCCGCCCGGATCAGCTGCTGATCGTCGGCGAGCACCACCCTGATCGTCATTTCTGCTCCCTCGGTACTGTCACGGTGACCGCGAACCCGCCCTGTGGCGTGTTCCCCACGTCGAGAGTGCCACCGAGCAGGGCCGCACGCTCCGTCATCCCGAGCAGCCCGCTGCCGTTCGACGCGTCGCGTGCACTCTGCTGCATTCCGACACCATCGTCAGCCACCCGCAATCGGATGCTGTCGCCCACGTCTTCGAGAACGACGCTCGCCTTCGACGCACGCGCGTGCCGAAGTACGTTGGTGAGGCTCTCCTGCGCGACCCGGTAGAGAGCGAGTTGCACGGTGGCAGATGGCAGCTCGGTCAGCGAATTTTCGAACGACACCTCGATGCCCTGCGCCCGGAACGAATCGATGAGCTGCGGCAACGCTGACAGGCCGGGTTCGGGTGTCAGGCTCACGGGGTCGAGGGAATCCGAGCGAAGGAACGCGAGGACGCCGCGGACCTCGTCCAGCGCCGTCTTGCTCGACGACTTGATGTTCGAGAGCGACTCGCGGGTCTTGTCGGGCTGGGTGTCCATGAGATGCAGTCCAACGCCCGCCTGCACGTAGATCTGCGAAAGCGAGTGGGCGAGAACATCGTGCAGTTCACGGGCGATTCGCATTCGTTCCGCCTGCTCCACCTCAGCCCGGTGTTGCATCGACTGCTGCCTGACCTGGCTCATGTGCTCCCGCCGTGTTCGCGCGCCCTCGGCGAGCGCCACGAGCAACGCGAGTCCGGCCGTTGCAAACGCGATCCGGACCGGATTCCAGTCCATGCCGAGCAGGGAGCCGCCGATCACCGCTGTGAGCCAACCGATGACCACGGACGTGTAGACCCACACCCTCGCACCGCGGAAAATCCCGGACACAATGGCGAACGCGAGCGCGACCGTCGGTGGTCCGACGAAGGGAGCGAGAAGCAGGTCGGCAACGGCAACCGCCGTGACAGCGGCGACTACGGGTCCGGGGAACCGCCTGGCCCCGATCAGAAGGAGCGGACTCGCGGTCGCGATGGCGAACGCCAGCCACGCGTGACCCGCGCTGTACGGGCCGGTCCGCCAGAGAATGAACAGGGTTGGCGGCACCTGCACGAGAAACGAGACGATGACCGGGAACCACAGCCGAACGGCGGGAGGCAGCCCACGAAACCCCGGGCCGGCCGGCCCAGCGTAACTCTGTGCGCCGCCCTGTCCCGTGCGCGCTGTGTCCATCCTCCGAGGGTATCGCCAGACACCGGGCCTGGCGTCGGCCGGACGAAGCGTCGGCGACTACTCCCGGAGGAGTACGAAGAGAGCTGGGAGTACGTGAAGTACCGCTATCCGAACAGGTTCACCGGCTTGACGATGTCGGCGAAGATGAGCAGCGCGCTCATCCCGCCGAGGAAGATCACGACAATAAAGGTGAGCGGCATCAGCTTGGCCGCATCGACGGGGCCCGGATCCTTGCGCGAAAAGAGCTTCGCGAAGAACCGTCGGATCGACTCCCACAGCGCCGCAGCCACGTGACCACCGTCGAGCGGCAGCAGCGGAACGAGGTTGAACACGAAAAGCGCGACGTTGAGCGATCCGAGCAGTCCGACCATCGTCTGCACCTTTGCCGACACGGGAACCTCCTCGAGGCTCACGATCTCGCCCGCGACGCGACCGACGCCGACGACGCTCATCGGACCGTTGGGGTCGCGTTCCCCCGGGCCGAACGCGGCATTGGCAATGCCGACGAGCCGCTCCGGCAGGTTGAGGATCATGTTCGCAACCTGTGCAACATTGTCACCGACAGCGGGAAGCACGGCCGTAACGGGCTGCGGCACGAGTTCGGACTGCGAACCGATACCGACGAAACCGACCTCTTCCGTGACGGGCTCGCCAGCGGCATCCGTTCGGGCCTCACCGGAGTCGTCGAGAACGACACGCTCGGTGAGAAGCGGCGTCATCGTCACCGTCCGGGTCGCGCCGTCGCGTTCAAGGACGACCTCGAGGTCCGTGCCCGGTGAGGTGCGGATGATCTCCGTCGCTTCGTCCCAGGTGTCGACCTTCTCACCGGCAACCGAGATGATGGTGTCGCCAGGCTCCAGCCCCGCAGCTGCACCAGGCGCGAGTGGGTCGTCAGGGTCGCAGCTGGACTTCTCGCTCGACGCGGGCAGCACACACTCGCTGACCGTCGCAATGGTTGTTGACGACTGGGGTACGCCGAATCCGACGAGCACTATGGCGAACATCACGATCGCCAGGAGAAGGTTCATGGTCGGCCCGCCGAGCATGATGATGATCCGCTTGAACACCGGCAGCCGGTAGAAGGTCCGGTCGTCCTCGCCATCGCCGACGGATTCCGCACTCGCGCTCCTGGCATCCTGCACGAGTGTCCTGAAGAACCCCCGGCTCGCCGAGTTCTCCTTGTCGTCCTTCGCCGGCGGATACATGCCGATCATCGAGATGTAACCGCCGAGCGGAATCGCCTTGACGCCGTACTCGGTGTCGCCCTTCTTCCGCGACCAGATCGTCTTGCCGAAGCCGATCATGTACTGCGTGACCTTGACCCCGAACAGCTTCGCGGGAACCAGGTGACCGATTTCGTGCAGGCCGATCGACACGGCGATGCCGATCACCATGATGACGATGCCGAGGATATAGAGCAGGACGGTTTCCACGCCAGAACACTACATCCCCGCGCTGGACGGCCGCTGTCGGCGTGCTGTGAATGAGCGTCGATCCCGGTGGGGCTTTCGCCCCGGTGTCCGCACGGGGGCCTGTGAGAACATGGGGCTGTGCGTCCTCTCCACCCCACCCCCAAGCCCCTTGTCGATCTCGCCGAACACTTCACGCTCGCCCTGCACAGTGATGCACCGGACGTTCTGCTCACCGGCATCACCATGAACTCACGGGATGTCGAGCCCGGTGACCTCTATCTCGGGATCCCGGGGGCGCGATTCCATGGAGCAGCGTTCGCGAAGGATGCCGTGGCTCGCGGAGCCGTCGCAATCCTGACGGATGCCAGTGGCGCGGTTGACGCGACTGCCGCCGGCGTTCCCGTCCTCCTGGTCACCCACTCGCCCCGGGACATCGCGGGCGAGGTGGCCGCGTGGCTCTACGGCACATCGACAGACCGACCGCTGACCCTCGGTGTCACCGGCACGAACGGAAAAACGTCGACGGCGCACTTCCTGGACGCGCTCCTCACCCAGCTCGGTCGAAAGACCGGCCTCAGTTCAACCGCCGAGCGACGGATCGGCGACGAGGTCGTCGTCAGCTCACTGACCACCCCTGAGGCGCCCGAACTTCACGCCCTGCTCGCGCGGATGCACGAGGTCGACGTTGACGCGGCGGTCCTCGAGGTGTCAGCCCACGCCCTCACGAGGCACCGGGTCGACGGTGTCGTTTTCGACGTATCGGCCTTCACCAACCTCAGCCACGACCACCTCGACGACTACGCCGACATGGATGAGTACTTCGAAGCGAAACTCGCCCTGTTCGCCCCCGAACGGTCACGGAAAGCGGTTGTGAGCCTCGATACCCCGGCCGGTTTCGCTGTGGTGGAACGCGCCGGTGTCGATGTCGTGACGATCTCATCGACGCCGGGAGTGGCATCCGACTGGACCGTCACAATTGACGACGAGAAGCCGGACTCGACGGCGTTCACCGTGCACTCGGAGCGCGCTGGTTCGTTTTCGACGAGGGTGCCGGTGATCGGGCGGCACATGGCCGCCAACGGAGGGCTCGCAATCGCAATGCTCGTCGAGGCCGGGATTTCACCCGCCGAGATCCGTTCGGTGCTCGACCGGGACGGTGGCATCGTCGCGACCCTTCCCGGCCGCTCGGTGCTCGTGCCGGTCGTGGACGGTCCGACCGTCTACGTCGACGCCGGCCACAGCCCCGACGCCTTCGCCAAAACCCTCGAATCGGTGCGGTCACTCACGCGCGGCCGCGTCATCATGGTCGCCGGCGCCAACGGCGACCGAGACGCACTCAAGCGACCCGAGATGGGCCGGGAAGCGGCCCTGGGCAGCGACGTGCTCATCATCACCGATCACCAGCCGCGATCCGAGGATCCGGCAGAGATCCGCAGCGCCGTCCTTGCCGGTGCACGCGGGGCAAAGCCGGACGGCGACATCCGCGAGATCGCGGCCCCGGAACTCGCGATTCGCGCCGCGGTCGCCGAAGCAACCGCCAAAGACACCATCCTTTGGGCCGGGCTCCCCGAGAAGGAATACCGAGAAGTAGCCGGTGTCAAGATTCCGTTCTCGGTGCTGGACGAGACCCGGGCAGCCCTGACCGAGGCGGGCTGGGCCACCCTGTAACGGCCTGACGTCAGCCGAGTCCTGCGATCAGACGATCAGCCGTGGCTCGCGCCCACGACTCGGCCTCGGCGAGGGATTCGAGGGTGAGCTCCCCGTCCGGGTTGTGCGCATCGACGACCCGCCTGACGGTGTCGACGATGTCGACGAAGCCGAGACCTCCCGCGTGGAACGCCGCGACCGCCTGTTCATTGGCTGCATTGAAAACTGCCGGGTAGGCCCCACCGGCACGACCGACGGTCTTCGCCAGGTCGACCGCGGGGAACGCGTCCGAGTCGAGCGGTTCGAAGCTCCACGTGGATGCCGTCGTCCAGTCGAGCGGACGCCCCACCCCCGAGACGCGGTGCGGCCAGTCAAGACCGAGCGAGATCGGCAGGCGCATGTTCGGCGGTGAGGCCTGCGCAATCGTCGAGCCGTCGATGTACTCGACCATCGAGTGCACGATCGACTGAGGGTGGACCACAACGTCGATGCGCTCGTACGGCACGTCGAAGAGCAGGTGCGCCTCGATCACCTCGAGGCCCTTGTTGACGAGGGTTGCCGAGTTCGTCGTGATGACGAGTCCCATGTCCCAGGTCGGGTGGGCGAGCGCCTCTGCCGGGGTGACGGTGGTGAGCGACTCGCGTGTTCTCCCCCGGAACGGACCACCGGATGCCGTGAGCACGAGACGACGGACCTCGGCGCTCGTTCCAGAACGGAGCGCCTGGGCGATGGCCGAGTGTTCGGAGTCGACGGGGACGATCTGCCCCGGCTTCGCGAGCCGCTTCACGAGGTCACCGCCGACGATGAGCGATTCCTTGTTGGCGAGCGCAAGGGTGCGGCCGGTCTCGAGAGCGGCGAGTGTCGGACCGAGTCCGACCGAACCGGTGATGCCGTTGAGAACGACGTCAGCATCGACCGACCGCACCAGCCGCTCGGCATCCGAGGCACCGAACGCAATGTCGTCGACCGAGAACTCCGCGGCCTGAGCGTGAACCTCGTCCCGCTTGCTGTTCGCACCGAGGCCGACCACCTCGAACCTCTCCGGGTTCGCCCGGATGACGTCGAGGGCCTGGACACCGATGGACCCAGTTGAGCCGAGAATTATGACGCGTCGCATCCCCACAGCCTAGCCAGCGGCATCCGTTCGCGTGCTGCCGCTACCTCGTTGTGGCGAGGATGTCGATGACGAAGACGAGGGTGTCTGTGCCTTCGATGTCCGCCTGGGAGTTACCGGCCTCGCCGTAGCCCTGGGCCGGGGGAATCGACACGAGCACCTGTGAGCCCACGGCCTGGCCGACGAGTCCAGCGGTGAATCCGGGGATGAGCCCGTCGGTCTTGAAGCTCGCGATCTGGGTGCCCCAGCTCTGGTCGAAGACCTCGCCGGTGCGCCAGTTGACGCCCTGGTAGTGCATGGTGACTGTGTCGCCGGCCTGGACCGCTTCACCGTCTCCGAGCTTGAGGTTCGCGATCTGGAGTTCGGGCGACGGGTCGGTTTCCGGAATGCTGACCGCCGGCTGGCCGTCCTTCGCGAGCTTCACGGTCGGCATGCCTTCGACCGGCGTCTGCTCGGCGCCCGTGGCCTTCTCCGGTGTGATGCTCAAGACGTCGGCGACGAGGAGGAGCGAATCGGTCGCCGCAACGCTGCCATCGGACGCACCGACGTCACCGAAGCCATCGTCCGGGCTGATCACCGCGGCGACTCGTGAGCCTGCCGGAACGCACTCGATGGTCCTGACGATGCCCGGAAGGATGCCTGACGCGTCGTCGATGACGATCTGCTGGGTCCCGAGGTTGTCGTAACGGGTCTGTGCGAGCGTCGCACCGCTCGTTCCGTTGTACAGCGTGAGCTCGACGGCGACGCGGTCAGACGGCGCTGTCTCCTCGCCGTCGCCCTTGATCAGCACGGTGCGCTCGGTCTTCTCGACGCTCAGCGGTTCGGCGAAGTCGACAGTGGGGGCCGCTCCGAAGTCTCCCGAGATGTCGACCGACGTCACGACGCTGCCTTCCTTCGTGTCGTGGCATTCTGCGGACGCTGTCGTCGCGTCCGGCTTGGCTTCACCGCCGCCGGAGCAGCCGGTCAGGACGAGAGCGGATGCCGCTGCTGCAGCAAGAAAGACGGGAGTACGCAAGGGAGAGGTCACTTTCTGAAACGGAAGGGTGAGCCCCAAGTCTGCCGTAGTCATTTCTGTATTTGCTGCGAACGCTCGTGACACGCGTGCCACGAGCCCCATGCGTCACTGAGAATATGTGAACGGGTACGCTGCTTCCTTGTGTCAATTGATCAAGCCCCGCTTCAGGAACCCACGGCGCCGGGCATGGTCTACCTGCTCGGCCGGGCTGTTCTCATGCCCATTGTTCGACTCGTTTTTCGCCCGAAGATCATCGGCAGGAAGAACGTTCCAAAGACGGGCCGCGTGATTCTCGCGAGTAACCACCTGTCGTTCATCGACAGCATTGCGATCCCCGTCGTTGCCCCTCGGAGGGTGCAATTCCTGGCGAAGTCGTCGTACTTCGACGGAAAGGGTGCCCGCGGCTGGGCGTCCCGCACCTTCTTCACGTCGATCGGCGCTGTTGGCGTTCGGCGCGGTGCCGGCCAGGCGGCGCAGGAAGCGCTCGATGCCGGTAAACGCATACTCGAAACCGAGAGTGCTTTCGCCATTTACCCCGAGGGCACTCGCTCGCTCGACGGTCGCCTCTACAAGGGCAGGACCGGCGTGGCGTGGCTCGCGCTCTCGACGGGGGCACCCGTGGTCCCCGTCGGACTCATCGGCACCGCTGACCTGATGCCGGTCGGAAGCAAGTTCCCGCGACTCGGCAAGGTCACCGTCATCTTCGGTGAGCCCATTGACGTCACCGTGCACGGACCGGCCACGAGCGGCAAGGCGAGGCGGCAGGCCACCGACGAGATCATGGCGGCGATCCACACGCTCACGGCCCAGGAACTGGCACACGCATACAACGAGTCGCCGCCAGCGGACACCATCGAAAAGATCAAGCGGGCAGTACTCCGGCCTGAACGGCTCTGACACTCCCCCGCAGCGTCCCGCCAGACGGAGAGTCGGTTTCAGGCGACGATGATCTCCGGCTCATGCAGCACAGGGAAATTGACGCTGCGCGCGATGAAACACAGCTCGTTCGCTTTCTTGTGCGCCCGCATCGCGGCATCCGCCATCGAAGAATCAGCGACGGTGACCCTGGGCCGCAGGAGCACCTCGGTGAACGCTCCCCCACCGGCACCGTCTTCGACCATGGTGCCCGTCGCTGAATCGGAGTAGTCGGTGACGACGACGCCCTCGGTCACGGCGACGTAGAGGTAGGAGAGCAGGTGGCACTGGGCGAGTGCGGCGAGGAGCAGTTCCTCGGGGTTCCACCTCGACAGGTCACCGCGGAACGGCTTGTCCGCCGAACCCTCGATCTGGTGCTTTCCAGCGGCTGAGACGGTGAGGTCGCGACTGTACTCCCGGTACCCGCTCGTGCCCGAACCGAGGTTGCCCTGCCACACGACATCGATGCCGTAGCTGTGTTCACGCGCCATGGCCTCAGTCTGTCATCATCCCGGCTAATCTTGACCGGTGACCAGTACAGCGAACCCCGTCGAGACTTTTCCGGTGACCAGCGCAGTGGAACTCGCCGTCGTCGAACGAAGCGGCTTCGTCGAATCACGCCATTCAGGCTCCGCCATCGTCATCGACCAGCACGCCGACGTGCTTCGATCCCTCGGCGACCCGAGTGCCCCCGTGTTCCTGCGGTCGACGATGAAGCCGTTCCAGGCGATCGCCGTGATGAACGCCGGTGTCGGCCTTCGCGGCGCGGCCGCCGTGCTCGCAACGGCGAGTCACTCAGGAACCCAGCGCCACGTCTCCGTCGTCCGCAGCATTCTGGCGCAGGCCGGACTCACCGAGACCGCACTCCAGTGCCCCGCAGACTGGCCCTCAGACGGCGCCGCTCGCGACGAGTTACTGAAGGACAACGGCGACAAGTCACCGATCTACATGAACTGCTCGGGCAAGCACGCTGCAATGCTGCTCGCCTGCGTCACGAACAACTGGCCCATCGAGAGCTACCTCGACCCGGAACATCCGCTGCAGCACGCGATCCTCGACGTCGTCGAGAGGTTCACCGGCGAGCGCCCCGCAGCGTCCGGAATCGACGGTTGTGGTGCGCCGGTGCACGCCCTGTCGCTCGCCGGACTCGCGCGCGGCATCAGCCGGATCCGGACGTCAAGCCCGACGTCACCGTTCGCGATCTACCGGAACGCCGGCATTCTGTGCCAGGCGGCGCTCGAAGACGGCTGGGCGATCGACGGCCCCGGCCGTCCGAACACCGTCGTGATCGACAGGCTCGGCGTGTTCGCGAAGCTCGGCGCCGAAGGCGTCATGGTGATGGCTGCGCCTGACGGCACAACGGTCGCCCTGAAAATGCTCGACGGGAGCCTTCGGGCCGCGACAATCGTCGGCCTCGAACTGCTCGCGGATGCCGGTGCCCTCAGCCGCGACGCCATCGAGGAGATCCGACCTGACCTCAACCTCGATGTCCTCGGCGGCACGGCTGTTGTCGGCGAAATCCGGGTGTCGGGCTCTCTCTAAACGCATGCTCCCTCGCTAGGCTGAGGCCGAGGCCAGATCCGGCCCGAACCGACAGTGACGTCGGACTCCAGCGCGACGTCCTGAGATGCCGGCCCCACCAGGGCCAGGCAGCGAATCGAGGAGCACCATGCGAGTTGCCGTCCCCCGCGAGATCAAGAACAACGAATTCCGGGTAGCCATCACCCCGGCCGGCGTCCACGATCTCATGCTCTCCGGCCACGAGGTCTTTATCGAGAGTGGAGCAGGCGCCGGGTCATCCATTCCGGATTCTGCCTTCGAACGCGTGGGGGCGACGATCCTTCCGGATGCCGCCTCGACGTGGGAGCGGGCGGAGTTGCTGCTCAAGGTGAAAGAGCCCATTGCGAGCGAGTACGGCTACTTTCGGCGGGATCTCGTGCTCTTCACCTACCTCCACCTCGCGGCAGAGCCCGCGCTGACCGAGGCGCTCCTCGCCTCGGGGATGACCGCCATCGCCTACGAGACGGTACAGCTGCCGAATCGCTCCCTCCCACTGCTGGCACCGATGAGCGAGGTCGCCGGGCGCCTGTCGGCGATCGTCGGCGCCAACACGATGCTTAAACCCAACGGCGGGCCGGGACTCCTCGTTCCCGGCGTGCCCGGTACGTCGCCCGCCCGGGCCACGGTCCTCGGCGGCGGAGTCGCGGGCACGAACGCCGCCGCCGTCGCGGTCGGACTCGGGGCTGACGTCACGATTCTCGACACGAACATCGCGAGACTCCGTGAACTCGACGCCATCTATGCCGGACGGATCAAAACCATCGCCAGCAACGCCTTCGAGATCGAGCACTCGCTGCTCGGTGCTGACCTCGTCATCGGCTCGGTGCTGATCCCCGGCGCTCAAACTCCCAAGCTCGTGAGCAATGAACTGGTGTCGAGGATGAAGCCAGGCAGCGTCCTCGTCGATATTTCGGTCGACCAGGGCGGATGCTTCGAGGATTCGCACCCGACGACCCACGCCGATCCGACCTTCACCGTGCATGGCTCGTTGTTCTACTGCGTCGGCAACATGCCCGGTGCCGTACCGCACACGTCCACCTACGCACTCACCAACGCCACGTTGCCGTACGCTCGCGCCCTTGCCAGCAGCGGCTGGCGGGACGCCTTTCGCGCCGACCCCGCCCTCGCCCAGGGGCTCAATGTGCACGACGGCACCGTCTACAGTGCACCGGTCGCTACCGCCCACGGACGCGAATACCACTCGGTCGAGACACTCCTGGAGGAGTAGTCGAGCGTTGGCCGGTCGTCGCGGCCCCGGGCAGGCGCGGTCTGAGTCCGGCTGACTTCACCGCAGGCTGGCTTCACCGCAGGCTGACCCGCTCCGCCTGGCCGCCGGGAGGGACGTGCCAGACATGGCCGGGCCAGACCAGGAGGGGCGGAAGCTCGCGTCGTTTGGTGAGTGCACGGTACTCGGCGACCGTGCAACCGTCGAGAATGAGTTCCGCGTCCTGGCGGAGCGCAGCGAACAGTGCCCACTGGGTCTGCCAGTCATCGCTGTCGCCAACGAGTACTACGGCTCCGGGAGTGCCGAGTCCGAGGTCCCCCACGGTGAGCCGCGTCGCCCCTCCGACCGCGGCCACGCGCAGGCCCAGCTCGCACGACGGATCGTTGAGTATCGATTCCACCCGGTGCTGGGGAGACCGGCAGACGAGCACCGTCAGCGGGTGCTGGCCCAGAACGTATTCGGGGGCGGTGCTGCTTCGCCCATGTCGGCCTGGCCCTGCCCGGCCAGATGAAGACCCGGACCCGGTCCCGGTCCCAGGCGCGGACACCGGGCCGCTTGTTGTGTCGGCGACTGTTGCGTCGGCGACAGCGACCTGTATCGTGGCCCCACGCCACACCGCGTTTCCGTCCGGCCGATTGGCCACCCAGCTCGCACTGTCACCACCCGCCATGAGGTGTTCCTGCCGATTCGCCATTCGCAGCATGAGCACGGCACCGGCAAACCCGGACAGCACGCTGAGTGCTCCCGCCAGCCGCTTGAGCGTGAGCATCACCCACACCGACCGGCGGGGACCGTCGCGCAGCAACTCCACCAGGGCGTCACGGAGCCTGGTCGCATAATCGTCGTCCAGTCGCGCGAGGGTGGAGTCGACATCATCGATCAGGAGGAGTGTCTTGTCGCCCGGTCGGAGAACCGCGACCGTTGACCTGAACACGGTGCCCGCTGTGGCCGCTGTGGCCGCTGTGGCCGCGACGCCTGCGGTGCCTGCTGTCGCCGGGGCGCGGAGGCTGGCCGCGAGCCCGATCACCGTGTCCCAGGTCTCTTCATCGTCAGAGCCGACCCGAACCAGCCGCCAGCCCGGGCGACGTGCGCCGGAACCGGTGGGGTCCCGGTTATTTGTGTCGCCGGTTGCCATCGCCTCAGCGGTTACCGTGTCGAGTACCGTCGTTTTCCCTGAACGCGCCGCACCGACGACGAGAACACTCCCATCGGTTTCCGGCACCCAGAGCGCGGTGTCCTGCCGCTGAAGTCCCGGCAGATCTGCCAGCCCGAGACGGATCGCGCCCGGGATGGCGCCGGGGATGCCGTTCGAGGTCGCGTTCGGTGGCTCGAGATCGTTCAGGGCAAGCCGGTCGGGAAGCGGGTCGAGCCACGGCCGACGCGGCGAGACGCCGGATTGTGTGTTCGCTGCAATGCTCTCGATTTCCGACTGTGAAACCGCGGCGACCTGCACCTGCCGGTCGCGGCCCCCTGTGGCCAGAATAAGCCGACCGGGCCTTGACGCAGGCAGGTGCGCTGCAGCATCCGTGCCCACAACCGCGACGCTGTCGCTGCGGCTGTGCACGCGCAGTGACAGCCGGAGTCCGCAGTTGGCGAGGAGGGCGTCCCTGACCACTCCCGCCGGGCGCTGCGTACAGAGAATGAGGTGCATGCCGAGCGAACGCCCCCTCGCTGCGATGTCAACGAAAAGAGCGTGGAGATCGGGGAAGCCGTCGAGCATGGCGGCGAATTCGTCGACGACGATGACGAGTCGGGGGAAGGCGCCGCGCGCCTCGGCGATATCGCGACACCCGAGGTCAGCGAGCGTCCTTTCCCGATACACGATCTCTGCGCTGAGGCTGGCGAGCGCCCTGGCCGCGGCGACCTCGTCGAGGTCCGTGATGAGTCCAACCACGTGCGGCAGCGATCCCAATGGCGCGAACGCGCTGCCGCCCTTGAAGTCGACAAGCAGGAAAGTGACGAGCGCCGGCGAATGCCCGAGCGCCATACTTGCCACCCAGGTGGTCAGCAGTTCGCTCTTGCCGCTACCTGTTGTACCGCCGACTATCGCGTGTGGCCCCTCGGTCACGATGTCGACCACAACCGCTGTGCCACCGCCAGCACCGGCGCCACCAGCAGCACTGGCACTGGCACTGGCACTGGCACTGGCACTGGCACCGTCCCCGATCCCGAGCACCGCCCGGAGGGATGACCCGTCTTTCGTGCTCACCGCCCCCTCCTCACCGGCGCGCCGGTGAACGTCGCCGAAGCCGACGTGTGCAGGAAGTTCGACTGCCGCTGTCGCAACACCGAGCCTGTCCGCGAGTGCAGCGAGTGCCGTCGCAAACAACTCGCACTCGACCTCGGTCATGAGTTCGAGCGCAAGGACTACGGGTCTGGCGACTCCTGAGGACCTGTCGGAGTCACCGTGGTGGAGAACCGCTGTCGCCAACCCCGTCAGTTCGAGTACCTCACCGCATTCCGGCGGGATCTCCTCGACCGTGCGAGCGAGCACGATCAGGATCGTCGCACGTTCGCCCGTGGCCGTGGCCGTGGCGGAACCGGACCATACGTGATCAGGCCAAGCGGAACCGGACCCGGCGTGATCATGACTGCGCCCGCCCGGGAGGAGATCAGGCGACCCCGGCGCCGCGGTCAGATCTCTGACCACGACAGTCACCGGAGCGCCTCGCCCTGTCCCCGCGTGCGGCATAACGGACACCCAGTCCCATCCGGGGCCCTCCGTGAGGACCTCCGCGGTCTCAGGCCCCATCGCGTTGCACAGCTGGAGCAGAATGCCCCTGGCGAACCCCCTGGCGGGAAGCGTGGCGCCGACGACGCCGATGCCACGAGTCGCGTCGATATCGACCGGGACTCCCGACGCGAACCGCGCGCGATCGCGCAGCGCCCGACCCGCCGCTGAGTCCACCGCGCCATCAACCCGGAGGGTGCTCGGCAGAGTGCCGGTACCGACGACCACGCGAGTCCGTGCTGCGCCGCTGACGCGCCAGCGACCGAGTCGGACCGAGCGCGCGACGTCGGGCTCTCCGCTCTCGTGCGGCCGGCGAGATGGAGCTGCGGTGCTGCCCATTCCGGTCGTACCGACGAGTGCCCGCGCTCCCGGCGCGTTCCGTCTCCTCACCTGTCGCTCCTCGTCGAGCCTCGAGTCGATGAGCTGCGAAATGCTGTCGAGTTCGGCTGCATACGCGGCGCGGTCCTTCTTCAGCCGCCTGCCGGACGACCACCGCGAGTCAATCACGCTCGCGATCGCGATTACCGGACCAAGCGCGGCGAACATCAGGGCAAACGATGATCCGGTGACGAGCCAGATCAGAACCGAGACCGCGACCGGCGCCAGGGCCGCAAGGACGGGAAACGGCGACGGGGGCGAGCGCACGGGTTGCTGCGGGAGGGTGATCGGTTCATCGTTCGGCGCGCTGACGCTCATGAATCCACAACATCATGTCCGAACGCCAGGCCACACAGCGGGACGACACCGGTGGACGCAGCCTCCCGGCGATACCCGTGTGGAGGGTACTACGAGGGACCGGCGAAGAACCGCGATTAACCGCGGTCAGGCGCGGGAGACGAGCAATTCGTCCAAAACTATGGCGCTGACGTTGTCGCGGCCACCGTTCTCGAGGGCAGCTTCCACGAGAGCGCGGACAGCCTGCTCCGGAGTCGGAGACTGCAGAAGGAAGTGCCTGAGACCGAAGTCGGTCAGCTCTTTGGTGAGCCCATCGGAACAGACGAGCCAGCGCGCCTTGTCCTGGATGGGAACCTCGGTGTAATCGGGAAGCGGTTCGTCTGAGAAGCCGACCGCGCGGGTGATGACGTTTCCGTGCGGGTGGGATTCCGCCTCAGCGGGTGTAATCGCGCCGATGGAAATAAGCTCCTGCACGACCGAGTGGTCGAGCGTCACCTGCACGAGTTCATCACCGAGAAGCCGGTAGACCCGCGAATCGCCGATGTTGAACACGGTCCAGGACGGGACCGAGTTCTCTGGACCGGAAAATCCGAGCACGATCCCCGTGACCGTCGTCCCCGTGCCGAGGTCGGACTCGCCGACCTGTTCGAGCATGTCGGCGACGGCATCGCGGAGAGCGTTCTCAACGGCGATGCGGTCGACAGTCTCGCCAGACTCCACGCGCTCAGCAAGTCGCGCGATGACTGCGGCGCTTGCGACCTCGCCGGCTTCGTGACCGCCCATGCCGTCTGCAACGGCGAAGACCGGATACTCGACGATGAGAGCATCCTGATTCACCTGGCGCTTGCGGCCGGTGTCGGTGACACTTGCCCACGACAGCGCGAGCGGCTGTCCGTTGGGCACGTCGACGACGTACGAATCGGTGCGCACGTCAATCTCAGTCACGCGGTCGTCCTCTCGGTGCCAGAGCGAGTCGCCCCTTCCGTAGATAATACCGGCGGAATGTACCGAGTGGTTCCCTCGGGTCGCCTTCAGGGGTCAATTGCGTCGCACCGGGTTGCTTCCGGTGGCACATCGAAGGCCCACTCGGGCAGATGTCCGGCGCCGATCATGGTGCCAATGAGGTCGGCGAGACCGTATCTCGGGTCGATGTCCACAGCCTGCGCGATCCACCTCGCCGCGACCGAACCGGCGCCGAGTGCCCAGTACAGCCACCCGATCATCGTCAATAGCGCTGGTGCGGTCTCGGACGGAACGCGCGCCGCGGCGAACCGCAGCACGGCGATGGCCGAGCGAATGCGGTCAGGGTCCGGCCTCGGCATGTCCCACCCACCGAGAGCACCAGCGCCCGGCATCCCGCTGATGTCCTCACCCGAGGCGAACATCCTCTGCGTCAGGGCACTCTCATCGCCCGCGGTGGTTTCCCACCCCCAGGTCATCAGCACGGTGTCCCTGACCGCCGGACTCTGCACGAGAAAGGTAAGCAGCGCCGCGTTCTTCCCGCTGTCGGCATCGGCATCAGGGCGAGCGGTGACGAGATGATCGGCGAACGCGACGGTATCGCCGTCGAAGTTGTACTCCCAGTAGAGAACCGGCAGGAGTTCTGCACTCTCCCTGAGCCCGCTGAGCACGTGGTACAGCGACGACACACGTTCGCACTCGGCCGCATCGGCCGCCTCGAGCGTCGCGCCGGCCACGACGTCGTCGAGTGCCGGGACGTCACCGAGTGCCGGTGCGTCGCGCGGCAGCCGTTCGTCCTGACGCGCCGCCGACTGGGCGATGAGCTCGAGCGACCGCCCCCGCCGCGGTCCGTCATCGAGGTAGCTCCCCCACGCATCGGAGGCGACGCACAGCGCGTCGCGCACGAGGAAACCCCCGTGTCTGGCACGGGTCGTCAGATTGGCAATGAGCGCTCGACGTGGTGGTCCTGCGTATCGCTCGAAAGTGTCATCCGTATAAACGACCGGCACTATCGCGTCGACGTCGGGGATCCTGCAGACCATGCCGAGCGTTGTCGTGGCAAACGCCTTGCGCACGGGAGCCGGTGCGTCCTCGCCAGGCAGATCGATGCGCAGCGCGCCGCAGGTGCGGTTGCCTCGAAAGGCAACGAGAACCACGCTGTCGCGCGGCACGAAGCCAGCCAGGCTGGGGACGAGGGCAAGGAAGTCGTGGGCGCCGTGCGCGGTGATGATCGTCGTCATGACGGCAGTCTTCACCGCGAATGCCCGGCCTCTGCGCCGTCTTCCAGCTCCGGTGAGTGAACGGGCGTTCCACTGCCACTGTGAGGGGAATCGCCTCGTTCGTCGCTTGATCAGGGGCTGGCCGCCGTGATCAGGCGTCGGCAACCCTGATCAGGCGTCGTCCGTGGTCGTTGCCTGGGCGAACTGCGAGTTGTAGAGCGAATAGTACGCACCGCCGGCCGCGAGCAGTTCGGCGTGCGTTCCCTGCTCGACGATCGCGCCGGACTCCATCACGAGGATCAGGTCGGCGTCGCGGATCGTCGACAGACGGTGCGCGATCACAAAGCTCGTCCTGTCCTGCCGGAGCGCCGACATCGCCTTCTGGAGCAGCAGTTCGGTCCTGGTGTCGACAGAGCTCGTCGCCTCGTCGAGGATGAGAACGCTCGGCTTGACCAGGAAGGCCCGCGCGATGGTGAGCAATTGCTTCTCCCCCGCTGAGACATTCGATGCCTCATCGTCGAGAACCGTGTCGTAGCCATCGGGCAACGAGTGCACGAAGCGGTCGACGTAGGTAGCCCGGGCGGCCTCGAGGATTTCCTTCTCAGTGGCATCCGGTCGACCGTAGGCGATGTTCTCGCGGATCGTCCCGCCGAAGAGCCAGGTGTCCTGCAGCACCATGCCGGTGCGGGAGCGCAGGTCGTCGCGCGTCATCTCGGCGATGTTCACGCCGTCGAGGGTGATCCGACCTGAATCCAGCTCGTAGAACCGCATGATGAGGTTCACCAGCGTCGTCTTGCCTGCGCCGGTCGGACCGACGATCGCCACCGTGTGCCCGGGCTCCGCCACGAGGTTGAGGTGGGAAATCAGGGGCTTGTCCGGCGAATAGCTGAACGAGACGTCCTCGAAGACCAGGCGGCCCCTGCCGTCTCGTGGCGGGGTCACCGGGTCGGACGGATCCGGCGACTGTTCATCGGCGTCGAAGAGCTCGAAGACGCGTTCAGCGGATGCCACGCCCGACTGGAGCAGGTTGGCCATCGACCCGAGCTGGGTCAGCGGCTGGGTGAACTGGCGGGAGTACTGGATGAAGGCCTGCACGCTGCCGAGACTCAGGCCTCCGGTCGCGACCTGGATTCCACCGACGACCGCTATGGCGACGTACACGAGGTTACCGACGAACATCATCGACGGCATGATGATGCCGGAAATGAACTGCGCACCGAAGCTGGCCTCGTAGAGTTCCTCGTTCTTCGACGAGAACCGTGACCCGACCTCGCGGGCACGGCCGAAGACCTTGACGATGGCGTGGCCTGAGTACATCTCCTCGATCTGCGCGTTGAGCTCACCGGTGTGCTTCCACTGCGCGACGAACTTCTTCTGTGACCGCTTGGCGATCACACCGGTGATGAGGATCGTCGCCGGGATCGTGACCAGTGCGATGAGTGCGAGCAGCGGTGAGATCGTGAACATCGCGATCAGCACGCCGATCACGGTGAGCAGCGACACCAGCACCTGGCTGAGCGTCTGTTGCAGGGTCTGTGCGATGTTGTCGATGTCATTGGTGACCCGGCTGAGCAGCTCACCGCGCTGCATCCTGTCGAAGTATTTGAGGGGAAGGCGGTTGACCTTCACCTCGACGTCCTCGCGAAGCCGGTACATCGTCCTCTGGACGACACCGTTGAGAACCAGAGCCTGGATCCAGCCGAAGAGAAAGGCAAAGGAATACACGGCGAGAACGATGAGCAGCACACGGGAGAGGGCACCGAAGTCGATGCCCTGTCCCGGCGTGAGAGTCATTCCGCTCAGCATGTCGGCCCGGTCGTTATCGCCGGTCGCACGGAGCGAGTCGACGATCTGCTCCTTGCTGGCACCGGAGGGCAGCCCCTGGGAGATGACGCCCTCGAAGAGGATGTTTGTCGCGTCACCGAGGAGTTTCGGTCCCATCACGGACAGCGTGACACTGATCACGGCGAGGACCGTGACAAAGACGAGCTTCCACCGCTCAGGCCTCAGCCTCGCGAGCAAACGCTTCGCGCTCGGCCCGAAGTTCATGCTCTTCTCGGCGGGCATCCCCGCTCCGCCGAACGGACCACCA
Organism: Mycetocola sp. Y791; assembly: GCF_059445325.1. Classification (NCBI taxonomy): domain Bacteria; kingdom Bacillati; phylum Actinomycetota; class Actinomycetes; order Micrococcales; family Microbacteriaceae; genus Mycetocola; species Mycetocola sp. Y791. The sequence continues at coordinate 837,307 of NZ_JCAIUC010000001.1, read as the reverse complement.
CCGCGAGGTGGTCGCGCCGGAACCCTGACTGGTGCGTCGTCGTCGACCTCGTCGATGTCGCTCACAGTGCCTCCTCGACGGCGAGCTGCGACTCGACGATCTCCCGATAGGTCTCAGACGACTCGAGCAACTCCTCGTGGGTTCCCGTGCGCTCAACCGCGCCGTCCTCGAGGACGATGATCTGGTCAGCATCCCGAATCGTGCTCACGCGCTGCGCGACGATCACCATCGTCGCACCCCGGACATCCCTCGCGAGGGCCGCGCGCAGTCGCGCATCGGTGGCGAGATCCAGCGCCGAGAACGAGTCGTCGAAGACATAGACCTCCGGGCGCTTTACGAGCGCCCTGGCGATGGCGAGTCGCTGTCGTTGCCCGCCGGACACGTTGCCGCCTCCCTGCGAAATCGGCGCGTCCAGCTGATCGGGGAACGCCTCGACGAAGTCGCGCGCCTGCGCGGTCTCGAGGGCCCGCCAGAGTTCATCGTCCGTTGCGTCAGGCTTTCCGAACCGCAGGTTCGTCGCAACAGTGCCCGAAAAGAGATACGGCCGCTGGGGCACGATACCGATCTTCGACCACAACAGGTCCTGATCTGTTTCATTGACAGCGACGCCATCGACGAGCACCCGCCCACCGGTCGCGTCGAAAAGCCGGGGAAGCAGATTGATCAGTGTCGTCTTTCCCGATCCCGTCGATCCGATGATCGCTGTCGTCGTGCCCGGTTCGATGTCGAACGTGATGTCACGCAGCACCGGCTGCTCTGCACCGGGATAGGAGAACTCGACGTGATCGAACCGGATCCTCCCAGCGACATCCAGTGTCGAGACCGGCCGGTCCGGCTGCCGCACCGTTGAGTCGGTCGAGAGCACCTCTTCGATCCGGTCAGCGCTCACCGCTGCGCGCGGGATCATCACCGCCATGAACGTCGCCATCATGACCGCCATGAGGATCTGCATGAGGTACTGGAGGAACGCCATCACGGTTCCGACCTCCATGGAACCGTCAGCAATGCGGAACCCACCGAACCAGAGCACGGCGATACTCGACACGTTGAGCACGAGCATGACGATCGGGAACATCAGCGCCATCAGACGACCGACGCGAAGGCCGACATCCGTCAGTTCATCGTTGGCCTTCTCGAAGCGAGACGTCTCCTCCGCCTCCCGCACGAACGCGCGGACAACGCGGATGCCGGTGAGCTGGCCCCGCAGGATTCCGTTGACCCGGTCGATCCTTCTCTGCATCGACTGGAACAAGGGAATCATCCGCACGATGATGAGCCCGACAGCGATGAGAAGCACCGGGATGGACACCGCCATCAGCCAGGACAGCTCGAGGTCGAGGCTCAACGCCGCGACAACACCGCCGATGGCGAGGATCGGCGCAGACACCATCAGCGTGCACGTCATGAGGACGAGCATCTGCACCTGCTGGACGTCATTGGTGCTTCTCGTGATCAGCGACGGAGCCCCGAACTTCGACACCTCCCGCTCGGAGAAGCGGCCGACGTGGGTGAACACCGCCGCGCGGACGTCGCGACCGAGCCTCATCGCCGCCTTGGCTCCGAAGTACACGGCAGTTATCGCGCACAGCACCTGGATGAGGGTGATGCCGAGCATCAGCATCCCGACCCTCAGGATGTACGCCGTGTCTCCGGTGGCAACGCCGTTGTCGATGATGTCGGCGTTGAGGGTGGGAAGGTACAGCGACGCTATTGCCTGCGCAAACTGAAAAACGACGACACCGACGAGAAGCGGCCAGTGGGGCTTCAGGTAGCGGCCGACGAGTTTTGCGAGCATGGGAGTCCTTATCAGGGGTACCGCCGACCGATCGGCAGATCCACCCAGCGAGCCTAGCTGAGCAGCTCTCCGCCGAGGAGAGTCTTACCCGTTCACCTCTTCGCGGGGAGCGAACAGGTCACCGATAAAGGTCAGGTCGTCGGCAGACGGATGCCAGCTGGTTGCGGCATCCGCGTTCTGAATGATCTGCTCGGGGCGCGTGGCGCCGGCGATGACGCTTGTGAGGTTCGGCTGGGCGAGCAACCAGGCGAATGTTGCCTCGAGCATCGTGATTCCGCGGTCGTCACAGAACTTCTGGTACGCCTCGATGGCATCCCATGGTGCACTGTCGAGGAGATAGCTGCGCTGGCGAACGATCCGGCTGTCCGACGGCCCGCCATCCCTCGAGAACTTGCCGGTGAAGAGGCCGTTGTAGAGCGGGAAGTACGGCAGGAAGCCGATGTCGTACTTCGCCAGCACGGGGAACAACTCGCGCTCGGCATCGCGGACGATGAGGCTGTACTCGTTCTGCGACGAGATGAACTTCGGATGGGACGTGAGCCCGGCGGTGAGCTCTGCCTCGACAACCTGCCAGGCCGGCAGGTTCGAGTGGCCGATGTAGCGCACCTTACCCTCGACGATGAGATCATCGAGCACCGAGAGGGTCTCCTCGATCGGCGTGAGGGGGTCTGGGGTGTGCAGCTGGTAGAGGTCGATCCAGTCGGTCTGCAGCCGCCGGAGGGATGCTTCGACAGCGAGCCGCACATACCGCCTGGATCCCTTGGCGCCCCACGCGGGAATGCCGACGTCGGCCCCGGAATGACCGAACTTGGTGGCGAGCACGATCTGGTCGCGACGCCCCTTGAGTGCATTGCCCATCAGCGTCTCGCTGAGCCCCGGCTCCTTGCCGTACATGTCGGCGGTGTCGAAGAGCGTGACGCCGACGTCGATCGCGGCTGAGATCACCGCGTTCGTGCCCTCCTGTGATTCGCTCGCCGTGCCGAGCCGCCCGAAGTTATTGCAGCCGAGCCCGATCGTCGAGACGCGAAGTCCGCCGGAGCCGAGTGTGCGATATTCGATGTCTGCCATTCGATCAGGCTACCGGTCGGCGGTCAGACTCCCCCACAACCGGTGCTCCGGCGGCGAGAATCCACCGATGCTGTGAAACGCCCGCCCTGGTCGCTGTGCCGCATACCGTCGAGCACATGACACGCCACCACAGCGACCCCGCTCCCGCGCCCGGGCCGATGCCGACCCTGTTCGACCGCCCCGTCGGTCTCCTCCGTTTCTCCAGCCCGCTCGGCAGGATCGAACTCACGAGTGACGGCACGTCCGTGACGACGCTCGTTATCGAACGAGGGAGCGAGTTGCCCCTCGACGGCTACCGTGAATCGCCGCTCGATGTCCTCGTGCTCGCGTCCGAGCAGCTCGCGGAGTACTTTGACGGCTCCCGCCGGGCGTTTGATGTGCCGCTCTCCCCCGTCGGTACCCCGTTCCAGCTGGCCACCTGGACCGGGCTCGCGGGGATCAGCTTCGGCGAATCACGAACCTATGGGCAGCTGGGCTACGACATCGGTGCCGGTCTCGCCGGCCGTGCCATCGGAAGTGCGGTGCGTGCGAACCGACTGCCCCTGTTCGTACCGTGCCACAGGGTGCTCGCAACCGGACGCCGCATCACCGGGTATACACAGGGCAACGGAGTGCCCACCAAAGAGTGGCTGCTTGACCACGAGGGCATCGAGTACCGGCAGCCACTGCAGCAGGCAACTCTCCAGACCGCGTGACGCGCCGGAGATGATGGACGCGTCACCGGCGAGTTCAGCTTCGCGGACAGTCGCCAGCCTTTTCCCAGCGCGGGTACTCATTTCGCCAGCCGGTACTCTGGTCGGCATGCCCCCTTCCGAATCGACAGTTCCCGGAACCGACGGCAAGAGCCGGTGCGCCTGGGCGGTCAACGACCCCGAGTACCAGCGCTATCACGACGAAGAATGGGGAACCCCCCTGGTCGGCGATCGTGCGGTCTTCGAGAAGATCAGCCTCGAGGGTTTCCAGGCCGGACTGAGCTGGATCACAATTCTCAAGAGGCGGCCCGCTTTCCGGGAAGCGTTCGACAACTTCGATATCGAGACGGTCGCCTCGTACTCAGACGCCAAGGTCGAAGAGCTCGTACAGAACCCGGCCATCATCCGGCACCGAGGCAAGATCACAGCCGTGATCGGCAACGCGCGGGCTACACTTCAGCTCGGCGAGAGCCTGTCAGATCTCGTCTGGAGCTTTCGACCGGATCCCCTCCCGCCGCGCCCGGCGACGTTCAGTGACATCCCGGCGATCACCGCGGAGTCAACAGCGCTCAGTAAGGAGCTCCGTCGTCGGGGCTTCCGCTTCGTAGGGCCGACGACCATGTACGCGCTGATGCAGTCAGCGGGGATCGTCGACGACCACGTCGAGGGATGCTGGCGGGCTGCGTGACGACAAGCCGGTGAGGTAACTTCCGTCAGCGAAATCCCGAGGGCAAAATTCAGGGAGCAAAATCCCGGGAACAAAACTCAGACGAGTAGTGCGAGTTCCCTGGCACCGGAGTCCGCGCTGAGTTTCTCAAGCCTGAAACCCGCCGTCGGCGCCCAGGCGCAGAGTTCATCGACATGGGCAAACGGGATCCGCGCATGCACTATGGCGCGGGTGAACTCACCCTTGGCCTTCTTGTTGAAGTGGTTGAGGGCGCGGCGCGAGCCGTTTGGCCCGTCGGTAAGAACCCGAAGATAGAAGGAGTTCGGCATCGCGAGTGACGGTCCGAGCGCGACATACGCCTCGGAGCGCATGTCGATCAGGAGACCGTCGTGCTGGGCGAGCGCGTCCGCAACGACAGGAGCCCAGAGGCGTTTCATCGGCGCCCCCGGAATGCGCGAGTCGTGGGACAACCGGTAAGCGGGGATGGGGTCGAGCGCACCAACCGGACCGAAGAGGGCCGCGTGGACGAGCACGTGCCTGCCGGCAAACGCCCGGGCTTCAGCATCGAGCGTTCCCGCGTCGAGCGCGTCGAACAGCACGCCGGTGTACCTGTCGAGTGCAGGCATGGTCGGTGACTCCCACAGCATCCGATTCACCTCGACCTCGCCGTGCTGCTTGGGCCCGAGCTTGAGCGCAGCAATCATGGCGTCCCGGTCTGCTGCCAGCCGAACAACGTCGTCGGTCAGTTGCCGACGCACCGCGGTGAGTTCGGGATAACGCAGCGCGTCGAGAGACAACGAACGCCCCGTGCCACCGGCTCGCTTCGTCTCAGACGGAGGGAGCAGGATAAGCACGGGGCGTTACGAGGAGCCTTGCGGCGGTACTACTTGACCAGGCTGGCGTTGCCAGCCACGATCGTCACTGTGTTGTTCTCAACGGAGAGGAACCCGTCTGCGGCCGTCGCGGTGATCTTCTCACCGTTCTCAGCCGTGACGCGAACCTGACCCTCGGCAAGGATGGCAAGCATCGGCTCGTGGCCGGGGAGAATACCGATCTCTCCCTCGACAGTCCGGGCGATGACCATGGACGCGGTCCCTGACCACACTTCCTGGTCTGCCCCGACAACACTGACCTTGAGCGAAGCCATGACTAGCCGTTCTCCTTCTGGATGCGTGCCCAGGCCTCTTCGACATCGTTGATGCCACCGACGTTGAAGAACGCCTGCTCGGCAACGTGGTCGAATTCGCCGTCGGCGATCGCGGAGAAGGACTCGATGGTCTCCTTGAGCGGAACCGTCGATCCCTCGACACCGGTGAACTTCTTCGCCATGTAGGTGTTCTGCGAGAGGAACTGCTGGATGCGACGAGCACGGGCAACCGTGATCTTGTCTTCTTCGCTCAGCTCGTCGACACCGAGGATCGCGATGATCTCCTGGAGTTCCTTGTTCTTCTGCAGGATCGCCTTGACGCGAACAGCGGTGTTGTAGTGGTCATCACCGATGTAGCGCGGGTCGAGGATGCGGCTCGTCGAGGTCAGCGGGTCGATCGCGGGGTACAGACCCTTTGATGCGATCTCACGTGACAGCTCGGTGGTCGCGTCGAGGTGCGCGAACGTCGTTGCAGGAGCCGGGTCGGTGTAGTCGTCAGCAGGAACGTAGATTGCCTGCAGCGACGTGATCGAGTGGCCACGGGTCGACGTGATGCGCTCCTGGAGGATACCCATCTCGTCGGCGAGGTTCGGCTGGTAACCCACCGCGGACGGCATGCGTCCGAGAAGTGTGGAGACCTCGGAACCGGCCTGCGTGAAGCGGAAGATGTTGTCGATGAACAACAGGACGTCCTGCTTCTGCACGTCGCGGAAGTACTCAGCCATGGTGAGGGCCGAGAGGGCGACGCGGAGTCGCGTTCCTGGCGGCTCGTCCATCTGGCCGAAGACAAGGGCGGTCTTGTCGAAGACGCCTGCTTCTTCCATTTCGGCGATGAGGTCGTTACCTTCACGGGTACGCTCACCGACACCGGCGAAGACCGAAACTCCACCGTGGTCCTGCGCAACGCGCTGGATCATTTCCTGGATGAGGACTGTCTTACCGACACCAGCACCACCGAACAGACCGATCTTTCCACCCTGTACGTACGGGGTGAGAAGGTCGATGGACTTGATCCCGGTCTCGAAGAGCTCGGTCTTCGACTCGAGCTGGTCGAATGCCGGTGGCTTGCGGTGGATGGGCCAGCGTTCGGTGATCTCGATCTGCTCGCCGGGAGCAGCGTTGAGGACGTCACCGATGACGTTGAAAACCTTGCCCTTGGTGATGTCACCGACGGGAACCGTGATCGGCTCTCCGGTGTCAGTCACTTCCTGGCCGCGGACGAGTCCGTCGGTCGGGTTGAGCGCAATGGCGCGGATCAGGTCATCGCCGAGGTGCTGGGCAACCTCGAGCGTGAGGACCTGGGTCACGCCGGCCATGTTCACTGTGGTCTTCAGTGCGTTGTAGATACCGGGAATCGCGTCGTGCGGGAACTCGATGTCAACAACCGGACCGGTGACGCGAGCGACTCGGCCGGTAGCGCCGGCCTTCACCTCACCCGTCGTGTCCTGAGCGGTGGCAATGTCTGTCATGCTCTTCTTCTCTCTTCGTAAAGTTACTTGGCGGACGACAGTGCGTCTGCGCCGCCGACAATCTCGGAAATCTGCTGGGTGATCTCGGCCTGGCGGGCGTTGTTCCGCAACCGTGTGTAGTCCGTGATCAGCTTGTCCGCGTTGTCGCTGGCCGAACTCATCGCCTTCTGCGTTGCCGCGTGCTTTGCAGCAGCGGACTGAAGCAGCGCGTTGAAGATGCGGCTCTCGATGTACACGGGCAGAAGTGCGTCGAGCACGCTCCCTGCGTCTGGTTCGAACTCATAAAGCGGGAGCACTGTCTTGTCGTTGGGCTCTTCGACACCCTCGACGACCTCGAGTGGAAGCAACCGCACAACCTCGGGAACCTGGCTCATCATGCTGACGAGACGGTTGTAGACGATGTGGATCTCGTCGACGCCACCCTCTGACGCATCCTGAACGAAACGCTCGAGAAGCGCAGCGCTGATCTCCTGCGCTGTTGCGAAGGTCGGGTTCTCGCTTTCGCCGACCCACTGACCTTCTGAGGAACGCTTGCGGAATGCGAAGTACCCGACGGCCTTGCGACCGATGAGGTAGTAGACAACGTCCTTGCCCTGGCTGCGGAGCAGCTCGGCAAGCTCGTTGGCTTCACGCAGAACCTGCGAGTTGAACGCGCCGGCGAGGCCGCGGTCAGACGCAAAGATCACAACGGCTGCACGCTCGATGGTCTCCGGCTCGGTGGTCAGCACGTGGTCGACGTTTGAGTACGTCGCCACGGCTGACACCGCGCGGGTGATCGCACGAGAGTACGGCCCGGATGCTTCAACGCGCGCCTGCGCTTTTGCAATGCGCGAGGCGGCGATGAGCTCCATCGCCTTCGTGATCTTCTTGGTCGTCTGCGCAGACTTGATCTTCTGCGTATAGACCCGAAGTTGTGCACCCATTACTTATCGACGTCCCTTGACGATCTTTTCCTGGTTGACGTCTTCAGCGGGCAGTTCGGTGAACTGCTCGGAACCCGGGCCGTTGAGGGGCTTGCCCGCACCGGTCTGGAATTCCTTCTTGAAGGCGTCGACAGCTGCGTCGAGCTCGTCGACGATGTCGTCGCTGAGCACGTTCGTCTCGCGGAGCTTCGAGAGCACCTGGGTGTTGCGACCCAGGTAGTCGTGAAGTTCGCTTTCGAAGCGCAGGATGTCTTCGACAGGAACCTCGTCGAGCTTGCCCTTCGTACCGGCCCAGATCGAGACGACCTGGTTCTCGACGGGGAACGGAGAGTACTGCGGCTGGCGCAGCAGCTCGGTGAGGCGAGCACCGCGAGCAAGCTGGCGACGGCTGGCCGGGTCGAGGTCGGATGCGAACATCGCGAATGCCTCGAGCGAGCGGTACTGAGCGAGTTCGAGCTTCAGCGTTCCTGAAACCTTCTTGATGCTCTTCACCTGGGCGTCTCCACCAACACGCGAGACCGAGATTCCCACGTCAACAGCGGGACGCTGGTTGGCGTTGAAGAGGTCTGACTGCAGGAAGATCTGGCCGTCGGTGATCGAGATCACGTTGGTCGGGATGTACGCCGAAACGTCGTTCGCCTTCGTCTCGATGAGCGGGAGACCGGTCATGGAACCGGCACCGAGCTCGTCGGACAGCTTGGCGCAACGCTCGAGCAGACGGGAGTGCAGGTAGAACACGTCACCGGGGTATGCCTCGCGTCCTGGCGGACGGCGAAGGAGCAGCGATACGGCGCGGTATGCCTCTGCCTGCTTCGACAGGTCATCGAAGACGATGAGGACGTGCTTGCCGCCGTACATCCAGTGCTGGCCGATGGCCGAACCGGTGTAGGGAGCGAGGTACTTGAAACCTGCGGGGTCAGACGCGGGAGCGGCGACGATCGTCGTGTACTCCATGGCGCCGGCCTCTTCGAGCGACGCCTTGATGGCGGCAATCGTCGAGCCCTTCTGGCCGATGGCGACGTAGATGCAGCGAACCTGCTTGTTGACGTCGCCTGACGCCCAGTTGTCCTTCTGGTTGATGATCGTGTCGATGGCAATTGCGCTCTTGCCGGTCTGACGGTCACCGATGATGAGCTGGCGCTGGCCGCGGCCGATCGGGATCATGGCGTCGATCGCCTTGATACCGGTCTGCATCGGCTCGTGCACGCTCTTGCGCTGCATAACGCCAGGAGCCTGGAGCTCGAGCGCGCGGCGGGTCTCTGCCTTGATCTCGCCGAGTCCGTCAATCGGAGCGCCGAGCGGGTCAACGACACGACCGAGGAATGCGTCGCCGACCGGAGTCGACAGCACCTCTCCTGTGCGTGTTACTTCCATGCCCTCGACGATGCCGTTGAATTCGCCAAGGACGACAACACCGATTTCGTCTTCGTCAAGGTTCTGGGCGAGGCCGAGTGTTCCATCCGCGAAGCGGATGAGCTCGTTGGCCATAACGCCTGGCAGACCCTCGACGTGGGCGATGCCGTCACCGGCGTCGATGACCTTGCCGACCTCGGTTGCGCTTGCCTTACCCGGCTCGTAAGCCGTGACGAATTCCTTGAGAGCATCCCGGATCTCGTCGGGGCTGATCGTGAGTTCTGCCATCTTCTTCCCTATCTGTGTGGAGACGTCTTGTCCCCTACGTTGTCTACTGGCGCTAGCCAGCAAGCTGAAGTCTGAGTTCGCCGAGGCGCGATGCGATGCTGCCGTCGATGACATCGTCGCCGACCTGCACGCGCAGGCCTCCGATGACAGCGGGGTCGACAACCTGGTTGAGACGGATTGCGCGGCCATACTGTGCCGCGAGTCCCTTTTCGAGTCGCTCGAGCTGAGCGGCGCCGAGCGGCCGTGCGCTTGACACAGTGGCGACGGAGAAGCCGCCCTGGTCAGCAACGACGGATGCCGCGTGGCGAAGAAGTTCCCCGATCCGGCGGCCGCGAGGCTGCAGGACGAGGTGCTTGACGATTTCGACGATCTCCGGCGATCCCTTGCCCGTAAGCAGGGTGTCGACGAGTGCGAGTTTTGCGTTCTGGCTGCCGAGCTTCGACCCGAGCGCGAGCTCGAGTTCCGGGTCGGAAGACACTGTCGTGCCGAACTCGAACAGTTGGGCTTCGAGCCTGGCGTCCGGGCCGGCGGAGAGGGCTGCGGCGCGGAGTCCGAGTTCCTCGATTCCGCCGAGCAGGTCCTTCTGGCTTGACCAGCGCGCTGAGACGACATCCTTGAGCAGTGCAAGAGACGATCCGCCGATGCTGCGTGCGAACACGCGATCGACGATCGTCGCCTTGACACCGGCTTGAGCGGACGGGTCCGCGAGGAGCGAGCGCAGCTGACCAGAGTCGCCAACGACCCGGCCGGCTGCGAAAAGTTCCGCAACCGTTGCCAGGTCGACGCGTTCGAGGTCGGACAGTGCCTTCTTCGACTGAGCCAGTGCTTCTCTGGTAGCGCTTCCCATTAGTTGGTTGCCTTCTCCGAAGCCTCGAGGTCCGCGAGGAAGCGGTCGACGATGGCCGTTGCCTTCGCGTCGTCCGACAGCGTTTCGCCGATGACGTTTCCGGCGAGGTCGATGGCGAGTGTTCCAACCTCAGTGCGGAGCGAAACAAGAGCGGCCTGGCGCTCTGCCTCGATCTGCGCCTGGGCGCTGGCTGTCACGCGCTGGGCCTCGACAGTTGCCTGGTTCCGGGCCTCAGCGACGATCTTCTTGCCGTCTTCGCGAGCGGTGTCGCGAATCGAGCCGGCTTCCTGACGTGCCTCGGCGAGCTGAGCGGTGTACTGCTCAAGAGCTGCCTCAGCCTGACGCTGTGCCTCATCCGCCTTGGCGATGTTGCCCTCAATGGCCGCAGTACGCTCTTCGAGCATGGTCTGCATCTTAGGAAGAACGAGCTTCCAGAAGAGCACCAAGAGGATGACGAAACACACCGCCGACCAGACAATGTCGTAGGTCTCGGGGAGAAGAGGGTTCTTGGTAGTACCCTCTTCAGCCGCCGCAACGAGTGCGTGAAGCATCTTGCCTCCTTACGAGGGGTGAAAGAGGACTAGTTGGTGAAGATGAAGTAGGTGGCGATACCGATGAAGGCGAGCGCCTCGGTGAAGGCGATACCGATCCACATCAGAACCTGGAGGCGACCGGCCAGCTCAGGCTGACGGGCGACACCCTCAATGGTCTTGCCAACGACGATTCCAACGCCAATGGCTGGGCCGATGGCTGCGAGACCGTAACCGACCGTCGCGATGTTTCCGTTGATCTCGGCGAGAACGGTTGTTGCGTCCACGTGTGTTTCCTTCCGTGATGTAAGAGTAGGCGGTCGCCGACTCTTTTTAGTGCTCTTCAGCTACCGCGAGCTGAATGTAAACCGCGGTAAGCAGGGTGAAGACATAGGCCTGGAGAAATGCGACCAGGATTTCGAACAGGGTGAAAGCGAAGCCGAAGGCGAAGGTGACGGCGCCGAGGCCGATGAACCATCCACCGAGGGTGATCACGAAGAACTGCGTCGCCGCGAAGAACAGCACGAGCAGGAGGTGCCCGACGACCATGTTCATGAGCAGTCGGAGGGTCAGCGTGACCGGCCGGATGACGAAGGTCGAGATGAGCTCGATTGGCGTCACGATGATGTAGACGGGCCACGGGACACCGGCGGGGAACAGCGAGTTCTTGAAGAACTTCCCCGGGCTCTTCCTGACGCCTGCGTAGATGAACGTGACGTACGAGATCAGTGCGAGGACGAGTGGGACACCGATGACCGACGTTCCGGCGATGTTGAGGAACGGGATGATGCCCGTGATGTTCATGGCCGCGACCATGAAGAACATCGTCGTGAGGATCGGCAGGAACCGCTTCCCGTCGACCTTGCCGAGGAGGTCCTCGGCGATGTTGACGCGAACGAAGTCCAGGGCCATCTCGATGAGGTTCTGGAACTTTCCGGGAACAACCTTCATGTTCCGGGTTCCGAGCCAGAACACGACGATGAGCACGGCGACGACGAGGAACCGGATCAGCATGATTCGGTTGATGTCGAATCCGGTGCCCTCGAAGAGCACAACATCCGGGAAGAATTCAAGAATCGACGGACCGTGGAACGACGTGTCGTCGGTTGAGGTCTGAACCAGTAGGTTCACAGCGTTAGCTAACAGCGCGCTCTCCTGTTTCGGGCGTGGAGCTAAGCTCTCGCGACGACGAACAATGGGGGGTGCAAGACAGCCACGAACGAAGTGGGATGCTCAAGCGGGAATACATACCAACACTATCAAACGATAAGCATCCCCACGAACCGAGCGGCGAACTAAACACCTCGATCAGTGCGATCTGTTGTTGTCGCCGGGAAGAATGACGTCGCTGGCATACAGCATCCGTGACCGGGAAACGATGACGACGTCGATCACGAGGGTGACGAGTACGCCGGTGATGATGCTGAGGAAGAGGACGACCGGGTTGATCCACGGCTGGTCCTTGAGCAGGAGCGCCATGACGAGGAACAGCACGAACTTCACGATCCAGCCGCCGAGCACCACCCCGAAGAAAATCGGCACGTAGAGGTCGCTCCCGAAGAACCGGTTGGCAAACAGGATGCTGCCCGCCGTGATGCTGAGGAAGACGAGCGCGAGCGCTGTTCCGATCAGTGCACTGCCCAGGCCGACTGTGCCGTCGACGATATAGCCGATACCGCCACCGATGACGGCGATGGCCAGCGATGCGACGGCTCCCCATTTGAGACTCTGCCGGAAGATAGGTGTTGATTTCATCGCTGATCTTTCTGTGGTTCGTTATCCCGTGGTTCGGAACTGGGCTCTGCGGCAAGCGCGCGGCTCACCACGTCTTCTGAGATTGGTGCGTCCGGGCTGCGCACATCCGCCGCAGCATCGAGCGGGTCGAAGCTCGCAAGGTCTTCAGCGACCTCCGTGCCCTCCTCCGCAGACTGCACGGTGATCTCAACGGCTTTCCGCTTGCCGAGGGGGGCCAGCGTGAAGACCGTGCAGACGATCACGCCGACGATGAGGAAGACGAGCGCGAACCAATACGGCTGAAACACGAAGAACATCAGGCAGGACAGCGCGATCACGGCGGTCCAGGCGTAGAACAGCAGCACGGCGTGGAAGTGCGAGTGGCCCATGTCGAGGAGCCTGTGGTGCAGGTGGAGGCGATCGGCGCTGAACGGCGACTTGCCGGCGCGGAGGCGCCGGATCACCGCGAGCGCGAAGTCGAGCAGCGGAACGATGAGGATCGCGAACGGAAGGATGATCGGGATGAACGCCCCGAGCAGCTGGCTCCGCCCGACCACACCCGCATCTGACGGGTTCGCGCTGAGCGCCGACGGGTCGATCTGCCCCGTGATCGCGACGGCAGACGTCGCCATGAGCAGGCCGACGAGAAGCGCGCCGGCATCTCCCATGAACATCTTTGCGGGATGCCAGTTGAGCGGGAGGAACCCTGCGCACGCCCCGACGAGCACCGCGGAGATCAGCAGCGACAGGTTGAAGAAGCTCGACTGGCCCATCTCGCGGACGAGGAGGTACCCATAGACCAGGAAGACACCGTTGGCGATCAGTCCGACGCCGGCGACGAGACCGTCGAGGCCGTCGATGAAGTTCACGGCGTTCATGACGAGCACTATCGCGAAAATCGTCAGTGTCGCGCTCATCCACGACGAGCCGACGGTGAGACCGCCGATGGGAAGGGAGTAGATCTGCACGCCGAGCCACGCGATGAGGCCAGCGGCAAGGAACTGAGCGGCGAGCTTGATCATCCAGTCGAGATCCCAGATGTCATCGGCAACGCCGACGAGCACGATCAGGAACGAAGCGCCGAGAATGGCGAGGATGGGGCCGGGGTCGGCGAAGGTGTCCTTGAAGAACGGGTTCTGCGAGGCGATCGCGAACGTCGCGACCACACCGATAAACATCGCCACTCCCCCGAGCCTCGGGGTTGGCTTGGTGTGTACGTCACGATCGCGAATCGACGGGTAGAGCTTGAATTTGAGCGCCAGCTTGTAGACGACGATCGACATCAGAAAGGTGATCAGCGCGGTGACCGCCGCGATGATCGCGTAGAGGGTCATGCGTCTGACACACCGTCCTCCGGCACCGGGTCCTCGAGGACGTCACCGATCACGTCGCGGATCTGCTCGCGCGAGATCGCACCCTCACGAAGGATCGACAGCCGTCCGCCCGGGGCGATCAGCCGTGTGGCGTCAACGATCGTCGATGCGACAGTCGCCGACTCGCCGCCGTCGAGGTAGACCTCAACCGTGTCCCCGAGCATGGCTTCGGCGGCCTTGGCGGTTGTCGCCGCGGGCTGACCGGTGAGGTTCGCACTCGACACAGCGAGCGGCCCCGTCTCGGTGAGCAGCTCGAGCGCAATGCGATTGTTGGGCATCCGCACGGCCACTGTGCCGTCGGTGTCTCCGAGGTCCCATGCCAGCGAAGGCTGCGCGGGCAGGACTATGGTCAGTCCCCCTGGCCAGAATGCGTCGACGAGCTTCCTGACGGCATCGGGAATGACCGCGGCAAGTGCCTCGAGGGTCTGCACACTCGGCACGAGGACGGGTGGCGGTGACTGCCTGGTCCGACCCTTGGCGTCGAGGAGCCGCTGAACGGCCCTCGGGGAGAACGCATCAGCGGCGATTCCGTACACCGTGTCCGTGGGGATCACGACGAGCTCACCGCGGCGAAGCGCCGTTCGAGCCAGTCGCATGCCGGTGAGGAGGTCTGATTCCACGGAGGAGTCGAAGAGACGTGACATTCCGCCGATTCTATCTGAGCCTGTGTGGGAGGATGCCGCGAATTCGTCTCGGGTCGCAGCGGCCGGGGCGCGCGCTGCCTGCCCAGAACTTCACTTCCGGTCGAGAACATCCCGCGCAACTGATGCGCTCGCCCGGAACTGATGCTCTCGCGCGGGGTGGGGGCGGGGCTGGCTAGGCGCGAAGTGCCGTGGTCGTCCGGTCCCGCTGGGTCAGATCACGGAAGGTCGCGGCGGCGCGCCAGCCGTCGCGGGTGAGGATGTCGCGAATCGCTTCGCCCTGCAACTCGCCATGCTCGATAACCAGCGTCCCGCCCGGTCGAAGCAGCCGGGCGGCCGTCACTGACAGCTGCCGAACGACGTCAAGCCCGTCCTCTCCCCCGTACAGGGCGGCGGGAGGGTCAAAGAACCGCACCTCCGGGTCGCGCGGGATGGCGGCTGCCGGCACGTACGGTGGGTTGGAGATGACAACGGATACCTGACCGTCGAGTTCACTGAACGCCCCCGCGAGGTCGTCGAAGATCAGTGTCGCGTTGCTCGCGCCCACCTTACGGAAGTTCTGCTTCGCCCAGATGAAGGCATCCACCGAGTTCTCGGCTGCGTAAATGCGCGCGTGAGGGACCTCTGTCGCCATCGCAAGGGCGATGGCTCCTGAACCTGTGCCGAGGTCGATACCGATCGGTTCCGGATCGGAGTCTGCGCTGAGCGCGTCGATGGCGAACTGGGCCACCTGCTCCGTTTCGGGGCGGGGAACGAAGACGCCGGGGCCAACGAGAAGCTCAAGGGCCCTGAAGGGAGCAACCCCGAGGATGTGCTGAAGCGGCTCCCGTGTCGCCCTGCGCTCCACAAGAGCGGCGATCTCACCCGCGTGCTCGGCCGACACCTCGCGGCCCATGACAACGGCGGCCTGGACCTGCCCCCTGCCCATCCCGAGCACGTGTCCGATGAGCAATTCGGCGTCGACGTCCGGGCCCGGAACTCCCGCCTGCTGCAGTGCGGCGATGGCGAGGTCCCTGACGTCACCGACCGACGTCGTGTGAAAAGAAGTCATGCGCTCTCTTAGCAAATCCCTTGCGGTCGTGCCGCCGCAGGTCGAGCTTACCCGCTCGCCAGCGCGCCCCGACCGGAATGCGGGCCGTCACAGGCCGGATAAACCCAGCAATAAGCTGTAACCTGACGCGCATAGTTGCGTCCCCATTACCCAAGGAGCATATTCGTGGCCGGAAAAATCTACGCCAATATCACCGAGGCGTTTGGCAATACACCTCTTGTCCAGTTGAACCGTGTCACGGACGACGCGGGTGCCACCGTGCTCGCGAAGCTCGAGTACTACAACCCCGGATCGAGCGTCAAGGACCGCCTCGGAGTGGCCATCGTCGATGCTGCCGAAGCATCCGGTGCGCTGAAGCCCGGCGGAACCATCGTCGAGGGCACGAGCGGCAACACCGGAATCGCGCTCGCGCTCGTCGGCGCAGCACGCGGTTACAAGGTCATCCTGGCCATGCCCGCGTCCATGAGCACCGAGCGTCGCGTGCTCCTTCGCGCATTCGGAGCTGAACTCGTCCTGACCGAACCCGCCCTCGGCATGAAGGGTGCCGTGGCAAAGGCCGAGGAAATCGTCGCATCGACAGAGGGCGCAATCCTCGCGAAGCAGTTCGCCAACCAGGCCAACGTCGAGATTCACCGCACGACGACCGCGGAAGAGATCTGGCGTGACACCGACGGCGACATCGACATCTTCGTCAGCGGAGTGGGCACCGGCGGAACGATCACCGGCGTCGGCCAGGTGCTCAAACAGCGCAAACCAGGGGTGAAGATCGTCGTCGTCGAACCGCTGGACTCCCCCATCCTCAGCGGTGGGGCCCCCGGCCCGCACAAGATCCAGGGCATCGGCGCCAACTTCATCCCCGACATCCTCGACACCACGATTTACGACGAGGTCGTCGATGTGAGTTTCGAGGACTCGGTCCGCGTCGCCAAACGCCTCGCCGCCGAGGAAGGCATTCTCGCTGGCATCTCGTCCGGCGCAATCATCTGGGCGGCGACAGAGCTCGCCAAGCGCCCGGAGAACAAGGGCAAGCGCATCGTCGCCATGGTCTGCGACACGGGTGAACGCTACATCTCCACCCCGCTCTGGTCCGACCTGCTCGACTGAGAATGAGAATCCTCACCCGCATCCGGGAAGACATTACAGCAGCACGCGTTCACGACCCGGCCGCCCGCGGCAGCGTCGAGATCTTCCTGACCTACTCAGGACTGCACGCCGTGTGGGCGTACCGGCTCTCTTCCCGGATGTGGGTTCGCGGCGCGAAAATGCCCGCGCGTGCCCTGTCACAGTTCGCGCGGTTCCTGACCGGTATCGAGATCCATCCGGGTGCCGTCATCGGGCGCCGCTTTTTCATCGACCACGGGATGGGCGTCGTCATCGGTGAGACGGCGGAGATCGGCGACGACGTAATGCTTTACCACGGCGTCACGCTCGGCGGAAAGAGCCGCGGTCGGGAGAAAAGACACCCGACACTGGAGGACGGCGTACAGGTCGGTGCCGGTGCGAAGATCATCGGCCCCGTCGTCGTCGGCAAGGGCAGTATCGTCGGCGCCAACGCCGTCGTCACGAAGGACGCACCGGCCCTCTCTGTGCTGGTCGGCGTGCCGGCTCGGGCGAGGCCGCGGATACAGGGGAAAACCTACGGACTCACCGAACCGGAATACAACATCTAGGGCGGATGCCGCGGTGCACCCGCGTGCACGCGGCATCCGTTTTCGTCGCAAAAAAGCCGGTCATCGCGAGATGACCGGCTTTTTCGATGTGGAACGACTAGTTGGTGTCGCCGATGTCGGCGAGACGCGCCTCTTCGTCGGCCTGGATCGCTGACTCGATCAGCGGATCCAAGGCGCCGTTGATCACGGCATCAAGGTTGTACGCCTTGTAGCCGGTGCGGTGGTCTGCAATCCGGTTCTCGGGGAAGTTGTACGTGCGGATGCGCTCTGACCGGTCCATGGTGCGGATCTGGGTTTTGCGCTTGGCACTGTCGAGCTCGGCCTGCTCCTCCTGCTGGCGGGCGAGGATGCGCGCGCGAAGGACACGCATTCCGGCCTCACGGTTCTGCAGCTGGCTCTTCTCGTTCTGCATCGCAACGACGATGCCGGTCGGAAGGTGGGTGATCCGCACAGCGGAGTCGGTCGTGTTGACCGACTGGCCACCGGGGCCGCTCGACCGGTAGACGTCGATCTTGAGGTCGTTCTGGCTGATCTCGACCTCTTCGGGTGCGTCGACCTCGGGGAAGACGAGCACGCCCGTCGTCGAGGTGTGGATACGTCCCTGCGATTCGGTCGCCGGAACGCGCTGCACGCGGTGGACGCCGCCCTCGTACTTGAGGTGTGCCCAGACACCCTGTGAGGGGTCAGTGGCGTTCGACTTGATCGCGACCTGGACGTCCTTATATCCACCGAGGTCACTCTCGGTGCGCTCGAGGAGTTCCGTCTTCCAGCCCTTGGACTCTGCGTAGTGCAGGTACATCCGCAGCAGGTCGGCGGCGAACAGCGCGCTCTCGGCGCCGCCCTCTCCACCCTTGATCTCCATGATGACGTCACGGCCATCGTCGGGATCGCGCGGAATGAGCAAGCGGCGAAGCTTCTCCTGCGCCGTCGCGAGTCCCTCTTCAAGCCCGGGGACCTCGGCGGCGAACGCCTCGTCCTCCTTGGCGAGCTCACGGGCCGCAGCGAGGTCGTCCTGCGCCTCGAGCCAGGCGTTGTACGCCGCGATGATTTTCGACAGTTCGGCGTACCGCCTGTTGATTTTCTTGGAGCGAGCCGGGTCTGCGTGCACCGCCGGATCGGCGAGCTGATCCTGCAGATCCTTGTGCTCTTCGATCAGAGTCTTTACCGATTCAAACATGCCTTGTTCCGTCCCTTACGTTTCATCCTGCCATCTGTCCCACGAGAAAACCCGCCTGCCCCGGGCAAACGACCCTCGGGGGCCGAATGCTCGAGGCAAACGGGTTCGTGAACTCAGCTAGCGGTGATCGCGGTCGTGACCCGAACCGGAAACCGGCTGGGGCATCGTCTTCTGCATCTGAACGAGGAATTCGACGTTCGACGAGGTTTCCTTGAGCTTGCCGAGGACGACCTCGAGTGCCTGCTGCGGGTCGAGGCCAGCGAGGGCACGACGCAGCTTCCAGGTGACCTTGACTTCGTCTGCACCGAGCAGCATCTCTTCACGGCGGGTGGACGACGCGTTGACGTCGACGGCCGGGAAGATGCGCTTGTCGGCCAGCTGGCGCGACAGGCGAAGCTCGGAGTTGCCTGTGCCCTTGAACTCTTCGAAGATGACCTCGTCCATCTTGGACCCGGTCTCGACGAGCGCCGTGGCGAGGATGGTGAGCGATCCACCGTTCTCGATGTTGCGCGCAGCGCCGAAGAAACGCTTCGGCGGGTACAGAGCTGATGCGTCGACTCCACCGGAGAGGATCCGGCCCGAGGTCGGTGCAGCGAGGTTGTACGCGCGTCCGAGGCGGGTGATCGAGTCGAGGAGCACAACGACGTCGTGACCGAGCTCGACGAGACGCTTCGCGCGCTCGATGGCGAGTTCGGCGACCGTCGTGTGGTCTTCAGCGGGGCGGTCGAAGGTGGAGGCGATGACCTCACCCTTCACCGTGCGCTGCATGTCGGTGACCTCTTCGGGACGCTCGTCGACGAGGACAACCATGAGGTGAACCTCGGGGTTGTTGATCGAGATGGCGTTGGCGATCTGCTGAAGCACGATCGTCTTGCCGGCCTTGGGCGGCGCAACGATGAGTCCACGCTGTCCCTTGCCGATCGGAGCGATCAGGTCGATGATGCGCTGCGTGAGCTTGCCCTGCTCGGTCTCGAGACGGAGACGTTCCTGCGGGTAGAGCGGGGTGAGCTTGCCGAACTCGACGCGGTTAGCAGCCTCTTCGACACTCTGGCCGTTGACGGACTCGACCTTGACGATCGCGTTGTACTTCTGGCGCGCGTTGCTGTCGTTCTCGCGCGGCTGGCGAATCGCACCGACGACGGCGTCGCCCTTGCGCAGGTTGTACTTCTTGACCTGGCCGAGCGAGACGTAGACGTCGTTCGAACCGGGCAGGTAGCCCGTCGTGCGCACGAAGGCGTAGTTGTCGAGAACGTCGAGGATTCCGGCGACGGGCAGGAGCACGTCGTCGTCGGCGATTTCGGGCTCGAAGTCGGCCGAGTCCGTTCCGCCACGGCGCTTGCGGTCGCGGTAACGGTTGCGGCCGTTACGGCCACCCTCGTCATCGCGCTCGAGCTGGCGGTTGCCCGCGTTCCGATCGGAATCCTGGCGGTCGGAGGCAGGCGCACGATCGGCGTTGCGCTCGTTGCGCTCGTTGTTCTTGTCGTTGCGGTCGGCGTTCCGGTCGCGGTCGTTACGGTCGGCGTTCCGGTCGCGGTCGTTACGGTCAGCGTTCCGGTCGCGGTCGTTACGGTCAGCGTTCCGGTCGTTGCCGTTACGGTCAGCGTTCCGGTCGCGATCAGCGTTCTTGTCGCCGTTGCGGTCGTTACCGTTGCGCTCGTTACCGTTGCGCTCGTTGCCAGTGCGGTCGTCATCGCGGTTGGCGTTGTCGCCACCGCGTCCACGGCCACGTCCACGGCCACGGCCCTGGCGCTCGCCCTGCGACGAATCGCCCTGCGACGCATCGGTGTCGGTGTCGGTGTCGGATGCCGCGTCAGCGTCAACCTCGACCGTCACGTTCTCGGCCCGGTCGGCGTTTTCGGTGCGGTCGGCGTTCTCGGCACGGTCAGCCTTGCTGCCGCGTCCGCGCCTGTTGTTCTTGCGGCCTGAACGCTGGGATCCGCTCTCGCGGCCCTCAGCCTGTCCGTCGGCTGCCTGTGCGTCAGTTGCCTGCGCGTCAGTTGCCTGGGCGTCGGTCGCCTGTGCCTCGACGGGAGTTGACTCGCCCTGGGCCGATTGCGGTGCTTCCACCGGAGCGACGACGGCGGTGTCCGCCACCGGAGCATCCGGAATGAGTGGTGCACCGTCGGAGTTCACGTGACCAGCGGCCTGAACGCGCTCGCCCGCTTTGGTGGCACCGGTGGAGGCGCGACGCGGTGCGCGCTTCCTGGTGACGGGAGCTGTCGGCTCCTCGGCGGGAGTTGCCTCCGTCACAGCAGGAACCTCAACCGGTGAGTCCTGCGCGACAACTGCGTCCGGCGCGGGGACCTGGGTTTCGGGGGCCTGCTCAGCCGAGGCGGCTGACGTGGCCGGAGCCTCGCCGTTTACCTCGGGAGCGGAAGCGGCCTGGGCCTCGGCAATTCTCTCCACGAGTTCTCCCTTGCGAAGTTTGGATGCGCCCTGAACGCCCCATTGGCTGGCAAGCAGCTGCAGGTCAGAGACCTTGAGGGACGAGAGGTTTGCGCCTGATTCCGTATCAAGACGGATGTTGACGTTAGTCACTAAAAGTGGGTTCCTTCCCCCTGATCCACGTCGAGCGCGTCAGGAGAGCTCATCTTCAGCTGTGGCGGAAGTCAGATTGACTGGCGCCCTGTCTGCTCTTCGAACCGAAGATCACAGGCACACTGCCGTTGCGATGGCGATGGGTTTGCAGAAATGACCCGAAGGCCAGATTTGCCTTATCGGCTTGCCTGTCGGGATGCCTCCCACTCTAGCACCCGGCAGGTAAACAGCGTCACTGTCACGCCGTGTCGCGATTTGGCCCCAGTTCGGGCGACCACAACGATGCGCCGCACTGAGTTAAGCAACTGGAGTTGCTTAACTGTTACAAGCAACATAGGTTGCTTACATGGAAACCGAGACGCTCGCCGCGACGGCGGCGAACACGACGGACCCCCGTGTGGGCCTGCGCGCGATTGTTTCCCTGCGCGCCCTCGCTGATGCACTTGAACTCAAGCAGGTTGAAGCCGCTCTCCGCGCCGGAATGAGCTGGCTTGAGATCGCAGACGCCCTCGGAGTCACCCGCCAGGCGGTTCACAAGAAGTACGCAAAACGCGTAGATCCCTCGATTCCCGTACCCAGGAGGACCCAGTGAGCTCGTTCACCACCGCCGCAGCGACGATCCAGACGCTTTCGTTGGCCGCGATGGAAGAGGCGTCGCGACGCGGGCAACGCAATGCTGACCTCGAGGACCTCTTCATGGCGCTCGTTCTGAGCGACCAGGTCGCCGGCAGGGCACTTCGCACAGCAGGCATCACGCTCGATCGCGCAAGAGCTGCCGTCGATGCCATGCACTCGGACCAGTTACGTCGCATCGGTGTCGCGATCGACCAGCCGGAACCGGGTCGCATTGTCTTTCACGAGACCCGCGGCTATGAGTGGACGCCGCGGGCACTCACCCTGCTCAAACGCGCCGGCGATAACGGCTCTGGCGACGCAGCCGCCGTGCTGCGCGAGGTGATCGCCGAACCCAGCGGACTCATCGATGACCTTCTCGCCCGGCTCGACCTCTCGGCGGCCCAGGTCGAGGCCGCGCTGACGACCGAGGAGTCGAATCCCCCGGCGCAGCGACCGGCCGGCACCGCGGGAATGCCACACTCGATCACTGGCCACACCGAAGTCTTCGTCCCCGCGAGTGTCGAGACGGTCTGGGCGCTGCTCGCGGATCCCCTGCGCATGCCCGAATGGAATCCGAGTGTCGGAGCGATCGAATCCGAGGGCGATGACGACACCGACACACCGACCGTTGGCGACAGCTGGCTGGCCATCACCCCCACCGTGCACCCCGACGGCAAACCGGCACGCGTAGAGAGGGAATACCGGCGACGGCGAGTGCAGCTTGTCGACTCAGCCAAACCGGTTCGGATCGCCTGGCGCACAAGTTACCCGGACACCACACGTGGCAATGCGAACGTCCTGTCGATCGAACTCGCACAAGCACCGGGCGGAACTCAGTTGCGGTTGGCGATGTCCTGGGCTCGCTCGAGCGGCTGGCGAGGCTTCGCGCGCTGGCCGCTGCGCCCGCTGCAGCGGTTCCTGGCCTGGCTCGGGCTGGTGCAGGTCGGCGGAGGGATTAGTCGGGTGTTTCGGTGAATGGGGGCACGCAATCGCGCCTCGGTTCAGTGTGCTTGAGGGAGACGCGCGACCAGGCACGGGTTCGGAACATGCGTCCGGTTTGAGTGTGGTTGGGGGGACGCGCGACCACGCACGGGTTCGGTTTGAGTGTGGTTGAGGGAGACGTCTCGTTTTTGAGGTTGCCTTAGTTGGGGCTGCCGCCTTTCGCATCGCTTCGCGATGCGCCCTTCACATCCACGGCGAGGAAGAGGGCGTCCCATTCGGTGTCGGACTCGCTCGCCAGCAGTTCCGCCGCCTCGAGCCGCTGCCCGGGGCCGTCAGCGAGCACCAGGATCGACGGACCTGCGCCAGAAACGACAGCCGCAAAACCGTGAGCTCGGAGCGCAAGGACCAGACGGTAGGTCTCCGGCATCGCGGATGCCCGGTAATCCTGGTGCAGTTTGTCTTCCGTCCCCGCGAACAGGAGTTCGGGGCTCTGCGTGAGCGCAGCGATCAGCAGCGCCGATCGCGAAACGTTGAAAACGGCATCCGAGTGCGGAACGTTCTCGGGCTGGAGGCTCCGCGCGAGCTTCGTCGACAGCGTGTGCTGCGGGACAAAGACGAGCGGCGCGACACCGCGGTGCACGGTGAGCTTCTTGTGCTGCGGACCGGTCGGCTCGACCCACGCGATGGTGAGCCCGCCGAACAGCGCGGGCGCCACATTGTCCGGGTGCCCCTCAAGCTCGGTAGCCAGCTTGAGCAACTGCGAATCGTCGATGTCGACGATGCCGTCGAGCAGGCCCTGGGCCGCGACGATCCCCGCGACAACCGCCGCGCCGGACGACCCGAGGCCGCGACCGTGCGGAATGACATTGCGCGCAACGACATCGACACCCGGAACGTCCTGACCGAGGGCACGGAACGCGTAGGCCATCGACGAGACCACGAGGTTGGTCTCGTCCGTCGGAACCTCGCCGTCGCCGACACCGATGACCTCGACCGTCGCACCCGGTTCATCGCGAACCGTGACGGTGACCTCGTCGTACAGGCTCAGCGCGAGGCCGAGGGTGTCGAAGCCCGGCCCGAGGTTTGCACTCGTGGCCGGTACCCGGACGGTGACACTTCGACCGGCCAGGCTCACGCCGAACCCTTGGCCAGCCCGAGAACGCTCGCGACCTCAGTGACGTCGACGGGGACGATCGTCGGGGTGATGTCTCCCCCGTCGGCGTTGCGAAGAGCCCACTGCGGGTCCTTGAGCCCGTGACCAGTGACGGTGAGCACAACAGTGGCGTCGGCTGGGACCTGCCCCGCTTCTGAGCGCTCGAGCAATCCGGCAACACTGATGGCGGATGCCGGCTCAACGAAGATCCCGACTTCCTGCGACAGGATGCGCTGCGCCTCGAGGATCTTGGCATCCTCGATGGCCCCGAAGTAACCGTTGGTCGCCTCGCGCGCGGCGAGAGCGAGCTCCCACGACGCGGGGTTGCCGATGCGGATCGCGCTCGCGACGGTCTCGGGGTGCTTGACGATCTCCCCGGTGACGAGCGGTGCGCTGCCCGCGGCCTGGAACCCGAACATGCGCGGGAGCTTGGTAGAGATGCCGCGCTCGAGCTCTTCGGTGTAACCACGGGTGTACGCGGTGTAGTTGCCCGCGTTGCCGACCGGGATGAAGTGGAAGTCGGGTGCGTCCTCGAGCACCTCGACGATTTCGAACGCCGCGGTCTTCTGGCCCTCGATGCGGTCGTTGTTGACCGAGTTGACGAGGTGGACGGGGTAGTTCGCGGCGAGTTCACGCGCCATGTCGAGGCAGTCATCGAAGTTGCCCTGCACCTGGATCAGCTGCGCGTTGTGCGCGATGGCCTGGGCCAGCTTGCCCATGGCGATCTTGCCCTCCGGCACGAGAACAGCCGCGGTGATGCCGGCGTGAGTCGCGTAAGCAGCAGCCGATGCCGATGTGTTGCCGGTCGACGCGCAGATGACGGCCTTTGCTCCGGCTTCGACGGCCTTCGAGACCGCCATGGTCATACCGCGGTCCTTGAAGGATCCGGTCGGGTTCATGCCCTCGTACTTGACCCAGACCTTCGCACCGGTTCGAGCCGACAGTGCTGATGCGTAGATGAGCGGGGTTCCACCCTCACCGAGGCTGATGATCGGGGTCTTGGCCGTTACGTCCAGGCGGTCTGCATACTCGTGCAGAACTCCGCGCCACTGCTTCGCCATTACTAGACTCCTTCAACTCGTAGAACACTGACAACTGACTCAACCACACCGGACGCGTTGAGCGCCGTGACGGTGGACTGGAGAGCTCTTTCCCTGGTGGCATGCGTGCCGATGACGAGGAACGCCGTCGGGACGTCCTCCGTCGATTCGATGGTCTGCTCGACAGTCTCGACCGAGACGCCGCCGTCGGCGAGAACCGTGGCGACCTCGGCAAGAACACCCTGGCGATCATCGACCCGAAGGGTGATCTGGTACTTGGTGACGACCTCGCCGATGGGAAGGAGCGGAAGGTCGGCGTGGGTGGACTCACCGAGACCGGGACCACCGGCGACGTGACGGCGGGCTGCGGAAACGAGGTCGCCCAGCACGGCGGACGCCGTCTGCACTCCCCCGGCACCCGCACCGTAGAACATGAGGGGGCCGGCAGCTTCAGCCTCGACGAAGACCGCGTTGTTTCCGCCGTGCACAGCGGCGAGCGGATGTTCACGGCTCACGAGGGCGGGATACACGCGTGCGGAGACGCCCGATGTCCCGTCTTCTGCGGTGATGCGCTCGGTGATGGCGAGCAGCTTGATCACGTAACCGGCCTTCCTGGCCGCCTCGATCTGCTCGGGTGTGATGTGCTCGATGCCCTCGCGGTAAACGCCCTCAGGGTCGACACTGCTGTGGAACGCGAGGCTCGCGAGGATGGTCGCCTTCTGGGCTGCGTCGTAGCCGCCGACGTCGAGAGTGGGGTCGGCCTCGAGGAACCCGAGCTCGAACGCGGTCTTCTGGGCATCCTCCATGCTGTCGCCGAAGCGGTCCATGCGGTCGAGGATGAAGTTCGTCGACCCGTTGACGATGGCCAGGATCCGGTTGATGTTGTCGCCGGCAAGGCTGTCGCGCAGCGGCCGGATGATCGGGATGGCGGCAGCGACAGCCGCCTCGTAGTAGATCTCTGCCCCGACCTGCTCCGCCTGGGCGAAGAGTTCGGGACCGTGGGCGGCGAGCAGCGCTTTATTGCCGGTGATGACATCGGCCCCCGAGTTGATGGCGGAGAGGATGTAACTGCGCGCCGGCTCGATGCCGCCCATCAGTTCGATGACGATGTCTGCCCCGACAATAAGCGACTCGGCGTCGGTGGTCAGCAGTTCGCGCGGCAATTCCACGTCGCGCTCGGCGTCGACGTTGCGGACGGCAATACCGGCCAGCTCGAGCCTGGCTCCGACACGGGCGGCCAGTTCGTCGCCGTTGGCGAGAAGAAGCCTCGCCACCTGCGAACCGACGGACCCGGCGCCGAGCAGCGCCACCCGAACTGTGCGGTATTCAGTCATCGTGCATCCAATCCGGCGTCGCGCGCCAGTAGGTCAGCCTCGGTTTCACCGCGGACGATAACCCGCGCTGTGCCGTCTTTCACGGCGACAACGGGCGGTCGCCCGAGGTAGTTGTAATTGCTCGCGAGCGACCAGCAGTACGCTCCCGTCGCCGGGACGGCGACGAGGTCGCCCGGTGCAACGTCGCCGGGGAGGTAGTCGTCCGAGACGACGATGTCGCCTGATTCGCAGTGCTTTCCGGCGAGACGGATGAGGACCGGCTCTGCGGCGCTTGTCCTGCTGGCGATCCGCACGGAGTAGTCGGCACCGTAGAGCGCTGGCCGGACGTTGTCGCTCATTCCGCCGTCAATGCTGACGTAGCGTCGCGTCGCCGTTGTGCCGGCATCCGTGATCAATTCGACGTCTTTCGTCGTACCCACCTCATAGAGGGTGAACCCGCTCGGGCCGATGATCGCGCGACCCGGCTCGAATGCGACGAGAGGAACAGGGATCTCGAGGCGCGCACACTCCGCGGCGACAATGCCGGCGATCGCGGCGGCGAGGTCGTCGATCGAATCGGGATCGTCAGCCGTCGTGTACGCGATACCGAAGCCGCCGCCGAGGTTGAGCTCTGGCACCGGTCCCGCCGTGAGCAGTTCCCTGTGCACCGCGAGCAACCGTGCCGCGGACTCGGCAAAGCCGTCAGCACCGAAAATCTGTGATCCGATGTGGCAGTGGAGACCGAGGAATTCGAGGGAGTCGAACGAACGGATGTCGGCGACGGCATCCGCAGCATGCTCGAGTGGCAGCCCGAATTTCTGGTCCTCGTGCGCCGTTGCGAGGAAGTCGTGGGTGTGCGCGTGCACACCGCTGTTGACCCGGAGCCGGACCGCCTGACGGTGACCGTGCCTCGCCGCGGCATCCGCAACGCGCGGTATCTCCTGGAGGCTGTCGATCACGATCGCACCCATTCCCACGGAGACGGATCTGTCGATCTCAGCGAGCGACTTGTTGTTCCCGTGGTGACCGAGGCGGGATGCGTCCACGCCGGCGGCGAGGGCAACGGCGAGTTCTCCCTCCGAGCAGACGTCGATGTTGAGGCCGGCTTCGGTGACCCAGCGTGCGATCTCGGTGGAGAGGAACGCCTTACCCGCGTAATAAACCTTTGCTTTCGACCCGATCGCTTCGAACTCGCGGGAGAAGGCGGCGAGCACATGGCTGGCCCGTTCGCGGGCATCGGCTTCGTCGAAGACGTAGACGGGCGTTCCGAACGTCTCGGCGATCTCGGTGGCCGGAACACCGGCAACCGTCAGCGCTCCGCTGTCATCGCGGCCGATGTTTCGGCTGAACACCGCTGGAGAGAGGAAATTGGCGTCGTCGGGAACCGCCAGCCACGCGGGGGCGAGTGGGTGAGAAGCCACGGCAGAAACCAATCGTGCGGGTGATGGAGTACCGCGTGAGGGTGCGGTGGAGACTCCCAAATCCTACCGAGAAGTCCTCAGGGGGCGGGAATCGCGAGCGTCAGCAAATTCTGGCACGGGCCGTATGCGCTGCCGGGCATCCAGCTCGTTGTTGGGAAGGGCGTCAGCCCGTTACCCTGGCGGCCTGTGGGGGCATCACACCGGATCGGGGCAGGTGCCGCGCGCTCGCAGCGACTCACCATTGAGGGTGAAATCCCTTGCGCGGAGGTTGAGTGTCGCTCTCTCCGGAGTGACGTCGATGCTCGTGATCGTTACGCCAACGGGCAAGCGGTCGGCGACGCAAATGCGCACGGGCTGGGCCCCGAGTATCCGTTCGATCAGACCTGAGACGTCGAGCGACCCGACATCCGACGTCACTGTAGCGGCCACCGGAGTGGCAAGTACGTCGGTTCCGTTGGGTGACAGCGTCGCCTCGACGAGGTACCCGAGGGTGAAACCAAGAATGGATGCCGAATCCGCGTAACTGACGGTGCCATCGCCGAGTGCCACCTCCGCGTCGTTCCCCGGGAGCGTGAGGAGTTCGTTGATCGATCCTGGTCCGAGGCTCACCGTGGCGTCGATGTCACCGACGGGCTGCTTGAGGTCGAGCGGCACGTCTGTCGCGACGAGCGTGAAGTCGGCGGGGCTGCCATCCACCATGGCGTCATCACTCGTCAGCGTGACTTTGTCGAGGCTGCCCGAGAAGATCTGGAACAGCACCCACTCCCCCGCAATGTCCACATCCACATCAGCATCGACCGCTGAGGGCAGGCTGGATTCGACAGCGACGGCGATCGCGTCCGTCGCGATGCCCTTCGTGACGTTCTCGGCGAGAAACAGCCCGCCGATCGCGAGAGCGATCACCGCGGCGACGATCAGCACAACGGCAATCCACCGTGCGGTGCGGTTTTTCCTGCGCGGCGGCTCGGAATCCTCGGTCACGGTTGCACGGCTGCTCAGCGTCTCCCAGCCGTCGATATCCGAGGAGGTCATTGCTACATCCTGTCTGGAGCCGTGACGCCGAGGAGGTCGAGACCGTTGCGGATGACCTGGCCTGTGGCGTCGTTGAGCCACAGCCTCGAGCGGTGCACGTCGCCGATCGGTTCGTCTCCGAGCGGGATCACCCGGCAGTTGTCGTACCAGCGGTGGTACAGACCCGCAACTTCTTCAATGTAGCGGGCAATGCGGTGGGGTTCGCGAAGTTCTGCGGCCTGGGCGACAATTCGCGGGAATTCCTGCAGTGCGCCGAGCAGGGCGGACTCGGTCTCGTGGTCAAGCAGTTCGGGGGCGAACGCCGACCGGTCGACACCCGCAGCCTCGGCGTTGCGGGCAACGGAGCGCGTGCGGGCGTGTGCGTACTGCACGTAGAACACCGGGTTGTCGTTGCTGCGCTTCTTCAGCTGCTCGGGGTCGAGCGTGAGCGGCGAGTCTGCCGGGTAGCGCGCGAGCGAGTAACGCAGCGCGTCAGTTCCGATCCAGGCCTGCAGGTCGTCGAGCTCGATGATGTTGCCCGCTCGCTTGGAGAGTTTGGCGCCGTTGACGCTCACGAGCTGCCCGATCAGAATTTCGATGTCGGTGTCCGGGTTGTCGCCGGCAGCACCGGCAAGCGCCTTGAGCCGGTGCACGTAGCCGTGGTGATCCGCGCCGAGCAGGTAGATCTTGTGCTCGAAACCGCGGTCGGACTTCGAGAGGTAGTAAGCGGCATCCGCTGCGAAATAGGTGTAGATGCTGTTGCCGCGACGAATGACGCGATCCTTGTCATCACCGAAGTCGGTGGTGCGCACCCAGACGGCGTCGTCCTCGTCGAAGACGTGGCCCTGCGCGCGCAGCCGGTCGACGGCCTCGTCGATGGCGCTCAGTCCGGTGTCCGGGTTCTTCGCGTGAAGTGTGCGCTCGGAGAACCAGACGTCGAAGTGCACGTTGAAGCTCGCGAGCGACTTCTCGATCTCGGCGAGCTGGAGTTTGTATGCAAGTTCCCTGGCGGTGGCGAGGGCTTCGGCCTCGTCCTTCTCGAGCAGGTTCGGCTCAAGCTCGAGCACCTGGCGGCCAAGCTCAGCGATGTATGCGCCGGGGTATCCGCCCTCCGGCGTCGGCTTGCCCTGGATGGCGGCGAGCACGGAGGCACCGAAGGTGTCCATCTGGCTGCCGGCGTCGTTGATGTAGTACTCGCTGGCGACGTTTGCTCCGGATGCCTTCAGCACGCGGGCGATCGAGTCACCGAGCGCTGCCCAGCGGGTGTGGCCGATGTGGAGCGGGCCGGTTGGGTTAGCCGAAACGAACTCCAGGTTGATCGCCCTTCCGGCCTGCGACTCGTTGCGGCCGTAGGCGTCAGCCTCGTCAACGATCTTCTTCGCGAGCGCTCCCGCCGCCGCTGCGTCGAGGCGCACGTTGATGAATCCGGGTCCGGCGACCTCGGCGGTCGCGACGCCGGGGACATCGGCGAGTGACGCAGCGAGCTGTGCGGCGAACTCGCGGGGGTTCGTCCCGAGTCGCTTGGCCAGTTTCATCGCCACATTCGATGCCCAGTCGCCGTGGTCGCGGTTCTTCGGGCGTTCAAGAACGACGTCTTCCCGCCGGATCTCGGCGCTCGATCCCTCGCGGTGACTCTCGGCGAGTGGGAGGATGAGGTCGAACAGGGCAGCGGAGAGATCGTCAGGGGTCACAGAGTCAATTCTACGGCAGCGCCCGTGCCTCACCCTTCGGACCCCCGACGCACCATCCGGCATCATCGTCGGAGCACGCGTGGCTTGGTATCTTTTGTACATCCTCACAGAGAGACATCCATGGCCACCTCGCTTCAGTTCCCCCGCTCTTCCCGTTCCTTCGCGCTGATCGTCGCCGTATCCGTCGGCGCTGTCATGCTGACGGGATGCACCCCGGACGCCGAGCCTTCGAGCTCCGCGAGCCCGACCCCGAAGCCGAGCTCAAGCGAGACGAGCGAACCGACTCCGACACCGACCGCGACGGTTCCGCCAAGCGAGACACCGGTCGTGAGCCAGCCCATCGCCGCGTCGTGCGACCAACTCATCACCGCCGACGACATGTACGACTACAACCCGAACTTCAGCCTTGTAGCCGACGGGGCACCGAACCCGGACACCAAGCCGGGCAAGATCGCCGGCATGAACGGGCTCACGTGCCAGTGGGTTAACAACACGAGCAAAGACACCATCGATATCGCAGTGGCCAAACTCAGCGATGACGAGCTCACAGCGCTGAAGAACGTCGCCATAACGGAGAGCACTCCGGTGCCGACCTATGGCGCGCCGCCCATCGAGGGCTACTTCACGGTCATCGATTCCCAGGGCGAAGCGCAGATCTTCACGGGCTCCTACTGGATCGCGGCACGGTCGACGACGTTCTTCGAACCCGGCGACGTTGAGCAGCTGGCCATCGCGGCGATGCAGAATCTTCCGGCGTAGCTCCTCCACGATCGAAACAACCGTCGGACGCGGGCAATCGGCGCGCTGAAATTCTGGTAGTTTTGAGTTGTGCGCCTTCGTAGCTCAGGGGATAGAGCGTCGGTTTCCGGTACCGCAGGTCGGGGGTTCGAATCCCTCCGAGGGCACATAGAGAAAGACCCGGTCAGCTTGAATTTCAGGCCGACCGGGTCTTTTGTTTCGTTAGTGTGATCCACGAGTCAAGGGAGTCCGTGTGCAGCTGCGAGAGTACTCAGCGCTCGACGCCACAGGCCTTCGCGACCTGATCGCGGCCGGCGAGGTGACCGGTGCCGAGGTTGAATCTGTTGCCCGCGAGGCAATCGCAGCGGTGAATCCCGACCTCAATGCTCTGACGCTGGAACTCTTCGACCCCGCACTCGACGCCGACGCTGCCGGTGTTCTCGCCGGCGTGCCGTTCCTCATCAAGGACAGCGGTCCGTTCGCGCGGAATATCTCGTTCACCCTCGGTAGCCGGAGCATCAACCGGGCCTTTGCAGCGGTCGACCACGAACTCATGGCCCGGTTTCGCCGGGCAGGGCTCGTTGCCCTCGGCCAGACCACGGCACCGGAGCTGGGTCTCACTTTCGCCACGGAGTCGCGTCGGTATGGGATCACGCGCAACCCGTGGTCTCTCGACCGGGGCGTCGGCGGCTCGAGCGGCGGAAGCGCTGCACTCGTCGCGGCCGGCGCCGTTCCACTCGCGCACGCCAACGACGGTGGCGGCTCGATCCGCATTCCCGCGTCGAGTTGCGGACTGGTCGGACTCAAGCCCACGCGGGGCAGGACCCCGTCGGGCCCGCTTGCCGGCGAGGCTGGGTTCGGCCTCATCACGGAGTTCGCGCTCACCCGCACCGTGCGCGACACCGCTCTTCTCCTCGACGCGGTGAGCGCACCGACCGTCGGCGAGAAGTACACGTCGCTCGCACCGCGGCATCCGTTCGTCGACAGCACGCAACAGGATCCGGGACGCCTGCGAATCGCACTGCAGTCGACTGCGTGGTCGGATGCCACGGTGGACGAGACCGTGCGGCTCGCGACAGTGCGCGCGGCCGAGACCCTCGAGTGGATTGGGCACACAATCACCGAGGCAATGCCTGCCCTCGATGCTGACGACCTGATCGAGGGCGAAATGCTCGCCGTGTATTCGACCGGTGGCGCGATGCTGCGGGCACCACGGCGGCCGGATCCGGCGCTGCTCGAGGGTGTCTCGCGACGCGTGCTCGAGGAGGCTGCACGAGCGAGCGCACTCGACATCCTGGCGTCGATCGACGCCCAGCATCGGGTGACCCGCTCAGTCGCCGGGTTCTTCGAGACGTTCGACCTGCTCGTCACGCCGACCATCGGGCAGTTGCCGGCGCCGCACGGAACCCTCGACTACGACAACGACAGGTACTCCGCCCGCGAGTGGCTCGCCAGAATTTCGGAGTACGGGCCGTTCACCGCAGCGTTCAACATCTCGGGCAACCCGGCGATCAGCCTGCCCCTCGGCGAGAGCAGGGAATCGCTGCCGATCGGCGTTCAGATCGTGGCCGCGCACGGTCGTGAAGACCTGCTTCTCGCCGTTGCGGCCCAGCTTGAGCAGGCGATGCCGTGGCGCGAGCGGGTGCCACCGATCTTCGCGGACTGAGACAGGCGAACCAATCAGCGTTCGGCTGTGGCAAACCCGTTCGAGGACGTGTCGTCGAGGATCTGGTAGTTGACCCGGGTTCCGCGGTCGACATCGAGACGCCAGGTCCGCTGCCAGGGCTTGTCGGCGGGCCCGTAGTTCATCACGATTCGGTCGTAAGCCTTGCCCTGAACGCGTCGTCCGACGACGTAGCCTGGCGCTCCCGGGCTACTGGTGGACAGCGTTGCGATGTACTCGTCATCGTTCAGCGCCGGGGGCGTAACGTGCTGCTGCGAGACGTGTTCTGCTGAGATGTTTCCCAGGAGTAGCGTCGCTTCGGTCATCTGGGGGTAAGAGCGTGACAAGGGTTCTCCTGTTATTCGGGTGTGAGCTTCCGTGTGCCGCTTCCGCGACACGACCGACGGGCGCCTGGCCTCTGCCTTCAGGCTTTGAACATCTGGCTGTGTTGCCAGGCACGGCGCCGCAGCGCATTCGGGCGCGTGCGGCCGTCTCCGGTCCGACGTTGCTCGGCGTCTGATGCCGCTGATCCCACCGATTCGGGCGGCGGATCAACTCGCTGCACCCGGGTGGAAATCTCTCAATCCGCGCACCCGGCGCAGCATTGAGCGGTCGTTCCGTATTTTCCAGAGTACACGGTTGTTTTGACTTACTCAAAACAACGGTGGCGGTGTGTGATCGCTGTCAGGCGAAAACGCGCCCCCTGGCGCGCCAGAGCAGCCAGATGCCGACGACGATCGTCGACGGCACGCCAATCAGGAAAACGTGCCAGCCGGACAGCATCCCGAACACCATCTGGCCGTTGGGCTGCCCGAGTGCCGAGCCGATCGCGGCAACGATCATCGCGAGAATCGCCGCGCCAGGTATGGCCAGCGTGGCCACCCACTTTTCCCACCGACGCCATGCCGACGACATCCACATCATCACCATGCCAACGATCCAGCCGGCGATCGGCACGATAAATCCGCCGATCCCGACGAGCAACGCAGCGGTGATGGCGAAGCCACGTGACGCGCTCAGCGTGCTCGCCGGGGCCTCGAGAACGACTGGTTGCGCCGGAACCGTGCCCATGGCATCCCGCGCCTCGGCGGCGATGAAGACGGGATCCCCGAGTTCCTCGATGCGCGCGGATGCCGTTCCGGCATCGAGCCCGGCCAGTTCCTCTTCCACGCCGGAACGGATGTCGCGGGCGAGCTCGGCGGGCATGCCCTCGAGTGCCGAATCCAGCTGGGCGAGGTAACTGCGAACGACCTGCGGGGTCTGTTCAGTCATGGACGGGGTTCCCTTCGATGAGATGTTGCACCGTGTCGTGGAACGGTGCCCACTGCTGCCGGAACGCGTCGAGGCGCTCTTCTCCCGCTGCGGTCAGCCGGTAGTACTTACGCACAGGGCCGGCGTCGGAGGCCTCATCGAACGAGATCACGAAGCCCTTCTCGCGCAAGCGACCGAGAACGGGATAGAGGGTGCCGATGCTCGCGATCATGCCCGCCGCCGTCAGCGTCTCGGAGAGCTGCCAGCCGTACATTGGTTCACGCGACAGCAGTCCGAGCACGCAGTACTCGACCACGCCCTTGCGCAGTTGTGCACCAACGTCCGCTGTCATGTTCACAAGCTAGCTTGCATGGCAAGCTAGTGCAAGAAGTTTTACTCAACGGCTCCCGCCGCCGCCGGGATTGCAGGAGATCGCACGGTCATCAGGGCGATCTCGCCACGAGCATCCTGATAATCGTGCGACCTCCTGTTTAGCGGCCGCCCGCGCGGTTACCGCCGCCCGCCGATATGATCAGCGGAGGCCGTCTCAGGCCGGATTCCCCGATGATGAGGACCACGATGACTACGACGCCCGTCACCGGCACACCCGGGTCTGCCCAGCGCACTGCGCCAGCGCTCAGCGGTCGGGTCTGGACCTCGATCGTGCTCGTCGGCCTCGTCGGGCAGCTCGCGTGGACCATCGAGAACATGTACCTCAACGTGTTCGTCTACGACACGATCACCGACAACCCGACAGTCCTCGCGCTCATGGTTGCGGCGAGCGCCGCCAGCGCGACGATCGCCACCATGCTCCTCGGCGCGGCGAGCGACCGGGTCCGCCGGCGCCGCGAGTTCATCGCGATCGGGTACGTGCTGTGGGGGCTCGCCACAGCGGCCTTCGGTTTTCTCAGCGTTGACGGCATCCGGGAGCTCGCCGCTGTCGGTGATGCCGTCGTTCTCACCGTTCTCGCGGTCATTCTCCTCGACTGCCTCATGAGTGTGATCGGGGCGGGTGCCAACGATGCGGCGTTCAACGCCTGGGTGACCGAGTCGACAGTGCCCGCCAACCGGGGTCGGGTGGATTCGGTGCTTGCGATCCTCCCGCTCCTGGCAATGCTCATCGTGTTCGGTGCGCTCGACGGGCTGACCCAGGCCGGCGCCTGGCGCGAGTTCTTCCTGCTCATCGGTGGCGCGACCAGCCTCGTCGGCGTCGTCGCGTGGTTTCTCGTCCGCGACCCGGTGACCGTCTCGCCCCAACCCGGCGGCTACTTCTCCGCCGTGGTCGCTGGCCTCCGACCGAGTGCCGTTCGGCAGAACCCGACGCTCTACGTGACGCTCGTGTGCCTCGCCATCGTCGGCACGAGCACGCAGGTCTTCCTCCCTTACCTCATCATCTACATCCAGCGCACCCTGCGGATCGACGGCTACGCCATTGTTCTCGGAACCGTGCTGGTGACGGCATCCGTTCTCAGCGTTCTTGGCGGACGACTCATCGACCGATTCGGCAAGGTCCGATCGATCCCCCCTGCCGTCGCCCTGCTCGCAACCGGCCTGATCCTCATGTTCTTCGTGCGGGACATGGTGCCGGTGATCCTCGCAGGGATCGTGATGATGACCGGGTTCATGCTCTCGATCGCGGCACTTACCGCGACGGTGCGGGACCACACTCCGACCGATCGGGTCGGGAGCGTGCAGGGACTCCGGATGATCGCGGCCGTGCTCATTCCGATGGTCGCCGGTCCCTTTCTCGGCGCAGCAGTAATCGTCGGCGCCGCCGAAACGTACGTCGACCTCGGCGTCGAGAAGCAGGTCCCGACGGCGTGGATCTTCCTCGCCGCAGCGGCGGTGCTCCTGGTCGCCATCCTCCCTCTCCGAGCCTTGAAAAGGAGAACAGCAGCATGAACCTGACCACGATCGAGGGCGATGCGCTCGACGAGAACGCGATCCTCCCCGAGTACCCGCGGCCGCAGCTGGTGCGTGACAGCTACGTCAACCTCAACGGCCGGTGGCAATACGCGATCCGCGCGAGGACCGACGACGAGGCCGAACCGACCGAGTGGGACGGGCCGATCCTCGTGCCCTTCTCCCCCGAATCGGCGCTCTCGGGCGTCAACCGCCAGCTCGCCCCGGACCAGACGCTCTGGTACCGGCGCGAGCTCGACCTGCCCTCCGATTTCAATGTCGGCCGTCTTCTCCTGCACTTCGGCGCCGTCGACTCGGAGTGCGAGGTGTTTCTCAACGGTGAATCCGTCGGTTCGCACGTCGGCGGGTACCTCCCGTTCTCGATCGATGTGACGGATGCCGTCGGCAGCGGCAGCGCGACGCTCACCGTTGCCGTTCACGATGCGTCGGACACCGTGCCGGCGTCGCACGGCAAACAGAAGCTCGACCGCGGCGGCATCTGGTACACCGCCCAGTCCGGGATCTGGCAGACAGTGTGGCTCGAGTCCGTGCCGGAGGCTCACATCGAGCGCCTCCAGCTCACGCCGCAGCTCGAGGCTGGCGCCGTCGAGGTCACCGTGATCTCCGATTCGGATTCGCCCGCAACAGTCGTCGTCACCGCCGAGGGACAGACGGTGGCCGAGGCGACGGTGCAGGCCAACTCCCCCACCCGGATTCCCCTCGGTGCAAACGTGCGCCCGTGGAGCCCCGAGGACCCGTTCCTCTACGACGTCCGCGTCACTCTCGGCACCGACGAGGTCACGAGTTATGTGGGCATCCGCTCGTTCGGCACCGGCACGGACGCGGGCGGCGTGCCGCGACTGCTGCTCAACGGGAAGCCCTACTTCCACGCCGGAGTACTCGACCAGGGCTACTGGCCCGACGGTCTCTACACCGCGCCATCCGACGACGCACTGATCGCCGACATCCGCACCATGAAGGATCTCGGCTTCACCATGTTGCGCAAGCACATCAAGATCGAACCGCTCCGCTGGTACGCGCACTGCGACCGGATCGGCATCCTGGTCTGGCAGGACATGGTCAACGGCGGCGCGCCCTATCGTCCCGCGGTGATCACACTGCCCGCCGCAACTCCCGTTCGGTTCAGAGACGACCGTTACGACCTGTTCGGGCGAGCGGATGCCGGCGGGCGCGCAGAGTTCCGCCGCGAACTTCACGAGACCATCGAGCTGCTCTCGAACGTCGTGAGCATCGCCATGTGGGTGCCGTTCAATGAGGGCTGGGGCCAGTTCGACGCGAGAGAGATTGCCGACGAGGTCCGGGCACTCGACCCGACGCGCACCATCGACCACGCGAGCGGCTGGCACGACCAGGGCGCTGGCGATGTGAAGAGCCTGCACGTGTACATCCGGCCGTTCCGGATGCGACGCTCGTGGCGAGAGGACGGCCGCGTCGTCGTGCTCTCGGAGTACGGCGGGTACAGCTACCGCGAGCCGGGGCACGCGTTCAGCGACAAGGAGTTCGGCTACCGGCGCTATCGGTCGCACGCCGAGCTCGACGCCGCATTCGAGCGGCTGCACGACGCTGAGGTGATCCCGGCCGTCCCACAGGGACTCGCAGCGACCGTCTACACACAGCTCTCCGACGTCGAAGACGAGCTCAACGGCATCCTGACCTACGACCGCCGGATCGTGAAGCTGACCCCGGATGTTGTCCGGCGCGTCAACGCGCGGCTTACGGCGGGCAACACCCAAACACCCCGAGAGGACCCACCCGCCCATGCGCGAGAGTGAAATCACCAGGCCCGTCGCGTTTACCGGTCCGGACGGGCGGCTGAACCCCGCCGCTGTCGGCTTCACACGGACGCCACTCCACACCACGGACGGCATCGGTAAGTTCGGCCGCGGCTGGGGAAGGAACAAGCGCTGGGAGTACTGGGCGGTCACGACGCCGACGCACATTGCCTCGGTCACCGTCTCGAGCCTCGACTATGCCTCGGTGCACGACCTGTGGCTTTTTGACCGTGAGTCGCAGGAGGTTATCCACACCGGCGTGATCCGACCGCTCAGCGGGAGTGTCACCCTGCCCGGCACCCTCGGCGGCGGACCGGCGCGGGTGCGGACGCGTCCGCTGCAGGTCGAGATCACCGAGGAAGAGGGCGGTACCCGGCTGCGAGCGGACACCTCGCTCGTGCACCTCGATGTTCTGGCCGCGAGGCCCGAGGGCCACGAAGCGCTCGGCGTTGTGGTGCCGTGGTCGAAAACACGGTTTCAGTACACCGTGAAAGACGTCGCGCGGCCAGCATCCGGCACCATCCGGATCGACGGCGCCGCGATCGACATCCCCCGCGGGGCGTCCTGGGCGACCCTCGACCACGGACGGGGCCGTTGGCCGTACTCGATGCACTGGAACTGGGCTGCGGGATCCGGGGTCTGGGACGGACGGGTGATCGGGGTGCAGCTCGGCTCCAAGTGGACCGACGGTACCGGGTCGACCGAGAACGCCCTGTTCGTTGACGGGCGAATGAGCAAGATCAGCGAGGAGCTGACCTGGGACTACGACAGCGAGAACTGGCTGGCGCCGTGGCATATCTTCGGCGACTCTGGCGACATCACGTTCACGCCGTTCTACGACAAAGTGTCGGCAACCGACCTCAAGGTCTTCTCGTCGTTCGGGCACCAGTGTTTCGGGACGTTCAACGGCTGGCTGCTCGATGACACCGGCAACCGCGTCTCGTTCTCGGGCATCACGGGCTGGGCAGAAGACGTCCGCAACCGCTGGTGACCGGGTTACGGGGTCGGCGCCGTCACGAAGTCGATGAGTTCCTCCACCCGGCCGAGGAACGCCGGCTCGAGGTCTGAGTAGTTGCGCACCCGGCCGAGGATCGCCTGCCACGCCCGGGCGATGTCAGCCTGGCTCTCGTTCGGCAGGCCAAGGGCGGCACAGATGCCCTTTTTCCACTCGATCGACCGCGGAATGTTCGGCCATTCCTTGAGTCCGACGCGCGCCGGCTTTACGGCCTGCCAGACATCGATGTAGGGGTGACCGACGATAAGAACGTTGCCCCCGTGTTTTCCGCGAATCACGGCATCCGCGAT
Organism: Mycetocola sp. Y791; assembly: GCF_059445325.1. Lineage (NCBI taxonomy): Bacteria > Bacillati > Actinomycetota > Actinomycetes > Micrococcales > Microbacteriaceae > Mycetocola > Mycetocola sp. Y791. The sequence goes on along the minus strand of NZ_JCAIUC010000001.1, from coordinate 798,506 downwards.
TCGGGTCTCCTTGGAACCGGGGACGAGGTGGTCGACGAGCACGCCGACCTTGCGAGTCGGGGTTGGCGCGAAGTCGGTGATGATGGCGGCGAGGTCATCGATGCCGCCGAGGTACTCGACGACGACGCCCTCAACGCGCAGGTCGTCGCCCCAGACCTTTTCGACGAGTTCGGCGTCATGCCTGCCCTCCACGTAGATGCGGGACGGAAGTGCGACGCGGGCCCGTGAATCCTCGACGGCGAACGAACCCGAGGCCGTGCGGGTCGGGCCAGCGGCCTTCTTCTTTGGCACCGTCAGGATGACCGGCTTGCCCTCGAGCAGGAAGCCGGGGCCGAGCGGGAAGACGCGGCGCTTGCCGTGGCGGTCTTCGAGCTGCACGGTCTTGCCCTCGATACCGGTGACGGCACCGCACCAGCCGGTCATCATTTCTTCGACGACGAGGTCGGGTACCGCTTCGTGCTCTTCGGGTGGCGGGGTCTTGCTCTTTCGCCAATCGGTGGCGAGGACATCGCTTCCGTACGGGTCATAACTCACGTCGTCAACGGTAGTCGCGGCCGCCGACGGCGAGCGGATGCCACGCTGCGGTTCGACTCTTCACGGAGCTACAGCGGGGCTGGTTACGGGCGCGACACGCCCGTAGCGCTGGGTAGCAGTCGCCACTCACCTGCCGCGCCGTGGTGTTTCGGGAGGAGAATCGCAGAGTCCACGCACCTCTGACGCTCCGACCCCCGGATCTACCTCCCGAAACGACACCACTGGCATCCGCTGGCCGGTGACGGCAAGTGGATGCCACCCGCAGCGTCGATCAGCGAACGCACGGCGACCTGTCCGTGAGCGGATTCGCTCACGGACAGCTGGCTTGTTCTCCCCGCGAACTCATTGGCCTGATGACGGGCCTCCTGTATTTGTTTGCATCAGCCCTTGCGATGTCGATTTAACCGATCGATGACCGCGTCGTGATCCCTCGATTACTGCGCCGGGCGCGACACGATCAGCCGAAGCGAGCCGTCAAAGGTCGGCGCGCTGCGGAGTGCACCGTGGCGGGCGTCCCAAGCGCCGGAGTCGAGATCAGCCCGCAGCGACGCCTCAAAGCGCTTCCCCACTGATGGCTCGACGAAACTCCACGCAGAGTTCGCCAGTCGCGCACCGGAGTCCAGCAGCGCCTCGGGCCGACCGTAGTAAGCCTCACCGAACCCGTCGGTGCAATCCAGAGGAATCGGAATCGCGGATACCTCAACGGTTCCGCCGAGCGCGTCGGCAATGTCGGCAATGCTCGGATATCTGCTGGCCTCGGTCGCGATGACCTCCGGTGCGTATTCAGACAGCCAGAAACGATCGAGGGCGGTCGGATCGCACGTGAGAACGACGACGGGGCCCGCGGTGACACGGCGCAGCTCGCTCAGCCCGGCGCGAAGGTCCGCCCACTGATGGACCGTGAACGACGCCAACGCCGCGTCGAAAACAGCGTCCTCGAACGGCAGCGCCTCGGCCGTCGCGTCGATCGCGGGGGCGAGCGTGCGTGGTCGCTGTGCGCGCATTGTCGCGCTCGGCTCGACCGGCGTCACGTCACGGTCGATCGGTTCATACGACCCGGCACCCGCGCCAACGTTGATGATCGTGTGTGCTCCACCGAACGCTGCGTTAATTGCCGCCACAATTCGGGGGTCCGGCTGGCGGTATGCCGTATAGCCCTCACCGATCGCGCCGTAGTTCGCGTCGCCGGCGCTTCCGTCGGACTGTCGATCAGTCATGCGACCTCCCTGGAAGCGTCGTCCTGCCGTGCCGCCCTCTCAGCGTTTCGGGCGGAGAATCGCAGAGTCCACACACCTATTGTGCCCCGACCCCCGGATTTACCGCCCGAAACGACGCAGCTGGCATCCGCCCCACCTGCGTCACCGCGCCCTATGGGCGCTGACACATCAGAGTGACGGAAGCGGCCGTCGCTCGGCGGCCAGCTGCGAAGACCAGGATCGGTCAACGGGCGACTCCTTCACGCTCACGCAACTCCGCAACGAAACGTCTCATCACTCGCGCGTCGTCGGGGTGGAATGTGCGCCAGTCGTCATCGATGGAGACCCACCGTGCAGGTTGCCCGGGTTCGGGGCGGAGGGCAGCTTGGGTGTCGGCGATCGCCCAGTACGAAAGACTCAGCGTTACAGGCCAATCCGACCTGTACGAGCGAACCGCGGCGAAGGCCGGTCGCTCCCCGAGGTCCAGGTCGAGTCCCGTCTCTTCCCTGAGTTCCCTGCTCGCCGCTTCTCGAGGAGTCTCACCGTCCTCGACCCGACCGCCGGGCGGCACCAGCCCACGCCATCGATGCTCGACAACGAGCACGCGGTCAGAGTCCGGCGAGAAGACCCAGACATCGGCGGCCAGCGGATGCTGGTCAGCCATCCACTCAGATTGGAACCAGGCCAGGACTCCGGCTTCCGAGAGGTGTGCCGCGGCGATATCGTCGCGCGCCGCATCGGCAACGCGCACCGAGCCATCAGCCAAGCCGCCCTCCCCCGTCCGCCGTCGCTCGTTAGCCTAGGGCCCGCACCCGATATGCCGCCTCCTGTATGCAGAGGCAACCCGCAGGATCTGCTGCCACGACCGGGCGGGTGAAAAAGCGGGCGGCGATAGTCTGCTGGGGTGACTCTTCCATCGACCCGGCCCATTAGACCGTCCGCTGCGACGATGGCCGATTTCTGGCGGTTGGCGGCAATTACCATGTCTGCCCAGCTCCTGGCTACCCGGAAACAACGCGCACTTTTCGTTGCCGTGGTGATCGGGGCGGTCGCCCTCGCCGTGTCTTTGGCCTCTCTCGCGCTTTTACTCGACGCGACCTGGGCCCTGGTGATCGGGGCGGTATACATCGCAGTCCTCACCATCTCTATCGTCGGTGCCGTTCTCCTGCACGCGGCGTGGCGGCTGCTGGACCCCAAACGTTTAGTGTTTCTGTCCTCCACCCGAGGCGCGTCTCTGGATGTGCGATTCAAACGGAGCGTGATGTCCTTCGACAATCACGGGCGACTTCCAGGTGACTCATCAGCGACCGCGTTGCGAGCGCAGGTTGCGAACTGGGCTGGCACTCTTCCTCATCACATTGATGTGAGAGCGCAGAATTCGCGGGTCGCCGACCTTTATGCGAAGCAGTTCCCGGAGCTGGCACCGGCGAACCCTGACGTTTTCGGCCGTGTCCAGATGAGCGGCCGTCCCACGCGCTGATCGCTTTCGCAATGCTGGCACCGCTGGCATCCGGACCCCCGTTCCCCTCACCGAGACGCGTCACTACGATCTCGGAGTATGGAAACCCGAATACGCGGAGTCCTCATCTCATACGCCGAGCACGGAGACGGCATCCCCCTGGTCGCCCTTCACGGTGCCGGCGTTGACCACCGTGACATCGAAGCGGCAGTTGAAGCCGTCGTCCCTGCGGCTGGTTACCGCCGGATTTATCCCGATCTGCCGGGAATGGGTCGCTCGACGGCCGAGGGCCTCACGAGCAATAGTGACGTGGTTGCCTTGCTCGTCGACTTCATCGACCAGATCTCTGACGGACCTGTTCTGCTCGCAGGACACTCCTACGGCGCGTACCTGGCACGCGGAGTCGCGGCGGCACTTCCAGCGCGCGTGCGCGGCCTGGCGCTGCTGTGCCCATTTGGTGACGGATCGCTGAACCTGCCCGAGCATCGAGCGGTGCAGCAGGACGCCGACGCATATGAAGACCTCGAACCCGAGCATCGAGACGGATTCGACGGCTACTTCGTCGTCAGGACGCGCGCCATGGCCCGCCGGTATCGAGACCACGTGGCACCCGGCGCCGCGCTCGTCGACCAGACGGCTCTCGAGCGCATCTTTGGTCGATGGAGCGTCGACGTCAGAACGGAACCCTTCCACGTTCCAACCCTGATCGTCGCGGGTCGACAGGACGCGACAGCGGGCTACGCGCACGCGACAGCCCTGATGGAGAGGTACCCGCGGGCCACTCTGGCGGTCATCGACGGCGCAGGCCACGCCCTGATGCACGAGCGCCCGCAACTCCTCGGAGTACTCATCGAAGACTGGCTGGACCGCGTCTCACGTCGCGACGCCTGAGGCATCCGTGGAATGAACGAGCACCCGCCTACCACAACCTCGCGCGGGTTACCCAGGGGGCCTCGTTCTCTGGACTCCCTCAGTGACCGAACAATAGACTCGCACCGTACCTCCAACCCCAACCGAAGGTGAGCCGATGCGGGCACGCTCGATCTGGGGCGCTGTGACACTCGCGGTCGCCGTCGTCCTTGGAACCCCAGCTCTTGCGTCTGCAGCTGAGCCCGTCATCCTCGGTGATTCGCGGGTCGTCGATGACTCGGGCGTTCTCGATTCGAGCGGAACCCAGTCGATCGAGACTGCAATCGACACACTGCGCTCCGAAACGGGCGCCGACCTCTGGGTCGTCTACGTCGACACCTTCGAAGACCCGAGCGACGCCGCCGAGTGGGCCAACACCACGGCGGAAAACAACGGGCTCGGTCCGAACCAGTACATCCTCGCGGTCGCCACAGAGGCCCGTGTGTACTACCTCTCCGGTGACTCCGGTGGACCGGTCACCGACGAACAGCTGGGTGAGATCGAACAGCGCCTCGTCCTCCCCGAGCTCTCCGACGGCAACTGGGCAGGCGCGGGCGTTGCCGCCGCCCAGGGGCTCACCAACGCGATCAACGGAGATGCCGTGACGGATGCCGTTGGCACCGGTGGTGGCGGCGGCCTGTCCGGCGGCACCGTCTGGATCATCCTTCTCGTCATTGCAGCGATCGCTGTGGTCCTGGTCATAGTCCTGATGCGGCGCCGTAAGAAGACCCCGGCCGTCGATCCGCGCGCTGGTGAGCCAGCCGAACTCGCGGCGATCTCCACCGAGGACCTCGATCGCCAGGCCGGCAGCGCCCTGATCGAAACCGACGACGCCGTGCGTACAAGCGAACAGGAACTCGGCTTCGCCATCGCCCAGTACGGCGAAGAGTCGGCGGCTAAGTTCCGTGAGGCCATCGCGACGGCAAAGACCACCCTCTCGCAGGCCTTCACGATCAAGCAGCGTCTCGACGACGCCGAGCCCGACACGGAGCAACAGGTTCGCGCCTGGAACGCCGAGATCATCCGCCTCTGCGCGAGCGCCAACGACGCCCTCGATCGCGAGGCTGCCGCATTCGACGAACTGAGGCAGATCGAAAAGACTGCACCGGATGCCGTCAAGCGGCTTCGCTCCGAACTCGAGCGTGTCTCTCAGCGCAGGCCCGCTGCAGAGGCAACGCTTTCCACGCTCTCGGGCCGCTATAGTCCCGCCGCTCTCTCGGCTGTCGCCGACAACGTGGAAGAGGCCGACGAGCGGCTGCGGTTCGCAGCGACAGGACTCGATGCCGCGGATCAGGACCTGACGGAAGGCGACCTCTCAACCGCAGCCGTCGGCATCCGTGCTGCCGAAGAATCGATCGAGCAGGCGGGAATCCTCCTCGACGCCATCGACCACGCTGCGGCTGACCTGGCTAAGGCGGAGGAATCGATCCGCGCCCTGGTCACCGAGCTCGAGAACGACCTGCAGCTTGCCCGCTCGCAGCCCGACCCGGAGGGTTCTCTCGCGAACGTCATCGGGGCAACAGAGGGAATCCTCGCCGAGCTCGGTGCCGATCGTTCGGCGGGCCCATACTCGCCTCACGAGCTCGTCCAGCGACTCGAAGCAGCGGATTCGACCATAGACAGCGTGCTCACCCAGGTCCGTGACGCGGAAGGCCAGCGCCGGCGCACGCAGTCGATGCTCCTGCACTCCCTGACGAGTGCACAGGATCAGGTCGCGGCAGCGCAGGAGTACATCACGACCCGGCGTGGCGCGGTCGGTGCCGAGGCCCGCACGCGCCTCGCGGAGGCGGAACGCAACCTCGGCCTCGCCATGCAGTCACGGGAATCCGACAGCGAATCTGCCCTCATCTACGCGCAACGAGCCAACGAACTCGCCCGGCAGTCGATGCAGTACGCCCAGAACGACGTCAGTGGCTACGGCACAGGTTTCGGTGACGTGATGGGTGGTGGCGGCAGAGGCTCGAGCGACGGCTCGATGGGTGCGATTCTCGGCGGCATCCTCATCGGTCAGGTGCTCGGCGGTGGCGGCGGCGGAATGTTCGGCGGCGGCGGCGGCGGCATGTTCGGCGGGGGCGGCGGAAGCTCGCGCGGCCGTTCCGGTGGTGGCGGGTTCGGTGGCGGCGGCTTTGGCGGCGGACGCTCGAGCGGTCGCAGCGCGGGAAGTTTCGGCGGGAGCGGTTCACGCTCCCGACGAGGAGGCGGCCGGTTCTAACGGCTCGCTTCATGACATCAATCGATCGGAAGGAAGAACTATGACCAAGCAGTCAATCTTCGGGCGCATCGCCCAGCTGGCGAAAGCGAACATCAACGCTCTCATCGACCAGGCAGAAGACCCGCAGCTCATGCTCGACCAGATGGTGCGCGACTACACCAACAGCATCGCTGAGGCCGAGAGCGCCATCGCCGAGACGATCGGAAACCTGCGCCTCCTCGAGGAGGACCACGCCGAAGACGTGCGTGCGGCAGGCGACTGGGGCAACAAGGCACTCGCCGCGAGCCGCAAGGCAGACGAGTACCGTGCGGCGGGCAACAGCGCAGACGCCGACAAGTTCGACAACCTCGCGAAGGTGGCCCTGCAGCGCCAGATCACCTCTGAGAACGAGGCGAGGATGGCCGAGCCGCAGATCGCGTCGCAGACCCAGGTCGTCGACCAGCTCAAGAACGGCCTCAATGGCATGAAGGGCAAGCTCGAGCAGCTCAAGTCGAAGCGCAGCGAGCTCATCGCCCGCTCGAAGACCGCCGAGGCCCAGAAGAAGGTCGCGGATGCCGTCAAGAGCATCGACATCATGGACCCGACCAGCGAGGTCAGCCGGTTCGAAGACAAGATCCGTCGCGAGGAAGCCAAGGTCCGTGGCCAGCAGGAACTCGCGGCCTCCAGCCTCGACGCCCAGTTCGAGTCGCTCGAGGACATCGGCGAAATGACCGAGGTCGAGGCGCGGCTCGCCGAACTGAAGTCCGGCGGCTCGCGCGCCGTCTCGGGCAACTCAAGCACACCCGCCGTCACACAGGGCGCGCCGTACACCCCGGGTGAGTAGCACGTCACCCGCCGCGTAGCTCGCGGGATTGACAGGTAATCGCACGGTTATCAGGCCGGTTCTCAACGACTGGTCCTGATAATCGTGCGATTTCCTGTTAACCGTGCGCTGCGGCATCCGTCGTCGCCAGCCACCGCTTGCAGAAGAACCCGGTGAGCGGATACCGGGACGCGCGAGGTCAGGAACGCTGCAGTTGAACGCGGGTCTCGGCCGCGAGGCCGTCGAGCAGGACGCGGAGCTGCCCGGTGGGCGCGAGGAGGCCCTCTGGATGCCACTGCACACCGGTGATGGGCAGCGACTCGTGTTCGATGGCCTCGATGTGGCCGTCGTGCGCCCAGCCCACAGCGGTCAGGCCATCGCCGAGCCGGTCGGCGACCTGGTGGTGCGCGCTCTGCACGAGGATGTGCTCGCGACCGAAGCGCTCGGCGATCCTGGACCCGCGCTCAAGGCGGACCGGGTGCTCGACCAGGGCGTACTCCACCGGAAGATCGGTGACGCGGTGTCCCGGCGCTTCAACGTGCTGCAACAGAGTGCCGCCGAGCGCGACGTTGATGACCTGGTGCCCGCGGCAGATGCCAAGCACCGGCGTCCGCGTTGCGGCGGCGCGACGAACAAGTTCGATCTGTGCGGCATCCGCAATTTCGAAGTGATGGCTTTCGCCCTCGTAACCGCGTTCGCCGTCGTAGAACTGGGGATCGATGTCTTCGCCGCCCATGACGATGATGGCGTCCGCGGAGTCGGCCGCATCGAGCAGCCCGGTGACTCCGAGGTCGGCGGCGGACAGCTGCGTGACATCCCAACCGGTCTCGCGTGCCTCGTGGGCCGCCCGGTCGATCATGGTCCGCACGTAGGCGTCGTACTCGGGAGCGTTCTCGCGGCGAGTGGTGACCTCGACGACAACGAGGCGCGCAGCGGCGTCAGACACGGCGGCCTCCTTCGGGTTGTGGTTCCATTCTGCCCTCTCCCCGAGAGAAATACCGTATGCCGGTGCAACACCGCGCAACACACCGGTAAGCGCAGGGGTCTCGGCAAAACCCGATCCGCTGCCGGATACTAAGAAAATGGCGACTTTCATGGTGGTGCCCGCGTGGCAGGGTTCCGGTTCTTCCCGAGCGATGCGACTCATCGATGGTGCTGACGCAATCGGCGGCGACCTGCCATCCACGGCGACGGTTCGAGTCGAGGTTCCCGTCGAAGCCGGCGAATCGCTCGACACCGGAGTACACCGGCTCTCATCGCTCCTCGTCATCCGTGAACACCAGCTTGCCGCCCTCCGCGAGGCGACGGGCCCCGTGATCACGATCGGCGGAGGGTGCGCTGTTGCCCTCGCCTCGATCGAATACGCGGCAGCGGACGGCGATGTCTGCGTCCTGTGGATCGACGCCCATTCCGACCTCAATGACGCCGTGTCGTCACCATCCGGTTCGTTTGACGGCATGGTGCTGCGCTCGCTGCTCGGCGAAGGTATTCCCGAGCTGGCATCAACCGCTCCGCTGGACCCCTCACAGGTCGTCATTCTCGGCGCACGCTCAATGGACGATGCCGAGCAGGTCGTGATCGACGAACGCGCGATCCGGATGCTGTCTGTCGACGACTGGACGCCGGAATCCGTGATCGAGGCGGTTTCGGCATCCGGAGCATCGAAGGTCTTCATTCACATCGACCTCGACGTGCTCGACCCCGCTGACATCGCGGGCACATCGTGGGCTGAGCCGTTCGGCCTCCCTGCGGCACACCTCGTTGACCTCATCGGCGCCGTCCGCGGTTCGTTCGAGCTCGCGGGTGCCACGATCTGCGGCTTCGCGCCGTCAAGCCCGGAACGAGCGGTCGACGACCTGCCCACAATCCTGCGAATCATTGGAGCACTCGCGCGCTGACATTCCGCAGCGCGGGTGGTGACCGGTAGCCTCGGGTCATGACTGAGAAGCAGTACGACCTCATCGTCCTCGGGGCAGGACCGGTGGGTGAGAATGTCGCTGACTACGCGACGAAAGCTGGCCTCACGTGCGTGATCGTCGAGCGCGAACTTGTCGGCGGGGATTGCTCATTCTGGGCGTGTATCCCCTCGAAGGCGCTGCTGCGGCCGCCGTCGGCCCGTGACGCTGCACTGCGGGTGGCCGGGTCGAAGCAGTCCGTCACCGGACCACTCGATGTCGCTGCGGTGCTCGCACGCCGCGACTCGTTCGTGAGCGACTGGGACGACACCGGCTCACTGCCCTGGCTCGAGAGTGCGGGGATCGACCTCGTTCGTGGGCACGGCCGGCTCACGGGAGTGCGCACCGTCGAAGTGACGACGGATGCCGGCGAGACCGTCGTTCTCGAGGCCAGGCAAGCCGTCGCTGTGTGCACCGGGTCCGACGCGCTGATCCCCCACATTCCCGGCCTTGCCGAGGCGAAACCGTGGACGAGCCGCAACGCGACAAGCGTGAAGGACGTGCCGGAGTCGCTCGCCATCATCGGCGGCGGAGTGGTTGCCGCAGAGATGGCTACCGCGTTCATCGCGCTCGGGTCGACGGTGACCGTTATCGCCAGAAGCGGCTTGTTGTCCGGACTCGAACCGTTCGCGGGCGAAGCGGTGACGATGCGGCTTCGCGCCGACGGCGCCACCGTGCTCCACGGTGCACCCGTCGGGGTCAGCCGCGACGACGACGGCCGGGCGGTCATCGAGTTGGACTCCGGCGAAACCGTGACGGCCGCCGAGGTTCTCGTCGCGACGGGCCGCACGCCACGAACGACAGAAATCGGGCTCGAGACCGTCGGGCTCACCCCGGGTGATTGGATCGGCGTCGACGATTCGCTCCGTGTCGACGGTGTGGATGGCGGCTGGCTGTACGCGGCGGGTGACGTCAACCACCGCGTGCTCCTCACCCACCAGGGCAAGTACCAGGGCCGGGCTGCCGGGAAGGCGATCGCCGCCCGCGTTCGCGCGCCGGAAACGCAGGCCGAACCGTGGGGCGACCTGGCGGCATCCGCTGATCACGAACGTGTGCCGTCGGTGATCTTCAGCGAGCCGCAGGTGGCGACCGTTGGACTCACCGCTGCCGCGGCGGAGAAGGCCGGCTACCGCACGCGCGTCGTCGACTACGACCTCGGTGCTGTGTCAGGCTCGGGTCTCCACGCGGACGGGTACGAGGGCCACGCGCGGATGGTCGTGGACGAGAACCGAGGCGTTGCGCTCGGGGTGACCTTTGTGGGGCAGGATGTCGCGGAGCTGCTGCACGCAGCCACCATCGCTGTGGTCGGCGAGGTGCCGCTCACCCGGTTGTGGCACGCGGTGCCCGCGTTCCCGACGATGAGTGAGATCTGGCTTCGGCTGCTCGAGACCTACCGGGCCGGAGAGTGACGGGCGTGGGTTCGAATTCGCTGTTCAGCCGCGCCGGTTATCTGTACGCGACCACCGTCGGCTTCGTCTGGGGCTCGATTTGGTCGACGGGAAAGATCACGCGCCGCAATGGGCTCTTCGTCTTCACCGGGATGCCGAAATGGACCTTTGGCCGAGGCGGCTCGTGTGTCGGCGGGTGTTACCTCACCGACCGAAACGTGTCGGCCGATGTGCTCGAGCACGAGGCGGTGCACAAGGAGCAGTGGCAGCGATACGGGATGGTCTTCCCGATCCTGTATTTCTTCGCCGGGCGGGATCCACTCAAGAACCGGTTCGAGATCGAGGCAGGGCTCGAGAAGGGCGGTTACATCCGGCGCCCTTCGGCCGGGCGTACCGCCGCTGGACGCGTGGCCGCGGGGAATCCCGCCGGTTCTCGTACCGGGCAACCCGCTGCTGGCCGCCCTGCCGCCAAGGGAAAGTGAGGTGCTGGAAGTGATCGTGGCTGAGCCGACGCCCGTGGTCGTGCTCGTGCTTGCGGCGGTTGCCTCGCACGCGGTTGCGTCGCAGGCAGAAGGATCGTGAGCATGGAGCTGGGCGTCTATACCTTCGGGGACATTCCGCTGAACCCCGAATCCGGGCAGCTGGAGTCCGCCGAACAACAGCTCAGGAACACGATCGACCGCATCAGACTGGCCGATGAGCTCGGCCTCGACTGGTTCGGAATCGGCGAGCATCACCGCCCGGAATACTCGATCACATCGCCGGCGACGGTGCTCGCGGCGGCGGCATCCGTGACGAAGAACATCAGGCTCTCGAGCGCCGTGACCGTACTCTCCACGGAAGACCCGGTTCGGGTGTTCCAGCAGTACTCGACGATCGATCTCCTCACGGGAGGCCGGGTGGAGATCGCGGCCGGTCGCGGGTCGTTCATCGAGTCATTTCCGTTGTTCGGTGCCGACCTTGCCGACTACGACGAACTCTACGAGGAGAAGCTCGGGCTCCTTCTCGAGATCAACGCTCACGAGCGAGTGACCTGGCACGGCAAGTACCGGCCAGCACTCACCGATGCGCTCATCCTGCCTCGGCCTCATTCGGGCAAGCTCGACATCTGGATCGCCACTGGTGGAAACCCCGAGTCGTCGATGCGTGCCGGGTACCTCGGGCTCCCGATCAACTACGCCATCATCGGCGGTTCACCCGAGCAGTTCGCGCCACGTGCCCGGCTGTATCGCGAGGCGGGAGCGGCGGCCGGCCACGCGGCATCCGACCTCAAAGTCGCCGTCTCAGGCCCGGGATTTGTGGCGAAGTCGAGCCAGGAGGCGAAGGATACGTTCTTCCCGTACTGGCACAGATCGATGACGGCGATCGCGGCTGAGCGCGGTTTCACGGCGCCGAGCAGGCTGGGGTTCGACACCCAGACGGCGCGCCGTGGCGCGATTTTCGCGGGAAGTCCGAACGAGGTGGCCGACAAGATCATTGCGCTTCACGGTCACCTGGCGCACGATCGGCACGCGCTGCAGATGGACTGGTCTGGTCTCCCTCACCCTCTGGTGATGGCCTCGATCGAGTTGCTCGCGACCGAGGTGCTCCCGCAGGTGCGGGCCGAGCTGGGGTAACGCGTCGTTGGCGGGTGGGTCGCCTGAGGTTGTTGTCGCGCGCGTCAGTCCAGGTCGTCGGGGTCGCGACCGGTGCGCTCGCCCGACTCGAGGGTCGCGATGCTCGCGAGGTCTTCGCCGTCGAGTTCGAAGCCGAACAGCTCGATGTTTTCGGCTATCCGCTCGGGAGTGACAGACTTCGGAATGACGACGTTTCCGAGTTGCACGTGCCACCGAAGCACGACCTGCGCGGCAGTGACGCCGTGCTTGTCGGCGATGGCGTCGAGGGTCGGGTTCCCGATCACGCGACCGCGCGCGAGCGGCGACCATGCCTCGGTGAGGATGCCGTGGGCCGCGTTGAATTCACGCGTCGCCTGCTGCGGGAGCCACGGATGCAGCTCGATCTGGTTGACCGCGGGGACGACATCCGTTTCTGCGAAGAGCCGCTCCAGGTGGTGCGGGTGGAAATTGCTGACGCCGATGGACCGAACCCGGCCGTCGGCCTGGAGGCGCTCGAGTGCGCGCCAGGTGTCCACGTAGCGGTCCTGGGTCGGCGCGGGCCAATGGATGAGGTAGAGGTCGAGGACGTCCAGTCCGAGCAGGCTCATGCTGGTGTCGAACGCCCGGAGTGTTTCGTCGAAGCCCTGGTCGGTGTTCCAGACCTTGGTGGTGACGAAGATCTCATCGCGGGCAATTCCCGAGCGGCGAACGCCCTCCCCCACCTCGGCTTCGTTGGCGTAGAGAGTGGCGGTATCGATGTGCCGATAGCCGTCTTCAATGGCGGTCACGACGGCATCCGCTGTTCGTTCACGAGGAACCTTGTACACCCCGAAGCCCACCTGGGGGATGCGGCGGCCATCATTGAGCGTGAGGGCGGGGACTGTGCGGGGATCCATGGGTCCATTATGGTCGCGCCGGTGGGAGGGTGGGCAGTGGAGTGAGATTCTGCGGGGAGCCTTTTGTTCTATTTTTGTCGGTCTTGATTTGAAATATCTTCGAACGTATCTTCCAATTTGGCGGATCGCTTGGTAAAATTGAGCATGGTTCAGATCTCGGGGCAGGTTCGCCAGGTCGCACTCGACGTGTGCGATCGAATCGCTTCGCTTGAGGCCACTCTCACGCCTCGGTCGGTTAGTGCGGTGTCTGACGCTGGCCCTTCCGGTGTCCCCCGCTCGGCGTTGACTGGTGCTGCGCTGCCCGGTACGGCGCTACCCAATACGGCGCTGCCCGGTACGGCGCCATCGAACGATGATTCCCTGACCGCCGCTGCCCGCCGGTCAGGTTGCGATGAACCCGCACCATTGTCGATCCTCATTGACCGGGCCAGCGACGCCGAACTCCAGGATCTTCTGCGTGATGCGTCACGGTTGCGGTCCGAGGCGGATGCCGTGGTCGCCGCGACCGCCGGGGTGGTCGCGAAGCGTTCCGCTCGTGAGCTCGGTTACTCCGGGTTGGCCAAACGTAACGGCGATCACAATGCCGTCGACATGGTGCAACGACTGACCGGATCCACCCGGGTTGAAGCGGTCCGCCAGGTGAAGCTCGGTGAAGCGATGGGCGAGGCGGATGCCGCCACCCATCCGATCGGCAGCGGCGGCTCGGGCGATGGCCTTTTCGATGGCCTCGGTGGGCTTGATGGCGGCCCGGGCACAGGTGACGGCATCGACGGCGGACGAGATGGTTCCGTCGGTCGCGATGGTGTGGACGCAGGGCCCGCGGCCACGCGACCGGCACCCGAGGTGCCGTGGCATGAGCCCCTCACCCGTGCGGTCCGCGACCGGATCCTCAAGCCTGAAGCGGTCACGATCATCATGCGAGGCCTGGGTGAACCCAACGAACGGGTCAGCGCCGACGACCTCCGGATCTCGGCGGAACAGATCCTCACCGACGCCGTCGGCACCAACGCCGACGAGCTCGGCCGGCGGGCCCGGTTCCTCCGTGACCAGATCGACCCGGTTGGCGTCCGACTCCGCTGGGATCAACACTTCGAGAACCGCAAATGGCGCTTCTCCCGCTCCGCCGACGGCGTGAGGACCGCGTGGGTCGAGTTCGACGACGAATCAGCGGCATACATCGACCAACTCGTCGGCGCTGGAATGCGACCCCGCCGTGGCGGCCCCCGCATGATCGACCCCGCCGACGCCGAACGCGCGCAGCGTCTCATCGACGACCCCCGCAGCAACGACCAGCTCGTGTTCGACCTCCTGATGGCGACCCTCAAAGCCGGTGCCGAAGCCGACCCGAACACAGCATTCGGCAACCGCCAGCCCGGAGTCCGGATCGTGATCACCCAGGACCAACTCGACACCCGCGACGCCGACGGCCACCTCACCGGCACCGGATTCAACGAAGACACCGGAGAAGCCATCCCCGGCAACATCATCGAGCGACACATCTGTACCACCGGCACCCGCCCGGTCCTCGTCGACCAGAACAACAACCCCCTCGACGTCGGCCGCGAACAACGTCGCTTCACCACCAAGCAACGCATCGCCCTCGCCATCCGTGACGGCGGCTGCGTCTTCGAAGACTGCACGAGACCCCCGTCGTACACCGAAGCCCATCACATCAACGAATGGGCCGCCGACCACGGACTCACCAACATTGCCGACGGAATCCTCATGTGCCGCGAAGACCACATGCTCATCCACAACACCGGCTGGAAAATCATCCGCAACGGCACCACCTACTCCGCCATTCCACCCAAAACCCTCGACCCCGAGCAAAAAGCACGCCCCCTCCGCAGCCGTTCCGCCCTCAAACAACCCCCGCCCCGCGCACTCGAACAACGAAAACAACGCGCCATCGAGGCCGGGCAAGCGGCGAGTAATGACGGCAGCGCAGACGACAGTGTGAGCGCCACGGGAGGTGCGGGACACACGGGAGGCACGGCCGACCGGATCAGCTCGAACCGGAGCGTCGGTGCTTCGCCGCCACCACCGACCCCATCACCACCGCCCCCATCACCACCGCCATCAACCCCGTCGGCATCGGCATCGGCATCGGCATCGGCATCGGCATCGGCATCGGCATCGGCATCGCCATCGCCATCGCCATCGCCATCGCCATCGCCATCGCCATCGCCATCGCCATCGCCAGAGTCTGCCCAGTCCAAGACACCATCGGTTGCCACGTCGCCCCAGCCTCGCGAACGACCACCGATTCCACCCATTCCACCGGCGGCACCATCCCGGCAGGCACCGGGATCACCTGCGGGGCCCATGTCTCCTTCGGGCTCGTCGCGGCCCGCGAACCGAGACCGAACGGCTGATCAATCCCAATCCCCACGCCGCCGCGAATCGAGTCAACGGGCTATGGAGACCTGGTATGTGCCACCGGACTAGACCAATCGTCGGCCGCAGCCATCGACCGAACGCGCTCGAGGCTCTGACCCAGAGCAGGCCAAGCCGAGCAAGCCACGCCGGATTGGAGCAGACGTGACCAAAGCAGACGGACCAAAGCAGACGGACCGGACCAGACAAAAGCGGACGGCCAGAACCCACTCCACTCCGACGCAGACCGGCAGGACCGGGCCGGACCGGACCGGACCGGACCGGACCGGGGATGTTAGCGCGAAACGCCCAGGCGGTACGCGGGTGGCGTCTGAATCACGTCGGCCGCAACACCAAGAGAGGTCGTAAGGTACTCGTGAGCTTCCGCAACACCGCGATAGTGGCCACCGAGCCAAATCTGCGCCTCTTCGGGATCGCTGCACAGCATCTCGCCAGCCCACGCCCGAACGGCCCGCGAAAAGGCCTCACCCTGAGCACAACCGGCGCCAGATCCGGGAACACCCGAACGACGCGACCGGGGCAACCACGTCACTGTCATCCGCGGCGGAACATCCAGCGAACCGATCTGATCTTCGGATTCGACCTCAACGAACACCCGACCGGTTGCACACAGCGGAAGAGTCGACAGGACCGCCTCAAGCTCGGGAAGGGACGATTCGTCACCGGCAATCAGAAACTGAACACGGTGCTTATGGTTCGATTCGTTCACCTTGTGACCGGCGTGGTCGGTGCGGCGCTGTACTGTCATGTCCCTCTCAGTATAGGCAAGCCTTACCTTAACCACCAGACAGTGCAGCGCCTCCCCAGCCGGTTCTCAGTGGGCTCCGGCGTGAGTGTCGGGCCCTCCGGCCTGACTCCGTTCCGGAGCGGGTTGGGTTGCGGGTGCTTCGCGGGGATTGTCGGGTGAACCAGAGTGAGCCGAGCCCGCCGATTCGGCAGACACCGGATCGACGAGGTAACGACTCGTCACTGCAATTCGGTTGAACGCATTGATCGACACGATCACCCAGGAGAGTGCAGCAAATTCCTTCTCGGAAAACACAGCTCTCGCTGCTTCGTACACCTCATCGGGAACATGACCATCCGAAATCAGCGTCATCGCTTCGCACAGGGCAAGCCCAGCACGCTCACGCTCGGAATACAGGCCAGCCTCCCGCCAGGCGGAAAGAACGGTGAGCCGTTCGGTCGTCTCACCGAGCGCGAGGGCCTTCTTCGTGTGCACCCGAAGGCAATACGCACACCCCGTGATTTGGGATGCGCGCATCTGCACGAGTTCTGACAACAGCGGCTCGATCCCATTGTCCCGAGCGACCTGGCCCACCTCCGTGGACAGCGCCGCCAGCTTTTCGTACACAGACGGAAACGTCTTGGAGAGGTGAACCCGCGCAGCTTTAGTCATCTGTCCATCATGATGCAGGAACGCTGGAGTGTCACAAATGTCACACAAACACCTACCCGCAGCCGTAGGAGCTGCGCACCGCACGTTCCGGCCACGGAGTGCACAAGCGAAGGCGTGGCCAGCGGCTCACCGGTTCGCGAAAGCTGGACTCCGGTGCTGCCACCGGATCCGGCGCTCCAACTGGGCTCCGATCGACAGCAGTGTCGCCTCACCGCCGGGCCGTCCGATCACCTGCACTCCCATCGGAAGCCCTTCACTGGTCTCCGAGATCGGAAGAGTAATCGCGGGCAACCCGGCTACATTGACGAATGACGTGAACGGCGAGTACTCCACCTGCTGCCAGAAGTTCTCGTCAGGATCCTCCAGATCATACGAACCAACCGGCCTCGGCAGCTGACCGAGCGCGGGCGAGATCACTGCATCAAACTGCGAGAACTGCGCAATGACCGAACGCTCGAATCCGCTCATGATCGACAACGTCTCCATCACCTCCCTGGCCCCGATCTGACGACCGCCGCGCACCAGCTCGGCCGTCACGGGCTCGAGCAACTCGAGACTGTCGTCGGACACCGGGATCGTCGCGGCCGAAATCTGCCACAGACGCCGGAACGCATCGGCGTAAACGCCACCGTGTGAAAGAACAACCTCTTCCATGCCGTGTCCGATGGACGACAATTGCGCCAGCGCAATATCGAGGGCTGCGGATGCCTCCGGCGCGATGACGATGTCCCTCGCGTCGTCAAACGGGCTGTTTCGAAGCACGCCGATATTGAATCTGCCCTCACCCCGCACCGCAGCACCGAGCAGATCACCGTCGTTGTCGTCGGGCGCCCGCAGGGTGAAATGGTGATCGATGCGGCCATTGCGACGCGCGATCATGGCGTCAAGCAGGAGCGCAGCATCCGCGACGCTGCGGGCGATCGGCCCCTTGACGGCCAGCCCGCCGACAGAATCGATACCGGAACCCGCCGGAACAAGACCGCGAGACGGCTTGATTCCGACCAGACCACAGGCCGCAGCGGGAATCCGAATGGACCCTCCCCCATCACTCCCCGGCGCAAAGGGCAGCAGCCGGGCAGACACCGCTGCAGCAGCCCCTCCGCTGGACCCGCCGGCACCGAGCGACAGGTCCCACGGGTTCCGTGCGGGCGGGGCAACACGGGACTCCGTGTAGCCGTACATGCCGAACTCCGGGGTATTCGTCTTGCCGAGACTGATCGCTCCCGCGTCGTCGAGCACCTCAACGATCTCGTCGGATCGGTGAGAGATAGTCCCCGTGAACGCCTTGGAGCCAAAGCCCGTTTGTACCCCGCGGCGCTGGGTCAGGTCTTTATCAGCGGTCGGCAGGCCCCACAGCGGACTGGTCCGTGACACGACAGACTCGAGGGTCTCTGCCCGCCGGATCGCGGCATCCGCTGTCACCGTAACGAACGCGCCCAGGTCGGGGTTGAGCCGCTCGATCCGTTCGAGGTAGTGATTCACCAGCTCGCGCGGTGAGAACTCCCCCCGCTGCAGGGCCAGCCACTGGTCGAGCGCACTCATTTCATGAAGTTCGGTCACCCAACGAGCTTAATCCGCCATTGTTCTCGAATTTGCTTGACAAACCGAAAGAAAGGATGTTGGTTAGTTAGTGAAGTAACTAACCGAGCAACCCCGGAGGCGCCGTGATCGACGAAGGCAAACCCATATTCGTGCAGATCGCGGAACAGATCGAAGACGACATCATCGCCGGCTCTCTTCCTGAGGAGAGCCAGGTGCCGTCGACGAACGAATTCGCCGCGTTCTATCGCATCAACCCAGCAACCGCCGGAAAGGGCGTCAACCGCCTCGTCGACGACGGAATTCTCTACAAAAAGAGAGGCATCGGCATGTTCGTAGCCGAGGGCGCCCGCGCCCGACTCATCCAGGTTCGAAAGGACCGTTTCCGCGATGAATTCGTACGACCCCTCATCGCCGAGGCAGCAAAACTCGGGATCGATCCCGACCAGCTCAGCGAAATGATCTCTACGGAAGGCGTCTCAGCATGACTCACACATCAGACTCTCGATCCGACGCTGTCGTCAGCGTGCGGAACCTCACCAAGCGATTCGGCAAGGTCACCGCGGTGAACAACGTCGACTTCGACATCACCCCCAACACGATCACCGGCCTCCTGGGCCGGAACGGAGCGGGAAAGACCACGATCATGCAGGTACTTACCGGACAGGAGTTCGCGACATCGGGCGACGTCCGCGTGTTCGGTGAGCCTCCCGCCGAGAACGCACGGGTGCTCAGCCGCATCTCGTTCATCAAGGAGAGCCAGCGCTACCCGGACGACTTCCAGGCGAAGCACGTGTTTGCGAGCGCGCCATGGTTCTTCGAGAACTGGGATGCCGAGTTCGCCGAACAGCTCGTCGAGGAGTTCCGACTCCCCGTCGACCGCCGCATCAAGAAACTCTCCCGCGGCCAGCTGTCTGCGGTTGGCGTCATCGTCGGCCTCGCGTCGCGCGCCCCGCTGACGTTCTTCGACGAGCCTTACCTGGGACTGGATGCTGTCGCTCGCCAGCTCTTCTACGACCGGCTTCTCGCGGACTACGCGGAGCACCCCCGCACCGTCGTGCTCTCCACTCACCTGATCGACGAGGTGGCGCAGCTCCTCGAGCACGTCCTCGTGATCGACCAGGGCTCGATCATCATCGACGAAGCCGCTGAGGCTCTCCGGGGTTCAGCGACAACCGTCGTCGGCATGCGGGGCGCCGTTGACGCGTTCGTCGCCGACCGCGAGGTCCTCTCCCGCGAGGGAATCGGGGGGCTGGCATCCGTCACCGTCGGCCCGCTCAGCGCCGACGACAGGCGAGAGGCCGCGAGCGCGGGCCTTGAACTCTCCCCTGTCTCTCTCCAACAACTCATCGTTCGACGCACCAACGTCACCGAGAAGGAATTCGAGATCCAATCATGACAACAGCATCCTCAACGCAAGGCACACAACGGACCCGACAGGTGGCCGGTACTCCCTCGAACCCGGTGACAGCGGGCAACCCCCAGCCCCTCAACCGGATCTGGAACGCCGCTCGGCTGAACCTCATCAACAAGTGGACGGTGTACTGGATCCCCCTGATGATCCTGGCGTTCATCTGGCTGATCAACATGCTGATCTGGTGGATCATCGCAGCGAACGTCACAGGCGGCGACCGGCAGGACGCCCTGGACGGCACGCAGTGGAGTGGCGCATCCTTCTACATCTTCGTGTACATGCTCGTCGTCGGCGCCCAGGCCATGAATATGACGTTCGCCTATGCGCTTGGACTCAGCCTCACCCGCCGCGAGTTCTACCTCGGCTCGACACTGGCGTTCCTCCTGCTCTCGGTGTCGTACGGCGTGATCCTCACAGTGCTCTCCTACGTGGAGGAATGGACGAACGGGTGGGGTTTCGGTGGCCACATGTTCACCTCGGTGTACTTCGGTTCGGGTGAGGTCTGGCAGCGACTCTTCGTGTTCACCGTCGCCATGATGTTCTTCGCCTTCATCGGCACGGTGAGCGGAACGATCTTCATGCGCTGGCGCACGAACGGGCTCCTGGTCGCAGGCGCGATCACCATCATCCTGATTGTCGGTGCTGTGGCACTGGTTACCCTGACGCAGACCTGGCACCTCGTCGGCGAATGGTTCGTCGCCTCAGGACCGCAGGGGGTCGTTGCCTGGTTGCTCGTACCGACGGTGCTCTCGGCACTCGCGGGATACTTCATCCTCAGCCGGGCGACCTCCCGCGGATAGGAACCGCACACGTCGAACGCACGGTGACCGCGGGCGTTCGGTGCAGGAACTCAGCACACAGGCCGGTGGGGCGACAGCTCCACCGGCCTTTGTCGCGTGTGAACCGCCGCCGCGCCCGGGCGACGGCGTACGTTCGCGTGTCACTTTCAGCGCGGCGAGTTCGACTGTCGCAAATGCACGGTTCGGCGACGTTGGCCGTGCACTCGCGACAGTCGAGCGCGGAAGCAGTTGAGTACCGCGGTTCAACTGTCGCAAATGCACGGTTTCGAGACTTTTGCCGTGCACTCGTGACAGTCGAACGCCGAAGCAGTTCACTACCGTCGTTCAACTGTCGCAAATGGCGGGTTTCAGCGTGTTTGCCGTGCACTCGCGACAGTCGAGCGCGGAAGTGGTTCAGTACCGTCGTTCAACCGTCGCAAATGCACGGTTCGGCGGCGTTTGCCCTGCACTCGTGACAGTCGAGCGAGGAAGCGGTTCAGTACCGCGGTTCAACTGTCGCAAATGCACGGTTCCGGGACATTTGCCGTGCACTCGTGACAGTCGGGCGCGGAAGCAGTTCGCTACCGTCGTACAACTGTCGCAAATGGCGGGTTTCAGCGCGTTTGCCGGGCACTCGTGACAGTCGAACGCCCAAGCAGTTCAGTGGGCGAGCCGCGGAGACGCAACGAGTCGGCGGGACACCCCGACTCAGCGCTCGAGCTCGGCAGCCAGCTCGGTCAGGAGTCGCCCGAAGGCGGCTGGCGAGTCCGCGAGCACCGCGCGTCCGGCCAGCGGCCCGGCCCAGTGCACCCTCGGCGCAACGTTGAGCAGCTCGTGCTCGATACGAGCGCCGTCATCGGATGCCATCACCCGGTATTCAGCCCGGTACCACCAGTTGCCCTGCACTGCGATGAAACGCGCGGCGCTGTCGACGGCGGGCGAGACTTCGGTCGAGCTCTCACGCAACCGCCGCTCGAGAGCCGCGAAGACGGCATCCGGGGCCGCATGGATCTCCCCGGCGTACGCACGAAGCGGCGTGCTCCTGGCCGGGCGCTCAAGTGGCGCAGATTCAGTCATCGCGCGCCTACTTCAGCGACTTCTGCAGCAAAACGGTGCCGAGCCAGCGCTCGAACTTGAACCCGACCCGCCCCATCCGGCCGATCTCCACGAACCCGAAGGACTCGTGCAGCGCGATCGAGCCCTCTGCGCCCTTGTCGCTGATCACGGCGAGAATTTCCTTCAGACCGGCCTTCTTCGAGCGCTCGATCAGTTCACCGAGCAGCACACGACCGAGTCCCTTGCCCGTCGACGCCGGGCCCAGGTAGATCGAGTTCTCGACGGTGAAGCGGTACGCCCGCTTGTCCTTCCACGGCGACACCAGCGCGTAGCCGAGGATCACCCCGTTCGGCGACTCGGCGACGATGAACGGCAGGCCGAGCTTCTGCAGCTGGGCGAACTTCGCCTTCCACTTCGCGAGCGACATCTTGTCTTCGTCGAAGGTCACGACACTGTTGGCGACGTAGTAGTTATAGATCTCGCGAATGTGCGGCAGGTCCTCCGGCCGCGCCTCGCGAATCGTGTAACTGAACGGCGTCTCTGGCTCGGGTTTTTTGCGCAGGTGCGGCGGCAATCGGCGTCGGGGCTGGTATTCCTCTTCAAGCACGGTTCAAGAGTAGATGACCCGTGTGTCGATCCCGTTTCGTCTTCCGGAATCATCTCTGCGGACCGGCATCTCTGCGGGCGACGGAGACTGCCGTCGGAGGGCGTCTCACCAGAGGGTCGTCGAGTCCAGCCGCCAGTCGATGGGCTCAGCGCCCTGCTCGACGAGCAGTTCGTTGGCCCGGGAGAACGGCCGTGAGCCGAAGAACCCGCGCGAGGCCGAGAGCGGGCTCGGGTGCACGCTCTCTATCCGTGGGGTCGTGCCGAGCAGGGGCGCGAGAGCCTGAGCGTCCTTTCCCCAGAGGATCGAGACGAGCGGCTTGTCCCTCGCCGCGATGGCACGGATGGCGCACTCCGTCACCGCCTCCCAGCCCTTCCGCCGGTGTGAGCCCGCCTCCCCCGGCGACACGGTGAGCACACGGTTCAGGAGCAGCACTCCGCGATCGGTCCACGGGCTCAGGTCGCCGGACTCGGCGGGCGCGATGCCCAGATCGTCGTTCAGCTCTCGGTAGATGTTGACGAGGCTTCGCGGAAGCGGCCTGACGTGCGGATCCGCAGCGAATGACAGGCCGATCGGATGCCCCGGTGACGGGTACGGATCCTGCCCGACGATGAGCACCCGGATGCCGTCGAGCGGCGACCGAAAAGCGCGCAGCACATTCTCCGGTGCGGGCAGAAATCCCCTGCCCGACTCCGTCTCAGCGTCAAGGAACGCAGAAAGGGCATTCAGCTCGGGCTGCACAGGCTCGAGCGCGCTCGCCCAGCCCGGATCGATCAGACCCTGGGCGGCGAGCTCGGTGAGGGTGAAATTCATCCAGCGGCGAGTGAGGAGACGCGGACACCACCGTCAGTGGACAGGACCTGCCACACGCTGCCGGCGCCGACGACGCGAAGAGCGCCCTCGCCGACGACAAAGGCTGTGTTCTCATCGATCGCGACGCCGCCGTCGACGAGGCCCGCTTCGGTTGCCGCGATGAGTCGCGACAGGTTGCCCCACTGCACGGCGTGCACGTCGACCGAGATATCGAGGAGGCCGATGCCGTTCTCAACGGTGACCTCATCCAGGTGTTCAGAACCCGCCTCGGGGCTGACCTCGACGCCACCGATCCGCCAGCCGCCGACGAGAGCACGCTCGGATGCGATCGAGGCCCCAGCGGAGAAGCCGAGGTACGGTACGCCGGATGCGACGAGCCGCCTGATTTCGCCAAAGATCGGCGTGAGGCTCGCGAGGTACGCGGGCGTCAACCCGCCGCCGACGATAATCCCGTGCACGCCGGCCAGTGCAGCGGGCGTCGCGGTCTCGCCGAACGCGAGTGAGGTGACCACAGGTTCGAACGCCCCGGCTGCTGACGCGGCATCGACCAGCTTCGCCGCGTGTGCATCACCGTCTTCATCGCGGACCACGATCACGGCGATGCGCGGCGCACCATCGAAGGACTCGGACTCCGCGCGTTCAGCAGCCTCCGCAACGAACAGGTCATAGACCGCGGAACTCTTCGATTCGGACCAACCGCCGCCAACCAGGTGCACACTCATACGTCGAGCCTACGGTGCGTCGGCGGTCACCGGCGGCAACGCCGACCACGGGAAGGTGATCCACCTGTCTGTCCTGCGCCAGACGAAGTCGGGTTCGAGGACCGTCCGGGGCTTGGAGTAGAGGGTCACCGTGCGCACCGTCGCGCCGTGCCCGCGCAACAGGTCGACCACCATCGCGAGCGTGCGACCGGAGTCAGAGACGTCGTCGACGAGCAGCACATTCTGGCCGAGGAGCGCGGGAGCATCGAGAAGCGGCGGCAGGAGCACGGGTTCCGGCAGTCGCTCGTCGACACCCGTATAGAACTCGACGTTGATGCTGCCGCAGTTCTTTGTGCCGAGGGCGTACGAGATCGACCCGGCAAGAAGCAGGCCACCGCGCGCAATGGCAACGACGATATCGGCGGTGAAACCCGAAGTGAGAATGGCCTTCGCCAGCTCGCGTGAGGCCGAACCGAACTCGTCCCAGCTGAGGACCTCGCGGTCTGGAACGGGGGCTGGGGAGCTGGTCTCGGCCGCGGGTGTCATGGGTTCACGGTACCCCTCCGGAACTCCTCCTCAGAACACCAAGGTACGGTTAAGCAGTGAGCAAACACGAGAAGGAATACGAACTCCACGTCTTCGGCGCGGCCGCACCGACCGACGACAACTTCGCCGAGACGGTGGGTTGGATCCAGATCGAGAACCAGGCGTTCCACTACCCCCGCATGACCGACGAGGCCGTCGCCAGGGCAGCCGTCCGCCTGAGGACGGACGACCAGGTCCTCACCGGTGCGTACCCGGTCACGCGCCGCGCGTCCTCGCTTCCGCCCGAATACCCCGTCGCCACCTTCGCCTCGTTCGAGAAGACCGTCAACGTCGGTGGCGGTCACCTCGTGCCCACTCACCTGATTTCGTCCGTCACCGTGCGTCCGACCCACCGCCGCAAGGGCCTCCTCCGCCGCATGATGACGGACAGCCTGACTCGCGCTCACGAAGCGGGAATGGCGATTGCCGCACTGACGGCAACCGAAGCCACCATCTACCGCCGGTTCGGGTTCGGTCCCGCCACCTGGGCCAACAACATCTCCGTCGCCACCGACGCGCGCTTCCGTCTGCTCACGACACCGACCGGAACCGCCGAGTGGGTCGACGCCCGCGATCTCATCGACATCGCCCCCGCCGTGTTCGACCGGTTCCACGCCAGCCAGACCGGCTCCGTCGGCAGGCACGCCGGCATCTGGGGTCGGATCTCGGGACAGGCCGACGAGGCGAAGGACGAAGACCGCGCGATCCGCGCGGCGCTGCACTACGACACCGATGGCGAGATCGACGGTTACGTCTCCTACCGGTTCGGCGGCAAGGGAACAGACGCGCGGTCGGTCGAGGTCCTCGACCTCGTCGCGGCCGACGACAACGCCTACCTGGGCCTCTGGTACTACCTCGCGTCGATCGAACTGTGCGACTCGGTGACCTGGCGGGCAGGTCGGCTCGACGACCCACTGTCCTGGGCACTCGCCGACCCGAGGGCGATCACCGTCACCGCCAACGAGGACTGGGTCTGGCTGCGTATCCTCGACCCGATCGCCGCGCTCGAGGCGCGCCCGTACGTCACCGACGGCGACATCGTCCTCCGCGTCATCGATGACCTCGGATTCGCCGACGGCGTGTTCCGGATCTCGGTAACGGATGCCACGGCGCGGGTGGAACGCGCGGATTCCGCGACCCCCGACATCGAGCTCGACGCGTGGGTGCTCAGCTCGCTCTACCTCGGCGGCGCCGATCCCGTTGTGCTGCGCGCCGCAGGACAGCTCATCGAGCACACCGACGGCGCGGCTCGGCGACTCAAGGGCCTGCTGGCATCAGACGGCCCGGTCTACGGCATCACGCACTTCTAGGCGGACGCCCGGAGAACCGACGCGAGGTATTCGGCGTCACGGTCGTAGGCGAGAGCCTCCGCCCTGAGTTCCGGTTTGAACAGTTCCTCCGCCTTCTCCCGCGACAATTCCGCCAGATCCCACAGCCGGGTCGCCGCAACGCGCAGAACATCGCGCCAGGTGGCATCCGACCCATACGCCTCGAGAATCAGCTCAACGCGTCGCCTGGCGTCGTCGGCACCGGGAGCGCCGGCGGGCGGATGCCGGGTGAGCGGGCAGGCGCGGGTGGCGAAATAGGCCAGGTCCCAGAGCCTGGGGCCCGGCGAGGCCTGGTCGAAGTCGATCGCACCCACGATTGAACCGTCGGTGGCGAAGGCGAGGTTGTGCGGCGCGAAGTCGTTGTGGCAGATCACCTCTGAGGGAATCTTCGTCGGCGACTGCCAGATTGCCGTGTCGACGCCGAATCCGATCGACGCGTCATGCAGTTGTCTGAGCTTCTTCGCGCCGTCGATGAGCACCGCATCGTCCCAGATCCAGGTGGGAAGCGGATAGACCGGCACATCCCCGTGGATGAAGCTCAACACCTCGTTGTCGTCATCGCACCGGATCGGCTGCGGCGCCCAGTCGATGCCGTTGCGCTCGAGGTAGCGAAGGTACCGGTGCACCGTCGGCGTCCACGGCCCCGCTGTTCTCCGAACCGTGTTCCCGATCCTGGTGACGGCATTCATGTTTCCGCCAGCGAGCGCGCCATCGGTATTCGTCATGCCGAAGAACCTACACGCGAGTCAGGCCGTTCAGCTCCGCTTCATCGCGAGTTCGCCACGGATCACCTTGTGCAGGGCTGCCTGGGCGACCGGCTTCACGACGATCGAGTCGATGTTGACGCGCGCGGGCAGTTCGACGGCGTGCACGATGGCCTCGGCGATGTCATCGGCAACGAGCGGGTCTGGCACGTCGTCGTAGACCGCGTCGGCGCGGGCCTGGTCACCGCCGAATCGCACGAGCGAGAACTCCTCGGTGTGCACCATGCCCGGAGCTACGTCGATGACGCGGATCGGCTCACCGGCGAGTTCCAGCCTGAGCACGGCGAAGAGCGCCCGCTCAGCGAACTTGGCGGCGTTGTACCCTCCGCCTCCCTCGTAAGCGATGAAACCGGCGACCGATGTAACGCCGACGATCGACGCGGCATCCGGAACTTCGACCGTGTCGCGCAGAACGGGAAGCAGCGCGGAAATCACTCGTTTGGTGCCGAGCACGTTGACGTCGAACATCCTTGCCCAGTCATCGGGGTCGCTGGCCTCGACGGAGTCCATGCCGAAAGCACCGCCGGCGTTGCAGACCAGGACATCAGCACCACCGGATGCCGCCACCTCGTCCCGCAGGCGGTCGACGTCGGCCTGCACCGTGACGTCGGCGACAACGACGTGGGCACCGGTTTCCGCGGCGAGCGCCTCCAGCCGGTCCCGACGGCGGGCGACGCCGACGACGTCCCAGCCACGGCTCGCGAACAGGCGAACTGTCGCCTCACCGATTCCTGAACTTGCCCCTGTCACCACTGCGCGTCTTCTCGTCATTGCTCCAGAGTAGCGGCGGGTCCACACGGGACCGGAGATCCGCTCGACCGCCGTGTTTTGGGGGCTCGACTACGCCGTGTCGCGGTGGGCCCGATTACGTCATGTTGCGGTGGGATTGTGTGCCTGCTGTCACGGTGCTTAGTCTCGAATGAGGGCCAAGCCCCAGCCCGCGTGTCCCCCGCCCCCTCACCCGAAAAGAGCTCATCATGGCCGATTCAGCTTCCTGGCAGTTCGAAACCAAGCAGATCCACTCGGGTGCTGCGCCCGACCCGACAACAAAGGCTCGCGCGACGCCGATCTACCAGACCACGAGCTATGTGTTCGACAGCGCAGACCACGCGAAGAACCTCTTCTCCCTCGCCGAGTTCGGCAACATCTACACCCGAATCCAGAACCCGACGCAGGCCGTCGTCGAAGAGCGGGTCGCCGCTCTCGAAGGGGGCAGCGGCGCCCTCCTTCTCGCGTCCGGCCAGGCCGCGTCGACGGCCTCGATCCTCAACATCGCCCAGGCGGGCGACCACATCGTCTCCTCGTCGTCGATCTACGGCGGTACGTACAACCTGTTCAAGTACACGCTCGCGAAGCTCGGCATCGAGACGACGTTCGTCGAGGACCAGGACGACGCTGACGAGTGGCACCGCGCCATCCGCCCGAACACGAAGCTGTTCTTCGCCGAAACGATCGGCAACCCACGCATCAACATCCTCGATATCGCGCTGGTGTCGAGCATCGCGCACGAGGCAGGCATCCCGCTCATCGTCGACAACACGATTGCGACGCCGTACCTGATCCGGCCGTTCGAGCACGGCGCGGACATCATCGTGCATTCGGCGACGAAGTTCCTCGGTGGCCACGGCACGGTGATCGGCGGCGTCATCGTCGATGGCGGCACGTTCGAGTGGTCGAAGAACGTGGAGAAGTTCCCCGGCCTCACCGAGCCGGACCCGTCTTACCACGGTGCAAGCTACACGACGGCTGTCGGTGATGGCCTCGCGTACATCATCAAGGCGCGCGTCCAGCTGCTCCGCGATCTCGGTGCGGCCATCGCCCCGGCGAGCGCCTGGCAGCTCATCCAGGGAATCGAAACCCTGTCCCTCCGGATCGAGCGTCACGTACAAAACGCGCAGGAAATCGCGGAGTGGCTCGACAGCCACCCGGACATCGCGAGCGTGAACTACTCGGGACTGCCGTCGAGCCCCTGGTACGCGGCGGCAAACAAGTACGCGCCGAAGGGTGTCGGAGCCGTGCTGAGCTTCGAGCTCAAGGGCGGCGTCGACGCCGGAAGTGAACTCGTCAACTCGCTGAGCCTGTTCTCCCATCTCGCCAACATCGGTGACGTTCGCTCTCTCGTTATCCACCCGGCGTCGACGACGCACTCCCAGCTCACCCCGGAGCAGCAGCTCACCACCGGGGTCACGCCCGGCCTCGTGCGCCTGTCGGTCGGCCTCGAGAACGTCGCTGACCTCAAGGCAGACCTCGAGCAGGGTCTCGCCGCTGCCCGAAAGGTCGTCGAGGCCGCGCGGGCGTAGCCGGGTCAGAAACCCCTGAGCGGATGCCGGGGCGCCGGACGATCGCCGCAACTGTCGATCGCCGGAGCTGCCGGCGACCGGACGGTCGGCGCGCTCCCAGCAGCCGGAGCTATCCTCGCCCGATGACGAGGCTGGCCGACGCGTGGAAGTCGCATCTCCTGAGCACACTCTCCGGCTCGAGCGAAGGTCGACCCGCCTGGGTGGACCGGCTCGAGGCCGGTGATGACGCCGGCTTCTTCGGTCCGGGCTCGGCGTCGTGGCTGGTGCACGGTGAACTCCCGACGATGGTCGCTGGCATCCGATCGCTCCTGATGCAGGCACTCCATCCGGGCGCGCTGGCCGGCGTGCACGACTGGTCGAGGTATCGGGAAGACCCGCTCGGCCGCCTGTCCGGCACTATCCGCTGGCTGATGACCGTCACCTTCGGTGACACGGCCACCGCCGTCACCGAGTCGCAGCGCGTTGGCCGGTTCCACGAACGCGTCACGGGAACGTACCTCGACGCGAACGGCGATGAGCGCGAGTACGCGGCCGGCGATCCGGAACTCCTCGACTGGGTGCACTCGGTCTTCACCGATTCGTTCCTGGCCTGCCAGCTTCTCTGGGGTTCAGCGATTCCCGGCGGCGCAGACGCCTATGTCAGCGAGTGGGCAAGGGCCGGCGAGCTCATCGGCGTCGAGCAGCCACCCCGATCGGCCGCTGAGCTGGAGGAACATCTGCACTCGGTGTATGCGGCAGGCACCCTGAAACATGACGAGCGAGTGGCCGAGATCGTGCACTTCATCCGCAATCCTCCGCTGTCACGAGGGGTCATTCCGGCCTACCGGGTGCTCTTCGCCGGCGCGGTGGCGTCGATCCCCCGCGAGTACCGTGAGCTCCTCGGTCTTCGTCGACCGCTGTGGCCCGCCGTCACGACCACCCGGGTGGTTCTCGGCGGCGTCCGACGCATTCTTGGCCGCCGGTCAACCTCCGAGGATGCCGCGCTTCGCAGAATCGCGCGAATCTCGGCATCCGTCTGAGCGAATCAAGCCGCCAGTCGTAACACGACGGCGGCCTGGACTCCGGTTGGGCACAATGGACGCATGGACTGGCAGACACCCGAAGACACGGTCCCGTCTCGCTTTATCACCGAGGCGGACACCAGGCACGTGCTCGGCAAGCCCCCGGCAACGGGAGCGTGGCGTGACGGCGACCCGCGTGGATTCCGCCTGTTCGCCGACCTCGGTCCGCTGGAGTTCGAGAGCGGACAGAGCCTGCCACACGTCCGCATCGCCTTCGAGACTTACGGCACCCTCTCCCCCGAGAAAGACAACGCGATTCTGATCGCCCACGCGCTCACCGGCGACAGCCACGTCATGGGCCCGGCCGGTCCCGGTCACCCCACGGCCGGCTGGTGGCAGGAGATCGTCGGGCCTGGACTCGCGATCGACACCGACGTCTGGTTCGTCGTCACTCCCAACATGCTCGGCGGTTGCCAGGGCTCGACCGGGCCAGCCTCCTTCTCGCCCGACGGGTTCGAATGGGCGTCACGGTTCCCGTTCACCACGATCCGCGATCAGGTCAGAGCGCAGGTTGCCCTCGCCGATTCGCTCGGCATTGAGCGCTGGGCGGCGGTCATCGGCGGCTCGATGGGCGGAATGCACGCGCTGGAGTGGGCCGTCGGCTTTCCGGAGCGGGTTGGCCGTCTCGCCGTCCTCGCCGCACCTCCCCTGACGACGGCAGACCAGATCGCGCTCAATTCGGTGCAGATCGAGGCGATCAAGACCGATCCTCTGTTCGCCGGCGGTGACTTCTACGACGCACGCGACGGTGAGGGTCCGCATCGGGGGCTCGCCCTCGCGAGACGGATGGCACTGCTCAACTACCGCAGCCCGACCGAACTCAACGACAGGTTCGAACGCAGCTGGCAGTCCCCGATCAGCCCCCTCGGTGACGGCGGCAAGTACGCGGTCGAGTCCTACATCGACTTCCACGGCAACAAGTTCACTCGCCGCTTCGACGCCAACAGCTACATCACGCTCGTCGAGGCGATGAACTCGCACGATGTCGGTCGCGACCGCGGCGGGATCGAGGAAGCCCTCGGTCGGGTGCGTGCCCCAACGCTCGTGCTTGGAATCGATTCTGACCGGCTATTCCCGGTCGAAGGCCAGGAACGCATCGCCGCGGGCATCCGCACCGGTATCGACGGAACCACCCCGGCGGTCATCGAATCCGAGTACGGGCACGACGGATTCCTGATCGAACACGTCGCCGTGAGCTTCCACCTCTCGCGCCTGCTGGAATCGCCTGCCGCCTGAGCGGCAGAACCGGCCGCGTCGACGTTCGCGAACACCGGGCTGGCAATATACTGCCGAACATGGCTGGCACCCTCGATGACGCGCAACCGCTCCTCCAGCGCCCGTTCGGTGCTTTCACGGGCGAAGGATGAGCCCGAAACGACTGAGTGCCGAAGAGCGGGATCGCTTCAGCTGGCAACTCGCGCGACTGCTGTACCGCACCACCAGGCTCTTCGGCCTCACGGGTACAGTCACCGCTCTGATCTGCCTGTCACTTCCCGGCGCCATGGAGTTTCCGAATTACCTGACCTGTGTGCTCCTTCTCGCTGCCCTGGCCGCCGCGCAAATCATCATGACCTACCGGCCCGACCCGCTCTGGATGATCCTCACCTACAGCATCGGGCTCTCCACCATCGCCGCGATCTACATCCCCGCAGACGGTCAGCTCAACATGGGAACGGGGAGCGCCATCTCGGCCATCGGCGCCTGGGGAATCGGGTCGATGGCCACGATCCTCGTTTCCACCTGGGGGCAGCTCGCCTGCCTTGCTCTCGCGTTCATCAGCACGATAGGAACCATCCTCGCCCTCAGCACCGGCGTGAACCCCCGCACTCTCCCGCTTCTCGTCTTCATCTCCGTCGGCTGGGGTGTTTCGACGATGTTCGGCCTGTGGCTCCGGTCCAGCTTCCCGCGCATCATGGCCCGCGTTGCGAGCATCGGCCGGGCACACAACGTGGAGCGCCGGGCCACCGAGACGGAAACCCAGCGGCACAGGGACGCCCGGTTGCTGCACGACACAGTACTCGCGACCCTCACGCTGCTCGCTCACTCCGGCGTCGGAGTTGCCCCCGAGGCGCTCAGGGCCCAGGCCGAATCCGACGGGGCCCTGCTCACCAGACTGCGCCTCGGCGAATCCCCCCAGCCCAAGTCGAGCGGTGAGTACACCCTGACCAACACCGCCGAACTCGCCCTCGGCGGCACCCTCGAGGCGCTCAAGAGACGGTTCGGCTCAATCGGGCTCGACATCAACTGGCACGGCTCTGGCCAGCTCGGTCTCCCCGGCACCAAACTCGAGGCTTTCGTCCTCGCGCTCAGTGAGTGCCTCGAGAACGTGCGACGGCACTCGGGACAAACGGTCGCCCACGTCACCCTCAGCGATGACGGTGAGGTTGTCCGCGGTGTCGTGACGGATGCCGGGGTCGGCTTCGATCCGCAGGCGGTCGAAGGCGGGCGGCTCGGTTTCGCCGAGTCCGTGGTCGCGCGGGTGCGCGACGCGGGCGGAAGCGTCCGTGTCTTCAGCGCTCCCGACGCCGGGACGACGGTCGTACTGGAGGTTCCCAAGTGACCAGAACTGCCCGCAGGCCGAACCGGACCGCCGCAGCGCGAGCCTCGCTCGGGACCCACCAGCTCGGCACGGGACTCGCGGTCGCCGGAGCGATGATCATCCTGAGCTGCCTGTGGCGCTTCTCGCTCCACGTGTCCGAATACCCGAACCTGCCCCTGAATGTCGCCGCCTGGCTGCTCCTCATCGGAGCGTCTGTTGCGACCATCATCGTGGTGCGCGCCAACGGTTTCATCCTCGGCAACTTCGCCTTTGTCATGCTCAGCATCGGGCTCGCCGCTGTCGTGGTGCTCGATCTGGCGGCTGTATGGGGCCTCAGCGACCTCGGGCTCTTCCCGACCGCCGCTATCGCGGTCGGCGGCGTGCTCCTCGGAATCGCCAGCATCCGTCCGGTTCGCGACCTGATTATCGTCACAACAGCACTCGCCGTGGCGCTTGCGGTGAACTATGCCGTGAATCCCGGGCCGGACACCCTCGCTCTCGGATCGGACATCCTGCTCTGGACCCTCGCGATCATGCCACCGCTCATTGGCGCGGCCATCGTGGGCTCGTACCGGCGAATGGTGATGATGACCCTTGACCGCGTGCTCATCCAGTCAACGGTTACAGCGCCCGCGTTCGGCGTGAGCATGCTCGAATCCGAGGAACTCGCGTCCATCGACCTCGAGATCGAGCGGCTCTTCGACGATATCGCGAGCGGCCGCGAGCCACTCCCGCTCGAGGACGAGCGTGCGGCCCGCGCCGGAGCGCTCGCCACCGAACTGCGACTCCACCTCATCGCTGGCCGGCGACACACCTGGCTGCACCACGCCATCAGCGAGTCCGATTTCCTGTCGGGGGCTGTCGACCTGCGCGACCCGGAATCGCTTGCCGGGCTGCTGAACCAGCGCCAGCGCGACGGCCTGCTGTCGGCACTCTGGCTGCTGATGTACGGGGAACAGCGCACGACGCGGGAAGCGATAGTGACCCTCGGTCCTGCGGCTGCCCAGGGCACGGATCGCTCGGGCGGTATCCGCTTCCCGATCCGGATTGAGGCGAAGGGGATGCGGCGCGTTGACGTGGAACCGGCCACATGGCAGCATCTTGGCCGTGCAGGACGGTATGTTGATAGCACTACGCCCGGCGCGCTGATGGTTGTCATAGAGTGCACCGTGGACAATCCGATTGACCACTAGGCCAACGGATGCTTAGAGGGGGAGACAGATGAGCAGTGCAGAGGCACCCATTCGGCTTGCGATCGTCGATGATCACAAAATGCTTCTTGGAGCGTTGACCGAGTGGATTCGCGGCGCAGCGGACGACATCACCATGGTCGCCGCCGTCCCAACCTGGCCGGAGCTGCTCACCCACCCCGAGTTCCCCGTCGATGTCGTGCTTCTCGACCTCGACCTCAAGGACAACATCCCCGTGTCGCTCAAGCTCTCGACGCTCAAGACGACGGGCGTGAAGACGGTGCTCATGAGCACGTACTCGGATCCCGCCGTCGTCCGCGAGGCACTGGCCTCCGGCGCGCTCGGGTACCTCGTGAAGACCGAAGACCCCTCGATGATCGTCGAGGCGATCCGGTCGGCGATGATCGGTGAGTCGTTCATCTCGCACGAGCTCGACATCGCGCTCAACGCCAATAAGAGCGGATCTCCCAAGCTCAGCGCCCAGGAGCGCAGGGTCATGGCGCTCTACGCCGCGGGCGAACCGGTGAAGAGCGTCGCCTACGAACTCGGTATCTCTGAGGAGACGGCGAAGAGCTACCTCAAGCGCATCCGCGAGAAGTACCGCGCGTCAGGCTTCGACGTCGGAACCAAGGTCGCGCTTCGCAAGCGCGCGATCCTCGACGGCATCATCCTCGACTGACCAGCACACGAACCGCTGCAGCGGTTCATTTCCGGTGCCCGGCCCCAAGGCCGGGTGACCGGGTCACTCCGACGCGTTTTCCTCGAGCGCGCGTTCCAGCCGCTCGACCTTGCCGGTGAGTTCACCGGTGTGCCCCGGGCGGATATCGGCCTTCAGCACGAGTGACACGCGCGGTCCGAACCGCGAGACGGCATCCGTCGCGCGCTTGATGACGTCGAAGACCTCGTCCCACTCCCCCTCGATCGTCGTGAACATCGAGTCAGTCGAGTTGGGCAGCCCGGACTCCCGCACGATCTTCACGGCCGCGGCGACGGCATCGTGCAGTGACGCATCGGGGTTGGTGCCGCCGGACGGTGCGACACTGAAGGCGACGAGCATGACTACTCCCTGGCTAGTTCAGCGGTGTGCGGTCTCGTTCTCCATGCTAACTCCGTCGGTTGCACCGGTGACAGGGCCTCTCGGCGGAACGCGTCGGCCCGCCCGAACAACGGCCGTGATCGCCCAGCCGAGCAGAACCGCGTAACCGAGGTTTCGCACCGTGAGGATCGCGACCAGAACCGGGTCAGCCCGAAGAAGGTGCCCGTAGAGGTAGGGGTAGACCAGATGCGTGAGCGCAGCGATGATCAGGGCGATGACCGCCGGAACGAGAAAGCGGCGCCCCCGCCAGACGACACCGAGCACGACGGGCGCGATCAGCCACGTCACGAACTGTGGCGACCCGACCTTGTTCACGAGCAGGAGCGTGACAACGAGCGCCAGCGCGAGCGGCGGCAGAACGCGGACCACCGGGGCGCCCCTCCTGACCGCCACGACGCCCGCGAACGCCACACCCGCCGCCACGACGGCGCTCAGGGGCGTCAGAACGGCTGCGACCGTGTCGACGTGCGGCCCAGTCACCTGGAAGGTGAGAATCTCGGTGCTGTAGTAGATGGCGCTCGACCCTGATCCCAGCGCCGCGAGCCAGAGATACCAGGATGCCGCGGGAGCTTCGATCTGCAACCCACGATCGGCCTGCTCGGTGACGAAACCGAAGAGGAACTCTGCCCCGCCGGCAGCGACAACGAGAAGTGCGATCACGGCACTCGTGGCCAGCCCGGCGGCGACGATGTCCCACCGGCGGCGCGACGCGATCACGATGGCCGCAATGATCGCCGCGGGCCACACCTTGATCCAGGTGGCGAGTGCCAGCAGGGTGCCGGCCATACGCGGATGCTTCGCCAGAACCAGGAGGGCGATGATCGCGAGCGGCACGGTGATCGAGTCGATGCGAGCGAGGGCGATCGGTCCGAGGGCTGCGGTGAACGCGATCCACCACCACGCCGCAGCGACGCGGCGCGGAGAGCTGTGACGCCCGAGCAGCACGGCGAGCGCGGCGGCATTGAGCACGGTCACGAGGGCAAGCCACGTGAGCCCGTAATTCCCTGGGCCCGCGGCCATCGCGGCGAACAGCGGCAGGAGCGCCGCAGCCGGGTACACCCACCGCTCGTCGATGCCCGGAATTCCGTCTCCGGCGAGCGCCTGCTCGACCCAGCGCTGGTACACGAGGGTCACGTCGCCCAGCGGGAGCCCGATCGCGTACGCGCCGATACCGGTGCCGGGCATGCCGAGGCAGATCCAGCCGAGGGTGACGTGCACGAGGACGAACGCGCCCCACACCCCGATCGACCTGCTCACCGCATCATCCTAGGCCGCGACACGCTCACACAGTCGCCAATGCACCCCGTGTAACGCTTCGAGTGACGGTTGGTGCGGGTGCCAGGCGAGCACACCCACAGCAGGGGTCACCCGAACGCGCGACACCGGGCGGCCAGGCACCCACCGGCGAGCTAGTACCCCGAGAAGTAATCCTTGTGAATGCGGCGCACTCCGAGGGCGCGGAGGATCGGCCGGATGCCGTCGACGAACGCGGGCGGCCCCGACACCCATGCCTCCCGCGACCCGGCGTCGGGAACGGCTGCGGCGAGGCGATCGCGATCGAGGCGGCCGGCCCCCAGATAGCTGACACCGTCGGCCAGACGGGCGGGAGGCTCCGGCGCGAGCACCAGAACGCGCACGCCCGACAGGTCGAGGCCGTCGAGAACAGCCAGCTCAGCGGCATCCGCGACGGTGTAAACGAGCACGATGTCGCGCCCGCTCCCACCGGCAGCGGCCAGCTGGCTCAGGAACGGTGTGACCCCGATACCGGCGCCGACAAGCAGCACCGGGCGTGCGGCATCCCGCGGCAGCAGGAAGTCACCCCAGATCCCGGTCGCCCGCACGCGGTCGCCAGGCTCGAGGTTGCCGAGCGCGGTCTTGAAACTGCTCGCGCTGTCCCGGTACGCGATCGATACGTCCTCGGATGCCGGCGGTGACGCGATGCTGAACACCCTCCGCTGCCCACGCGCATCGGCAGGGCGGTGCGGCACCTGCAACTCGAGGTACTGCCCTGGCTCGAATCTCACCGGCGCGGCCGGCCGGAACGTCATCTCGACGATCGACGGGCCGATCCGGCGACGCGACACCATTTCGAGGCGGATGCCGCGGCGCTGGGTCACGACGAAGGCGAGGACGTTACCGACGACAAGCGCGAGTTCAGGCGTCGAGTAGAGCGGTCCGATTGAGTACGGCAGGGCGAACAGCACTCCGACCACCGCCGCCTCGGCGAGCTGCTGCCAGCGCTTCGGCGGTAGGGTCAACGGTTCGCTCAGCATGAACCCGGCGAGAAAGACGACCGGATACGAGGTGAACGGCGTGAGCAGTGCCGCACCGACCGACATGCCACCCCCGACCAGCCCAGCGGCGATGACGCCAACGCTCACGCCGACAAAGACACCGGCCATCGCGAGGCGACGCGTGCGATACAGCACGAGGAACGCGGCGACGAGCACGACCGGGAGGAGAACCTGGCTTCCCGCCCACCACCACGACACGCCGAGTCCGGTTACCCCGACGACCACGGCGCCGAAAGCGGCCGGATTGACGATGTGCCTGCCCCGAACGGCGAGGAGGTACTTCGACAGCGTGGCTGCGAGCGCAGCGGCCGCAGTGGCGACGAGCTCACCGGGTTCGGTACTCGGGCGGAAGATGAAGAACAGCAGGAGGCCGGTGATGATCGCCGATTCGGCGTGCGGAACCACCCGGAACAGCCGGGCGACCACGGCGTTGGACAGGTAACTGACGCCGACAGCGACGAGGAGGCCGCACACCAGTTCCAGCGGGGTGAAGAAGAGCAGTCCGGTCGCGCTCAACAGCATGCTCACCCCGGCAAGCAGGACGAGGAGGACGACGACCTGCCGGTACGTCGTGACGCGGCCCAGCGCGGTGTCGAACGCGCCTCTCAGCGACGCAGCTCTCTTCGGCACATCTCTCACCGGAACATCTCGCATCGGGACACCTTTCGTCGCGGAACTCTCATCGGACAGCCCTCACCGGAACAGCCGCTCACCGGAACAGCTCGGCGGAGAACCCCGAAGAATACTCGACCGATCCGTCGGTGAACATGCGGAGCCCTTCGATACCGGGCGCTTCGATACCGGGCACCTCGATACCGGGCGCGTCGATATTGGGCCCCTCACCATCGGGAATTGCAGCGCCGAGCGAAGCACGCAACGCTGCAGGACTCGTGAAGAACAACGCCGTCGCCGCACCGTCGGCCGTGGCCGCATCCTCTGCGGTCGCCCAGGTGGCAACGACCTCACGCACCGGTTCTCCGGTACGGCCATCGATCACGTGGTGCAGCCCGTTCCCCCATGCCCTCCGGTTCGTTGCGGATGCGGCGAGCGCTCCCCCGGCGAGAGTCAGCACTCCGATGGCGAGGTGAGGGTCGAACGGATGCTCGAGCGCGATCCGTATGGGCGGGCCGCTGTGCACCAGGTCGCCTGACGCGTCGACAGTGAACGAGCTGTGGCCGCCGGCCAGGAGAAGCTCGGCCACGCGGTCGACGAGGTAGCCCTTGCCGGCAGCGCCGATGTCGATCGATACCGGACGGCTCACGGTGAGCACCGTGCCGTCCAGCGTGGCGACGTCGGTCATCGCCGGCGCCGGCTCCTGGACGCCGTTCGGGCGAAAAGAGTACGACGCGTCGTAGCCGAGCGCGGCGAGCGCATCGCCGACGAGCGGCGAGACAGCGCCACCTGTTGCCTCGCCGAGGCGCCGGTACAGGCTGAACAGTGCGGGAGCATCCGGCCCCAGGTCCCAGGTCCCGCCGACCGTCGAAATCCTCGTCACCGTCGAGTCGTCGCGGAACCGTGACCAGACGCGGTCGAAGTCGTCGATCCGCTTCGTGATCTCTCTCACCAGGCCGGCAGAGATCGGCCGGTCCGAGTCGATCTGCCAGCGGGTGCCTATCGCGTCGAATTCGACAGAGCCCGCCGCTCCCGCGGCCGGGGGCCCGACACCGGGTCCGGCGGACTCATCGTCGATCACGAGCGCGTCAGGGTCACGCGGCATCGCCCTTGATCTCATCGATCGCCGCGTTGAATCCGCCGCTGGTCAGGGACGAGCCGGCGACCTTGGAGACCTTCAACTCGTCGATCCGCTGGCCGACGACGATGTCAGAGATGTTGTCGATGAACTCGCCCTGGAACTTCTTGCCGTTCGGGGTGTGTCCGCTCCCCACCACGTCGAGCGCGGTCACGACACTGTCCTCGAGCGAGAGCGTCACGGTGACCGTTTCCTCACCGCCCGGCGAGGTGTAATCGCCCGTCGCCGTGTACTCGCCGTCGGCGTATTCCGTGCCGGCCTCCGGCGCTGCCTTGGTCTTGCCATCGTCGTTCGCTGCCTGGCCGGACGGCGCCGAGCAGCCGGCCAGTCCGCCGATGACGGCGAGTCCTGCCAGGGCTGCTGCCGCCTGGGATCTGGTGCTTACCTGCATGGCTGATTCCGTTCTCGCGGTTGTCCTAAATTAGTTGTAGCTAAAACTAATGCTAGCGAGAAGCGACGAAATCCTGCGCACCGTGGGGCTGGGACATCCCTGTGAGAAGTGCGCGGATGCCGTCAGTCGACGCGGAGGGCCAGCACCTGCCTGACCGCATCGGGCAGCGCCTCAGCGATGTCGAGCGCAACGATCGGACCGCCGCGTGAGGCGAGGTGCGCCGCGGTCGCGTGCAGCACCTGCGCCGATGCCGCCAGCCGTGCGAGCGTTCCGGGCTCGAACGCCCCGTCTGCGTGCGTCGCGACGAGCGCACCGAGCACACCGCCGAGCACGTCGCCTGCGCCGGCGGTCGCCGTCCAGCCGGGCGCACCGGAGACGGCGATTCTCGCTCCGAGCGGCTCGGCGATGAAGGTGGTGCTGCCCTTGAGCAGCACGGTGACGCGGAGGATGTCAGCGGCGCGACTGGCCCAGACCGACGGCGTTGTCGCGATGGTCTGGGCCGAGACGTTCTCCCCGACGTGCGCGAGCATGCGCGCCAGTTCCCGGTAGTGGGGTGTGACGATCACCCCGGCCCTCGGCGCTTCTGCCGCCATCTCGAGCGCACCGCCGTCGGCAACGACAGGTTCGTCTGACGCGAGGGCATCGGAGAACAGGGTCCCGAGCAGTCCCAGCTCCCCCGAATCGGTGCCCGACCCGATGAGCCACGCCTGCACCCGGCCGGGAAGGGTCACCACCTCGGGGCGTCGCGACAGCACGAGCTTCGTCGCGTCGCCGAGATACCTGATCATCCCAAGCCCGGTCCGCGCTGCCCCCTCGACGCCGAGGACCCCGGCACCGGGATACTCGGCAGACCCGGTGACGACCCCCAGTACGCCGCGGCTGTACTTATCATCGCGCTCAGTGGGAACCGCAACGTATGCTGCTGCATCGCGCTCGGCCCACGGCATCCATTCGCTCTCCATACCCTCACGATAGAGGCCTGTGGGATAGGTTGAACAGCCGTGGTGCGCACACAGCACACCGCTCGAAGGAGATCGATGCCCGCCCTGTTCACTCCGCTCACCCTGAGGAACCTCACGATCCGCAATCGCGTCTGGACCCCGGCCATGTGCCAGTACTCGGTCGAGGCGAGGGACGGCATCCCGACCGACTGGCACCTCGTGCACCTCGGCCAGTTCGCCGTCGGCGGCGCAGGCCTCGTGATCTCCGAGGCCACCGCGGTGAGTCCCGAAGGCAGGATCAGCGACCGCGACACAGGGATCTGGACCGACGAACAAGCGGATGCCTGGGCG
The DNA here is from genome assembly GCF_059445325.1 of Mycetocola sp. Y791. Classification (NCBI taxonomy): domain Bacteria; kingdom Bacillati; phylum Actinomycetota; class Actinomycetes; order Micrococcales; family Microbacteriaceae; genus Mycetocola; species Mycetocola sp. Y791. The sequence goes on along the minus strand of NZ_JCAIUC010000001.1, from coordinate 758,268 downwards.
CGCGTGGTTCGATTCGTCGAGTCGCACGGTGCTGCAGCGGGTATCCAGCTCGCCCATGCCGGGCGTAAGGCCTCGACCTTCGCCCCGTGGGGCAGCGACGGGCGTCGTGGCAGCCTGCCCATCGCGGACGGCGGCTGGGAGACCGTCGGCCCGACAACCGAGGCATTCGACGGCTTTGCAGCCCCGCGCGAACTCGACGAGGCTGGCATCGACAGCGTGGTTGCCGACTTCGCCGCTGCAGCTCGCCGCGCCGTTACGGCGGGTTTCAGCGTGCTCGAAATTCACGCCGCGCACGGGTACCTGCTGCACCAGTTCCTGAGCCCGCTCGTCAACACTCGCACCGACAGCTACGGCGGATCGCTCGAGAACCGCGCACGATTGCTGCTCAGGGTCGTCAACGCGGTCAGGGAGAACGCCGGTGACACCGTGGTGTTCGTCAGGTTCTCAGCCACCGACTGGGCGCAGGGCGGTTGGGACGGGACCCAGACGGCAACAGTGGCCCGCTGGGCGGCGGATGCCGGAGCGGACTTTTTCGACATCTCGACGGGAGGCGCGATCGCCGGCGTCGATATCCCGCTCTCGCCCGGCTACCAGGTGCCGTTCGCTGCCTCGGTGAGGGCTGCTGCCGGCGTCGGTGTCGCCGCGGTCGGCCTGATCACCGAGGCCAGGCAGGCCGAGGAGATTGTCGCGTCGGGCAGCGCCGACGCGGTCCTGATCGGCCGCGAAGCGCTCCGTGACCCACACTTCCCCCTGCGCGCGGCGGCCGAACTCGGCGCGAGCATCGACTACCTGCCCGGTCAGTACGAGCGGGCGCCGTACCCTGTTCCGAACACGGCGCCGGCCGACCGCTAGTGCCGCCTCGTGGCATCCTGAACTTCGCCGACGAGTTCCTCGATGATGTCCTCGAGGAACAGCACGCCGGTGTTGTCGCCCTCGCTGTTGAACGCGCGGGCGAGGTGGGCGCCTGACCGTCGCATGATCGCGAGGGCGTCTTCCAGGTCGGTGTCCTCGAAAATCGACACGAGATGGCGGATGCGCTTGGCGGGAACCGGCTTGTCCGACTCGTCCTCGTCGTCATCCGACTCCAGGCTGAGGACGTCCTTGAGGTGGAGGTAGCCGGACGGCAACCCGTTCTCATCGACGATCACGTAACGCGAGAAGCCGTGCTTGGCGACCGCGCGCTCAACGTCGGTCGGTGTCGCGTTCTCGGGGAGCGTGATCAGGTTCTCGAGGGGAATTGCGACGTCGATGACCTTCTTGTTGGTGAACTCGAAAGCCGCAACGAGTGCGCCGGTCGAGTCGAGCAGCAGGCCCTCACGCGTCGACTGGGAGACGATGTTCGCCACCTCGTCGAGGGTGAACGTCGACGTGGCCTCGTCTTTCGGCTCGACCCCGAACAGCCTGAGCACCGCGTTGGCGGCCCCGTTGAGCGCCCAGATCACCGGCTTGAAGACGCGGCCGACGAAGACCAGCGGTGGCGCGAGAAGCAGCACCGCACGGTCGGGCACCGAGAACGAGAGGTTCTTCGGCACCATTTCGCCGAACACCACGTGCAGGTAGGAGACGAGCAGCAGTGTCACGATGAATGCGACGGTTCCGACCATTTCCTCGGGGAGCCCGGTGATCGCGAGCGGGACCTCGAGCAGGTGATGGATCGCGGGTTCGGACACGTTGAGGATCAGCAGAGAACACACCGTGATACCCAGCTGGCTGGTCGCGAGCATGAGCGTCGCGTGTTCCATCGCCCACAGGGCGGTGATGGCACTGCGCTTGCCCTGTTCGGCCAGCGGTTCGATCTGCGACCGCTTGGCCGAGATGACGGCGAACTCGGCACCAACGAAGAAGGCGTTGCCGGCGAGCAGGACGACGAGCCAGGCGATTCCAGCCCAGTCACTCATGGTCGGCTCCTTCCTCGAGCGGGTGGGGTGTGTAACGGATGCGATCGATACGGCGGCCGTCGAGTCGATCGACCCGCAACGTGCCGGAGTCGATCTCTACGGTGTCGCCCACCACGGGCAGCCTGCCGAGCTCGCTCATCACGAATCCTGCGACGGTCTCGTACGGTCCGTCCTCTGGAACCGTGATCGCCGTGCGTTCGAGCAGTTCGTCTGGACGGAGGTCGCCGGGGAAGGCGATCGAGCCGAGCGTGCGGACGACTCCCGCTCGCGTGCGGTCGTGTTCGTCGGCGACCTCACCGACGAGTTCCTCGACCAGGTCCTCGAGGGTGGCAATTCCGGCGGTTCCGCCGTACTCATCGACGACGACAGCCATCTGGAAACCGCGGCCGCGCAGTTCGCTGAGCAGAGCGTCGAGGCGCATGGTCTCGGGAACACGCACGATCTCGGACTGAAGCGCAGACACCGGCACGTCCCCACGCTTGGCGCGCGGCACCGCGATGGCCTGCTTGACGTGCACGAGGCCGACGACGTCATCGGCATCCTCATCGATGACGGGGAACCGGGAGTAACCGGTCGTTCGCGCCAGCTCAACCACAAGCCTGGCGGAATCCCCCCTGCGCACCGCCTCGACGCGCGGTCGTGGCGTCATGACATCCGCTGCGGTGTGGCTCGCGAACAGCAGAGTGCGGTTCAACAGCGTTGCCGTGTCCCTTTCCAGGGTGCCTGCTCCGGCGCTTCGACGCACGAGGCTCGAGAGCTCCTCGGCGGTGCGCGCTCCGGACAGCTCTTCCTTCGGCTCGATCCCGATCGATCGCAGGAGTCCGTTCGCGCTTCCGTTGAGCAGCACAACCGCTGGCTTGAAGACAGCGGTGAATACCGACTGGAACGGGATGACGAGCTTGGCGGTCTGGACCGGCAGTGCGAGGGCGAAGTTCTTCGGAACGAGTTCACCGATGATCATCGACAGCAGGGTGGCGACGACGATCGCGACGGTCGTCGCTACGGGGACCACGGCGACCTCAGGAAGCCCGACGGAGACGAGCGGCTCGGAGAGCAGGGTCGTGATCGCCGGTTCCATCGTGTACCCGGTGAGCAGAGTGGTGAGGGTGATGCCGAGCTGGGCGCTCGACAGGTGCGTTGACGTGATCCTCAGCGCGGCGATCGTCATGCCCAGCCGGGACTCGCCGCGCTCCTGGCGCGCCTCGAGTTCTGAGCGGTCGAGGTTCACGAGCGCGAACTCGCTGGCGACGAAGAGGCCGGTGCCGACGGTCAGAAGCAACCCGACGCCGAGCATGATCCACTCAAACACCGGTCACCTCCCACACGAGAGGGGCAGATTGTGAGAAGGCGGGCGATTCAGCAGAAGGGGGGTCGTCCATTGTGCTCGCAATTATACGCAGGCGGCCATCGCTCCCGCCGCGAAGTATCTGAGACGGCGGGGCTGAAAACCAGGCCGAGCGGCGAACCGGGTCGTTACCAGGACACCGGCAGCGCCTTGCCCTCGTCGTATCCCGCGGCCGACTGCACACCGACAAGGGCGCGCTCCCGGAACTCCTCGACGCTCGATGCCCCGGCGTAGGTGAACGACGACCGAACTCCCGAGGTGATCATGTCGAGCAGATCCTCAACGCTCGGGCGGCCGGGGTCGAGGTAGATCTTCGACGACGAGATGCCCTCCGCGAACAGTGTCTTGCGAGCCAGCTCATACGGGTCGAGTCGTCCGAACCGTTCCTGGACAGCCTTGGTGGATGCCATCCCCCAGCTTTCCTTGTACAGCCGCCCGTCAGTATCCGTGTGCAGGGTTCCGGGTGCTTCGACGGTTCCGGCAAACCAGGACCCGATCATCACGCTCGACGCTCCGGCGGCGAGAGCGAGGGCGACATCGCGCGGGTAGCGCACCCCTCCGTCTGCCCACACGTGGGCACCGAGGTCACGAGCGGCCTCGGAGGTTTCCAGTACCGCGGAGAACTGCGGCCTGCCGACGGCCGTCATCATCCGGGTCGTGCACATGGCACCGGGGCCCACTCCGACCTTGAGAATGTCGGCCCCGGCTTCGACGAGGTCGTTGACGCCGACCGGTGTCACGACGTTGCCTGCGACGAGCGGGAGTCCGAGTCCGAGTGCCTTGACCGTTGCGAGAGCTCTGAGCATCCCCTCCTGGTGTCCGTGGGCGGTGTCGAGCACGAGCACGTCGACACCGGCGGCGGCGAGGGCACGCGCCTTGGCCGCCACGTCGCCGTTGATGCCGATCGCTGCCGCGACAACCAGACGGCCGGAGGCGTCGAGTGCTGGCTCGTACAAGGTTGCCCTCAACGCGCTCGTGCGCGACAGGGTGCCGATCAACTTTCCGTGCCGCAGCACAGGGGCAAAGTCGAGGTCGGCCGCGACGAGCAGGTCGAAGGCGCTCCGCGGGTCGGTCACGTCCTCCGCATCGATCGACGTGAGCCTTTCGTGCAGCAAATCACCGAGCTTCGCGTCGCGACGCGTCGAGCCGAGTGCGGTCGCCGGCAGGCATCCGAGGTACTCCCCGGTCGATGACCTTAGAACGATGCCGTGTCCGGCCAGCGCCGGGGTCATGAGCAGCGCGTCGGCGACTGTGGCGTCAGCGGAGAACTCGATCGGCGTGTCGTATTCGACGGGCTGGTCCTTGACCCACCGGATCGCCGAATCGAGATCCTGAAGCGGCATGTCCTGGGGCAGCACACCCAGCCCGCCGCGCCGCGCGAGCGTTGCGGCCAGGCGGGGTCCCGTCACCGAGTTCATGTTGGCGGAGACAATCGGAATGCGCGCGGCCGTGCCGTCTCCCGGCGCGAGGGAGACGTCGAGCCTCGAGGTCACCGCCGACCGCGATGGGACGAGAAAAACGTCCGAATAGGTGAGATCGAAATCTGGTTTCTGCCCATAGAACTCCATGAACTCCACGGTACCTCCCGATGAAGGGCCGCAGCATCCGGCCAAAGGGATTAGGCTTGAGAACTGGATCTGACAGCGCTTCCCACGGATGTCGCTGTTGTGCTCAATTCAATGGAGAGAGTGGTGGTCTGGCGGTGTCAAGCCAGTTGACCGGTGTGGGAACTGACGACGGTTCGTCGGGTGAATTTGGAGCTAACGAGTGGCTCGTCGATGAGATGTACGAACAGTACATTGTCGACAAGAATTCCGTTGATCAGTCGTGGTGGCCGATTCTCGAGAATTACTCGCCAGTGAAGGGCGACGCTGCTACGCGCCCTGCCCCTCCCTCGCACCCGCTCACCGCCCCGATCCCTGTCATCGGATCGCAGCCGGAAGCGAAGACGACGTCTGTGCAGCCGAAAGCCGCGCCGATCCCGGCGGATGCCCCGCGCACCGCTCCGACGAAACCGGCAGCGCCCGATGCCTCTGACGCCGAACGCGAAGAGCCGCAGGACACCGTGCAGCCGCTGCGCGGCATGGCGAAGTCGCTCGCGACCAACATGGAAACCAGCCTGACGGTTCCGACGGCGACGAGCGTGCGGACTATCCCCGCCAAGCTCATGATCGACAACCGAATCGTCATCAACAACCACCTCAAGCGCGCTCGTGGCGGCAAGGTCAGCTTCACCCACCTCATCGGCTGGGCCCTGATCCAGACCCTCAAGGACTTCCGCAGCCAGAACGTCTACTACGACGTCGTTGACGGCAAGCCCAGTGTTGTCGCACCGGCACACGTCGGGCTCGGTATTGCCGTCGACATCCCCAAGCCGGACGGCAGCCGCGCGCTGCTCGTTCCCGCGATCAAGAAGGCAGACACGCTGACCTTCGGTGAGTACCTCGCCGCGTACGAGGACCTCGTGACCCGTGCGCGCGGCAACAAGCTGACCGCCGATGACTTCAAGGGCGCGTCGGTGTCGCTGACGAACCCCGGTGGTATCGGTACGGAGCACTCCGTGCCGCGCCTCATGAAGGGGCAGGGCTGCATCATCGGCGCCGGTGCCCTCGACTACCCGGCGGAGTTCCAGGGCGCGAGCGAGCACACGCTCGTCGAGCTCGCCATCGGCAAGACGATCACCCTCACGTCGACCTATGACCACCGCGTCATCCAGGGCGCAGGCTCCGGCGAGTTCCTCAAGAAGGTCCACGAGCTCCTCACCGGTCAGAAGTCGTTCTACCAGGACATCTTCGCCGCCCTCCGCATCCCGTACGACCCGGTGCACTGGGCTCCGGACATCTCGGTCGACCTCAGCGACACGGTCAACAAGACCGCTCGCGTTCAGGAGCTCATCAACTCGTTCCGGGTGCGCGGCCACCTCATGGCCGATGTCGACCCGCTCGAATACGTGCAGCGGTCGCACCCAGACCTCGACATCCTCAACCACGGCCTGACCTTCTGGGACCTCGACCGCGAGTTCGTCACCGGCGGCTTCGGCGACAGGCGCCAGGCCAAGCTCCGCGACATTCTCGGCCTGCTCCGTGACTCGTACTGCCGCACCATCGGCCTCGAGTACATGCACATCCAGGACCCGGCACAGCGCAAGTGGATCCAGGAGAAGGTGGAGCGACCGTACGCCAAGCCGACCCACGACGAGCAGATGCGCATCCTCGGCAAGCTCAACGAGGCAGAGGCATTCGAGACCTTCCTGCAGACCAAGTACGTCGGCCAGAAGCGCTTCAGCCTCGAGGGCGGCGAATCGACCATCGCCCTTCTCGACGCAATCCTGCAGGGCGCTGCCGAAGCGGGACTCGACGGTGCCGCCATCGGAATGGCCCACCGCGGACGCCTCAACGTCCTCACCAACATCGCAGGCAAGACCTACGGCCAGGTCTTCCAGGAGTTCGAGGGAACGACCAAGAAGGCATCGGGCTCCGGCGACGTCAAGTACCACCTCGGCACCGAGGGAACCTTCAGCGCCTCCGACGGCAGCGAGCTCCCGGTATACCTCGCCGCCAACCCGTCACACCTCGAAGCTGTCGACGGTGTCCTCGAGGGCATCGTCCGCGCGAAGCAGGATCGCCAGCCGATCGGCTCTTACTCAACGCTCCCCATCCTCGTCCACGGTGACGCAGCGATGGCTGGCCAGGGAATCGTGCTCGAGACGATGCAGCTGTCTCAGTTGCGCGGCTACCGCACGGGCGGAACAATCCACCTCGTCGTCAACAACCAGGTCGGCTTCACGACGACCCCGGGTGAAGGCCGCTCGTCGGTGTACTCGACCGATGTCGCCAAGACGATCCAGGCCCCGATCTGGCACGTGAACGGTGACGACCCCGAGAGCGTCGTCCGTGTTGCGCGACTGGCCCTCGAGTACCGCCAGGAATTCAAGAAGGACGTCGTCATCGACCTCATCTGTTACCGCAGGCGCGGTCACAACGAGGGCGACGACCCGTCGATGACGCAGCCGCTGATGTACAACCTCATCGAGCAGAAGCGCAGCGTGCGCAAGCTCTACACGGAGGCTCTCGTCGGTCGTGGCGACATCACCGAAGACGAGTACGAGGCATCCCACCGCGACTTCCAGGACCGCCTCGAGCGGGCGTTCATGGAAACCCACGCCTCCCAGACGGCGTCGACGCCCATCATCCTCGATGACATGGCCGATGACGACGGCTACTCGGGAGAGCCGGAGACCACGGGCGTGCCCGAGGCCGTCGTGCAGCTCATCGGAGACGCTTTCAACAACAAGCCAGCCGGGTTCACTGTGCACCCGAAACTGCAGCAGCTGCTGCAGAAGCGGCTCGACATGAGCCGCAACGGCAACATCGACTGGGCATTCGGCGAGCTCCTCGCTCTCGGTTCCCTCCTCGTCGAGGGCACACCGGTGCGCATGAGCGGCCAGGACAGCCGACGCGGCACCTTCGTGCAGCGCCACGCCGTCCTCCACGACCGCGTGAACGGTCAGGAGTGGCTCCCGCTCGCCAACCTCGCCGACAACCAGGCACGGTTCTGGATCTACGACTCGCTGCTGTCGGAGTACGCGGTCATGGGCTTCGAATACGGATACTCCGTGGAACGCCCCGACGCGCTCGTGCTGTGGGAAGCCCAGTTCGGTGACTTCGCCAACGGTGGCCAGACCATCGTCGACGAGTTCATCTCGAGTGCCGAGCAGAAGTGGGGACAGCGTTCGAGCGTCGTGCTCCTGCTGCCCCACGGCTACGAGGGACAGGGACCAGACCACTCGTCCGCGAGGATCGAGCGTTACCTGCAGCTGTGCGCCGAGAACAACATGACGGTGGCCCGCCCATCGACTCCAGCGTCGTACTTCCACCTGCTGCGCCGCCAGGCGTACGCGAGGCCCCGCCGTCCGCTCGTTGTCTTCACGCCGAAAGCCATGCTCCGCCTCCGCGGTGCGTCGTCGAGTGTCGAGGACTTCACGAGCGGCAGGTTCGAGCCCGTCATCGACGATGCCCGGATCACCGACAAGGCCGCGGTGAAGCGTGTTCTGCTGCACTCGGGCAAGATCCACTGGGACCTCGTCTCCGAACTCGCCAAGCAGCCGAACGATGAGGTCGCCCTCGTGCGGCTCGAGCAGTACTACCCGCTGCCGAAGGACGACCTCACCGCGGTGATCGCCCAGTACCCGAACGCCGAACTGGTGTGGGTACAGGACGAGCCGGAGAACCAGGGCGCATGGCCGTTCATCGCACTCGAGGCGTCGAAGCACGTCGGAGAACGCAGCATCCGCGTTGTCTCCCGCGCCGCATCAGCGTCGCCCGCAACGGGTTCGGCGAAGCGCCACGCGTCCGAGCAGGCCGACCTGCTGTCGAGGGCACTCACCCTCTAGGCCTGTCGCAAGCGATCGAGAGGGGTGTCGGCTTCGGCCGACACCCCTCTCGTGTTTCCCGATTCAGGCCGCGTACCACCGCGGACGCCGGCCAGCAAGCACTCCACGCATGACGGCATCCGACCTACTCTTGGGCAATGGAATACGCCATCCTCGCGCTCTTCGGAGTCCTGGCCATCGTCGTGGTCGCGCGCTTCGCCCCCAGGCTCGGAGTGGCGAGTCCGCTCCTCCTCGTCGTCGTCGGGATCGGCGCGAGCTTCGTGCCGGGCGTCCCCGAGATCGTCGTACCGCCCGAGCTGATTCTCTCGGTTGTCCTGCCGCCGATCCTCTATGCGGCAGCGGTCAACGTCCCCCTCGTCGATTTCCGCCGTAACCTCAAGGCGATCACCGGACTCTCGGTCCTGCTCGTGATTGTGTCGGCGTTCATCACGGGTTTCGCCCTCTACCTCATCCTCCCCGACCTCAGCCTGCCCGCCGCGATTGCCCTCGGGGCTGTGATCAGCCCGCCGGATGCCGTTGCCGCGACGTCGATCGGAAAGCGGCTCGGTCTCCCCCCGCGACTGGTCACCGTACTCGAGGGCGAGGGGCTGGTGAACGACGCGACGGCACTCGTGCTGCTGCGCTCAGCGATTGCCGCGTCTGCCGGGGCGGTTTCGCTCGCGGAGGTGGCCGGGGAGTTCGCTTACGCGGTCGCTGCCGCCATCGTCATCGGAACCGCTGTCGGTTACGCGATGGTCTGGGTCAGGTCGAAGTTCGACGACCCGATCCTCAACACCACGCTGTCGTTCACCGTGCCATTCCTGGCCTTCCTGCCCGCGGAAGAGCTCAACGCGTCTGGTGTCCTCGCTGTGGTCGTCGCCGGACTGATCACCGGCCACAACAGCGCCAGGTACTTCAGCTCCCGTGACCGGATCGCCGAGCGCCTGAACTGGCGCACAGCGCAGTTCGTGTTGGAGAACGGCGTTTTCCTCCTGATGGGCGTCGAGCTCCGCACGCTCATCGACCAGGTGGAGGCAGACGACCTCAGCGTGACCGCAGCCATCGGCCTCGGCATCCTCGCCAGCATTCTCCTTATGCTCGTTCGCACCCTCTTTGTGATCCCGCTCATCGCGATACTGCGCCGCGACCAGCGACGCGCCAAGGGTCAGGAGCAGTACCTTGACTCGGCGCTCCGGAGACTCGACGACCGGGAGCCCGATGAGACCTCCTCACCGGGGAACACGAAGCGGGTCCGCCGGTTCCTCACCCGCCGGCGGGCCGACGTGACCTTCCTCACCTCGGAGGGGCTCGGCTGGAGAGGTGGAGCGGTGCTCGCCTGGTCGGGGATGCGTGGCGTCGTCACTCTCGCGGCGGCGCAGTCACTGCCAACCGACATCCCGTACCGACCGCAACTGATCCTCATCGCATTCACTGTCGCCGTTGTCACACTGCTCGCCAACGGCGGTACGCTGCCAATCCTCATCCGCAAACTGGGGATCGTCGGCACCGATCCCGCCGCAGACCGGGCGGAGCTGGCCGGGCTTATCAACGAGATCAGCGACGTCGGACTGGCCAGCCTCGACAACCCCGACCTGCTCGCCGAGAACGGGGGCGAATTCTCCCCCGACGTCATCGAGCGGGTGCGGGAGGACAGCATCATGCGCAGCGAGTCAGTCGCCGAAGCCCGGTCGGGTCAACCGGGGCCACACCAGCAGCACCGGATTCTTCGGTTGCGGGTGCTGCAGGCGGAGCGTGACGCGCTGCTCGACGCCCGGGCTACCGGCGCGTACAGCTCGAGGGTGATGGAACGGGCGCAGAACATTCTCGACCTCGAGGAGTCCCGGCTCGCCCAGCTGAGTGGCCGCGTCGGGCGGCAGTGACACACACAGACACGAAGGCGGTGAACCGATGCCGTGGCATCCGTTCACCGCCTTCTCCCCCCGTGCCCTGGCTCTTCCCCGTGCCCCGGTTCTTCCCCGTGCCCCTGTGCCCCCGTTCCCGGGCCCCGCTTCTTCCCAGCCCTCTGGCTAGCTTGTGCGCCCAGCGGCCACGGGCTCATCCACGGCAGCGGCGGGCTGCCGCTCAGTCGAATGGATGCCACGCGCGAGCTTGCTCGGCCACCAGATGGCGCGCCCGATGTCGTAGCTCAACGCGGGTACGAGCAGGGTGCGCACCAGGAACGTGTCGAGGAGCACACCGAATGCGACAATGAACGCGATCTGGAGCAGGAACAGGATCGGAATGACGCTCAGCGCCGCGAACGTGGCGGCGAGAACCAGTCCCGCAGAGGTGATGACACCACCTGTGACGGCGAGCCCGCGCAGAATCCCCTGCTTTGTGCCGTGGTTCTTCGACTCCTCGCGCACCCTCGTCATGAGGAAGATGTTGTAATCCACCCCGAGGGCCACCAGGAAGACGAAGCCGAACAGCGGGACTGACGGGTCTGCTCCTGGGAAGTCGAAGATGCCGTTGAATACCCACGCAGACACCCCGAGCGCCGCACCGAACGACAGCACAACGCTGGCGATCAGCAGCAACGGAGCAACGATCGACCGGAGCAGAAGCATCAGGATGAGAGTGATCGCCGCGAGGATCAACGGGATCAGCAGGTTGCGGTCGTGAATCGCCGTCGTGTTCGAGTCGAGCGCGATGGCCGTCGTGCCGCCGACCAGGACCGGCGCATCCTCCGTCGAGATGTCCGCGAGCGCCTCGCGGAGTTCCACGACGACATTCTCGGCGGCGATCGAGTCGCCGGCGTCGGAGAGGGTGGCCGAGAGCAGCACGTTGCCGTCAACAACTGTGGGCTCCGGGACCGGGGTGCCAGGAGGGCCAAGCGGCTGGACACCGTCTTCGGTGACGGGGAGCGATCCCGACGGCGAGTCCTCTGCGAGCACGGTGAGCGAATCGACGCCGTCGGTGCCGAGGACGATGTCGGAGACGGCTTCGAGCTCGTCCTCTGGGGCGATGATGACCGTCGGCGAACCGGATCCTGCCGGGAAGTGGTCGGCGAGAACGGCCTGTCCGTCCCGGGCCTGTGACTCGCCGAGCACGAACTCGCTCTGAGCGACGCCGTCGGCCTTGAGCTGGAACATGCCGAGGCAGAGCACAGCGAGGAGCATCACGCTCGAGATCCAGATCACGCGCGGGCGCTTTGCGATGAGGCGCGCGAGGCCGGGCCAGAGCCCCTTCTTGTCATCGCCGATCGGGTTGACGTCCGCGGCCTCGGCCTTCGGCTTGATCGGCCAGAATGCGACCTTCCCCGCCCAGAACAGCAGTGCCGGGAGGAGGGTCAGTGAGGCGAGCAGGGCAAACACGATCCCGATGGATGCGACGGGGCCGAGCGACTTGTTCGAGTTCAGGTCGGAGAAGAGCAGCAGGAGAAGCGCGGCGATCACCGTTCCGCCCGAGGCGAGAATCGGCTCCCACGATCCCTTGAGCGCCGCCCATGTGGCCTTCCATTTCGTCGGCTGGGTGACGAGGGACTCCCGGAACCGCGCGATGTAGAGCAGCGAGTAGTCCGTCGCTGCACCGATCACGAGGATGAAGAGAATGCCCTGGGTCTGGCCGCTCAACAGCAGGATGTCGGCGCGGGCCAACTGCACAACGACAAGGATCGAGGCGCAGAGCGCCGAGAGGCTCGAGAACAGGACGAGAACCGGGAGGAGCGGTGACCGGTAGACGACGACAAGAATCACGAAGACCGCGCCAAGCGCGACGAGCAGCAACAGCCCGTCGATTCCGGCGAACGCATCAGTGAGGTCGGCGGCAAGTCCTGCCGGGCCGGTGATCTGCGCGGTGACGCCCTCGATGGGGTCGTCGGTGAGGACTGTCCTCAGGGCTTCGACCGTGTCCGCCGTCTTCACGTCTGTGTCGAGCACCATCACGACCTGCGCGGCATCGCCGTCATCGGACACGATAGGCGGTGAGCTCTCCTCGGCGAAAACGCCATCCACGTCGGCAAACTCGGCGACGGTGGCGTCGATCTCGGCCAGGTCGGTCTCGGTCAGACCGCCGTCGCGTTCGAAGACCACGATTGCCGGGATGACATCGTCATCGCGAAACTCCGCCTGAAGGTCCTGGACTTTCGTTGCCTCTGCGCTCGCCGGCAGTTGCTGCGACTGGTCGTTGGTGCTGACCTCGCTGATCTGACCGAAACTCGCACCGCCTGCTCCGAAGAGTCCGAACCAGACGAGGATGAGAGCGGCGGGGATGAGAACGCGCAGCCAGACAGGAACGCGCGAGTCTCGACGAGAGGCAGAAGTCTTGATCACACACTCAACGTTACGATCGCAGCCAGGGCGACCGCGTCGATCAAAAGTTGGAAATCGGAAGTATCAGTTCCGCAGACGGTTGAGGGTCGACGTCACGGAGACTGGATTGCCTGAGTGAGGGCTGCCGCCGTGCCTGAGGCTTCGCCTCAGGCGTGCGACGCCTGCACAGTACGGAGCTTCGCCAGCACCTGCAGCTTGAGGTCTTCCGGCGCTGTCTCCTTGCACGCCCTTTGGACGGCATCCGTCAGCGTGCGCGCGAGCAGAGCTTCTTCCTGGCACGACGCGCAGTGCTCGAGGTGCTCCCTGATGTCGGCGGCGTTCGCCTGGCAGACCTCATTCCGGAGGTACTCCTCAAGGTCGCGCTTGGCCTGGTCGCATCCGCAATCTGTCATTTTCGAGCTCCTGTCGGGCGCGTGTCGATGCCGCGCTCCGTTGCGTAATCAGCCAAAAGGTCCCGCAGCATCCGCCTGCCTCTATGCAGTCGGCTCATAACGGTCCCGATCGGGGTTTTCATGATGTCGGCGATCTCCTGGTACGCAAAACCTTCCACGTCTGCCAGGTAGACCGCGAGTCGGAAGTCCTCAGGAATGGCCTGGAGGGCATCCTTCACCGCACTGTCAGGCATGTGGTCGATGGCCTCCGCCTCGGCCGATCGGGACGACGTCGCCGTTGTCGACTCCGCGCCACCCATCTGCCAGTCTTCGAGGTCATCGATCGTGCCCTGGTACGGCTCGCGCTGCTTCTTGCGATAGATGTTGATGTACGTGTTTGTGAGGATGCGGTACAGCCACGCCTTGAGATTTGTGCCCTGCGTGTACTGCCCAAAAGCCGCGTACGCCTTCACAAACGTCTCCTGGACGAGGTCCTGCGCGTCAGACGGGTTCTTCGTCATGCGCATGGCCGCGCCGTACAGCTGGTCGATGAAGGGCAGGGCCTGTTCTTCAAACAGTGCTCGCGGGTCTTCGACCGGTTCAGGGGCTGGGTTATCGTCCACGGTGGTCATCACAGGCAAGTCTACGACCGCTTTGACGAGACCGCCCGTGAGGTCGGGAACTAGCCCGGCGGCGACAGGCATGCTCACCTGTCGTTCAAGGACGCGAACTGTCATTGCCGAAATGCCTCCAAAGCTCTAATGGCCGATACATTAGATAAACAATGCTTGAGTCTCAATATTCCGCACCGGAGTTCGACATCTACGGCGACCGCTCCCAGCCCGCCGGCGATAAGCCGTGGCCTGCACCCGTCGCCCCCGGGCCGATCGAGGCGGTTGTCTCTCTCCCCGGCTCGAAGTCGCTGACGAACCGGGAACTTGTGCTTGCCGCCCTGGCCGAGTCGCCGTCGCTGCTGCGTGCACCCCTGCACTCGCGCGACAGCCAGAACATGATTGAGGCCCTGCGGTCCCTCGGCACAACGATTACCGAGACGGATGCCACCGGCGAGTTCGGCCCTGACCTTCTGGTGACGCCCGGCGAACTGACCGGTTCGACCACCGTTGATTGCGGCCTCGCCGGCACCGTGATGCGATTCGTTCCTCCCGTTGCCGCCCTTGCCCTGGGCCCGACCACGTTCGATGCCGACGACTCAGCACGCGGTCGCCCCATGAAGACACTGATCTCCTCCCTCCGCGAGCTCGGCGTCGACATCAATGACGACGGACGCGGATCGCTGCCGTTCACCGTTCACGGCACCGGCCGGGTCGGTGGCGGGGAACTCACCATCGACGCATCGAGCTCAAGCCAGTTCGTCTCGGCACTCCTCCTCGCCGCCGCGCGATTCGACGAGGGGCTCACCCTCACGCACGCGGGCGAGCGTCTGCCGAGCCTGCCGCACATCGACATGACGATCGCCGCCCTCGCCGCTCGCGGGGTGACGGTGACTTCGCCCGCCCCTGGCACCTGGCGGGTCGAACCCGGCCCGATCGCCGGTCTCGCCATCGACATCGAACCCGACCTCTCCAATGCGGCACCGTTCCTCGTTGCGGCCCTCGTCACCGGCGGCAGCGTCACCATTCCGCGCTGGCCCGCCGAGACCACTCAGGTCGGCGCCGAACTGCTCGACATCCTCCCCCGCTTCGGCGCGACAGTCTCCATCGACGGTGACCGCGTCACCGTGACCGGAACCGGCCGCATCCTCGGGGTGGACCTCGACCTCACCACGGCGGGTGAACTTGCGCCGCCGCTCGTCGCACTCGCCGCCCTCGCGGAGTCGCCGTCGACGATCACCGGAATCGGTCACATCCGTCACCACGAAACAGACCGGCTTGCCGCTCTCGCCACCGAGATCAACCAGCTTGGCGGCGACGTCACCGAGCTCGACGACGGCCTCTCGATTGTGCCGAAGCCGCTCTCGGGCGGCGTCTGGTCGAGCTACCACGATCACCGAATGGCGACGGCGGGCGCAATCATCGGCCTCGTCGTCGATGGTGTGTCGATCGAGAACATCGCGACAACAGCGAAGACCCTCCCCCAGTTCCCCGAACTGTGGACGACGATGCTCTCGAAAGCGGTCAGCGCATGAGCTGGTGGGACACCGGCGACGACGACGAGCCCGAATTCGACGAGTCATCGATCCGCGTTCGGCCGAACCGCAAGGGCAACCGGCCGCGCACGAAAACCCGGCCAGAGCACAACGACGCGCAGACCGCACGCGTCCTCGCCGTCGACCGCGGCCGGTACACGGTGCTGCTCGATGAGGGCACGAAGAAGGAACGCCGGATCACCGCGTCACGGGCATCCGAACTCCGCAAGCACGCGGTCGTCAACGGCGATCGTGTCGACGTGGTCGGTGACCTTTCCGGTGAGCCAGGTACCCTCGCCCGCATCGTTCGGATCGTTCCGCGCACGACGCTGCTCCGCCGAAGCGCCGACGACTCCGACGAGGTCGAGCGCGTCATCGTCGCGAATGCTGACCAGATGCTCGTCGTCGTCGCTGCCGCGGATCCTGAACCACGCGAGCGCCTCGTCGACAGGTACCTCATCGCCGCCCTCGACGCCGGCATCCGCCCCATTCTCTGCATCACGAAGACGGACCTGGCCGACCCTTCTGACTTCCTGAAGAACTTTGCCGGGCTCGACCTGCTCGTGTTCACGAGCGCGGAGGACCGGATGCCGCTCGCCGAGATCACCGACGCCCTAATCGGCCACGACACGGTCTTCGTCGGCCACTCCGGTGTCGGCAAGTCCACCCTGGTGAACGCGCTGGTGCCGAGCGCGCAGCGGGCGACGGGCCACGTCAACGTCGTCACCGGGCGCGGGAGGCACACGTCCTCGTCGACGGTGTCCTACCGGATCGAGAATGAGAACGGCACAGGGTGGGTCATCGACACACCCGGTGTCCGATCCTTCGGGCTCGGACACATCGACCCCGCCAACATCCTCAAGGCATTCACCGACCTCGCGGAGGCGGCCGAGCGGTGCCCCCGGGGCTGCACCCACCTGCCGGATGCGCCGGACTGCGCCATCATCGAGGCCGTTGAGTCCGGCGAACTCGGCGAGACGGGCCCCGCGCGACTCGACTCGCTGCAGCGGCTGCTGGCTACCTTCGCGACCCGCGCTGCCACAAGAGATGCTTAGGCTGGAACCATGACAGATTCACCGACCACCACCGCTCCCGACGCTCCGCTGCGGCTGCAGCCGGGCGAGACCGCTCCATCGTTCACTCTCCCGAGCTCGGCGGGAACACCGGTCTCGCTTGCGGACTTCGCCGGATCAAAGGTCATCCTCTACTTCTACCCGGCGGCCATGACGCCCGGGTGCACCACCCAGGCCTGTGACTTCCGCGACAGCCTGAGTTCACTTCAGGCTGCGGGATACACGGTTCTCGGCATCTCCAAGGACTCGCCAGACAAGCTCGCCGCCTTTGCCGAGCGTGACGCGCTCACCTTCCCGCTGCTCAGTGACGAGGACCTCTCCGTCCACAAGGCGTATGGCGCGTACGGCGAGAAGAACTCGTACGGCAGGATCATCACCGGGGTGCTCCGCTCGACCTTTGTGGTCGACGAGAAGGGCGCGATCGAGCTCGCCCTCTACAACGTCAAGGCGACGGGGCACGTTGCCTCGCTGCGGAAGAAGCTCGGCGTAGCCTGACCCGCGCTGCATCCGCAGCCCGCGAGCGCTACACATCCATGCCCGCGCGGCAGATACTTCTGCAGCGCGGGCATGCAACTGCAGCGCTCGACGCCCGGGGTGGCGGGGCGCGCGTGACCGGGCACCCATCCCGGCCCGGGTGGCTCAGGGCGATCGGGTAGCTCGGGGCACGCGTCGCAGCCCGGGCCGCCCGGGCCGCCCGGGTGGCGAGGGTGGCTCGCGTGGCTCGCGCGGCTCGCGCGACAGCTCACACCCCCTGCCGACGGCATCCGCTGCGGAAGAAGCTCGGCGTAGCCTGACACGCGCGCCGCATCCGCCGTCCGCGAGCGGTACACATCCATGCCCGCGCGGCAGATACTTCTGCAGCGCGGGCATGCAACTGCAGCGCGCGACGCCGCGGGTGTGCCGGGCTACTCGACCTCGGGGCGCCGGAGCGCTTCCATCACGCTCTTCGTAAAGAGCAGCACGAGCGCGACAAGAGTCGGTGCCAGGATCGCCCAGCCCCACGCCGGTTGCGCTGTCGCACCCTGGAAGGCACCGACCGCGATCGCGAGCTGCACGAGCTGCCAGACCAGAGCGGCTCCACGGCTCCACGGTGAGCGCCTCGCCAGAGCGACGGCGACGGCCGACACGAAGGCAGCGGCGATGCCGGCAAGCACGGTGAGGGCGAGCGCGCTGGCGAAGGATGCCGCCGGCTGGGTGAGGACGTCGAAGACGAGAACAACCACGACACAAATCATGGCCAAAGCCTCGATGAACAAAAGGCCGGTGAGCAGGCGAATCGCGAGAGATCCTCGCGTCTCGGGTGAAAAACTGGAAATTGTAGACCTTTCGTGTGTCCGTTTTGTGTCGGGAGCGTTATTCACAGGTATATCGCACCCAAATCTATTGATTTGACTGAGCCCTTATGGGAACATAATTGAGGCCTCGATCTGCGGTTCACAAAGAGGTGAGCGGATCCCATCGTGTGATCGCCCTCTCAGATCCGGGCCCGTTTCCATTTTCGACCACAGAGGTCGCATACCCGCAATTCAAAGGAGTACCCCCATGGACTGGCGCGACAAAGCCGCTTGCCTCACCGCAGATCCTGAACTATTTTTCCCGGTGGGAAACACAGGCCCGGCAGTCGACCAGATCGACAAGGCGAAAGCCGTGTGCGGTCGGTGCACTGTGACCGAAATCTGCCTCCAGTACGCCCTCGAGACCGGTCAGGACTCGGGAGTCTGGGGTGGCCTCTCCGAAGACGAGCGTCGCGCGCTCAAGCGCCGCGCCGCCCGCGCCCGCCGCGCTTCCTGAGCCGACGGGCCTGAGGCACCGCGCCCAGGCGCCAGACCTCAGGCACTGACAACGAAAAGACCGTTGCCCACTCTCTCCGGAGAGTGGGCAACGGTCTTTTCTGCACTCGTCATTGAGAAGACAGCGGATGCTACGTGCGAGAGATCCAGCGCAGTGGCACCTCGATCGTGACCTCGGTTCCAGAGCCGACGACCGTGTGCCAGTCGATCGTTCCACTGAGCTCACCCTGGATCAGCGTGCGGACGATCTGGGTCCCGAGTCCCGAACCGACCTTGCCTTCCTGGAGCCCGACACCGTTATCGCGGACGAGGACAGTGAGCTCGTCGCCCGACCGGTCAGCGACGATCTCGACCTCTCCGTCGCGGCCCGCGAGTCCGTGTTCCACGGCATTCGTGACGAGTTCGGTGAGAGCAAGTGCGAGCGGCGTCGCGTATGCACTGGGGAGCACCCCGAACTCACCGGTCTTGTGGGGATGCACTGTCGTGTTGTGACTGGATGCCACTTCGGCGATGAGCATGAGCACGCGCTCGAACACCTCATCGAAGTTGACGTCCTGGGTCAGCCCCTCTGACAGGGTGTCGTGCACGACGGCAATGGCAGCCACCCGCCTCATCGCCTGCGACAGCGCCTCGCGAGCCTCATCGTTGTGCGCCCGCCGCGCCTGGATCCGCAGCAGGGATGCCACGGTCTGCAGGTTGTTCTTGACCCGGTGATGGATCTCGCGGATCGTGGCATCCTTCGTAATGAGCTCACGTTCCTGGTGGCGAAGTTCGGACACATCGCGGCAGAGCACGATCGCTCCGGCGCGTTCGCCGCGGTGACGAAGGGGAATCGCGCGAAGCGACACCGTCACTCCCCTGGCCTCGATGTCCGTGCGCCAGGGCGCGCGACCGGTGACGACGAGGGGCAGTGATTCGTCGATGACCTGCTTGCTCGGCAGGATCTTGGTGGTCACTTCGGCGAGCGACTCCCCCTCGAGCTCCTCGGCGAATCCCATCCGGTTGAAGGCCGACAGGGCGTTCGGGCTCGCAAAAGTCGTGATCCCGTCGACGTCGAGGCGGATCAGCCCGTCGGAGGCGCGAGGCGCACCCCTGCGCGGTCCGGTGGGGGCCGAGAGGTCGGGGAAGTCGCCTGTTGCCACCATCTCGAACAGGTCGTCAGCGCACTCGTTGAACGTGAGCTCCTGCCGGCTCGGAGTACGGGCCTCACCGAGGTTGGTGTGGCGGGTGAGCACAGCGATCGGCGTCGGTGAGTTTTCGGGCGAACTCGAGCTGAGCCTCCGCATGACCGGAACGGCACGGACCCGTGTCGGTGTTTCCTCGTACCAGTCGGGGGCTGTGGAGTCGGCGATGCGCGCGTTCTCGAACGCATCGCTCACCTGTGCTCGCCACTGCGCCTTGATCGGCTGTCCGACGAAGTCACGGTAAAACAGGGTTGCAGCGCTCGACGGCCGGTAGTGAGAGACCGAGATGAACCCGCCGTCCCGGTCAGGGACCCACAGCACGATATCGGCGAAGGCCAGGTCCGCGAGCAGCTGAGCATCGCCGACGAGCATGTGCAGCCAATCGACATCGGCTTCGGTGGAGCGCCCCTGGGCGAGTACGAGGTCACTGAGCGTTGACATTCGTCCAGTCTATGGGTGCTGCTGACCGGTACGAGCCCGTGCCGGATGCCGTCACGCCAGCCCCAGCGGCCGCCAGCGTTGGCCGGTGTCACCCGTGCGTCGAACCCCAATCAGGCCTGGCTCACATGACCGATGCGCTGACGGGAGCGCTCGCGCCGACGGGACCGGCGCGTGACGGCTTCTTCCGGCGGCGGCAGGATGCGGCTGGCAGTGAACCGGCGCAGCGCCGCGAGCGCCGACGACCTCGGACTCGCGTCGTGAAGCGCCCTGCCTGCCAGCAGCGCGGCATCCGTCCCCTTCTCGTCGTGTGGGATGAGCACCGGGTCGCCGATACCGCCGAACCGCTGCAGCGTTGCTTTGACCTGCCCTGACGGGTTCAGGCCAACCGATCCGCTTCGCACCTTATTGATGACCGTCGTCACAGGGATGCCGACCGCTCGCTCGAGCAGGTCACCGTGCGCACGAAGGTACCGCTGGAGCCCGATCGGATCGGCCGCACCGATGGCGATGATCTCGTCCGCCGCGTCGATACAGGTGAGCGTCGCTGCGTTGCGCCGCGGCGCGAAGAGGTCCGTTGAGATCTCCTCGTCGTTCTCCAGACTGAAGCCGGTGTCGACGACGACGTAGTCGGCCCACTCCCGACAGGCATCGAGGGTTCGCCTGACCCGCTCCGCGCTGAGTTCGGGCCAGCGATAGGCGCGAGTGATCCCCGTGAGCACGCGAAGCGATCCGCCGCCGACCGGGTAGGTCTGGCTGATCCGCTCCAGCTCGGCCACGCTGAGACCGTCCTTGCCCGCGAGGCGGCACGCTGCCGCGAAGCCCGGCGACTCGTCGAGAAGACCGAGCGCTGGAGCGATGGACGCCGCGTGCGTGTCGGCGTCGATCAGCACGACAGACCTGCCGGCCGCAGCGAGTTCGGTGGCGAGGGTTATGGCAACAGTTGTGCGCCCAGGGGCGCCAGCGGGACCCCAGACCACGAGAACGCGGCCGGGTTCCTGGGTGCGAGCCGCCGGCCGATCGACAAGCCCGCCACGCACCAGGGTGTCGATCTCGTCGAGAGGTGCGTCGCTCGCCACCACCTCGAGCAGCTTCAGCGCCCTGGCATTACGAACGTCCCGTTCGGATGCCGTCACGGCAACGACCCGGACGCCGTGCGCGTCGCACCACGCCAGCACCCTTGAGGTGAGCCGGTCTGGCGCCGCAGAGATGAGGAGAACGGTTGCCGTCGCCCCATCGAGCACCGACACCGGGTCGGCGTGCTCTCCAACCCGGACGTCGACCCTGTGCCCGCTCTCGAGAAGCGCGGGGAGTACCCGGTCTTCGGTGTCACCGTCGAGGGCAACGGCGAGAGCAACCACCGCCGTCACCTCCCCGTCGCAGGGACAACCGAGATGGCATCGCCTCCAGCGACGGCGGCGAGGACCGCTGCGACTTTGCCCTTCGGCACGAGGACCTCGACGTCCTGTCCCCCTGCCACGACGAGTCCCTGCTGTTCGACCACCCTGACAACCGCTGCTCCCGCAACGAGAACGACGGGCGGAGCGAAGGTTCCGTCATCCTCGACCTGTGCGGTCCACACGTCGACGAGCGAACCGGCCTCCACGGACTCCGGGAGAATCGACGTCGAACCGACGACCAGTGCGCTCACCCCGACGCTGGCGTCGGTTCCCACCGCGGACTGCGGCACGAGCTCCCCCTTGAGCACGGTCCTGACCACGGTAAGTCCTTCCTCCGGGATGCTTCCGGCTGTGACGTATCTGGCGTCTGCGTCTCCGAGGCGCACGTTCTGGACGGTGAGGTCGCCGGCCCGGATCACGTCGCCGACGCTCAGCGTCGTGCGTGCGACGTAGACGCCCGTGGATCGCTCAGCCGACGTGACGACAAACCAGACACCAACGATCGAGCTGACGATCAGCACGATCCCAACGGCGAATCGCGGGTCCAAACCCGCCCGGATTCGCCGGGAAACCGACGGAATGGACGCGTCCATGGGCCCTCCTGTCTCCCTGCGGTCGCAGGGGCGGCCCTGCGGACCTCCATGCTGCCAACTTTCACGATGACGCGAGAAAGTTATCCACAAGAGGGCACCCCGGTGATCGGCAGCCTCATAATCGACGTATGGATACGGTCTCGTCAGACTCCGTAGGCCGCTTCCTCACGGTTGCCGACGCCGCGGACATCCTCAATATCTCGACAGCAGAGGTGACAGAGCTGATCCGAACCGCTGAGTTGCCCGCCATCAGCATCGGCGCGCCCGGAAGATGGCGCATCGAACACCGGGTGCTCGAGGCCTACATCGCGGGCAAGTACGAGGAAGCCAGGCGCATGAGCCTGTGGCAGGAGTCCGACATCGCGAGCCTCCCCGAGATTGCACGCGGGACGATCATCAAGCCGAACCACGACGAGGGCTGACAGGGACTGGGTCACAGGCGAACGTACGCGACCATGTCGAACGGGATCAGTCGCTGGTGCGCCACGTTCCGCTCCCTGCGTGGCGCTCCCGGTTCGTGCACGGCAAGATCGAAGTGGTCTCTGCCTACCCTGTCGATGGTGCCGGAATGACAGGCATCAACGCCGCTTGCGCAGTGGACCTCGACAAAGGACCGCCGTCGGCAGAGGTCGCGCAACGCGAAGGCGAGGCCGATTCGATCCGTGAGCCGCGGCGCACCGTCCGTCACCTCCGGAACATCAAGACTCCGCGAGACGGATGCCTTTGGCACGATCACACCGGCGATCGCTCCGACGGGAACCAGAACGGCACTGGCTGGCGCTCCCTGCCCGGCCAGGTCTGCGGAGAACCAATCCCTGCCGAACGACTGCGGAATCAGAACGAGGACTTCGCCGGTAATGAGTTCGATCGACAGCGGTTCACGCTCCCGGCCGTCGTGACCGCTGAACGTCGAGAGTCGTTCCCTCAGCGTCAGCCGGCCAAGCCGGTGCCGGTACTCCTCAGCGCGGAGGTCACCCTCGTCCGAGTGAAGCTCCTGCTCGAGCTGACTCTCGAGATCATCGAAAAGGCTGTCCCAGCGCATTCTGGAAGGGTACACATTCCGCGATCCGGAACGTGAGTTATCCACAGATTCGGCCGCCGGGGTTTACATCGATGGTTCGAACCTGCGAAAGTACCGTCTCGAAGCCTCACCCTGCTCGGGACGTTCCGGGCAACTGCTGACGCAGGTCTCGCGTGGACCCGAACACACGTCCTGTCACCGCTGCCGCCTTGCCCCGTGGCGTCATCGCCGGTCCGTCGCCGGTCATCGTGCCCCATCAAGCACCGACAGTCACTCTACGGAGCCACGCATGAGCATTCCGTTCTCAGGCGAGCCAGTTCCACCGTCGCGGAAACCACAGGGGCCTCCCCGGCAGAATGCACCGGGCGATCCCGTCCCCGCCCATGATCAGCGGCAGCGTTCCACCGACCCGCCCGGCCCTGCGGGGCCGCACGGTGCACGCGGGTCTGGCGGGGACCACTTCGACACCGATCGCTTCTTCGGCAGACAGAAGACCCCGACCGAGCTGCTCCCGCCGCCGGAACCGCTTCTGGAGAACCTGACGCGATGCGTCATGGAGGTACTGCGAGGAGCACGTGACATCGATCAACTCGCTCGCTGGATCAGCGAGGATGTCTACAAACACCTCCTCAAACGGCAACTGATTTCGGCGAGGGCACGGCAGATCAAGGGGACACCAGCCACGCGGCCCGTCCTGGTCATCGGCAGGATCACGACCAGCTCGCCGGCAGACGGCGTGATCGAGGCTGTGGTGATGGTCTACGAGAAGCCACGAGCGCGGGCGGTCGCCATTCGGCTCGAGGGTGTCGACAAGCGATGGCGCGCCACCTCCATCGGCATTCTCTAGGCGGACACCCGGGCAGCCGCGGCGGTGGAACGACGACTGCCGTTACGACTCCTGCGGTTACGACACAAGCCCCGACACCAAAAGGGCCGGGGCTTGTGTTGCACTGCTTGCGTGTGCCGCGCTGTTACTTCTTCTTACCCTGGGCGCGGCGGTCGGCTCGGTTGCCTCCGACGGGTGGAGTGACCTGGCCCCTCTGACCGAAAGCTCCACGCTCGGCCGTTGCGACCGGTGCTGCGGCCTCCGGCTGCGCTGACCGCGCGGCTGTCGCCTGCCTGGCGCGCGCCGTTGCCGCTTTCTCTACCTGGCCTTTTTGGTTGCGAACCTCGACGTCACCGGTCTCGGTCGCGGCGGAGTAGCTGAGGTTCTCGTCCTCATCGTCCGGCCGGGTGAGCCCCTTGGCCTCGACGGAGGTGACTTCCTCGCTCGCACCCTTGGTGACTTCGACCTCGAGGTTGAACAGGTAACCGACGCTCTCTTCGCGAATCTGTCCCATCATCTGCTGGAACATGCTGAAGCCTTCGCGCTGGTACTCGACCAGCGGGTCACGCTGTGCCATCGCCCGCAGGCCGATGCCGTCCTTGAGGTAATCCATCTCGTACAGGTGATCGCGCCAGCGACGGTCGATGACCTGGAGCACAACGCGCCGCTCGAGTTCGCGCATAGCCGGTGACCCGAGCTGTTCCTCACGCCGTGCGTAGGCGAGCTTGGCATCCGACAGGATCTCGCGACGCATGAACTCGCGGTTGATCTTGCCCTTCTGCCCGGCCTCAGCGATAACCTCATCGATGGTCAGGCTGATCGGGTACAGGGTCTTGAGGTCGACCCACAGTGCGTCGAAGTCCCAGTCGTCTCCGTTGCCCTCGCCGACGTGCACATCGAGTACCTCGGTGATGACGTCTTCGAGGAACTTCTGGGTGCGCTCGTGCAGGTCGTCGCCCTCGAGGATGTGGCGGCGGTCAGCGTAGATCGCCTCGCGCTGACGGTTGAGGACATCGTCGTACTTGAGCACGTTCTTGCGGATCTCGGCGTTGCGGGCCTCGACCTGTGACTGTGCGCTCCGGATCGCCCGGCTGACGACCTTGGACTCGATGGCCATGTCATCGGGAACCCCGCCGCGGCCCATGAGGGCTTCAGCGGCGCCGGAGTTGAACAGGCGCATCAGGTCATCGGTGAGTGACAGGTAGAACCTGCTCTCGCCCGGGTCTCCCTGGCGGCCCGACCGGCCCCTGAGCTGGTTGTCGATGCGGCGGGATTCGTGACGCTCGGTGCCGAGCACATAGAGTCCGCCGGCTTCGATGACCTTGTCGGCTTCCTCCTGGACCTTCTGCTTGACGGCGGTGAACACGTCGTCCCAGGCTGCCTCGTACTCCTCGGGAGTCTCGCTCGGGCTGAGGCCCTTCTGGTTCATCTCCTGGACAGCCAGGAACTCAGCGTTTCCGCCGAGCATGATGTCTGTTCCACGACCGGCCATGTTCGTTGCGACGGTCACCGAGCCGAGCCGGCCAGCCTGGGCGACGATGGCGGCCTCTCGCGCGTGGTTCTTCGCGTTGAGAACCTCGTGCCTGATGCCCTTCTTCGCGAGCAGGCGGGAGAGGTATTCGCTCTTCTCGACGCTGGTCGTTCCGACGAGGACGGGCTGGCCCTTCTCGTGGCGCTCGGCAATGTCTTCTACGACCTGCGCGAACTTCGTCTCCTCGTTCTTGTACACGAGGTCCGGCTGGTCGATTCGCCGCATGGGCTTGTTCGGCGGAATCGGAACGACGCCCAGCTTGTAGGTCGAGACGAACTCAGCGGCCTCGGTCTCGGCGGTACCGGTCATGCCGGAGAGCTTCGAGTACAGGCGGAAGTAGTTCTGCAGTGTGACCGTGGCGAGGGTCTGGTTCTCGGCCTTGACCTGAACGCCCTCTTTCGCCTCGATCGCCTGGTGGATTCCCTCGTTGTAACGACGGCCCATGAGAATACGGCCGGTGTGCTCATCGACGATCATGACCTCGCCGTTCATGACGACGTAGTCCTTGTCTTTTTTGAACAGCGCGTTCGCCTTAAGCGAGTTGTTGAGGAAGGAAATCAGCGGCGTGTTCGCGGACTCGTAGAGGTTGTCGATGCCGAGGTAGTCCTCGACCTTTTCGATACCTGGTTCGAGCACACCGACGGTGCGCTTCTTCTCGTCGACCTCGTAGTCTTCACCCTCGACGAGGATCTTCGCGAGGCGGGCGAACTCATTGAACCAGCGGTTTGCCTCGCCTGACGACGGGCCGGAGATGATGAGCGGCGTCCGCGCCTCGTCGATGAGGATCGAGTCCACCTCGTCGACGATGGCAAAGTAGTGGCCACGCTGTACGAGGTCTTTGGACTGCCACGCCATGTTGTCGCGGAGGTAGTCGAACCCGAACTCGTTGTTGGTCCCGTAGGTCACGTCGCAGAGATACTGCTCGCGCCGCTCAGCCGGGGTCTGTCCGGCGACGATGACACCGGTGGTCATGCCGAGGGCACGGAACACCCGGCCCATAAGCTCAGACTGGTAGGTCGCCAGGTAGTCGTTCACCGTGACGATGTGAACACCCTTGCCCGCAATCGCGTTGAGGTACGCGGGGAGCGTGGCGACGAGCGTCTTGCCCTCACCGGTCTTCATCTCGGCGATGTTGCCGAGGTGAAGAGCCGCTCCACCCATGATCTGCACGTCGAAGTGCCTCAGCCCGATGGTGCGCTTTCCCGCCTCGCGTACGGCAGCAAATGCTTCAGGAAGCAGGTCGTCGAGGGTCTCGCCCTTCTCGAACCGGGCGCGGAGCTCGGCTGTTTCATTGCGAAGTTCCTCATCGGTGAGGTCCGCGAAGTTCGGCTCGAGCGAGTTAACAGCTTTGGTCAGGTTTTCGAGCTTCTTGAGGATCCGGCCCTCGCCAACGCGAAGAACCCTCTCTAGTACTGAGGCCACGAATTGCACTCCACTTTTATCTAGGGCACGCGAGTATCGCGCCACCGTGCCGTGTGCACGGTAATCAACGTCAGTCGACAACGCTACCCATGTTAGCGTCCAGTCCGGTGAGAGCGCCCTGATAAAGGCGGCGAAAACACCCGGAACTCACGAGCGGGTGCCGGATCGCTCCGACACCCGCTCGCAACGTGCCTCACGGCATCCGTTGCGGGTTACGCCCGCTTCTTCGACTCCGCCGCTTCGTCATCGAGACCGATGACACCGTAGTCCCAGCCCTTGCGCCGGTAGACCACGCTCGGCCTGTCGTTTTTCGCGTCGACGAACAGGAAGAACGGATGCCCGACCAGCTCCATCCTGTCGACCGCCTCGTCGACGGTCATAAATTCTGCGGGGAACACCTTCTCGCGAATCACAACCGGCGAGTACTCCTCCTCGGATTCGCTGTCGCTGTCATCCACCGTCGTCAGCACTCCTGTCGCGACCCGGTCGATCACGTCAGGGTCAGCGGGCTGGAGGTCGATGCCGCTGAAGCCCTCAGCGCTCGCGGTCGACAACGACGTTCGCCGTTTTCCCCGCAGCACTTTCTTGCGGTCCTTCGCCCTGCGTACCTGCTCGAGCAACTTTCCCATCGCCAGATCAAAGGCAACGTACTTGTCTGAGCCCGACGCCTCAGCCCGGATGAGCGGGCCTGGACCGATGAGCATCAGCTCGACCCGGTCGTCTCCGGGCTTGCCACTCTTATCATGATGGCGGCTGACCTTGACCTCGAATGCGAGGGCACGGTCTGACAGGTGGGCCACTTTCTCTGATTTTTCCTCGACGTAATCGCGGAAGCGATCAGTGAGTCCCAGGCCTTGTCCGACAATGTTAATTTCCACGTCAACCTCCCAGATCTGCGCGAACCGCCGCATATTCATGGGCGGTCCTTTCGCGCCTTTAGACCCCACGCTAGTCCGCGCCGGATGAGAAGTCACTCGGCAAACTGTGTGGTTGGCGCGTTGCTATGATGCGCAGTGGCGTTGCCGCGATGACCACGGCACCGACAGTCCGTGCCCCGGCGGAGTCGAGTGCCCTGCGTGCTTCCCTGAGCGTCGCACCCGTCGTGACCACGTCGTCGACAACGAGGAAACTCCCTCCGGCGACACGCTCCGAGGCCCGAAGCGACCCCACAAGATTGCGTTCTCGACCCGCTCGACCAAGGCCAACCTGGTCGGCAGGCTGCCGGACCAGCCTGAACGGATGCTCCGCCGCGAGTCCTCCCTTTCTGAGCACCCTGTCGACCGGCCGGTATCCCCTTCGTCTGTAGGCCGCCCTGCTCGACGGGAGAGCGGCGAGCCTCAGGTCGGTGACAGTTCCGGCGTGGCGCGGAAGCTCGGCGAGCGCCAGGTCGAACGCCGTCCTGAGGATCCGGGCGAGCGCCGCGGCGACATCGGTTCGCTGGTCATTCTTGAGCGCGAGGATGGCGCGCCTCACGGCACCGTCGTATTCGGCGCCAGCCCACACCGGGAACGCATCCCCGATGTCACGCACCGCCGGGGGCTCGCCGACGCTCGCAACACACCCGGCGCAGAGCGCGACGTCCGGTTCACCGCAGCCGACGCACGCAACCGGAAGGAGAAGTCCCATCGCCTCGAGGAACGCCGAGCGCACACCTGCCGCCACGACCCCCGAGTCCGAGTCCGGGTTGGAGTCCGGCTCCGGGTGCCCGCTGTGATTCATCCGCCGAGCATGTCCCGGCCCGCGACTGACGGACAGGGTGGCAACGGAGCGGTGGAGAGTTCGCGCGTTCCCCCGAGCTGGTGAGGACTAGTCCGGGCTGCCGAGCTGGGTGGCCAGGAAGAACACACCCTTCGACGTCGTCTGCCATACGGAGGTTCGCAGCACCTCGACACTTCCGGTCGACGAGAGTGCACGGAGTTGCCTGACCGTGTTGCCACCGACGATCTGCACCGCGTCATCAACCATGGCGAGTGCTCCCGATTCGCCACCGATCACCTGGGTCACGACCTCTCCCCGTCCGTCGGACGCTCCGACGAGCGAGGCGACGGTGACGTCGTCGACCCAGGTCGCCGACAGCCCGACGCCGGCGCCGGCCGCGAACCCGAGAGGTTCACCGAGGCTGACCGGTGTGCCGTCCGCGGCGCGGGTGATCCCGGCCACAAGCAGCCGGGGCTGGCCCACCGTGTGCACAAGCGCGAGTACCCGTGTTCCGTCGCGTGACACCTGAATCGACTGGATGCTCGAGGCATCAGGCCAGCTGGACGCAACCGGCGATTGGGAACCGTCCGCCCTGAGCGCAAGCAACGCTCCCGGCTCGTTCTCGGGAACCGACCACAGGAACCCGAACCTGTCGAGTGACGGCGCGATCAGGTCCGCTCGTGCGTCGACCCTGAGCCCGGCTTCCTGTGATTGGCGCACCGCATAGACGCCGCCCGGCGTGAGCACTGCGGCGAGCGAATAGTTCTGGTTCACGACGGCCGCTGTTGCCCCGAGCGCTTCGATCTGCGGGCTGAGGCCAGGAATCCGCTCCACGGTTCCGCCCCCGAGAAACCCAAAACCGTCCTCGGTCAACGCGAGCGCCCGGGGGTCGACGCGGGTCCCAGCGAGGGTCAGCGCCGGAATGTTCTGCACGTTGCCGTTGACGGCGATACTCACCGAGGTGATGGTGGACACGCCAGAGAGGCTCGCAGACAGCTGGGCCTGCATCCGCTGCAGCGTGACCTCATCCGCGTCGAATGCTTCACTGGTGAGGTCGACCTGTGCCACGTCGTTGACGACCGGAACCGCCTTGCTGGTCAGCTTGATCCCTTCAGGGAAGGCGGAGCTCACCGCACCGCTCAACCACTCGCTCGGGCCGGCGATAAGAGCGGCGACGATCTGGGTACCGGTCGACGCCCGCGACGGGAACCAGCGCAGGTCAGGCACGAGGTGCGTCCAGGTCGGGTCGAAGAAGCTGAGCGAATACGGGTTGAACACCTCGCTGAACTTCTGCTCGTCGAGCACGACGCCGTCCGGCGCTGAATTGATCCGCCACTGGCCGTTGATCTGAACCAGTGAGTACACGCTGCTCGTGGTCTCCGGATCTGTGAACTCGGTGAACTCTCCCGCGGCGTCAACGGATGCCACAGGCTCGAGCGTCACCAGCATGTTCAGTTCATCGACGGGGGCGAAGACGCGCTGGTTGGCCAGGTCCACCAGGACGCTCGCATCCGGGTTCCACTCGGACCGGATCGACGGTGAGAGGTATTCGCGCGCCGTGGCGTAGTCGTCCCGTGGGCTGGAGGCAGCGTCGATGAAGCCGCTGACGATCTGCTCCTGGGTCGCGTCCTTCTCCGGTCCGACAGCGAGAAACTCGACCTCTGGATCTCCGTCGGCTGGCACCACCTGGCCGATTTGCGGAGCGCCTGACTGAGGGATGCCGGCGCAGCCGGAGAGCAGGACGGCGAGGGAGAGCGCCAGGCCGGCCGCGATCCTCGATGTCAGCCGCCTCGTTGCCAGCCGCCTCGGGGTCATGACCGCTCCCCTGACACCGTGCCGTCGGCATCCGTCGGTGACAGTTTATTCACGGGAACAGGACCTTCGGCGTCGTCGGGCGGGAGTGGGAGGGGCGAGACGGTGAAGCTGCCACCACTGACCCTCGGCAAGGTCAGGCGGAAACAGGAGCCGTGGCCGACCCGCGACCACAGGTCAAGGGTACCTCCGTGGAGCTGAGCGTCCTCGAGGGCGATGGCGAGGCCGAGGCCCGTTCCGCCGATCGTCCGCTTTCGGGAGGGGTCAGCGCGCCAGAACCGGTCAAAGACCCGCTCGGCATCCGCCTCGGTCATTCCGAGCCCGTAGTCACGCACCGTGAGCGCGACGGCTCGCTCGTTGCTGTCGACAGTGACGATAATCGGACGTCCCTCACCGTGCTCGATCGCATTACCGAGCAGGTTGCGGACGATCCTCCTGATGCGCCGCGGGTCCATTTCCACGGGCGAGTACCCGCCGGGAGCGACGAGCCGGATCTCTGATCCTTTTTGCTCGGCGAGCGCGGCGACACCCTCGATGGAATCTTCCGCGAGATGCACGAGGCTCGATGGTTCGATCTCCAGCTGAACAGAGCCGGCGTCATACCTCGAGATCTCCAGCAGGTCGGCCAGAAGAATCTCGAACCGCTGGGTCTGCGTGTGCAGCAACTCGGTGGTGCGCGCCATGGCGGGAGGGAAGGTCTCGCGCTGGTCGTACAGCACATCGCCAGCGAGGCGGATCGTGGTCAGCGGCGTTCGAAGTTCGTGCGAGACGTCGGAGACGAATCGCTGCTGCACCTGCGACAGGTCAGCGAGTTCCTTGATCTGAAGCTGGAGGCTGTCCGCCATGGCGTTGAACGACTGGGCGAGCGTGGCGAGTTCGTCCTCGCCCCTCTCCGGAATGCGCACCTCGAGCTCTCCAGCGGCGAGCTGCTGGCTGGTTTCGGCGGCAACCCGGATCGGGTTGGCCACGAGCCGAACAACCACCCAGACCACAGAGCCGAGCAGCAGCAACTGCGCGAGTCCACCGATGATCAGGGTGCGCTGGACAAACAGCAGCGTCTCCTCAGTGTCGCTGAGGTTATACCCGATATAGATTTCGTACCTGCTGCCCTCCGGCAGTGTGATCTCGGTGCCAACGACGATGCCAGGTGCTGTCCCGCCGTTGGACGTCGGAAGCGACACGGATTGCCACCACTGTTCGTCGGGGTTCTTCTGGACGCTCGCCCTGAGCGCGTCGCTGATCACCCCGGTCAGCTGCGGGCTCTCGAAATCCTGTGGGGCCGCCGCGCTCGCCGGCTGGCCGGGTGCCCGGTAACCGGCGATGAGCGTCGAACTCGAGGTCCTGGCAATCTCGGTGCGGGCAGCGCTCATCAGCTCCTGGATCCCGGCACGGTCCTGCTCGCTCGACGAATCGAGGAGGTTCTGGGCCGACGTCGTGGCGCGGAAAGAGTCCTGCTGCACCTGATCGACCCTGGAGGAGAAGAGGTCGTTGCCGATGGACAGCGACATGTACACGCTCGAGATCAGCACGGCCGCGAGCGAGAGACCGAGCGTCACAACGACGGTGCGGAACTGGAGCGAACGCCGCCACGATCTGGCCGCTCTCGACGGCCACGTTCTCCAGTTGGCGAACCTGGCCCCGGCGACACCGGTGTTCGCCCCCGAATGACCCTGGCCCTGCTCGTCAGTTTCCCGGCTGAACACCATAGGGCGCTCTAGAGCGGGACGCCGGAACCGGCACGATAGCCGACACCGCGAACAGTCATGACGATGCGTGGGTTATCCGGATCAAACTCGACCTTCGCCCTGAGCCTCTGAACGTGCACGTTCACGAGCCGGGTGTCAGCCTTGTAGTGGTATCCCCACACCTGCTCGAGAAGCATCTCGCGTGTGAAGACCTGTTGCGGTTTGGATGCCAGCGTCAGCAGCAGGTCGAACTCGAGGGGGGTGAGGTTGATGGGCACGTCACCACGTCGCACTTCGTGGCCGGCCACGTCGACGACGAGGTCACCGATCTGCAGGGTGTCCTGCGCCTGCTGGGGCGTCGGCCTCAGGCGGGTGCGAATCCGGGCGACGAGTTCTTTGGGGTTGAACGGCTTCACCATGTAGTCGTCTGCACCGGACTCCAGTCCCTTGACCACATCGGCGGTGTCGGTCTTGGCCGTCAGCATGATGATCGGCACGCCGGATTCGGAACGGATGCGGGTACAGACTTCGATGCCGTCGATACCGGGAAGCATGAGGTCAAGAAGCACGAGGTCCGGCTTGACCTCGTGGAAAGCGTCAACGGCGCCGCTGCCATCGGCGCAGAAGTGCGGCTCAAACCCTTCGGTTCGCAGCACAATGCCGATCATCTCGGCCAGCGCTGTGTCGTCGTCGACAACCAGGATCCGTGCGTTCATACGCCTCGTTCTCGTTTCTTCGGCTGACGCGGGGGGACGACAGCCATGGGTACTCGAACAGATTACTGGCTCCAGCCGGGGACTTTGCGTATTGCACCGATTTCGCCCGACCGGAGTAAGGTTCGCGGGGCGCGGATCAGATGTGCCACGATGAGCACGGCATGTTTTCGCGACGGAGGGGCCGCTGAATGACACACGACCAGAATTGGCAGGCACCGGGCCAGCCGGAGGAGCCACCACGCTACGGTGAGCGCGTGTCGCCCCCTCCTTCCGTGCAGCAGCCGTCGCCGCCATCCGGCCAGCCGCAACAGCCGCAACAGCCGCAACAGCCTGCCGCCCCGAACGACTACGACCCCAGTGTTCACGGCTCGAACGGGTACGGCCAGGGCAACCAGTACGGTCAGAACACCTACGGCCAGAACCCCTCCGGCCAGGGCCAGTACGGTCAAAACCCGTACCCATATGGACAGGCTCCATCCCAGCCTGGGTATGGCCAGAATCCGTACGGCGCACCGCAGTTCTCACAGCCGGGGTGGACCCCTCCCCCCAAACCGGGGCTGATTCCCCTGCGCCCGCTCGGGTTCGGCACTCTGCTCTCCGCTCCGTTCCTCGCCCTCAAGCGAAACCCGAAGGCGACGTTCGGCAGCGCGCTCCTCGTGCAGGCCGTCACCGTCATCATCAGCCTTCTCGTCATCGGCGTGATCACGTTCTTCTTCATCTCGCGCATCACCGCTGCGGCCCCGGAGGATGAGGATGCCGTCGCGGCCGGCGGGATCGCCGGCATCATTGTCGGTTCACTCGTCCCGTTCCTGATCACCCTCGTTGGAACAGTGTTCCTGCAGGGCGTTATTGTCACCGAGGTTGCGCGCGCGACCCTCGGTGAGAAGCTCACCCTCAAGGCTGTGTGGAAGGCAACCTGGCCCCGCCTTGGCAGCCTGCTGCTCTGGGTCCTCGTCGCCACCGGTGCCGTCCTGGCCGTGGTCGCTGTCATCGTCGGCATCGTCTGGCTCCTGGTCGTCCTCGGCGGCGGGTTCGTCGCGGCCGGCATCATCCTCGCGATCCTCGCCGCTATCGCCCTCGTCGTGGTCGGCGTGTGGGTAAGCATCAAGCTGTCGATAGTGCCGAGCATTATCGTGCTCGAACGGGCGACGATGGTCGCCGCGATCCGCCGGTCCTGGCGCCTCACCGACGGCTACTTCTGGCGCACCCTCGGCGTGCAGTACCTCATCGCCTTCATCGTCGGCACTGTGTCGCAGATCGTCATCAGCCCGATCAGCTTCCTCTACATCATGGCTGTCTCGGCGATCGACCCGACCGGAACGTCGGCGGAGAGCTGGATCGGTCCGGTCGTGCTCTACGTGATCATGATCGTGCTCTCACTCCTGATCGGCTCGATCACCTCCGTCGTGTCGTCCGCAGCGATCGCCCTCATCTATGTCGACCTTCGGATGCGTAAGGAGGGACTCGATCTCGAGCTCATCCGGTTCGTCGAGGCGCGGCAGACGGGCGACCACACGGTCGAAGACCCCTACCTCGTCCG
The DNA here is from genome assembly GCF_059445325.1 of Mycetocola sp. Y791. NCBI lineage: Bacteria > Bacillati > Actinomycetota > Actinomycetes > Micrococcales > Microbacteriaceae > Mycetocola > Mycetocola sp. Y791. The sequence continues at coordinate 724,137 of NZ_JCAIUC010000001.1, read as the reverse complement.
AGCAAACCCTCCCCAGACGCAGGCAGGGACCGGTCCGGGATCGCCGTGGGCCTAGGCGGGCTCGCGGTAGCCGGCGGCCGGTTCACCGGAATCACGCATCCGACGGCGGATGTGCCCGTCGATCCGTCAGCGCCCGAGGCACGGGACTGGCTCATCGAGGAGTTGAGCAAACCCGAGTACGCTGCGGCGCAACCCAGCCTCTTCGACAGGCTCTCCCAGGAGTTCTTCGACTGGCTCGGGCGCCTGTTCCAGCCCGGTGAGGCAGTACCGACCGACTGGATACCGGTTGCCATCGTCGCGGCCGTCATACTCGCAATCGCTGTCGCCCTGCTGGTCTGGGGCGTCCCGCGACTCAACCGCAGAAGCACAGCGGTGAGCGGCCTGTTCGGTGATGATGACACCCGGTCCGCCGACGAGCTGCGGGTGGCGTCGGACCGGTCAGCGGCGGCCGGCGACTGGACCGCCGCCATCCGGGACCGGTTCAGGGCCATCGCCAGGAGCCTCACCGAGCGCACCGTTGTCTTCGTCTCACCCGGCACAACCGCGCACGACTTCGCCGAGCGCGCCGCCGACGCCTTTCCTGACGCGCGCCTCCGGCTCGCCGACGCCGCACGGACATTTGACGGCGTCCGTTACCTCGGCGCGGAGGGCACCGCGGAGCAGTATCGCCAACTTGCCGCGCTCGATGATGAACTCGACGCGCGCACGCCAGCCCGGCTTGAGGCCGTCAGCGAGGAGAGCTCCGCGTGACGGCCAACGACCTCAAGGAGCGCACAGCGCACGCCGCGGCATCCGACGTCGCCGGAAATCAGGTGACGACGCCCCTCGCTCGCACCGTCCTCAGGCGCGCGGTGTTCTGGATCGGTGTCGCCCTGGTCTCCGCCGTCGTCGTCGTTGCCACCCTCATGCTCACGCGGGGCGGCACATCGAGCGGAATCGAACTCGACCCGGCGAACCCGGCGCCGACCGGGGCGAAGGCCACCGCCGAGGTCCTGCGGAGCCAGGGCGTCGATGTGCTGCTGCCGGAGTCCTTCAGTGAAGCGATGGTGGAGGCCGACCAGGCCCGAACCACCCTCGCCGTCTTCGACCCGTCCGGCTACCTCTCCGACGCGAGGCTGTCCGAGCTCGTCAGCGCCGCGGATTCGGTGGTGATCCTCGGACCCACCTTCACCCAGCTCCAGTCGCTCGCGCCCGGCGTGTTCGCCGCAGGCAGGAGCGAAGAGTCGGTCGCCTTGACGGCGGACTGCGACCTGCCTGCCGCCGAACGCGCCGGGAGCATCAGCGCCGGCGCCACCTTCCGGATCACCGGCGATACGGATGCCGTGGGCTGCTTCCCCGCGGACACCGATGGTTCCGGTGTGGTGCAGCTGCCGACCGCGAACGGCACGCTCACCCTGGTGGGACCGGTCGACCTGCTCAGCAACGACCGGGTGATCGAGAACGGCAACGCCGCCCTCGCCCTCGGGTTGCTCGGCGAGACCGAGCGACTCGTCTGGTACCTGCCGACGATTGCCGATGTCGAAGCATCCGGCCCGCCCAATGTCGCCGAACTGACCCCGATCTGGCTCGTGCCGACCACGTCTCTCCTCGCGATCACCGCGCTGGTCGCCATGTTCTGGCGCGGGCGCCGGTTCGGTCCGCTCGTCGCCGAGGACCTCCCCGTGACGGTGCCCGCCGGCGAAACACTCGAGGGCAGGGCACGGCTCTACCAGCGCGTGTCGGCGCGAACTCGCGCGATCGATGCGCTTCGGATGGGCGCAACCGCACGACTCGGCGGGGCCCTCGGCCTCTCCAGGCACGCGACGGTGTACGAGGTGGCGGATGCCGCTGCGGCTCTGCTCTCGCGTCCTCGCGACCAGGTCCGCGGCATCCTCGTCGACACCGTGCCGAATTCGGAGCGCGACGTTATCGCGATTTCCGACGCTCTTGCCGAACTCGAGCGGGCAACGGCAGCCGCCGTGACCGCGCGACCACCCGCCCGCCCGTCGTAACGTGGAGGCGGCGATCGTGCCACAGCCGTTCCGACAGATCCCCACTCGCAACCGGAAGCAGAACTCAGATGTCACAGCAGCAGCCAGTCGAGGGCAACCAGTACCCGCAGCAGCCCCTCATCGAGCACCCGAGTGCGGCGGTTCCACCGAACCCGTATCCCCTCGCAGGTGACGGCACGCCGACACACGGCGAGCCCGCGCGGGTCGCTGAAGTCAGGGAGAAACTCGTCCAGGTGCGGCGCGAGGTCGCCAAGAGCGTTGTCGGGCAGGAGGCGGCGGTCACCGGTCTCATCATCGCGCTGCTGGCGAAGGGCCATGTTCTGCTCGAGGGTGTTCCCGGTGTCGCGAAAACGCTGCTTGTTCGCACACTGAGCTCGGCGCTCGATCTCGACACGAAGCGCGTGCAGTTCACCCCGGACCTGATGCCGGGTGACGTCACTGGGTCCCTGATCTACGACGCGAAGAGCGGCGAGTTCGAGTTCCGGCGCGGCCCCGTCTTCACGAACATCCTCCTCGCCGACGAGATCAACAGGACTCCCCCGAAAACCCAGTCATCGCTGCTCGAGTCGATGGAGGAGCGCCAGGTGAGCGCGGACGGGGTCACCCTGCCGCTCCCCACCCCGTTCATGGTCGCGGCGACCATGAACCCGATCGAGTACGAGGGCACGTACACGCTGCCGGAGGCCCAGCTCGACCGGTTCCTGCTCAAGCTCGTGCTCGACATTCCCGAACGTGAACTCGAGGTCGAGGTGCTTCGGCGCCACGCCGCGGGCTTCAACCCGCGCGACCTCTCCGCTGCCGGCGTCACCGCCGTGCTCGATGCCGATGACCTCGCCGACGCCCAGCGTGCCGCTGCGGCCACCGGGGTGTCTGCTGACGTGCTCGGCTACGTCGTCGACCTCGCACGGGCGACCCGGCAGAGTCCGAGCGTGCGCATGGGCGTCAGTCCCCGTGGAACAACGGCGCTGCTCGCTGCAGCGAAGGCGTGGGCCTGGCTCAGCGGTTACCCCTCGGTCACCCCCGACCACGTGCAGGCCATGGTGCTTCCGGTCTGGCGGCACCGGCTCCAGCTCCGGCCGGAGGCGGAGCTCGAGGGTGTCGCATCCGACGCCATCCTCCGGTCGATTCTCACGCAGGTGCAGGTCCCGATCTAAATGACCATCTCGGGGAGGTTCGTCGCGCTCGTCGCACTCGGCGTTGTTCCGGTGATCGTGCTTGGCTCGATCACCGGCGAACCGGGCGTCGTGCTCGGGCTGTGGCTGGTGTTCTGCGTGCTCGCGGCCGTCCTCGATCTCGTGCTCGCGGCATCCCCCCGCCTGGTCTCGACCTCGAGGTCCCTGCCCTCACGCACCCGGCTGGGAGAGAGCGTCACGAGCGAGCTCTACCTCACCAACCGGGGTCGGCGCACGCTCCGGGCGACGGTGCGGGATGCCTGGCAGCCGTCGGCGGGAGCGCCGACGAACCGCACGCGGGTCACCATTCCCCCGGGCGAACGCCGGGTCATCACGGTGCAACTCACTCCGTCACGTCGCGGCGAACGGCGGGTCGAGCAGGTCACCGTGCGTTCGCGGGGCCCCCTCGGGCTGGCGGCCCGCCAGGCGACACTCGCCTCGCCCGGCCGGATTCGCGTGCTCCCGCCGTTCCACGCCCGCAAGCACCTGCCATCCCGGCTCGCGCGACTGCGTGAACTCGACGGCGCGACGAGCGTGATGGTTCGCGGCCAGGGAACCGAGTTCGACTCGCTGCGCGAGTACGTCCGCGGCGACGACGTGCGCTCGATCGACTGGCGCGCAACGGCACGACGGCGCGACGTCGTGGTGCGTACGTGGCGACCCGAACGGGACAGGCGCGTGGTGATCGTGCTCGACACCGGCAGGACCTCGGCGGTGCGGGTGGCCGACGAGCCGCGGATCGACACCGCATTCGAAGCCTCACTGCTGCTCGCCGCACTCGCTACCCGGGCGGGTGACCGGGTGGACTTCGTGGCGTACGACAGGCGCGTCAGGGGACGGGTACAGGGGGCGACCGGGGCTGACCTCCTGTCGAAGCTCGTCGACACCATGGCGGGGATCGATCCTGAGCTGCTCGAAATGGACTGGAAGGCGGTGCCAGGCCAGGTGCGCAACATCACCACCCAGCGCTCCCTCGTCGTTCTCCTGACCTCGATCGACGCGCCGGGGGCGTCGACGGGGCTGCTCTCGGTACTCCCCCAGTTGACGGCCCGCCATACGGTCGTTGTGGCATCCGTCACCGATCCCTTTGCACTCGAAGCGAGCCAAACCAGGGGCAATCGCGACGAGATCTACCTGGCGGGTGCAGCCGAGCGGGCTCTACTCGACGTGGCGCGCGTGTCCGCCGCCGTTCGTCAGCTCGGCGCTGAGGTGGTGACGGCCTCGCCCGAGGAGCTGCCGCCGGCCCTCGCTGACCGGTACATCGCGCTCAAGGCTGCTGGCCGGCTGTAACGTCCGCCTGCCTCGACTCCAGCAGCGCACGCGCCACGTCGCGCGCGAGTTCAAACGGGCTGTCGAACGTTCCCATCCCGACAGTCACGATCGCACCGTCGTAGAGGAGCATGAGCGTACATGCTGCGCGGTCGGGGTCAGGAACTCCCGCGTCGCGGCACAGCTCGGCAAACAACCCGAGCAGCCACGCCTTCTGGCCGGAGACCTCAGGAAACACGGCCCCGTCCTGGCTGTCGTCGAGCTCTGCGCGAGCGTTGATCGCGCTGCACCCCTTGGGGCTGTTCGTGCCCGACCAGGAGATCGCTGCGTCGAAGACGCCGAGAATACGCTCGACTCCTGGGTCAGGCGTGCGTGCAAGACAGGCAGCGAGGTGCTCTCGCCAGCGGGCTTCCCTGTGCCGGAGATACGACACCACGAGCGCCTCTTTCGACCCGAACCGGTCGTAGAGGGTCTTTTTCGTCACACCGGCGGCCGCGGCGATGGTGTCGACGCCGACAGCGTGGATGCCGCGCTCGTAGAACAATTCAGAGGCCGCGTCGAGGATCCGGCGCGCGGCGGGCGTCAGCGAGGGCTGTTCCGGAAGAGTGACCGTCATGCGGCTTACTATACCGTCCTGTATAGTCGACCGAATGAGTAAACAGGTCGGTGTACTGGGAGCGGTGGTCACCGTACTGGCCGCTGCCGGATTCGTCACCTCCTGGAGCTCGGGGTTCGTCATCGCGGCGATGGCAACCGTCGACGTCGCTCCGGCCACGGTGCTCGTCTGGCGATTCATTCCCGTCGCGCTCCTCCTCCTGCTCGTTGCCCGGACCCGGAAACTGTTTCGCGGTGTGTCTGCCGCCGACATCGGACACCAGGCGGTCGTCGGCCTGTTCGCGCAGTTCGGGTACTGCGTCTTCGTCTACGCGTCGGTCGCCAGCGGCATCACCGCGGGAACCACCGCGCTGATCGACGCCGTTCAGCCGCTCATCGTTGCGACGCTGGTCGGCCCGCTGCTCGGGCTGCGGGTGCGGATCGGCCAGTGGGGTGGACTCGTCCTCGGCGCGCTCGGGGTGCTGCTCGTCGTCCAGACGCAGATGACGGGGTCTGACGCCCCTCCCCTCGCCTACGTTCTGCCCGCACTCGCCATGGTCTGCCTCGTCGGGGCCACCTTCCTGGACCGGCGCGCGGCGGCACAGCTTCCTGTGCTGACCACGATGACCATCCACGTCACGGTGACGGCCGTCGCATCCCTCGTCCTCGCTGCGGTCACTGGCACACTGCTGCCCCCGGCCTCACCGGTGTTCTGGCTCCAGATCATTCTGATGGCGATCTTCCCCACCCTGGCCGCCTACGGCCTGTACTGGTGGTTGCTTCGAAGAGTCGGCATCACGGCACTCAACGCCCTGCTGTTCCTCGTCGCCCCAATGACAGCGGTTGCGGGCTTCCTGCTTCTCGGCGAGCCACTGACAGCCCTCACCCTCGTCGGTTTCGCCCTGTGCGGCGGCGGCGTTGCCCTGGTCCTGACGGGCGAGCTGAAGAACCGGCCGAAGGATGCTGTTCGCGCGAGCAGTCGACGGAGCAGGCGGCGAGGCAGGCGGATGCCCCGGCACGCGAGGGTGCGCGCCGCTAGCCGCTCCAGCCGCCGTGATTCCGACGGTGGCGGCCTACGGCCTTTACTGGTGGCTGCGCCGGGTCGCATTACCGCCCTAAACGCGCTCCTCCGCTAGTCGCCGGGAAAGGCTTCTTCGTACCCGTCAGGTTCAAAGGTCGTCGGGTCCTGCCACGCCCCGGTATTGGTCATTGTCCATTCCACGTTTCCCATCGTCCCCTTGAGCAGGCATCCGGTGGCCTCTTCCTGTCCGTCGTATCCGGGGCTGTTGTTGATGACGTGCAGGTAGACGAACCAGTTTCCGTCCGACCGGACCGTAACTACGGTGCGCGGGTCGTCGAATGGGGCGACCTCGACCTCCATCGGGTGCGCAGAATAGCCCGTCGCCCACGGGAGGCACATCACGTAGGCGTCGATGGCCTCGATCGGACTATCCGGGCCACGTGGCTCTGGCTTTGCTGGCTCAGGAGTCGCCGTCACCGTGACGGTCGGAACCGGCGATGCGGCAGGAGGATCTGCAGCCGCGCAGCTGGAAAGCGCCAACACCACAGATGCGCCGATCAAGATCGACAATTTTTTCACGAAGACCCCCGGATGCTCGAATGAAACCGAGCATATCGATGGGTGGGGTCACCCGCCGGCACGGTCCCACAACTGGGGCCATGCCGTCACGTGCCAGCGTCAGCACGGTCGACACGCCGCGCGCGCCCCTTCCGCCGGCACAACCGCTCAGTTCGCGTAGAGACGCCGGGCGCCGGCCTCGAAGGCAACGAGGTCGCCGGTCTCCCCCGCCCGGTACGCGCGCTGACCGATGACGAGCATGTAGAAGAGGAACGCGCCGAGGGCAAGAGCCCCCAGCCCGATCTTCACGGGCCACGGCCACGGCTGCGGTGTCACGAATCCCTCGAGGATACCGGCGACGAGCAGGACAAACACGAGGCCGATCGCCACGGTGAACAAGGCGCGCGCGTCTTCGGCGAGCGCCTGCGCCCTCGTGCGGTTGCCCGGTGACACCCACGCCCAGAAGATCCGCAGTCCACCGGCAGCAGCGACGAAAATGGCGGTCAGTTCGAGCATGCCGTGCGGCGCGATGTAGAGAAAGAAGGTGTCGCCGTGGCCGAAGCTGAAGAGCACCGCGGCGTTGAGCCCGAGGTTCTGGGCGTTTTGCAGGATGACATATGGCACCCAGATTCCCGTGATTCCGAACGCGATGCACTGCGCAGCGATCCACGCGTTGTTCGTCCAGACCTGCCCGGCAAACGACGCGGCGGGGTTGTCTGAGTAGTAATTGGCGAAATCTTCCTCGGCGACCTGGCGCAGTTCCTCCGTGTCACCGAGGTTCGCGAGCACCTGCGGGTCGTTCAGCACCCACGCCGCCCAGAGCGCGGCGACGGCGATGGTCGCGAACGCAACGGCGAGCGTCAGCCAGCGCAGCCGGTAGAGCGCAGCGGGCAACTGGAGCACAAAGAACCGTGGCAGCTGGCTGAGCACGTTGGTCGACGCCGAGGTGAAGCGCAGCCGCGCCTTCGACAGGGTGACGCTCAGCCGATCACCCTGTCTGGTCGATCCCGCTGTCGTCTTGATCGCCGACAGTTGCGTTGCCCCGGCCTGGTACCGATCGATGAGTTCGTCGGCCTCAGCGCCCGACAACGACCGCTTCGACGCGAGCGAGTCGAGGCGGTCCCATTCATTTCGGTGCGCGGCACTGTAGGCGTCGAGATCCATCTGATTAGATACTATTCATGACTGACTCCTCCGGCACACACATGTCGGATCTGTCTGACTCTTCGCTCCTGATCACCGGCGAAGCCGTCGCCCTCGACGTTCAGTCCGCGAGCTTCATCCTCCGTGCTGCGAGCGCCATCATCGACTTCCTGCTGTCGGTCCTCGTTGCGGCAGGCCTGTTGTGGCTCCTGCTCGTCCTCGCGACCCAGGGCGTCATCGACCAGTCAGCGACAGCCGCATTCTCAACGGCAATCATCGCGTTCTCGACCGTCGCGCTGCCGACGACGATCGAGACGCTGAGCCACGGTCGTTCCCCCGGCAAGCTTGCGATCGGCGCGCGCATCGTCCGCGACGACGGCGGTGCGACGGGTTTCCGGCACGCGTTCATCCGCGCCCTCGTCGGGTTCTTCGAGATCTACATGACCCTCGGTGGCGTCGCAGCCATCACCGGCCTGCTCTCCGCTCGCTCGAAACGGCTCGGCGATCTTCTTGCGGGCACCTACGCGCAGCAGGAGCGGGTGCCGAAGGCTGATCACTCGGTCTACGGCGTACCACCGGCGTTGCAGGGCTGGGCAACCATTGCCGATGTGGGGCGGATGCCTGACCGCCTGTCACGCAGGATCGCCCAGTTCCTCGACCAGGTCGACAAGCTCACGCCGGAGACCCGCGCACGGCTGGGTCGGAACCTGGCCGCGGAGGCCGCAGCGTTCGTCTCCCCCGTTCCTGACACGGACCCCGTGCTGTTCCTCTACGCTGTCGCCGCGGTGCGCCGCGACAGGGAGTACGCGGCACACATGCTCGAGCAGCAGCGGCTCGCGGCGCTCACGCCCGTGTTGACGGGGCGCCCGCACGGGTTCCCCGAGAGGTAGCGATTCGCCTCGGCGCGTCCCGCTTCATCCGCCGCGAATGCCGACAACCGGCACAGAAACCCGACATCCGCGACGGACGTAACTCCTGTCGCCAACTGCCGACCGGCTCATCCGTCGCGAATGCCGACAACCCGCACAGATGCCCGACATCCGCGACGGACGTAACTCCTGTCGCCAGCTGCCCACCGGCTCATCCGCCGCGAATGCCGACAACCGGCACAGAAGCCCGACATCCGCGACGGACGAAACTCCTGTCGCGAACTGCCCACCGGCTCATCCGCCGCGAATGCCGACAACCGGCACAGAAGCCCGACATCCGCGACGGACGAAACTCTTGTCGCGAACTGGCCACCGGCCATCCGTTGCGAATGCCGACAACCGGCACGGAAGCCCGACATCCGTGACGGACGAACCGCGGCCCCACGCAAACGGCGCCGCCCGGCCGAAGCCAGGCGACGCCGTCGCTCACACGTAAGACCTAGTAGCGGTAGTGATCCACCTTGTACGGACCATCGACCGACACTCCGATGTATGCCGCCTGCTCCTCGGTGAGTCGCGTGAGCTCAACGCCGAGTGCGTCGAGGTGGAGGCGCGCGACCTTCTCGTCGAGGTGTTTTGGCAGCACGTACACGCCGACCGGGTAGTTCTCGCGGTGCGCGTAGAGCTCGATCTGCGCGAGGACCTGGTTGGTGAACGAATTGCTCATGACGAACGACGGGTGCCCGGTGGCGTTGCCAAGGTTCATCAGGCGCCCCTCGCTGAGCACGAGGATCGACCGGCCGTTCGGCAGGCGCCACTCGTGCACCTGCGGCTTGATCTCGACGCGCTCGGCACCCTCGATCTTCTCGAGTCCGGCCATGTCTATCTCGTTGTCGAAGTGGCCGACGTTCGCGACGATTGCGAGGTGCTTCATGTTCAGCATGTGCTCGGTCGTGATGACGTTGAGGTTTCCGGTGCCGGAGACAAAGATGTCGACCTGGTCGACGACGCTCTCGAGCTTGGCGACCTGGTAGCCGTCCATCGCTGCCTGCAGTGCGCAGATCGGGTCGACCTCGCTCACGATCACGCGAGCGCCCTGGCCGCGGAGCGCTTCAGCGGCACCCTTGCCGACGTCGCCGTAGCCGACGACGAACGCGACCTTGCCGCCGATGAGGACGTCGGTGGCACGGTTGAGGCCGTCGGGCAGCGAGTGGCGGATGCCGTACTTGTTGTCGAACTTGCTCTTGGTGACCGAGTCGTTGACGTTGATCGCCGGGAACCGCAGTTCGCCGTTCCTGAACAGTTCGTACAGGCGGTGAACACCCGTGGTGGTCTCCTCGGTGACGCCCTGGATCTCCTCGGCGATCTTCGTCCAGCGGTCGGTGGACGAAGCGAGCGAACGGCGCAGCAGGTCGAGGACAACGCGGCCCTCGTGGCTCTCGTCGTCGGCGGTCTCGGGGACTGCACCCGCGAGTTCGTAGCTGCGGCCGTTGTGCACGAGCAACGTGGCGTCTCCACCGTCGTCGAGGATCATGTTCGGACCGGTCCAGTCGGCACCGGCAGCAGCGGCTTCAGCGCTCCAGTCGAAGATCTGCTCGGCGCACTCCCAGTACTCCTCGAGCGTCTCACCCTTCCAGGCGAAGATCGGGGCGCCGGCGGGGGCGTCGACGGTCCCTGTCGGGCCGACGGCAATCGCCGCGGCAGCCTCGTCCTGAGTGGAGAAGATGTTGCAGCTCGCCCAGCGCACCTGCGCACCGAGGGCGACGAGCGTCTCGATGAGAACGGCGGTCTGCACGGTCATGTGCAGCGAACCGGCGATGCGGGCTCCAGCGAGCGGCTGCGATTCGCCGAACTCGGCGCGAAGGGCCATGAGCCCAGGCATCTCGTTCTCGGCGAGGCGGATCTGGTGGCGGCCCGCCTCTGCAAGCGAAAGGTCACGGACCTTGAACGGAAGAGCGGTAGCGGATGCTGCGGGCGAAGAAAACGTCATTCCTCCATTCTCGCAGACCCGGCGTGAACAAACCCGGTGAGCTAGCTGTTATTCAGCACCTGATGCCTGATGACCTGCCAGCCCTGCGGGACGCTCATCCGTTCGGCGTGGAATGAGCAGAGATCGTAGGTGTGCGGCTCGCGCGCAAGGCTGAGCGGCCCGACGACAGCCATCGAATCGCCGTAATCGTAGGTGAGCGTCGAGACCGCTTCGCGCGAGCATCCGACTTTCGTACATGGCCTGTCCAACATTCCATTCACGATACATCCGCTCGAAGGCGCCAGAGGTCACCTCGCCGATCTCACCGGCGAATAGGATGGCTGCATGGCACGACGCGGTTCACGAAGCAGCACCTTTGAGCGGCGAGCGGTGAGGCACGACAGGCACGGCCGGGCCGGGCGAAGCGCGGCGACGGGCCCACACCTGCCGCCGCTCAAGAACCGCATCGACACGTTCGATATGACGGTCGCTGCCGCCGCAGACTTTCTGCGCGCGACCTGGCCGGAGGAACTCGCGGCCGTGCGTTTTGAGGTGGGTTCGATGCCGGCCGGCAGTCAGGACACGGACGGCGTTGCCCGCTGGTGGACCAGCCAGTCCGAGCAACGGGTTGTGCTGTATCGGTTGCCGATCCAGCGCATGAGCAAGCTGCACCGCGACGATGAACTCCACCAGCGGATGATGATCGAGAGCTGTGTTTTCCGGGCGACGGCCGAACTGATCGGCAAGGACCCCTGGGATCTCGGCCCCGACCGATTCCACTTCTGACTCCCGCGCTGGTTCCGTGCCGGACCCGCGAGGCCCGACACCGGAGTCCGTTAGCGCGGGTAGACCGTCACCGGCGTTGCGGAGGGGTTGGCCGGCTGCACGGAAAAAGCACTGAACCCTGTCGCTGTCTCGATACTGAGCTGGGCGAACGCACCGTCAATACCGGTGACCTCGTACGAGGTCCCGCCGGATACCGGGATCGCAACGGACGAAGAACCCGGGAGGGTCTCGGTCAGGATCCCGCCGGCCGAGATGAGCGCGATCTCCAGGGTGTCCTTTCCGGGGTTGGCGACGTGCAGCACAGGGCTGTCTCCGGCGGGAACCGCGATCATCACCGTGTCAGGCAGCGCTGTTGAGGCCTGGAACCAGGCGAAGTCGCTCGATTCTCCGACAGCGGCGGAGGTGCGTGCTCCAGCGACGAGAGGCTGGTCCGCACGGATGTCGATGGTGTAGCTGCCAGCGGTCAGGCTGCCCAGGCTGATCTCCGTTGCGACACCGGGCTCGAGGTCGTACTCGAGGGGTTCAGGCGATGAGGCATCCTGCTCGCTCGTGACTGTCACGGTGACGTGCGCGGTCTCGGTTCCGGGCGCGATCATCCGAACGGCCGGGCTGTTGTCGTCGTAGTCCTCATCGGAGACGGCCGGAGCGTTCTCCGGAAGCACGACCCCGCTCAGGACCTGGCGGTTGGCCGCCGGCGCCGTCGGAGCAACATATTCCACTCCGCTCGGCGTGAGACCTCGGATGACACTGTGCTGGATCGCGGCAGCGACCTGCCCTCCCCTGCTCTCGATGTGCACGATCGGGCTGATCAGGTTCGGCGCGAAGGCCGCAAGGGACAGCAGTTTCTGCTCACCGCCCTTGACGATGATTCCCTGCGAACCCGGAGCGTCGACGACGCCGGCTTCGCCGTAGATGGTGAGGTCGACGATGGCGTCTGAGCGCGTCGGGTTGGTGAGGGTGATGACACTCGTTCGGCCAACGTCGGTCGAACCGCCAACCAGCCAGCTCTCGGCGCTGGCTTCGGTGCACGAGCCCGCAGCGAAGCCGGCCAGTTCATCGAGCCCGGCAGACTGCGATTGCGCCGCCGCGAGCAGGGGCGCCGTCTCAGCATCCGTACCGCTCGGCACGCTCACCACAGCGGGCGACCCGAAGGCATCCGCTTCGACATTATGGGGTGCGGCAAGCGGGCTGAGCGTCGGCTCAGAACCGGATTCAGATCCGACAGTGAGTTCCGCAGCTCCGAAGGACGAAGCGCTCGACGACCCGTCGCCAGCGAGCTGGAGCAGCGGCCCGGCGCACACCCGCGCCTGATCGGCGGCCGTCGGCGTGATGACGGCACTCGGGACCGCTGCCCTCACGCGCGGCAGGTCAAGGGTGCCGACGGCGAAGACGGAGGCACCCGCGATCGCGACACCGATGACGCCCGCGATCATGCGGCCGCTCGTGGCAGCCCTGGTTCTGCTAGCGGCCATGGCTGTACTCGCTTTCGGTCCCTGGTGTTGCGTGCGGCCGGGTCTCGGCGTCCTCCGCGGCGGCGACGGATGCGTCGGCGTCAAGATCCGCGCTGGCCTGCGGCTGGTCCGTCTCGGCGTGTGCGGCCGTATCGGCGTATGCGTCGGTTTCGGCGGGTGCGTCCGAGTCAGCGGGGGCGGTCGTGTCGGCAGCAGCGTCCGGCGAGGCTGCGGCGACGGCGTCAGCGGCTTCGCGTTTCTCCTCGGCTTCCGCCTCCGACGCGATGACGGCGGCGAGGCTCGCTTCGGCTTCGGCGTCGGCCTTACGCTGTGCGCGTTCGGCGCGGCTGAGACGGCGGACCGGCTCGCGGACCTCGCGTCGGCCCACGGTTCGGGGGGACTCTTCGGCGGCGCGACGCGATGCGGCCGTCGGGACCGAGAGCAGCAGGGCGAATCCGAAGACGATAGCCCAGCCGATCAGGACCGGCGTCGAGAAGACGGAGACGGGACCGACAGCGGCAGAGCCGCTGGTTTCACCCTCGAACCGCCAGAGGGTTCCGCGGTCGGTCGGTCCGATGTGGGCGAGCACGGGGCTGCTGTCGAGGGCTGCCGACGCGCGGCTCGTCGTCGTCGTCGCTTCGGGACTGACCTGCTCACCCGTCTCGACGACGGCGGGAGGGAGCAGAACGTACTGGACGTCGAGCGCGGCGAGTGTCGGAGCGGGATCGTAGCCACCCTGTGAGACGAGGTTGCCCGCGAGTACAGTCACCTGCTCGTCGTTACTCGTGAGATTCTCACCGGTCGTGAGGATCGTCGATTGGTTGTCGAGGGTGTCACCGGCTCCGCGGACGATCCGCGCGGAGATTCCGCCGTCCGGCTGGGGGGTGACGATGAGCGTGCCGAGCGAGGGGTTCGTGGCGGCTGCCGCTGCGACGTATGCCGGCAGCGTGCGGCCATCGCTCGCCACAATGGCACCGTGGCCCAGCGGAAGCATCGCTGCAATGGGAACGGCGACCACGAGTGCGAGCGTCGAGACGACGATTGCGGGAACTACTGCCGCCCTGCGCATGCTGTCGAAGCCGACGACCGCGGCACCGGTGAGACCGAGCCAGTAGAGACTCAGCCCAGACCCGGCCCAGACGCTGGTGGCCGTCGCCCCGTTCAGCGAAATCTCGAGTTGGGTCGCACCGAGAGCCGTCGCCAGGCCGAGCAGGCCGACGAAGAGCAACACGGCAGCCCTGGCGCTGCCCGGCAGGAAGAGCGCGATGAGTGCCATCGCGGCGATCGGCGCGAGCAGGACCGGCACGACGAGGTGAGCGGGCAGGCCGGAGACCCCCATGGCTGCGGTGATCGAGTCCCAGGCAGGGTTTCCGCCCGGCAAGCCGAGGGCCAGCTGCCAGCCCGTTGTGGGGAGGGAGCCGAGTACGGCGCCGGGATCCGCGAGGAGGAGGAGCCACCGGCCACGAACGATCCCCTGCTGCCAGATGAGTGGCGCGAAGAGAGCTGCGGTCGGGATGATGAGCCAGACGATCCTGGCGATGTGCCGACCACTGACACAGAGGGCGAGTACCCAGATCACGAGGAACGCGGGAGCGAGCGACGGCGCAGCAGCTACGGTCATCGCCAGCAGCATCGACGCGACAGCGGATGCCGCCCAGGAACGCGCGGCGACGCATCCGGCGTAGAACAGCCACGGCAGCAGAAGGTGCACAAGGATCGCGCCGGGTCGACCGTCGATGAGCGCGGTGAGGAACGGCGGGGCAACTGTCCAGAGAACCGCTGCGGCAATCCGGTAGCCGCTCGACTCGGTGAGCCTGGTCGCAGCGAACCAGCCGCCGAGCGTTGCCAGGGGAAGCGCGAGGAGTGTGAGGGCCACGAGAGCGTACGACGGGTCCCAGAACGTCACGGATCCGAGCAGGGCCATGACCACGGAGAAGGGGTCGGCTGCGCCGGTGAAACCTATGCTGATGTCCCGCCAGCCAAAGCCGATGTTCTGCCACAGTCCGGCGACGGAGGCCGAGAGCGGAAGCATCCCTCCCCCTTCAACGGCCGGGGCGGCCAGGAGGGAGAAGAAGAGGCCGACACTGGCGAGCGCCGAGGCAATGACGAGCCAGCCGCCACCGCCGGTGAAGAAACGAAGATCGCTGCGCTCGACCGTGTAGACAGGAGCGCCAGCCTCCCGCCTGAGCAGGCGCCTGCGCCGCACCTCGGCGAATGGGATGCGGAGGGGCGAGATCGCTGACCAGCCGATGGTCTTCGCGTTGTGCAGATTCTTCCTGGACCTGGCGACTCGAATCGGGCTGAATGCGACCTGGAACGCCGCGGCGAACTCGCCACCGACGAGGCCCGGATTCTTCGTGGCGATGCGCCACACGCTGCGGGCAACGGCGAGCGGAATGAGTGACAGCCAGTGCAGCAG
The DNA here is from genome assembly GCF_059445325.1 of Mycetocola sp. Y791. Classification (NCBI taxonomy): domain Bacteria; kingdom Bacillati; phylum Actinomycetota; class Actinomycetes; order Micrococcales; family Microbacteriaceae; genus Mycetocola; species Mycetocola sp. Y791. The sequence goes on along the minus strand of NZ_JCAIUC010000001.1, from coordinate 708,895 downwards.
AACGAGAGCTGCCGGAGCGTAGACGAGTCGGCGATACAACTGGGCTCCGCGCGACTGGCGCACCCTCCTGCGGTACGCCGCGGCGCGGCGCGACCGCGACGGTCCGGCGATTCCGTCGCCGGCGGTGAAGACCACGGCTGTTGGTACGACAACGACGCGGTGTCCTGCCAGGCGAACCCGCACGCAGAAGTCAAGAGAATCGTCGGTGGAGCCGAAGGACGTGTCGAACCCACTGACCTCTTCCCAGACGGCATGGCGAACGAGCACGCCAGCCGGGGCAACGCCGAGCACGTCGGAGATGCTGTCGTGCTGTCCCTGGTCGAGTTCTTCCCCGACGAGCGAGACTGTGGCACCGAGCGGCGTGAGGGCCTGGCCGAGAGAGACGATTGTCGCGCCGTCCCTGGCATCCATGACCTTGGGGCCGGCAGCGGCGACAGAGGGCGCAACCTCGAGCGCCCCGACCAGTCGCGCCAGTGCCTCCGGCGCTGGAGCCGTGTCCTGTGCGAGTAGCCAGAGGAACTCGTCCTCGCCCCCCGCGTGCGGAATCACCCGCGCGCCCTCGGCGAGGGCCTGTGCAAAGTTCAGCCGGACATCTGCCTCGACGATCCGATCGACGCCGGCTCGTTCGAGGGCTTCCGTGACGGAGGCGGGCGACGAACACGCAACGGCGACTATCGCGTCTGGCTGTCTGGTCTGGGCTGCGAGGGCATCAAGCGTGTCCTGCAGGTGGCTCGAGCCAGTGGGGCCAGTGCCATCGTGCACAACAAGGATCGCGGTTACTCGGGGAAACATCGCGTCCAGACTATGTCGACCTGGTCAGGACACGGCTGACCGTGTCGGCGTGGCACGGAATGGCTGGCCGGAGCGGGTGCGTCACGGGCCGCAACCCCTGCGCGCGAAGTACTGAATAGCGCAAGCCGAACGGCGGGAACCTAGCGGCGGGAACCTAGCGGCGGGAACTTAGCGGCGCGAATCTAACAGCGCAGAACTGAGCAGCGGAGAACTAAGCAGCGGAGAACTAAACGGCGCGTTTCTTGAGCTTCCGGCGCTCGCGCTCAGAGAGGCCACCCCAGATGCCGAAACGCTCATCGTTCTCGAGCGCGTACTCCAGGCACTGTGTGCGCACTTCGCAGCTCGTGCAGATGCGCTTCGCATCGCGAGTCGAGCCGCCCTTTTCGGGAAAGAATGCTTCGGGATCCGTCTGCGCGCAGAGCGAATCGGACTGCCACGCAAGCGGGTTGTCGTCGTCGACAGCCTTGCGGACACCAGGAACTCCGAGCTGTACCGGATCGACGAACCAGTCCTCGGGAACACCGGAGCGATATTCAGGCGCCATATCCCTCTCCCCACTTGTTACCCGTGCGCCACGCGGCGCTATAGCTAATTACACCCGTGTAATTCCGCCACGTCAAGTCGCAGATCGTAAACCCTCAACCCCCCATGGAGGGTTCATCCTGCATTCACCGGCGTGTCGCGGGCGGCTCAACTTCTCTCGAAAACCGGGGTTCGGGGAGAGAATCCGCCCCACCGCGCGGGGCCGTCCGCGATGGACGACCCCGGCGGAGGCAGGTGTCTCAGACCGTCGAGCGAGCGCTCCACGCGCTCGACACCATGTCGCTGAGCGTGTGGCGCATCGTCCACTCCAGGTCGCGTGCCGCGAGTTTCCCCGATGCCACGATGCGAGCGGGATCACCGGGACGACGGGGCGCGACCTCCGGCTCGAACTCGATCCCGGTGACCTCGCGCATGGCGGTCATGATCTCGCCGACCGAGACCCCTTCTCCCGAGCCCAGGTTGTACACGGGTTCGATCGGTTCTCCGGCGTCGAGCCTCCTCGCGGCGGCGACGTGCGACAGGGCAAGGTCGGCGACGTGGATGTAGTCCCGAACGCACGTGCCATCAGGGGTCGGGTAGTCGTTGCCGTTGATCCGCGGCGTCCGACCATCGATCAGAGCGTCGAAGACGAGGGGAAACAGGTTGTGCGGGCTCGTGTCGTAAACGTCGGGATAACCGGAGCCGACGACATTGAAGTAACGCAGGGAGGTGTGTGCCAGCCCCTGGGCGACACCCTGGTCATGCAGGAGCCATTCCCCGATGAGCTTGGACTCACCGTACGGAGACTGAGGGTTCTTTGGCGTCTCCTCCGTAACGATGTCGGTGTCCGGCGTTCCGTAGACGGCCGCGCTCGACGAGAACACCAGGCGGTTCACACCGGCGTCCTCCATGGCGCCGAGGAGCGCAAGAGTTCCCGTCACGTTCTGCGCGTAGGTGTGCAGCGGCCGCTGGACGGAAACGCCGGCGTACTTGAAGCCAGCGACGTGCACCACGCCGGTGATGTTGAACCGGCGCAGTGTGTCGAGCACGAGGTCCCTGTCGAGGATGCTTCCCCGAACGAAGGGAACGTCGCGCGGAACGAACGACTCGTGACCGCTGGACAGGTCATCCAGGATGACCGCGTCGATGCCCTGCTCGGTGAACGCGCGAACGACGTGCGCTCCGATGTATCCGGCTCCGCCGGTGACCAGCCAGGTCATGTTGCCTCCTCTGTGTGGGCACTGTTCGTGCCCACACAGAGCCTATGGCACCCGAAAAAGCGGGGCGAACTAGACGATGAACCGGCGCCTTTCAGCTGGACCGGGACCACGCGTCGGGACGCGACGGTAGCCGTCGCGGGTGAGGGCAATCGCGCAGGCGACCGTTGCAATCACAACGGCGGCCAGGACGAGGAGAAGAAGAAGAATCATGGCTGTAAATCTATGCATTGCTGTTTTCTGCCAACAGTGGCAGACTCGCCATTGTTCGATTCATTTCCGCCAGCCGGAGGTCCCAATGTTGAAGAAAATCGCTGTGGTCGCCCTGCCCGACATGGCGCCATTTGAGTTCGGCGTGATCTGCGAGGTCTTCGGTATCGACAGGACCGACTCGGGCGGACCCGGTTTCGACTTCAGGATCGTGACAGCAGACCCTGGCCCCGTGAAGACCAAGCTGGGTTTCGACATCGTCGTCGCCGACGACCTCAGCGCGGCTGCGGACGCCGACCTGATCGCCATCCCCGCGTACTCGGTGACGGGTGGCGACCCTGACCAGCGAGTCCTCGACCTCCTGAGGGACGCCGAGAAACGGGGCGCCTGGATCCTCTCGGTCTGCAGCGGTGCTTTCGCCCTCGCCGAAGCAGGAATCCTCGACGGGCGCCGGAGCACGACGCACTGGATGTACACAGACCAGCTCGCCCGCGAATACCCCCTGACCGACGTCGACCCCGACGTGCTCTTCGTCGAGGACCGCGGCGTGATCACCGGTGCAGGCACGGCCGCGGGAATCGATGCGTGCCTCCACCTCGTCCGAACGGAGCTCGGCGCAGCGGCCGCGAACGTCATCGCTCGCCGAATGGTTGTTCCGCCACAGCGTGACGGCGGGCAGGCACAGTTCATCCAGGCGCCGGTGCCAGAGCGTCGGAGCGACTCCTTTGCCGCTGTCACGGACTGGATGCTCGAGAACCTCGCCGAGGACCTCACCGTCGACGTGCTCGCCGCACAGGCACTGATGTCCGAGCGCACATTCGCCCGGCGGTTCCGCGCCGAGCTGGGAGCGACCCCGGCAGCCTGGCTCAACAGGCAACGACTGATGCGGGCGCAGCAACTGCTCGAGCGCACCGATTACGGACTCGAGCAGATCGCCGCCGAGAGCGGTTTCGGCTCATCGGCGGTGATGCGTCACCACTTCCTCAAGGTCCTGCACACTACCCCGAATGCGTACCGCCGTACCTTCAGCTGCACAGCGAGCGACGAAGAGATGGTCGGCTGAACTCAGTTGTCGGCCGACAGCCTGGTCGTCGCGAGGAACATCTCGCCAGGACCGGAGATAGTGAGCGGACCCTCGTCCGGCGTGATGTACAGCACGTCGCCCCGTTCGACAGAGCGGTGCGCGGATGCCCCTCGGACCGTTGCGCTCCCGTCAGTGACCAGGGCGATGGCCGGCCCGGTCAGCTCGAGCTGAGTTGACCCTTCTCCCAGCCCTGAGACATGGATGAGCTCAAAATCGGGCACGTCGGGAACGAAGGCCTCGGTGCCGTCGCCGACAGGACGCGGCTCGAGGTACGGGACGGGCAGCGGCGTGAAGTCGAGAACGCTGAGCAGTTCGGGGACGTCGATGTGCTTGGGAGTGAGGCCACCCCGCAGCACATTGTCGCTCGCTGCCATGAGTTCGACCCCGAGGCCACCGAGGTAAGCATGGATGTTTCCCGCCGGCAGGTACAGCACCTCTCCGCGCTTCAGGGTGACACTGCGCACCAGGAGGGAGACCACGATTCCGGGGTCACCCGGGTAGAACCCGGCAAGCCGCCGCACGGTGCTCACCGCGGGCGTTTCGGGCGCGGACTGAGCGGCATCCGTGAGCGCCGTGACCACAGCCGACACATCATCGGTCAGCAGGTATTCAACGACAGAACGCAGCACGACGGCGTCAGTACCGGCGCCGTCGGCACCGCCAGCGAGGCGGTCGCGGAACGCGCGCAACGCGGTGATGGCATCGGCGCTGAGACCCGGCGCATCGAGTAGTGCGTCGACGTCGACGAGCGCGTCAGCGACCGGACGGAATCCGCAGAGCGCATCGAACGTCTCGCTGAGCGCGTAGATCAACTCGGGTTTGTGGAAGGCGTCGCGGTAATTGCGGTTCGCCGCGTCGAGCGCAATGCCAGCGGCGTTCTCCCGCTCGAATCCCGCGCGGGCTTCAGCGGGTGTCGGGTGGGCCTGCAGCGAGAGCGGAGCGTCTGCAGCGAGGACCTTCAGGAGGAAGGGCAAGCGCGGTTCGGCGAGCCCCGCGGCGGCAGGGTCGCTCTCGATCCAGTCCGCGAGCGTCGCCGCGCCGCCGGTCATCGATGGATCGAGCACGCGCGCCGGTGACCCGGGGTGGGCGCCGAGCCAGAGTTCGGCCTCAGGCCCGCCGGATGGCACAGTTCCGAGGAGATCGGAGATGGCCGTTGTCGACCCCCACGCATAATCCCGGGGAACATTGCTCAGGGGAATCAACACGGACTGGTCCTTATCCAAGTGGTCGAGCGTCATGGCTGAGTGCCATGGTGCGACGCCGGATTTTCAAACCGCCACGAGCGGTGGGCGTTCATTGACACCCTACAAGAGCCGTCCACAGGCATCCGTTCTCTCTTGCCCCAAACGGCAAGCGATTGTGCGGGAAAGCCGCGCGTCCGTAGGCTTCATTCGAGTCCGGTTCACCCGGATGACCGACCCCAACGCAACGGAGCACGAATGTCGTTTGAACCACTCGCCAGCGATTTCTATGGATTCGAGAGCCTCGTCTCCGAACGGGAGAAAGACGCGCTCATGCGAGTGCGCAGCTACATGGAAATCACGGTCCGGCCGGTGATCAACGACTACTGGGAGCGCGCAGAGTTCCCCCACGACCTCATCGCGTCGTTTCTCGAGACCGATGTCGCTCGCTACGGGTTCGAGGAAGTGCGGCCGTTCGAGAACTCGGCAGTATTCCGTGGACTCGTCGCCATGGAAATGGCGCGGGTCGACGCGTCGATGGCGACGTTCATCGGCGTGCAGGAGGGTCTCGCCATGGGATCGATCAGCGTGTGCGGATCCCGTGAGCAGCGGAGCGAGTGGCTGCCAAAGATGGCGAGCGGCGAGGTCATCGGTGCATTCGGCCTGACCGAGCCGCTGTCGGGAAGCGACAGCGCGCGCGGCCTGCGCACGACGGCAACGCGGGACGGCGACTCGTGGACACTCAACGGTTCGAAACGCTGGATCGGCAACGCCACCTTCAGCGACATCACAGTGATCTGGGCCAAGGACACCGAGGACGGACAGGTCAAGGGCTTCATCGTCCGGACCGACTCCCCCGGCTACACCGCCACGAAGATCGAGCGCAAGATCGCGCTTCGCCCCGTCCAGAACGCCGACATCACCCTCGACAACGTCGTCGTCCCCGAGAGCATGCGGCTGGCGAACGCCAACTCGTTCCGCGACACAGCAAAGGTGCTTCGCCTCACCCGCGCCGCCGTCGCGTGGTCGAGCGTCGGGGTTTCGGTCGGCGCCTACGAAGCCGCCGTTGCATACGCAAAGGAGCGCGAGCAGTTCGGCAAGCCGATCGCCGAGCACCAGCTGATCCAGGACCTGCTTGCCAAGTGCCTCGGCAACATCACAGCGTCGATGGCCATGTGCGTGCGGGTCTCCCAGATGCTCGACGAGGGCACCCAGCGCGACGAACACTCCGCTCTCGCCAAGGGTTTCTGCACCGCGAAGATGCGCGAGACCGTCGGGTGGGCCCGCGAGGCGATGGGCGGCAACGGCATAGTTCTCGACTACGAGGCTGCGCGGTTCTTCGCTGATGCCGAGGCACTGTACTCGTACGAGGGCACTCGCGAGATGAACTCACTGATCGTCGGGCGGGCCATCACCGGTAAGGCGGCGTTCGTCTAGCCTCCACACGCGTCCAGGTGCCAGTCCGCCAGACGGCGGGTACGCTTGAACGTGCGGGGACGCTCCCGCCCATGTGTTGCGACGGGAAGGAGCGCGAAATCTCACGCGTTCGACTGCGCCAGGGCCGACATTTTGTCGTCACCTGGGGAATCTCCGACACCTTCGGCGGCATGACCGGGGCGTTCCTCCATCGCTCCCGTGCTTTCGTCCGCCTCGGCAGGATTGACGTCGACGTCCTGACCTTCGACGCGCGCCCGGACTACCCGGACGTCGAACGCCGCCTGCGCCAGGGCGGCAGGCTCATCGACGGCATGAGGCTGGTCAACCTGTGGGACTGGATGCGCGATCACCCGTCACCGGGGCAATTTGCCCGCACCAGGGCATCCGCCTCGGAAAATCTCACCTCAGCGTTCGCTCCCCTCGACCGGAGCGAGAAATACTTCGCCGGGATCCGCGACGGCGTGATCATGAGTCTCACTCGATACGCCGAGGACGGTGTGACCGAGCTTCAGGTCGATCACTACCGAGCGGACGGCACGCTCGCGGTCAGCGACCGCCGCGACGTGAGGCACCGCGGGGCGGTCGGCGGTCGCAGCATCGTGCTGTGTGACACCTCCGGCGAGCCCGTGCGGGCGTGGGACCGGGCCTGGGCGCTCTACCGCTGGTGGCTGGACCAGGTGCGCGGCAACGGCCCGGCGACGATGATCGTCGACAGCAAGACGAGCGCACGGTTCATGGTCGGTTACGTGCGGCCGCAGCTGCTGGTCATGCACGTCATCCATGCCTCGCACCTCGCGGGATCGGACGAGACGACGGTGCGCGCATCGCGGGCGGCGGTGTTCGATGACCCCCGCTCGTTCGACGCCCTGGTCTTCCTCACCGAACGCCAGCGAACCGAGGCGGAGCCGCTTCTGGGCGATCGGGTGCACACCGCCGTGATTCCCAACGGCCGCGCAGTGCCACGAGCCTCCGCGGCACCGAAAGACCGCCCCGTCACGTCGGGGATCATGCTGTCGGCGCTCGAGAAACGCAAGCGGGTCGAGCACTCCGTGCGTGCGATCGCCGGGGCACGGGCCGCCGGCGCGCCCGTGACCCTCGACATTTACGGTGACGGGCCCGAACGAGATCGCGTTGAGGCGGCCATCGCGAAGGCCGGGGGCGGGATCACGCTGCGCGGATATGACCCGGATGCCAGCACTCACCTTTCGGAGAGTTCGTTCCTTCTGCTGAGCTCCCGAAGCGAGGGGTTCCCCCTCGTCCTCGTTGAGGCGATGGCCGCTGGTTGCCTGCCGATCTCCTACGACATCGCCTACGGGCCTGCGGACATCATCAGGGACGGGGTCAACGGATTCCTCGTTCCGCCCGGCGATATCTCCGCGCTCAGCGCTGCGATCGAACGGCTCGTAAGCCTCCCCGCGGCAGAGGTACTCGCGATGAGACGCAATGCCGTGCAGACAGCGTCGCGGTACTCCGACGAAGCGATTACGAAACGATGGGCGTCGGAACTCGATCGCGCCGCGAAGCGACGCGGTTTCCCACCCGCCGCGCCAGTCGATGCGCTGGTGTTTCGACTGCGACGTGGAATAGCCAGGCGATGGCGAAACTGGCCGGGAACGCGATCAGCGCAACCAGCCACCACGCGGCGTCCCCAATGAGAAAGGCCACGCTCGCCAGCACAGGCACGTGCACGAGATAGAGGCTGAACGAGACACGGCCGAGCCAGAGCGGCAGGCGGGCTGACAGCATCCGTTCGGCGAAGGGCGACCCGATCGCCACGACGATGAGCCCGGCAGCACCCACACCGGCGAGCCCCCACAGGGCGGCGCTCGCGCTGGAGCCCGCCGGGGCGATGTCGCGGGTGAGCCAGCTCAGGACGAGGAGAACGACGGATGCCAGCGCAAGCGTCCCCCAGGTGAACCTGCCGCCGCGTCGGTTCACCCGATCGGCCCATGCCCGGATCTGGGGCAGGTGAACGGCCATCATGGTGCCGAGGAAGAACGTGGGCAGGTAGACGAGCGCGTCGACCTGCAGCACCCGGCCAGCGATCATGAGGGCGACCGACGTGACAGCGGCGAGCCAGGGCCGGCGGCGCACCGCGAGCCCGACGACGATGAACACCGGCAGCAGCACCGAGAACACCACCTCCCAGCGGAGCGACCACAGCACGTTCACTATCGTGTAGGTCTGCGGGAGGAGCGACGACTCTTCGATGATCCGCCCGAGCGAGACACTCGACGCCACCCGGTTGTCGAGCCAGCTGTCCGGGGTGATCGCGCCGGGGAACCGCGGAACCACGAGGATCAGCGCGACAGCGAACAGCACAGCACCGATGACGGGGAGATAGAGGCGGATGAGACGGCTCGGGTAATACCGGAGCCAGTCGAAGGTGCCGGACAGCGCGGGGATCGAAACGACAAGTCCGCTCAGCACGAAGAAGACGAGCACCGCTTCACTGCCGGCGGTCAGCGGCCTGAGCGGAGACTGGGTGATCCATTCCCAGAGCCCGGCGGTCTCCTCCAGTCGCGGACGCGCCATGAGCGTCAGGTGGTAGAGCACGACGACAACTGCGGCGACCCCGCGCACGCCGTCGAGCGCGTGCATGCGTTCGGTTTGCCCTGTTCCCATTCGTTCCACGTTAAGCGGACGCGGCTGGGAGTTCCCGGAATCGAGCCGTTCAGCGCGGGGCGCCTGCCATCAGTCCGGTCGACGGTCGTCGCGCCGGAGTCGCGTCCTCCTCACCAGCAGCAGGGAAACACCCGCAACCGCGAGCGCCGCCCCGATGCAGGCGATGGCGAGGACGGACGTCAGGTCGGCACCGGATTGCGACAGGGATCCCCTCGCCCTCGCATCCGCTCCCGGGGCACCAGCGAGCGGGTCTCCGGGAACGACCGGAGCCGCTGTTGCGTCTGGACCGGGAACGGCCGGCGCGGCAGGAGTCGGTACGACCGGTGGCTCGGCGGGGTCCGTCGGGTCCGTCGGCTGCGCAGCGAGCGTCGACACTCTGACGTAGTCGAACGTGCTGGTGAACCCGGCACCTGCCATCGAGACCAGCCCGATACGGGTGGTCGCACCGAGCGGTGTCGTCCAGGTCCCCGACTCGTCCCACGCCACCGAATCGAGGCTGGTGTAACCGGTGTAGAGGTTTTCGGTATCGCTGTGCTGGCGCACAATCCGCAGATAGGTGTATTCACCGACCGGCCCCCCGACGCTGTTCCCGTAGACCGGGTATCCCTCAGGCACCGGGCTCTGCCGTTTCGCGAACTCGGTCTGCCTCGTCTCAAAGATCGATGAAACGGCGTGCTTGATGAAATTGCCGTCGTCGGCATAAATCACGATTCCGCCCTGGACGTAGTTCTGACAGCAGCCCTCCGCCGGCACCGACACCGACAGTCTCGTCTCGAGAACATAGTCCCCCTCTGGTGCCGCTTCGGTGAGGAGCCCGGCCGCACCGGGGTCAGGACCGAGGTCCGCTGCCTGCGTGTCGAATCGGAACTCTCCGTCCCCGACGCTGTACGTCGACGGGTCTGGCTGGCGAATCCACGACCACTGCGGCGAAAGCGCATCACCATCGAAGTTATCCGAAAGCCCGGCGATCAGGTCAGCCGGTTCCGGTTGCCTGAGCGCATCCGGCGAGGGGGACGGCGGCAGACCCGCCTGCGTGACGGGCGCGGGTTGCGGGGTGTCAGACGGGCCGCGTCCGCCCCGGACGGTGGGCCAGCCATCCACCCAGTCGATCCGATCCATGAGCACCGGGCGCTTCGTATAGGTGCCACCTTCGACCAGATAGGGGTCATGACGGTCGACCGCGTGGTAAACAATCCAGTCAGTACCGGCAACATCCGTCACTACCGAGTTGTGACCTGTGCCGATCCAGCGGTTGCCGTTCTGGTGCAGCACAGGGGTACCCCCGACACGCCCAGCGAGCAGGGAAGTGCCTGTGCGGTCGACGAACGGCCCGGTCGGGCTGGTCGATCGACCGGCGAAAACGCTGTAGCCCGTTGCCGGCCCTGCGCAACAGTTCGTGGCCGAACCGAGGAGGTAGAAGTAGCCCTCGTGTTCGACGACGCTGGTTCCTTCGTAACGGTTCGAGATCGCGATTTCGACCTGGCTCGCTGGATCCGTGCTCAACCCGTCGTCGCTCAATTCGCGCACCGAAAGCCCGCCGAAGTAGCTTCCGAAGTAGAGGTAGTTCTGGCCATCGACGGTGATCACTTCCGGGTCGAAGACCCAGCGCCCAGCCATGGGTTCGACGACCGGCCCACCCGCGTCGGTCCACGGCCCGGCCGGGGTGGCTGCGGTCGCAACCCCGATGGCAGGGCCGCCGCCGGGACCCGTCGTCTGGGTCGCCGTGTAGTACAGGAAGTACGTGCCGTTGAGGTAGACGACGTCCGGAGCCCACATGTCGCCGTCGCCGATCCACGCGGGCTTCTCCGGCAACGCTTCTGCCACGAACGTCCAGTTCACCAGGTCGGTCGACCGGTAGCTGGGGATGCTGTAAAAACGCAACGACCCGTCATCGTTGGTTTCCCCCGCATCGAGCGCGTCCCTCGTGCAGAAGAGATACCACGCGGGGTCAGCGGGATCCGCGGACCGGATGACGTCGGGGTCTGCACACTGCTCAGCGAGGCGCCCGTCAGGCAGAGTGAGGGTGAGAGGGTTCGAATACGTTTCGGTGACGTCGGCCGCCGTGGCGACGGTGCGCGCACCAGCCGACACGACACTCGCTCCCACTGCAGTGGCCGGCACTGCACCGAACATGACGGTGGCAGCCGCAAGTCCTGCGACCAATGGGGTCCTTCTCATGGTGCCTCCACGGTGAGGTGAGCGAGTCCCCCGAGTGGACCACGACTGAGCCCGCACTGTCCAGCCCCGTCGCTGATTCGCTTTGCCGCTCTGCCTTCGTCAGGAGGCGGCCCTGTCGCGTGCCTTTTCCCGGGGTTACTATTCCGGACCCGGGTCGCATGCCACCCGGGATCGAGTCAGGAAGGGAGCGCCGTGCCAGCTCGAATTGCCATGCGAGGGGGGCGCCACTACGCGGTCACGTGGGGAATCTCAGACGCATTCGGCGGCATGACCGGAGCTCTGCTGCATCGCTCGAGGGCCTTCGTCCGGCTGGCAGGCGTACGGGTCGACGTCCTCACCTTTGACACCCGCCCCGACTACCCTGAACTGGAGCAGCGGCTCCGCGCGACGGGGAAAATCGTCGAGGGCATGCGCGTCCTGAATCTGTGGGACTGGCTCCGTGAGTACCCGTCTCCCGATGATTACGCCGGCGTGGCGGCCGCGGTTCCCGGCCGAAAGCTCGTCGAAGGATTCACCCCGCTCGACGCCGCCGGGCCATACGTCGGCGGCGAACGAAACGGCCGGGTGATGAATCGCACCCGGTACAGCGATGACGCTTCCACCCAGCTGCAGGTCGACCACTACAGGCCCGATGGTTCCCTCGCTGTGAGCGATCGGCGGGACGTCACGGAGCGCGGGACCACCGGCGGGCGCACGATAGTGTTCTGCGATCGCGCGGGCAATCCGGTGAAGGCGTGGAACGGCGCATGGTCCCTGTACCGGTGGTGGCTCGACGAAGTGCGCGACAGCGAGCAGGCAACGATGATCGTGGACAGCAAGACCAGTGCACGGTTTATGGTCGGGTACAAACGATCGAACGTCGTCTCGGCCCATGTGCTCCACGGCTCACACCTCGCTTCCGACGGCCACACAATTCGAGCGTCGAGGGCCGCGGTCTTCGAGAATCCCACCGGTTTCAGCCTGCTGGTCTTCCTGACTGAACGGCAACGGGCTGAAGCCCTGCCGCTGCTTGGGCCGAGGGCTCGTACCGCGGTGATCCCGAACGGGAGAGAGGTTCCGCGCGGGTCAGCCGCTCCCCCGGCGCGGAACGCGCACTCGGGCATCATGCTCTCGGCGCTCGACGACCGCAAACGGGTGGACCACGCGGTCCGCGCCATCGCTGCGGCTCGCGCCGCGTCCACTCCCGTCACTCTCGACATCTATGGTGACGGACCCAAACGTGGCCAGGTCGAGGCCGCCATTGCAAAAACCGATGGTGGCGTCCAGCTGCACGGTTACCAGCCGGATGCCAGGAATCACCTGCGTGAGAGTTCTTTCCTTCTCCTGACCTCGAAAAGCGAGGGATTTCCGCTCGTTCTCGTCGAAGCAATGGCTGCCGGTTGCCTCCCCGTCGCGTATGACATCCCGTATGGCCCGGCCGACATCATCCGCGACGGGGTCAACGGTTTCCTCGTCCCCGCCGGCGACATCACCGCGCTCGCGGCGGTGATCCAGCGACTGGTCGGCCTCCCGCCGAAAAAGCTCGATGCGATGCGCCGCAACGCAGTGAAGACATCCGCCGCGTACTCGGACCAGGCGATCACCAGGCGCTGGGCTCTCGAACTCGATCGAGCCGCAGCCGGCGTCGGTCCACGGCGCGCCGCTCCAGATGAACCGCTTGATGCGCTGGCGCTCCGGATCCGCCGGGGACTCGCCAGGCGGTGGCACCGGTTGCGCACGGCCGGTACGGGCGGCCGCCGTTGACGGTGAGGACGCCGGGACGCCCGGCGACGAGGATGCTGCCACGCGTCCGAGGCAAGCTCCACGAACCGCGATAACCTGTAACCCATGACGACGTCCCCCGTGCTGCCGCCGGTCGAGCTCTCCACCGAGCGACTCTGGGCGACGGGAATCGGCACGCTCGCCCTGTTCGTCGCGTTCGCGGGTGACGGCATCCGCAACCTCATTACCATCTGGGGGTTCTCGGCAGTCGCGATCATCGTCGCTCTGGCGTGTGCCGTGACCATGATCAAGTTAAGGCCGCGGCTCGACAGGTCGCGACTGCCCAAGGCGCTTATCGCCTTTCTCGGGTTTGCAACCATCTCCACCGCGTGGTCCGCGTACCCGTCCGCAACTCTTCTGACGCTCACCGGAACGCTCCTGACGACGATCGTCGGCATCTACCTCGCCCTCGTTCTCACCTGGACCGAGTTCGTTCGTGTGCTCGCCGTCGCGCTCAAGTGGGTGCTTGGCCTGTCGATCCTGTTCGAACTCTGGGTCGCGCTCATCGTGCGCGCCCCGGTGCTGCCGCTGTTCGTCGACTTCGGCGGTGAGGAACCACCGCTGCTGGCGATGTGGTCGCGCAACCTGCTGTTCGAGGGCGGTCGGATTCAGGGCATCCTCGGCAATTCGAACCTCCTCGCCGTGATCGCACTGCTCGGCATCATCGTGTTCGGCCTGCAGCTCGCCGCGGGAAGCGTCCGTCGCAGCTGGGGCATCGGCTGGCTGGCGCTCGCCGTCCTGATCTTCGGCCTGACCCGGTCGAGCACCATGATCCTCGCCGCTGTCGCCGCCGCCGTCGTACTCGGTGCCGTGCTGTTGATCCGGCGAAGCAGAACTCCTCGCGCCCGCACCGGCGTGTACCTGGGCCTCGCCGCGGTCGCAGCGGCCAGCATCCTGTTTGTCACCGTCTTCAGCAACATCTTCCTCGCCCTCTTCGGCAAGAGCAGCGACCTGACCGGCCGAATCGGGATCTGGAACGATGTCTCAGAACTCGCCCAGCAGCGCCCATGGTTCGGCTGGGGGTATTCCAGCCCCTGGATTGGCTGGGTGGAACCGTTCGACGGGCTCGTCGTGCGTAATGGCGTGGAGCAGCTCCACGCCCACAACGCGTGGCTTGACGTCTGGCTGCAGCTCGGCGCCGTCGGCGTGGTGTTGTTCGCCGCCGTGATCGTGTCGATGCTCTGGCGCTGCTGGTTCGCCGCCGTCGATCGTCCCCGGTTCGACCTTCGTGTCGACCGCCCGTACACGGTGCTCTCGATCCTGCCCATCCTCATCGCCGTCACGCTCGTCGTCCAGTCCGTTGCCGAGAGCCGCATTCTCGTCGAGTCCGGGTGGGTGCTTGTCGTTGCGCTCGCGCTCAAGACCAAGCAATATCCCGTGATGGATGCCGTCGCGCGGCCCAGTCTCAGCCCCGTTATCGCTGCTGAAACCGCTCGATGACGTCACCACGCCCCCTGCCGCACCATCCGGTACTCGCCACGCTCATTCGGGGCCTTGCGAGCGCCCAGGCGACGGCGGCGCTCAGCATCACGATTTTTGGTGTCGCGTTCACCGGCCCCCTGATCCGATCCGTCCTCGGCTGGAACGGGCTCGTCGGGGTCCTCCTCGCCTTGGTTCCCCTTGCCGTGCTGGTCGTGATCGCGCGATGGGACACCATCGAGTGGCACGGTCTTCTCCCGATCTCGATCCTGGCCTTCATGGGGTGGTGCCTGTTGTCGGTGTTCTGGACAGACCACGAGGTGGCAACGCTCGCGAGTTCGCTCTACCAGATCGCCGTTGCGTTCCTCGGTGTGACCGTTGCGCTCACGAGGGACATGATCCAGATCGTACGCTCGGTTGGAAGTGTTCTTCGGGCTCTGCTCACGCTCTCGATCGCGGTCGAAGTGCTCGCGGGGCTCGTCCTCGACATGCCGTTTCCTTTCATGGGCGTGCAGGGAAACATCGCGATGGGCGGGCCGATTCAGGGCGTGTTCGGTACGCGCAACATGCTCGGCTTCATGGCACTCATCGCGCTCGTCACCTTTGTGATCGAGTGGCGCACCCGCTCGGTGCCGAGGGTGGTTGTGACGTATTCATTGGTTGTCGCCGTTGCCGCGCTCGGTCTCAGCCAATCCCCGGTCACCATCCTCGTCGCGATAGCGCTCGGAATGGCCGCACTGGCCCTGTACGGCCTCCGTCAGGCACCGAAGGACACCAGGAGGACTCTGCAGTTCGCCCTCGCCGGGTTAACGATCGTCGTCCTGTACGTCACTTACCTGTCGCGGCTTCGGGTCCTCGCGCTCCTCAACGCGGGGAGCGAGTTCGAATACCGCTACCTTCTCTGGTTCCAGGCGTGGAAGCTCGTCCCGGTACACGACATCGAAGGGTGGGGCTGGACAGGTTTCTGGCAGGACGTGGCCCCGTACAGCTACATCAACAACGCGCTCATCCGCGATCACGACAGCGCGCTCAATGCGTTCCTCGATGTCTACCTGCAGGTGGGCATCGTGGGTTTGTGCCTCTTCCTCAGCCTGCTGGTACTCGCGTTCGTGCGCTCCTGGCTCCTGGCCTCCAACCGACGAACCGTGACCTACGCCTGGCCGGCACTTGTGCTCGTCGCGCTCATAGGGACAGGTGCCGCCGAAAGCTTCATCCTCGTTGACGCCGGCTGGCTGCTTCTCATTGTCTGCGCGGTGAAAGCCTCACAGAACATGAGTTGGCGCACACGGCTTCGTGCCGAACCTCACCCGCCCGTACCGGTGGAGTAGGTGCGCTCGACACCCCGCAGGGAGCCACAACTCCGCGCTGGCTTATTGGGGCTGGAAGAGGTCGCGCAGGACCTCCGTGTTGCCCTGGCTGGTGAACCGGGCGTAGTCGCCGGTCCATGCTTCTTTCAAAACGGGTAGCACCCGCGCGAGCCGGTTTGCGGGCAACCCCGCTCGCATCCGTTCGATGCGCAGCTTTCCGCGGGCGGCCGTGAGGTCTGCCGGCTTCACGGCGTCGCCAAGCGACGCCAGCTTGTCGACGAGGATGCCGGTGCGTACGGCGAGGTCACGGTTGCGGTCGCCGCGGGGCTCGAGCACCCGGCGAGCCTTGTGCGAGAGGCTCGGCTCACGCGCACCGATCTGGTTGGCACCGTGCTGCCGGTAGTCGATGAGCGCGTCCGGGAGGAAATCGACCTGTCCGACAGCAGCGGCGAGAACGGTGAGCCATTCGTCATGCACCCACTCGACGGGGAATGGAATAGCGACGTCGAGCAGGGACCGCCGGAACGCCATCGTGGCTCCGGTGGCGATGTTGCGGCGGAGAAGAGTCGGGAACGCGGATCCGCTGTGTATCGATGTGCGATCCGCTGCGCTGATCTCGAGAGCCTCGAACAGGGAGTAACCGAGCGGATTGCCCTGGGCGTCCACCATCCGCGCGTCCGAGAAGAGCAGCGTCAGTTCGGGCCGGGCATCGAATTCGGCGAGGGCGCGCTCGAGTCGCTGCGGGTGCCACACGTCATCCTGGTCGCACAGGACGACGATGTCTCCTGATGAGGCCCGTACCGCCTGCTCGAAGTTCTTACTCACGCCGAGGGGGCTCGCGTTCTCGAGCGTGCGGAACGGGACGCCCGAGCCCTCAAGCAGCTGACTGGCCAAGGCGATCGTGTCGTCGCTCGATCCGTCATCCGAGACAACGATCTCGTCCGGACGGCGCGTCTGCTCGAGAATGCTCGCCAGCTGCTCCTCGACGTAGGGGGCACCGTTGTACGTGCACACAGCCACTGAAACGACGGGAGGGGTCTTACTGTCGGCAGTCACCACGTCAGCGAGTTTACGGGGTGGCCTTGGTAGGGTGCTCAGCGTTCATTTCCAGGTCATGACGGGCCATGCGACTGACGAGCTCATCGAAACCGACGGTTGGGCTCCAGCCGAGCACGTCCCGCGCTCGAGAGGGATCTCCCCTCATCTCATGAGCGTCGGTGGGCCTGACAAACCGGGGATCGATCACGACGAACCGTTCCCAATCGTCTATTCCGACCGCGACGAATGCGGCGGCAACGAATTCTCGAACGGTGTGCGACGTCCCTGTGGCGATCACAAAATCGTCTGCCTTATCGGCCACGGCCATCCTGAATACGGCGTCAACATAGTCGGGGGCCCACCCCCAGTCCCGCTTGACGTCCATATTGCCCAACGCAAGCGTTTCCGCCTTGCCAGCCGCAATTCGAGCCGCGCCCGACGTGATCTTTCGCGTTACGAACGAGTCAGGACGCCGCGGAGACTCGTGGTTATAGAGAATCGCGGCCGAGGCGAACAGGCCCCGTGCGCGGTAGACGGCAACCGCCTGGTGGGCGAAGGCCTTCGCGGCTCCGTACGGCGTGACCGGTTTGACCGCCGTCAGCTCGGTTTGAGGCGACTGAATTGCATCACCGAATATCTCCGAGCTCGACGCTTGAACGAACCGAACAGCTCGCCCGCTGCTTTCCTGGAGCTGCCACGCTGCTTCGAGCATCGCTATGGCCGCAACGCCCGTCACTTGCGCAGTGAGAACTGGCTCCGCCCACGAGCGTGCAACCGAACTTATTCCCGCAAGGTTGAAGACGCAGTCGGGCTGAACATCGTCAAGAATCCCGCCCAACTCGTCCGTCTTCGAGAGGTCCCCTAGGTGCGAAGTCACCCGCGCGTCGACCGGCTGCTCTGCGATCGAAATGCCCTCACGAACAAGCGCGTGAACGTCCCATCCTTCCGCGAGAAGACGCTCGCTGAGGTAACTGCCGTCCTGTCCCGTTATGCCGGTAACAAATGCCCGAGGAATAGCGGTGTCCTAACGTTAGCGCGCGAGCGCGGCCTGCTCAGAGAGGTCGTTCTCAACCATCATTGTGATCAGTTCATTGAACGTCACCGTCGGCTTCCACCCGAGAACCTCGTGGGCCTTCGTCGGATCGCCAATAAGCAGATCCACCTCCGCGGGGCGCATGAACCGGGGGTCCTGGCTGATGTATCGCGACCAATCTTCGATCCCCGCAGCGGTGAACGCAGCGTCGAGCAGGTCACGAATCGAGTGCGTTTCGCCCGTCGCGACCACATAGTCATCGCCTTCGGGCTGCTGAAGCATACGCCACATCGCATCAACGTAATCGCCGGCGAAACCCCAGTCGCGCTTTGCGTCGAGGTTGCCGAGCACGAGGCTGTCCTGCAGTCCGAGTTTGATTCTCGCTACGGCCTGCGACACCTTGCGAGTCACGAACTCAGGGCCGCGGCGCGGCGATTCGTGGTTGAAGAGAATGCCGCTCGAGGCGTGCAGGCCATACGACTCGCGGTAGTTGATGGTCATGTAGTGCCCATAAACCTTCGCAACGCCGTATGGCGAGCGCGGCCACAGGAGTGTCGACTCGCTCTGTGGGACCTGCTGGACCTTGCCATACATCTCAGACGACGATGCCTGGTAAAACCGCACCTTGGAGATGTCATCTCCCGCATAGAGGCGCGTCGCCTCGAGAACGTTGAGGACACCCTTGCCCGTCACGTCAGTTGTGAGCGACGCATTTTCCCACGAGTATGCAACGAAGGAAATAGCTCCGAGGTTATAAACCTCATCAGGCTGAGCGACACTCAGGACACGCACGAGGCTCGATACATCTGTCAAGTCACCGGTGAGCAGTTTCACCCCGGGAACGACGCGGCGAACCAAATCATACTTAGGGTTGTTCTGCCCGCGGATGAGGCCAAACACCTCGTATCCCTTCTCGAGC
The DNA here is from genome assembly GCF_059445325.1 of Mycetocola sp. Y791. NCBI lineage: Bacteria > Bacillati > Actinomycetota > Actinomycetes > Micrococcales > Microbacteriaceae > Mycetocola > Mycetocola sp. Y791. Next base: position 690,172 of record NZ_JCAIUC010000001.1, on the reverse strand, counting down.
AGCAGTTCTGCGAGATAGAGACCGTCCTGACCGGTGATGCCGGTGATGAGTGCGCGGGTCATGTAGTCCTTCGGATTGATTCGTCAAACGTTCATCGGTAAAACAACAGACTAATAGATCGTTCGCGACCTCAGCGCCGAAGCGCGGCTCGAGCCATCGCGGAGCGGTACGCCTCAGTATGAAGCTCGGCGCACCGGTCCCAGGTGAACATTTTGACTCGTTCTATTCCGGCCGCTGACAACTCTCCGGTGCGGGAGATCGCTTCGGCGATCCCACGGGCTATGGCTTCGGGGTTCTTCGGATCGAACATCACCGCAGCATCCCCACAGATTTCAGGCAGCGAGCCCGAGTCTGCGGCGGCGACTGGGCAACCTGACGCCATTGCCTCCAGCGGGGGGAGGCCAAACCCCTCATACAGACTCGGAAAAGCGAGCACCGCTGCACGTCGATACAAGTCGTGGAGTTCAGAGAGCGGGACGAGCCCCCGATTTTCGACCCAGTTCGGCAGCTCGCCTAAACCGTCCAGGTTTCCACCGGTGAGGACAAGCCGTAGGTCCGGATGAGTTCGCCGCAGGATCTCCATTGCCTTGATCAGCGCTGGGTGGTTCTTGTGGGGCCAGCCACGCGCCGGGTAGAACACAAAGTTCTCTCGTATACCGAGATTCGGCGTAAAACTCGCAGTGTCGACGCCGAGGTGAGCGACGGTTATGCGCTCCTCTGGCACCCTGAGGTGGCGCACGATCGTCTCCTTCGCGAACTCGCTGATCGTAATGATCGAGTCAGCTTTTCGCGCAGGTCGCTCGTAGGTAAAAACTCGAAAGAGTCGCTCAAGACGCGAAAAGAACTGCGGAAGGTCACGGTGTTGGACATCGAAAACAGTGAGCACTGTTGCCTGTGTTCGAGACGCTCTCACACCTTGAACGGTGAAGGGATAGTGGATGACATCTGCTGCTGCCATCAGCTTCTTGATCTGACGGGTCTTCAGAATTGCGCGCGCAAGACCCGCAATGCGCGCTGGCGTCGAGTGTCCGACGCGCAAACCGCCCACAACAACCTCCCGTACGCCCCTGATCACGCCTCGCGCCGATTCGGGTACGACGATTTCGGCGTCTATCTGGGGCGAAGCACTCAATCGCCACGCCAGCTCCCTGGCGCACGTCTCTGTCCCGCCCATCCCGCCGGGGACGAAGGTCAGCATCGAGAGCGTGACTTTTAGAGGATTTTTGATACCGTCGTCCGCTGGGTTCGACACCATTCTGTAAGACACCATTCTGATTGTTCGACGAGAGAGCTTGCGCGCGATCAGCCTAGACGACGAGCGGTGCGCGCGCCGGTCGCGACCGTTCGAACCATGAAGGCGAACGCGGCAGACACGCTCGAGAGCCGGTGTCTTCTCGAAGCAGCCATACTTCTGCTTGCTAGAATCGGCTCATGACGATCCCGCTTGAAAAGACTTTGATTGTCATGCCCGCGTTTAATGAGGAAGCCTCCGTCGCCGCTGTCGTCAAAGAAGTCCAGCTGACGAACCCCGGAATATCCTGCCTTGTCGTGGATGATGGCTCGACCGATGCAACGGCGAGCGAAGCGCGATCGGCTGGGGCACATGTGGCTACTTTGCCGATCAACCTCGGCGTGGGAGGAGCCATGCGTTTGGGGTTCAAGTACGCGCTCGATCATGGCTATGACTGCGTGGTTCAGATTGACTCGGACGGGCAGCACGATCCACGATCCGTGCCAGATCTGCTCCGTCTGGTTGGTGACGCTGACATCGTCCTTGGCTCGCGGTTCGCCGGCGAACCGCACTACGACGTAGCGGGCCCACGAAAGTGGGCAATGGTCGTACTTTCCTTCGTTCTCACGCGAATATGTCGCACCAGCCTCAACGATACGACCAGCGGATTTAAGGCGACTGGACCGCGCGCATTGCAGCTCTATGCCGACCATTACCCAGCGGAGTATCTGGGGGACACGGTTGAAGCGCTTGTCATCGCGGCTCGGGCGGGTCTGACGATTCGCCAGGTGCCGGTAAAAATGCGCCCTCGAGCCGGCGGCATTCCCTCACACAATCCGCTCCGTGCAGCTGCCTATCTTGGGCGCTCGTGCCTTGCACTTATCTTCGCGCTCGCCCGCCCGCCGCTTCCGCTCCCTACCCGACGAAGGCAAGTTATCTCATGAGCGTCACGTCCTATGTCCTTGGGATTGCCTCGGCGTTGTTCACGCTCATTGTCGTCATCGAGATGCTGAGACGACGGACTCTGAGAGAGCGGCACGCCATGTGGTGGCTCGTAGCTGGCTTCCTCGCGCTCATCGTCGCCATCTTTCCCTCGCTATTGGAGTGGGCCGCCCGGGTCGTCGGAGTAGAGATTCCAGTCAACCTGGTGTTCTTTATGAGCGCCGCGATCCTTTTCTTCGTCTGCCTTCAGCACAGCGCAGAACTCACGCGGCTGGAAGAGAAAGTGCGGGTGCTCACAGAGGAGTCTGCACTTGCAAGCCTGCGGTTGGACGCGGTCGAGCAAAGGCAAGCGCACCGAGGTGAATAGCCAACCCGATCAGCGGTCCCACGGATAGGGCCATAAGCGCCCTGGCGACCAAGTCGGCCGGCATCAAGAGAATCAGAACGAGGACAGCGGCCGCCACGACCCAGCCCGCGAGGAATGCCCCATGCTTGCCTCGCGATAAGACCGCGGGACCCGTCACGCACAAAGCGGCGGTAACCCCCGCTGAAGCGACAATCAGCGACATTTCCATCGAGGAGATCTCGTATTCCGCGCCGAACAGTGCGACCATCAAGGGTGGGCCGAGGAGCCAGGCCATCGCGCTCGCCACCAGGGCCGCTAGCGCCACAACGGCCAGGATCACAGCAACTACGCGCCAGAGGTTACGTCCGCTCTCCCGGAAATGAACGGTGAGGAAGCTCTGCAGAGCCATCAACGGAATCACGAGCGGAGCTCGCGTCAATGTCACTGCCAGTACGAGTACTCCAACAGCGGCGGCTGATTCGTGCTTCGACGTCAGATCCAGGATAAGCGGAAACCCGCTGACGATGACCCCGGTCGCACTCGCACCTCCGACGATGCGGAGCGAATTCCACGCGAGGGCCTTCGACTCGACATCGAGCGTGTAACGCCCTGGCACCCGTCGCCTGAGGCGCGGCCACATGATGAGCAAGGTCAACGGGAACGGAACGACCACTGCCCAGATGAGGAAATCACCTGGGAGGTGCAAAAGCGCAACCAGCCCGATCGCCATGAGCCGCAACACTCCATCCAGACCAGTCATCAAGGCGATTGATGACCAGGCCCCCATACCGTAGAGAATCCCCGAGATAACGGCGACCAGCACATACGACGTCAGCCCTACTGAGAGGGCCGCTACAAGCACCCACGTGTGGCTTGGGAATACCAGCGTCCCCCACCACAGGGCGGTGAGTGGCGTGGCGAACGCAATGCCTCCAGCCAGCGCGATGGCGAAGTTTCGAGCAGTCGACCCACCGCGGAAACGAGAATCAACGATTGTTTTCCCGCGCGTAGCGCGCGAGACTTCCTGCTGCACCCCGCTAAGCCCCGAGATGACCAGGTATAAGAGCGCCCAAAAGACGCTAAAGCGCAAATAGTCCGAGGGCTCGGAACTCGCACCGACGATAATCTGAACCACGTAGCCTGCCGCTCCCGCGACGGCGGTGGCCAGCAAAATCGAGGTCAAGCCCAAGGGACGTCGCGGTCGAGCCGCGGGATTCAGCGGCTCCCCGCCGCCGGGCATGTTCGATAGATTCGATCCAGACATGTGAGGCTCCCGTGGTTCATCCGGCTTACAGTTCGGTGATACCCAAAGAGCAAACGCGCGGAGCCACGTGATTCCGCGGCGGAACTAGTTTAGTCGTCGAACATTCCTGTCCCGCAGCTGCGAACGCAACGACAGCCAGCTTGTCAAGGCGTTCCCTAGTATCCTCGGATGGTGCTCGTCCAACGATGCACTGACCAGCAACCGCGACAGCTGGTTTGGGCGAACGCCTGCTTCCGTGAAGCTCGGTCAATCGCGGCTGCCCAGACCCCCGTTGAGCCAGGAACGGATCCCCAGCATGACCATCGACATCATGATGCCCTACTACGGGGACCCTGCGCTTTTCAAGCTCGCCGTTACAAGTGTCGTGGAACAGACAGATTCCCGCTGGCGACTCGTCGTCATTGACGACCAGTACCCGGAGCTGGAGCCCGGAGAATGGCTGACTGCCCTCGGTGACAGCCGGATCGAGTACATCAGGAATCCCGAGAATCTCGGAGTCAGTGGCAATTTTCAACGAAGCATAGATCTGGCCACTCACGATTACATGGTCATCATGGGGTGTGACGATCTAATGCGCCCAAACTACGTGTCCGAGATGCATGATCTCATCAGGGCCTTTCCGGATGCCGCGTACTTCCAGCCAGGTGTCGTTGTCATCGACAGCGTCGGCGCAAGGGTGTTCCCTTTAGCCGACAGAGTTAAGGCGTTGTACCGCTCGCGCGTTGCCCACTTGGCGCGCACGAAGATCGAGGGCGAGAAACTCGCCGCGACGTTGCTCAAAGGCAATTGGACCTACTTCCCTTCCATCTGTTGGCGCACGGCGAATATTCGCGCGCACGGCTTCGACCCGCAATTCGACGTCGTGCTCGACCTTGCACTCCAACTCAACCTCGCTCTGGACGCTGGAACCCTCGTCGCAAGCTCGACAGTCACGTTTGAATATCGACGACATGCCGCGAGCGTGTCGTCATGGAAGGCGAATGACGGATCCAGATTTATCGAAGAAGCGGCATTCTTCGATCAAGTAGCATCTCGGTTGCGGGAAAGAGGCTGGTCACGTGCGGCCAGGATCGCCTCCGCCCACCTCTCGAGCAGGTTGAACGCCCTCACACGCGTCCCTTCTGCGCTTCGCTCGCGGGACGTCCGCGGAGTTCAAGTGCTCCTACGGCACGCCTTCAAGTTCAGGACCGCCACAGGCAGGGGTGAATAGGATTGGCGCGACAACTTTCGCCACGACCATCCGAAGATTTAATACTCCACATTGCCTCGGACCGTGAGCACGCAGAACAGAGGCGCGGCTTCCAAAACCGCAGATTAGAAAGCCGGACTACGCATATGTACCCACGTCGGTCGAAATCCTCCGCCGGAGCACGTTCGTGAAGGCGGATAACGCGCGGCGTCCGTTCCGAACTCCGGCTGGGCACGCTCCTCATGGTGCTCCAACGTTGCTCCGCGTCTTCCTCTCGTCCTGGGCAATTCTCACAGCCCTCATCGCGCTCTGGGCGATAGCGACCCCGATCGCTGCTTCCCCTGACGAGCCTGCCCACATGGTCAAGGCTGCTGCTGTTGTGCGTGGCGAATTTATCGGTCCGATGACCCCGACAGGGAACGTTGTTCACGTCCCGCGATACATAGCAGAAACTCATTTTCAGACGTGTTTTGCTTTTGACCCCGCTGTTTCCGCGGACTGTCAGCAGCTGACATCAGGCGAATCCTCGGAGATCGTCGAAGCGCGGACGACCGCGGGGCTCTATAACCCTGTTTACTATCTCGTGACGGGCGTACCGACGCTCCTGTTCGATGACGACTCCGGTATCTACGCTATGCGAATCCTCAGCGGCGCTCTTACCGCTCTGTACCTCGCAATGGCTATTTCCATGATCACGCAATGGCGGGTTGCCAGATCAGTGCTCCTTGCGTTTGCCGTGAGCGTGACGCCTATGCTGCTCTTCCTCGGCGCCTCCGTTAATCCGAACGCCGTAGAAGCAGCCGCCATAGCCACAGTCTTTGTGGGCGTGTTGTCCTTCGTCACCCGCTCGATCAAGCCCAGCCAGTACGCGGCTGCTGCAACCATGGTCGGCCTTGCTGGAGCAATGGCGGTTAACGCCCGTGGCCTGTCACCGGTTTGGCTATTCATCGCTGTCGTGGTCCCGTGCCTGTGGGTTCCATGGGCGGATGTCGTCCGCGCTCTCAAGCTTCGCGAGGTCCTCGGCGCCATAGTCACCGTCGCCCTCGGCACCGCATTCGCTGTCGCATGGCTCCTCGGGTCAAACTCCCTGACCGCCGCCGTTACTGATCCTGATGCAGTCTCACCATACGCCGGTGTTGGTGAGTCGTGGTTCAGCGGTTTCATAACAGTAATTGAGAAGACGTTTGAATATGGTCGCGGCTTAGTCGGATTGTTCGGTTGGCTCGACACCCCATCTCCGCCGAGCGCTATTTTCTTGTGGTCTGCCCTCGTCGGCGGATTTCTCCTTGTGGGGCTCGTTACATCCAGAGGTAAGGCCCTCGTGTCCTTGCTTGCAATCCTGCTTGCCACGGTTCTTGCTCCGGCACTTATACAGGCCTTTTATGTAACGGATGGGGGGTACATTTGGCAGGGTCGCTACACCCTGCCCCTCTTCCTTTGCCTCATGGTCACGCTCGGGGCGACCGCTGCACCGCTCTTCGCTACATTGAGCCGGTCGCAATCCAAACGCTTGGTCTGGATAGTTACTATTGCGGTCGCTGCGTCACAGTTCTACACGTTCGCCATTGTCCTCCGACGCTACGTCGTGGGCGAACCGACGGACTGGATCACGTTCTTCACCGCTTCCGAATGGGCGCCACCGGGTGGAAAGATTGCAATACTCGCGGGTTACGCCGTCCTCGCTGCTGGCACCGCGTTCTTCTTGGGCCGGACGCTTCTGGTGCTCCCCATCGAATACGACATTGTCTCTCCGCGGGTACCGGACATGGCCTTCCCGGATGCAAGGGAGAGAGCCACAACCGTCTCTCAGCGGCCGGCCGCAGAGTCGACCGATCCCGGAGCTTTGCGGAAATAACCCTGGACTGGTGCACCGAAACCGTGACGGTGTCCGGTCCCCTACAGTCCGCGGGAGAACCCGGCTCTGTCCGCGAGGGAACCCAGATCTTGAAGCTGTCCACCAGGGCCACCGCCCAAGGCGTCGGGCTCCTGGCGACGCACCTCGGTACGGGGTTCACCCGGAATTGACGATCTGCTGAACAACGTTGTGATGTCAGGCTCGGGGTCCGGGTGCGCTTGGGAAAACCGTCCTGCATTTCGCTGCCTCGCCCAACCTCGACGAACGGCTATGCAGCTGCACCGGACGGCCTCATTCAGCGGTGACGCAGCGACAGCGAGCTAGGGAACAATAACGGTGGTGCAACCCAGCAATGTGTGTCCGCCAGCACCTGTGTTGATCCCGTAGGCGCACACTTCATGCGTGCCCGTTGGTGCCTTCAACGTCTCCCTGTACCCGTGCGATGCGCCATACGAAGGGTAGAGCGCAGCCACGTCTGTGCGCTCTCGATTTGAGAGGTAGGCGGTGCTGGCCTTCCCAACATAGAGGTGAACGTTGATCGGCGCTGCGGTATCAGGATCCAACGCCCAGCCTTCCACCGTCACAGAACCAGGCCCTGTACTCACCGAATCCAGGTATCCGATCGGAGCCCGATTCTTCTCCACAATGGGCTCGTACACGGTGACTGTCTGGCAACCGAGCATCGTGTGGGCACCAGGCCCGGCATTTATCCCATACGCGCAGACCTGATGCGTGCCCGCTGGCACTTTCAGCGTCTCTTCAAAACCATGAGCGGCACCATACGCGGGGTAGAGCGCAGCCACGTCTGTGCGCTCTCGATTTGAGAGGTAGGCGGTGCTGGCCTTCCCAACATAGAGGTGAACGTTGATCGGCGCTGCGGTATCAGAATCCAACGCCCAGCCTTCCACCGTCACAGAACCAGGCCCTGTACTCACTGAATCCAGGTATCCGATCGGAGCCCGATTCTTCTCCACAATGGGCTCGTACACGGTGACTGTCTGGCAACCGAGCATCGTGTGGGCACCAGGCCCGGCATTTATCCCATACGCGCAGACCTGATGCGTACCCGCTGGCACTTTCAGCGTCTCTTCAAAACCATGAGCGGCACCATGCGCAGGATAGAGAGCAGCGACATCGGGACGATCTCGGTTCGCCAGGTGCGCGGTGCTCGCCTTTCCAACGTAAAGGTGCACGTTGATTGGGACCCTCGTGTCCGGGTCAAGCGACCAGCCTTTCACGGTCACGGATCCAGGCACAGTACTCACTGAGTCCAGGTACCCGATTGGGACACGATTCTGTTCGGTGAGCGCCGTACCCGGCACTTGGACTACCTGGCAGGCAAGGAGTTGATTGCCACCCACGCCCACGTTTATCGCGTGAACACAAACGTTGCGTCTTCCGCTATCGGCAGGGATTGTTTCAGAGAACCCGTGGTTCTTCCCGTACCCGGAGTACTTGGCGGGTACCGACGTGGTTGCTTTGTTGGCGAGATATGCAACGCTCGAGTTATCCACGTAGACATGCACATTAATGGGGGCGTGCGTGTCGGGATCTACGGCCCACCCCTTCACACTCACGTGTCCATCCGCCGCGGATACGGTAAAGGCCCCTTCGGGCGGGCCAGCCACGGCCTCGACAGTACGGCAACCAAGATCAACATTGGCGCCTCCTCCTGAGCTGATCGCATAAACACAGACTCGTTGTGCGCCCGTACTCTGCGCCGGGACTGTGATGTCGAAACCGTGTGCTGAGCCCATCCCGGGATAGGCGGCACCGACGTCGGGACGGTCCTTATTGGCCACGTGTGCGGTACTCGCATCGTTGACGTAGACGTGAATGGCTATTGGATCCTTCGTATCGGGATCCAGAGCCCATCCCACAACTCGTACCGAGCCTGGACTGACGGAGGTTGACTCGTAGTTCCCAATCGGGCTTTCGCCCTTTTCGATCCCGAACCAGTCGGAATACCAGTTGTAGAAATTTCGGTTGCCGTAGGACGAACACGGATTGGACGATGCGCCGTAGCCAGCCGCAAGCGACGCCGCGTTCGGCTGGTAGGGCGTGTAGTAGTAAAGCGCCGCCGTTGCCTTATTCGCAATTCGAACCGCAGACGACCCACAGGAGGCGTCAGGGTGATACCGGACCTGGGCTACCCCACCGACAGGGAACCAGGTGAAGTAGTTACTCGTCCCGGGTGGATTGCCATAGCGCTTCAGCTGCCAGGAGCCCATGAAGACCTGATTATAGAATCCGAAATACTTCGCGTCACACGCGGCTGTATCGGGGCACGCATACCCCATCGAAGCCTGCCAGGCCCACGACGTGGGCGCGTTACCGAGCACCAGACCCTGCTCCTTCTGGAGCATTACAAGAATGACCTGCGGGCTGATGCCACACGACTGGGCAACTTTCACAATGATGCGCGCCGCCGGTTCGTCAGCTGCCCCCACGTAGCCGTTGCACATTGCGTCTGCGGCACGGTTGTAGGTCGTCTGGCGGAAGTCCTTCAAACACGTCTTTCCTGCAGCGCATGAGGAAACCTTACTGCGAAGGAAATTCTGAACATCCCCCTCGGACATGGCGCCGCCATTGTAGAACGCGCTGTCGCTGATGATGTAGCCAGGGTCGAACTTCGAGAGGTCTGCTGCTTCAGCCCCCTTGGGAGCCGTCGTCACACCGATCGCTGCCAGCAGCCCAAAGAGGACCACACTTGCGCATGCTATGAATTTGCTGCGACCCCGGATACTGTTTCTTGCCCTCATAGAGGCAATGGTATTGAAAACTCGAGGACCAGGTCACCATATTGACGTGACGCGCCGTACTATTTGGCGCCGCTGGCTCGCTTTCGGTCGTTTCGCTCGCGGACGCGCGATACCACTTCACCTACCCCGCCCTGTTTGAGGTAATAGACAACACGATCGACATCGCGACGAAGGCCAGTGTGACGCACGGGCTTTTTCGACCCCGAACTCTTCCGGTCACCCTTGGTGCCGTCGGGGGTACGATCGGCGGCCCGAAGAGGGTTCCTGCAAAACTCAAGCAATGGCGCTAACGCTTGTTCCCAGACAAAGTTTTCACGCACCCGTGCCACGTTTTCGCGCGCAACCCGACCGTCGGGCTCGCTGTATAGAAGCCGTTCAATCGATTCGACCAGTGCGTCAATATCCCGCTCCGGCACAGACGCGCCTAACCCTTCCGCACGGACGAGATCACCGAACGAGTCACCCTCGGTCGTGACAATAGGGAGACCTGCCCAGAGGTAATCCAGGATCCGCGTGCGGAACGAGAAAGTTGTCTCGATGTGTTGAAAGTGGGTCGACACGCCGAGGTCCGCTTCGAGAAGGTAATTCTGGCGCTCGTCGTAAGGAACCCAATTCTCATTGAAAAAGACATGCTTACCGGTGAGATTCAGGTGGCCCGCGAGGACACGGGAACGCGCAACTGCCTCCATCTCGGGGACGTTGGGATTGGGGTGCTTTACGCCCATGAAGAAGAGACGGACATCGGGGTGCGATTCCGCGACACGGGCGATGGCACGAATAAGCGTCTCCGGATCGAACCAGTTATAAATGCCCCCACCCCACACCACGACCTTGTCGTCAGCCCCAATTCCCGGCACGACACCTCTTATCACCTGTCGTGTGTGAGCGGGCGGTGTGCTGTCAATGCCGAAGGGCGCGATCCCAATCAGGCTGTCGAGCTCACTGTCCCGCGAATAGGTGTAGGCGTTGATGCGTCCAACTGCAGCGAGTTGACCCAGCCAAAAGTACCGCTGCCGCTCACTAGCCGCGAGAAAGAAGTCTCCGACTTCGAGCTGGTGATTGAGCGTTTCAGTTGCCTCGCTGATCTGCTTGTTCCACAGGGTGAATGTCTTGCCACGACCTTGTTCCAGTTGCTCAAGGTGAAGCGGATCGTAGACGTCTACAACCACAACCTTCGACGTCTTCTGGAGGACCGGAAACAGAGCCAGGGCATGTCCCTGCAGAATAACAACGTCGGCCCACGCTTCGTGCGGGGCCATCGACGCCGGGTGGTGATAGTTGACCGCACTGACAGCGACATGCTCGTCGCGCAAGTCGGCATGACTCGTGCTCACCAGACGGACGTCATGCTCCGCCGACAGCAGCTTGGCGATGTTCCACGCACGAATCGCCGGGCCCGCCATCTTCTCCCCGAGTGCATCACCGGTGACTACCAAGATGTGGCGTCGACCCGGTATTTCGAGTTGCCCCAGAGAATCAATGATCTTTTCGTAGCCGCGCAGGTAGTTTTCGATTGGGTAGGCGGGCTCGTCAGTGTTTCCAAATAGCTCTTTCAGTTCGCGATCCGAACGCCGACGGGTTCCTTGCACGACCTTCCGCGACTCACTGATTTCTGGCAGCTTTTCGACAAACTGGTCAATTGCATACACCCCCGCTACAGTTTGCTTGTCGACAGCCACTGAAGCCTGTGCATCGTTCCCGCTTCGACGTAAGTCGAACTCGGCAGAATCGGCACCCCCTCTCGCGACGGCGCGGCGCACTGCGAGCAGTAGCGCACCCGGCAAGACCTGAGCCAGCGACTCGTCGTCCAGATTCTTGTACAGGGTAAAGAGAGCGTTTCGCTCGAGAAGATACGTTTCGCGGTAGCTTCCGAATTTGTTCATTGACGCGTGATGCTTGTGAAATGCGAGCGAACGTGGCTGGAATCTGAATCGATACCCCAGCAGGTTCAGGCGCCACCCCAGGTCAACATCGTCGTAGAACATGAAGTAGTTGTCGTCGAACCCGCCAAGCTCTTCGAAGACCGACGCACGAATGAACATAGCTGCGCCCGTGCCGAACAACACATCTTTCTCGGTGTCCCACGCGTGACGATCGGTTTCCCCCGCGTGTGGCTTATAGCCCATGCCGTACCAGGTGATCGCTGCGTCAGCGAAGTCGATCGACTCCCCTGTCCAGTCCAGGACCTTGCTTGCGACAGCGCCGATGTCCATGCCACGGGCGAATGTGGACATCGCTTCTGCGACCCAATCCGCATGTGGTTTCGCATCGTTGTTGAGAAACGCGACGAATTCCCCCGACGAGTGACTCACGCCCAAATTGCATCCGCCCGTGAATCCCAAGTTCACCTGCGATTCGACAATAATTGCCGGAGACTCGTGTGACTTGAGTTTCGCGAGACTATCGTCGCCGGATCCATTCTCCACAACGACGATCTCCAGCAGTTCCTGAGGCCAGTTGAGTTCCTGGAGAGACGCGATGGCAGCGATCGTGTCGTCCGCGCCTCGGAAATTCACTAGAACCACTGAAACGACACCAGGCCGGATTTTTCTCACTGAGCACTCCACATTTTCAACGGTCGCGGACTTGGGAGTCTATCAATCGAAGATTGCAGCGCCCCGGGTGCCGGCTCCTCCTGTACGCTCTCGCAGCTTCGGCATAGCAGAGTGGATAAGATTCTCTGGTGGCCCGACGAGAAAGTGAGCCCATGGATATTTCTGGGGAAGGCGCAAAGCGCTCCCGTGTTGTCACTGAACCGTTACGGCGGGTAGGGCGACCACCGAAGTTCACACAAGGGACCGTTGAGTCCTTCAAAGAGATAGCCGAGTATCGTGAACTCCTCGGCCGTCTGGTCAGTCGAGAAATTCGGGCAAAGTACAAGAACAGCGGACTCGGCATTGTCTGGTCGCTTATCCGACCCCTTGCGCAACTGCTGATCTACTACATTGCCATCGGGCAGTTCCTTGGCGCTGCACGCGCGATCCCCGACTTTGCGGTGTTCGTATTCACGGGTCTGACCATTTGGGGCCTTTACGCCGAGATCATCAGCGCAGGCACGAGTTCGATCATTAATAACTCGGGGCTCGTGAAGAAGGTCTATCTGCCTCGGGAAATATTCCCCCTCGCCGCCGTCGGTGGCGCCCTCTTCAACTTCGTCGTACAGTTCGGGATCCTCGTCGTCGCGACATTTGTACTCATGCGACCCCCGCTGCACATCGAGATTCTTTACTTACCGCTTTCTATTGCCGTTGTCGTGGTGCTGGGTACGGCTTTCGCCCTCGTCCTGTCGGCGGTCAACGTTTATTTCCGCGATGTGCAGCATCTCGTCGAGGTTCTCCTGCTCGTGCTCTTCTGGGCCTCCCCCATCGTTTATTCGATGAGTTATGTGAACGGCGCTCTCAGCGGATCGTGGATCGAACAGGTATACCTCGCCAACCCTGTCACTCTTGCCGTGCTGGGTATGCAAAAGGCCATGTGGGTTGCAGGCAGCGCGGATCCCAACCAGTTCTGGCCTGAAAACCTCGACCTTCGTCTGCTGATCGCACTCGCAGTCAGTCTTTTGCTTCTCTGGGGCGCTCAGCGAATCTTCTCGCGGCTCCAGAGCAACTTCGCACAGGAGCTTTGATCCTTGACCACTATTGAACCCATTGTTCGCGTCGACGATGTTTCCAAGCGATTCGTACTTCACAAGGACAAATCGATCAAGGACCGGGTCCTCTACTTCTCCAACAGGAAGCAGTCAAAGGACGTTTTCTGGGCGCTTCGTGACGTGTCGCTTGAGATTGAGCTGGGGGAAACGGTTGGACTCGTTGGCCACAACGGCTCTGGGAAAAGCACGCTTCTCAAAATAATCGGCGGGATTATCGATCCGTCGAGCGGAGCAGTTTATCGGCGTGGACGCGTCGCTGCCTTGCTTGAACTTGGCGCCGGCTTCCATCCGGATCTTTCCGGGCGCGAGAATGTCTATCTCAATGCGGCGATCCTCGGGATGAGCAGCGACGACACCGACAAGGTGTTCGACGATATCGTCGAGTTCTCGGGGATACGTGACTTCATCGACTCACAGGTGAAGTTCTATTCATCCGGAATGTATGTGCGTCTGGCTTTCGCCGTCGCAGTTCATTCCGACCCCGACCTGCTGCTGGTCGATGAGGTACTCGCCGTGGGCGATGAACCATTCCAAGCCAAATGCATGAACAAGATTCGACAGTTCCAGCGCGAGGGTCGCACGATTGTTCTGGTCAGCCACTCTGCGGAACAAGTCGCAGACGTGTGCACGCGTGCCATCGTGCTCGACGGCGGCGCGATCGTTCACGATGGCGACGTAGGAGAGGGTATTCGTACTCTCCGCGAAGGTTACGAGCGTGACCGTGTGGAGAAAGAACAGGAAGAAGCGGAGAAAGACGACCTGCCGGTGAACCGGGCAGTAGTTATCTCCGAGGTGTCGATTAGCTCGCCATCTCTCAGCGGGGACTCCCCGCTTCCGAGGGGATCTGATTTGACCCTCACGATTCACGCCGAGGTAAAGCGTGAGGTCGAATGGATCACGGGATTCACTCTCGATACGCCGCTCGGACAGACAATTTATCGCCTCAATACCGAGGGGTTGGGGATTGACCTGCCAACCACACCCGGTCGGTATGCGATTTCATTTCGGCTCCCTGATACCAACTTTGGCGCTTCACGCCTGGTGATCAGCGCCGGTGCGACAGAGCTCGACGGAACGATCATCGATAATCTGAACCCGGCGGGCCATCTGGATTACCAGCACGACCCGAACGGTGCCGGAGTGGTGCAGTTTGCTGCCACTGCGTCTGTTCAGCTCGAGCCCAGCCGCTAAGACATCCCTCTTCGATTAGACTCAAACATATGCTTTCTCGTGCTGTCGTTACCGTAAGCTACGACTCCGACGGCCCTTTGACGAGTTTCCTGGAGGGCCTTTCATCCCCGCCACGCGATGACGCCATTATCGTGGTAGCGGATAACTCCCCGGACACGGGTCATGCGGAATCGATTAGTCGCGAGCACGGAGCGCGGTATCTTCCGATGCCCGGCAATTTGGGATACGGCGCCGCCATCAATCGCGCCTTCGAGAGCCTGCCGGCATCAGTGGACTGGATTCTCGTCAGTAACCCCGACGTTCTTGTTAGTCCAGCGGCGATCGACACGCTCATCGATAGAGCCCGGGTCGACCCACGCATCGGTAGCGTCGGCCCGCTGGTGCGAAATGTGGATGGATCAATATATCCGTCTGCCCGTCGTGTCCCGTCCGTGCGGATAGGAATCGGCCATGCCTTACTCGCGAATATCTGGCCAGCCAATCCGTGGACTCGCCGTTACCACGACGATGACAGCGCGTCACCGCGGCTTCGTGAAGCAGGTTGGCTGTCTGGTTCGTGTCTCTTGATCCGTCGAGAGGCATTCGAAAGCATAAACGGATTCGATGAAGATTTCTTCATGTATTTTGAGGACGTGGATCTCGGCTACCGGCTGCACAAGGCTGGTTGGCGCAACGTCTACGAACCTGCTGCGGAGGTGACGCACATTGGGGCCCAATCGACCGGAAAATCTTCTGACGCAATGCTTCAGGCGCATCATCGGAGCGCCGAAAAGTTCATCGCAAAGAAGTACTCGCGACGGGTCTATTGGCCATTCCGGGTGGCCGCAATCGTAGGGCTGCGAATTCGCTCGGCAGTGATGCGTCGCGCGTTGCGACCAAAGGGCTGAGCAGGCAAGAGCGATTTCGTCGTTACCTTCTAGGGCGCGGTGATGGCGATCGACTTCAAGAGGGACAGCATCTTCGGTCCATTAGCGTCGGCGAACCTCGTCGCGGTCTTGAACCCGTTATCGCTCAGTTCCTTGGCGACCTGCGGATCGTTCGTAATATCCTCTATGGCGCCTTTAAGTTGATTTCGGTCGGAGCCCGACACGAGCAAGGAGTTGTAGCCGTCGAGCACTTCGTATCTGGTCTTGTCGTTCACGATTGCAATGAGTGCCGCGCCAGTAGCCATCAGCGCGAGAGGCACCAGAGCGTTGGGGTAGGCAGAGAGAGCCACTACCCCGACGGGCTTCGTCTGAGCCAGCAACTCGAGTTCGGATGGAGACGGAACAGCGGACTTCAAGTGCAGGGCGGTGGCGCCAAGCGGTCCGAGAACACTGTCGACCCACGACCGCGTGTCATCGTCGAGCCCAAGCGTCGCGAATATCCGCGACCGCGGAGACTCCTCTCGTGCCTTCGTGGGCAGAGCAGGCACGATTCGTCCAAACGTTTCCCAGGCTGTTTCCGCCCTGAGCTGGTCTGCCGTCCATCGGTTCGGGGCGATGAAGTCAAACTCGGGTCGATATTTCGCCACGATTCCAGCTTGTTTGGCTGGGTCGTCAGGGAACCCGCCGCTCTCAACGTCGGGTAGTAAATAGACGGCCTTCCCGCTGGTGACGCTCGCTAGCCACGTTGTCGTAGCGGCCCCAAAATCGCACGCGATCTTAAGCGACTCCACGTCCGACAACTTATCAACCAGGAGCTCGTCGACGGTTCCTTCCGCCACCATGTGCACTGAGGCTGGACACCCGTTCGCAGAGAGCCAGGCAGCCTGTTCCTGGACGTATTGCGTCCACAGCGCATCGGACTCGCCACTGACCAGGTAGTCGACGGCGAGCGGCGCTGCCGTCCGCCGATCAAGGAACAACCCTTCCCAACGCCGCCAAAAGTGTCGCATCGACGCCAATTCGCGTTTCCCTTGGCTGTATCCCCGTGATGCAGACTCGTGATGAACCAGGAGCGACAACGGCTGGTAGTAACACCGGATTCCGCTCGCCCACGCTTGTAACCCGTAATCCACGTCCTCGAACCCGAGCCAGTATTCCTCGTCGAGGCCACCAAGAGTTCCGTATGCCTCTCGCGTGATGTAAACGCACGCACCCGAGACCGAGGTGTTGTAGACAGGAACGTTGGCGATTCGGGAGGTCGCCGGACTTCCAACGTACAAGTGCCCGAACCACTGCGGAGCGAGGACGCGGGCGTAATAGGTCCCGCCGTACTGAATTCGCCCATTTGGATAAACGAGCTTGGGGCTCACTAAACCCACCTTGGGGTCCACGGCGTATGCGGTGTACTGGAGCGCCTCCAGCCAGCCTTCCTGCGCCACGATGTCGCTATTGAGCAACACGATGTCGTGCGTGGCCGCGCGCATACCAACGTTCACCGCCACCGCAAATCCTTCGCGGCGTTCTTTGAGGATGACCCTTATCCGGTTCGACTCGAGGGTCCTGAGCTTGGCCCGATTCTCCGGCTCACAATAGTCGTCCACGATGATGACCTCGTAGTCGAAGTTCGCGCACGTCGCTTCGATGCTCTCAAGGCAGGCCGACAGAAAAGGAAAGTCGTTATAGCTGGGAATGACGATGCTCACTGGTCGACGGTGCTCCGACACCCAGGCGGCCGCAACACGATCGGCACCAAGTCCGCGCGTATTGACCGCGTAGGATCGTTTGGTTACGAGTTCCTGAGCGCGGTCGTGCATCGGGGCGGGTAACCGCCGATAAATACGTCGAGCAGCAGCAGCGAGCAGGTTTCGAGGCATCAAATTCCAACTGTAGATTCGAGAGGACAAGCACCTAATGCTACCTAACGACGGGGAAACGTTCCTGGCTCCCACTGTCCGACTGCTGGTGGTCGCTCCCGATGTCGTTGGCCGCCGCATGGCGGGGCCCGGGATGCGGTATGTAGCCATTGCGCGTGCCCTTGCCCCTCATGCAACAGTGACGCTCGCGATAGGTGTGGAAGGAAGCGAGCTTATTGACCTCAGCGATTCGTCCGTTCAGGTTGCGTCGTATCAGTCACGGACTGAGCTCGAAAAGCTCGTCGATGAACACGATGTCATCTTCAGTCAATTTATTGACACGAATGTGGTCAGTCATGCACTTGGAAACGGTAAACGGATCGTCTATGACCTTTACAACGCGCTACCCGTCGAGACCGTCGGAGCTGAACGCGTCAGCGGGTTTACGGACGAAATCGATAAGGACCGCGAATATAAAGAGCTCCTCAAATACTTCAGGTTCTGCTCGCAAACAGGAAGCTTCTTTGTCACGTCGAACGAGCGGCAACGCGACTACTGGCTCGGCTTCATCATGGCCAACGGTGGAATTCTCCCCAGCGATCTTGGGCACCGCACTGTCGACGAAATCATCGGGTTGGCTCCCTTTGGAATGAATGAAAGCGACCCGGTGCAGACACGACATGCGCTACGTGGCAATTTCGGAATCGCCACTGATGACTTTGTGATTGTGTGGGCGGGCGGAATCTGGGACTGGTTCGACGCCGAAACGCCAATCCGAGCGGTCGCTGAACTCGCTCCAAACCACCCGGAAGTGAAACTCGTGTTTTACGGAACGGTTCACCCGAACACAGCGGTTGGCCGGCCGAAAGCGGTCGACCGTGCACGAGGACTTGCAGGCGAGCTCGGAGTCCTCGGATCGAACGTGATCTTCCTGGATGAATGGGTGGACGCCGACGACCGCGTCAACTATCTCCTGGACGCGGACGTTGCACTGTCAGCTCACAAGCTGAGCCTGGAGACTCACTACGCGTTCCGCACCCGAATCCTCGATCACTTCTGGGCATCCTTGCCGAGCATCGTCTCAGCTGGCGACTGGTTCGCGGAGTACATCGAAGCCAACGGACTAGGTCAAGTTACCGGTATCGGCAGTGTGCCCGACACGAAAGCCGCAATCCTCTCGTACCTGACGGATCCCGAACTGCGCGCGGCAACAGAACTGCGGATTCGCATGGTAAGGCCGGAATGGACCTGGGAACAAACCACCGCGCAGCTCCGGTCCGCGGTCATTGACAACTATGACGACCTGGCCCAGAGGACAAGTCCCCACCTCAACGCCGCGGCCCCCTCCTCTGTGCCGTTCGCACGCGAATCGCCGCGGCTTGGGCGCTTGCGGCGCACGGCGGCGTGGTCGTTGCTCTCGAGAATCTACCGTGGAGTGAAACGCCGAGTCTCAAGCCACTGAATCATAGAATCCGGAAATAGCGGGGGTGAGTTCTGACCAGCGGAAGCGGCTTGCCGTCTCCAATCCGGCGGCTCGTAGCCGATTCTGAAGTTGAGGATCGCTGATAACGCGTTCGATCGCATTTGCCAGGCCTGCGATGTCGCCCTGTGCGACCATGATGCAATTCACCCCGTCGACACAGAAATCCCGATTGCCGTGCGAATCGGTCGTGATTACAGGACAGCCAGCCGCCATCGCCTCGATGATCGGCAAACAGAAACCCTCGTGCAGGGAAGTCTGAACGAAACACGTGGCTTCATTGTACAGGACGTTCACCTCGGCGTTCGAAGGCCGTTCGTGGTAGCTGGCACGGGAATCCACGACGATGTTCGGTTCGCTCCCGAAGAGCGATAACCGAGGTCTGTTCTCACCCAACGAGCGCCAGGCTTCTAATGTCATTGCAAAGTTCTTTTGGAAGAAGCTTCGTCCCACGGCAAGCACAACGTCAGTCTCGCGAGGGTGTCCTTGCAGCTGGTGGTAAGTCGTCGCGTCATAGCCGACCGGCAGATATTGGGCGTCAACTCCGACGTCTCTCAGCTCCCCCATCTGGTAGGTGGCGATCGCTGCTGTGACGAACTCTCTCCGGTAGCTTGATACGACGGCGGCTCGCGCTTCAGCGTCATCGCGGTAGAACCACGTTTCAAACTCCTGCACGAAGTTCACCGGGTAGCCTGAATTTACGCTTGCGAGCCAAACCACCTGAGCTGTTTCCCACCACGTCGCGACCTTGATCGCCTCTTCATCCCTGAGTGCGAGCAACATGTCTGAGTAGCCGCGAAACGTGCGCACGGGAATCTTCAGCTCCATCCAGGTTGGTTGCCCTTGCAGCGACCAAATTTCCGGGGCAAACCCTTGCTGCTCGAGCGCCGTCGACTCTTCGAACACCGTCCGTATTCCACCGCTGATCGAGGTGGCATTCAACACGAAGATAATCCGCTTTCGCCCATCAGCGGTCAGAACCGGTCTGTTATTCAGCCATTTCGCCTGGAAGGGCAGGAGCTCCGGCTGCGGGATAGAGCCCACGTCGAGAACGACGGGAGAGAAGCACAGGGTTCGCACATTCTGAGCCCATGCCTTGTGAATCAGGTAAGAGATCTGCGCCTCGAGATCCATACTCCGCACCTCACGAGTCGATAGCGGAACCCGATCGATCGTTTCTGCGGTTACGTAAAGGCCGTGGGTCACTGCCGTCAAGACATATCGCGGTATCTCGCGCTGCCCATACTCAGCAGGTGTTCCGCCGTTGGCGGACCACCGAGCATTTCGACGATCGTAATCAAAGCCGGCGATGACTTCGCCGTTCGCCCTAATCGACGGTGACGCGATTCCGATCTCATGGTCAGGGTCGTAGCTATACGCAGCATGCTGGAGCCTGACCACGTCGATCAGCTTGATGAGCGGATTGCCGAGGTCTGCTATGACCACGTCGCATCTCCGCCAATACTGCTTGATCCACATTCGAATGTCGATCAGGCTGGTTGACCCGGCATCCTCGATGAAGTCGCACACGGTGTACAGCGCCTGGTCCACGCCAGGCATATGTGACGCTTGCGCCGCGCTCACCAGAAAATGGGCCTGTGCACCGGTGTGAATTTCCTGCATCCAATCCGACAAATCTGCCGGATGAGTACCCAGCAGCACGAATACGGTCGGCTTACGGTGGTTCAAGTGCCAGTTCTCGGCTGTGCGTGGGTCGATGGCGGACGTTATCCCATTAGGAAACCGGTGCATAAAGGTGCGGGCCCTGCGTGACCGTTCAACGTACTTGAGGTAGTTGCTCGGCCCGTGCTGGATGAGAATGCGCAGGTGGCTGAGACCCTTTCGAACTGTTTCAGCCGCCCCGAGGAGTGCGCCCCTGATTACTCGATTCACTTATGGTTCCAATCAGATCGCGACATGCACTCGATCCAGCATGTCTTCCGGTGCACATCTTGCAGCACGGACTCAGGAATTACTCCTTGACGAGAGTGCTGAGGTAACGCCCGTACCCACTCTTGACCAGGGGCGCAGCCAGTCGTTTTAACTGCTCGCTGTCAATCCAGCCAGCCCGCCACGCGATCTCTTCTATGCACCCGACCTTGAAACCCTGGCGATCCTCGATCACGCGGACATACTCGGATGCCTGCATCATCGATTCGAATGTTCCGGTGTCCAGCCAGGCGGTCCCGCGGTCGAGAACCTTCACCTGAAGCTTGCCGGCGTTGAGGTATCTTTCGTTCACCGTCGAGATTTCAAGCTCGCCTCGCTCGCTCGGCTCTATGGTCTTCGCGATCTCGACGACGGAGTTGTCGTAGAAATAGAGACCCGGGACTGCATAGTTGCTCTTTGGCGCCATCGGTTTTTCCTCGATGGACAGCGCAACGAAGTTGTCGTCGAATTCCACGACGCCGTACGCCGTCGGATTGGCGACGTGGTACGCGAAGATGAGTGCGCCGTCGACCTCCCCGTGATTACGCAACGCCGACCCCAGACCGGTTCCGTGAAAAATATTGTCGCCGAGTACGAGCGCGACGCTCTCATCTCCGATGAAGTCTTCGCCAATGATGAATGCCTGTGCGAGACCGTCCGGGGACTCCTGCACTGCATACTCAAGGCTGATCCCGAGCTCGGAGCCGTCTCCAAGCAGTGACTTGAACTGGTCGTTGTACTCCGGAGTAGTGATGATCAGGATTTCCCTGATTCCTGCCATCATGAGCGTCGACAGGGGGTAATAAACCATCGGTTTGTCATAAATCGGCATCAGTTGCTTCGATATGCCCTTGGTGATCGGCCACAGTCGTGTACCGGACCCACCGGCAAGAATAATTCCGCGCATAGTTCGCCAGTCTATCCTTCAGCCAGCAGAGGCTCGCCCTTGCTGAGCGGCTCATGGTCACTGGCGCCACAACGCGCCAAGCGCCCGCACCGGTGCTGTTAGCCGCCAGCTCGTACTGGCCTCCATCGCTCGGACTCGAGCTTCCATCGACGCCGAGCGGCGCGCCATCTCGGTCTGAAGCTCGAGCACCGCTGCCTGGGCCGCGACTCGCTCCAACTCAAGGGCATCCACCTGCGCTCGAAGCCGACGAATTTCGTCGGGCATCGCTTCAAGTTGCGCACGGAAAGCCAGCGTCTCACCGAGACCTTCATAGCACCGCTTGATCTTGTCCCCCTCGGTCTTCGCCGCGTCAAAGAATCCAATGAGAGCAGGAGGTTGTTCTCGTCCAACACCGAGCACTCCAAGCCCGTGCGCGTGGTCGAATGCGAATGCGGGGTGCTGGCCCCGCAGTTCTTCCCAGAGCTTCCATACACCAAAGCCGTCCTGCCGTTCAGCGACGTCGTGAAACAAGACGACACCCCGAGCAGAGAGCTTCGGCAGCCACGCGTTGAAGTCGTGAGCGACGTCTTCATATCCGTGCCTGCCATCTATATGGAGCAAATCGACCGACCCGTCCTCGACGAGCGCGAGGGAATCGTCGAAAGATCCTCGAATGAGCTTTGAGAAGTCAGCGTACGATGCCTCGTTCGTAGTCGAAACGAACTCGTAAACTTCCTCGCCGTAGAAACCGGCATGATCATCGCCCTCCCATGAGTCGAGCGCATATGTACGGGCGTCCAGCCCCAAACGCAGCACCGCTTCGCAGAATACGAAGTATGAGTAGCCGTAATGAGTGCCAAGCTCCACGACAGTTCCAGGCCGAATGGCATCCATCAGCCAGTACGCGAAAGGCGCATGCTCCAGCCATGCCGTCACGGTGAAGAGCGGCGGCTGCCAATACGACGCGGCCGAGACCCATTCGCCGCGCCTGACATTGCCCTCGTCCACAGGATTCGGGCCCAGATCAGTCTCCATTGACGTCACATTCTCTCTTCTATATCTGCACCCGAAGAGTCATATTGCCGTGCGCAGAGTTACAGCTGCGTGCGCAGGGTGTCGTAGTACGCCCGTGCCGAGTCCCAGGTGGGGAGCAAGCCGGAAGCAGCAGCCTCCGCCAAACCAGGCGCGTCCGTGTCCTTGGGTGAGAGCAGCGGGGCACCGGCCTCATCGGGGAAGACCAATCCAATGTCACTGTCGAGCGGATTGATCCCGTGCTCGCGGTCCGGGCGGTAAACGTCGGTGACAAGGTAGCTCACGGTCGCATCGTCGGTGAGCGCGACGAAGCAGTGGCCGAGCCCCTCGGAAAGGAAGATCGCCTTGCGCTCTTTGTCATCAAGCAGAACCGAGTCCCACTGACCGAATGTCGGTGAGCCGACTCGAATGTCGATGACGTAGTCAAGGACAGCGCCATGGGTGGCGGTGACGTACTTGGCCTGGCTTGGCGGCACATCCGCGAAGTGGATTCCGCGGACCGAACCACGCTTGGAGACCGAGGTATTCGACTGCGCCAACTGAATTGAGCGGCCGGTGGCCTCCTCCAGCTTGTCGAAGCGGTACCACTCGAGGAACACTCCCCTGTCGTCGCCGAACTGCTTCGGGGTGATTTCGTAGCTGTCTGGGATTTTCAGTTCGCGGATCTGCACCCGGGCAGTCTACCAACTGCCAGTATTCGTCGCAGGAACGGCACATCGCGAGCAAATAGAATCATGGGGACTCTCACGAAGGAAGTACATTGCGCTATCTCATCACCGGAGCATCCGGCATGCTCGGAACCGACCTTCAGCAGGCCCTCGCTGGCCGCGACGTTACCGCTCTCGGTCGAACCGATCTCGATGTCACCGACCTGGACGCGGTCCGCACCGCCGTGTCCGGTCACGACGTCATCATCAACGCCGCGGCGTACACGAAGGTCGACGATGCCGAATCCCACGAGGATGCCGCCTTCGCGGTCAACGCGACCGGCGCGAAGAACCTCGCGGTCGCGGCTCGCGAGGCCGGCGCGAAGCTCGTCCAGGTATCGACCGACTACGTCTTCAAGGGCGACGCCACATCGCCGTACCGCGAGGACACTGTCCGCGAACCGCTGTCGGCATACGGGCGCACTAAAGCCGCCGGCGAGGAAGCGGTGCTCAGCGAGAACCCTGGCGGCTCCTACATCGTGCGGACAGCCTGGCTCTACGGAGAGCACGGACCAAACTTCGCCGCGACGATGGTGCGGCTCGCTAGCACCCATCCGACCGTGAGCGTCGTCACGGACCAGCTCGGCCAGCCAACCTGGACCGCCGACCTGGCCACACAGATCGTCACTCTGGTCGATTCTGATGCTCCCGCCGGTATCTACCACGGCACGAACGCCGGTGAGGCGTCCTGGTTCGACTTCACCAAAGCCATCTTCGAAGAGGTTGGCCTTGACCCTGAGCGGGTGAAACCCACCGATTCCTCAGCGTTCGTCCGGCCAGCACCGCGGCCGGCGTACTCAGTTCTTGGACACGATGGGTGGCGTGCTGCAGGGCTTGAACCGATGCGCCACTGGCGGGAGGCCCTCGCGGACGCTGTGGCGTCAGGCGCGGTCAAACGTCAGTCGGCGAGCGAATAGCGTAGCGGCATGGCAACGACACTCCGGGTGATCGTCGACCAGATGGTGACGCCCCTCCCGAATGGAATCTCCCGTTATACGGAGGAGCTCGCCCGAGCGCTCATCCAGACCGCACCGAAAGGCTGTGCTGTCGAGGGAATCGTCTCGGCCCTGCCCGCCGAGAAGATCACCGCGATCGAAGAGGCACTCCCCGGACTGGCCGCTCTTCATCGGACCACGCTCCCGCGCCGCGAGCTCGCCGCAGCCTGGCAGCTGGGCATTGTTCCGTCCCTGGGATCCGGAATGATCCATTCCCCGAGCCTTCTCGCGCCCCTTCACCGGCACGATCGCGAGTTCGACGCCACACAGATCGTCGTCACGGTCCACGACACGCTGGCCTGGACCCACCCCAAGTCGCTGACACCGACGAGCGTCGCCTGGCACAAGGGGATGCTGAAACGCGCAAACAAGCACGCCGATGCAATCGTCGTTCCGACGCACGCTGTCGCTGAACAACTGTCAGAGATCGTCGATCTTGGCGACCGAGTGCGGGTCATCTCCGGAGCTGTGGCCTCGGACGTGAAACTGCCAGCAGACGCCGATGCCCGAGCGAGTCGCCTCGACCTCCCGGCCGAGTACGTCCTCACCGTCGGCTCGCTCGACCCTCGGCGCGGCGTCACCGCCCTCATCAACGGCCTTGGCAGCCCAGGCGCCCCCGATCTTCCCCTGCTTGTCCTCGGCCCCGACACCTGGGGCGAACTGTCCCTCGCCGTCGTCGCCGACGAGGCGGGCTTGCCCGAGGACCGCGTTCGCGCGCTCGGGCATCTCGCCGACGAAGACCTCGCGGTGGTTCTCGATCGGGCAAGCGTTTTCGTTTACCCCAGCCTGCGGGAAGGCTTCGGCCTCCCCCTCGTCGAAGCGTTCTCTTTCGGGACCCCTGTGGTGCACTCCGACGATCCCGCCCTTCTGGAAGTCGCCGGTGGCGCTGGGGTTGCTGTCGAACGCGGCAAGAAGGGGTATGGCGAGAGGCTCGCCGACGCCGTCGCATCGGTCCTCACTGACTCAGAACGCGCCGAACGACTCCGCATCGTCGGTCAGGACCGGGCTCGCGCCTTCAGCTGGCGCGATTCCGCCGAGCGAGTGTGGGCCCTGCACGCCGACCTGTGATGCGCGACTCAACGCGTCGAGCCCGTCTAGGGCCAGATGGTTGTGTAGATGCCGCTTGTATTAGATTCGATGCTCGATGCGGTGCCCGCCCACCATGTCGAAACCCAGAGTCCATCTCTGAAGAAATGCTCCTCGGCGATCGTCCAGACGGTACTGGTTCCCTCTTCGTCCGGTAGAACCTCAGACTGTCGGCAAATCGTTCCTTCGCGATGCGGCTCGCAGATATGATCGTTCGCTTCAATGAGCGCTATTGCCTCATCCTGCGCTTCGCGGTTGACCCTGTTCACCGCGTTCGCAATACCGCCCTCAGTTCCGAGGCCCCAATGACACTCGAACCCGGGCAGAGGCTTTCGAAATTCTTCGATGACTGGATATCTGGAGATCCCCGAGTCTGCCATCGACTCATGATTGAGTTCCTCATCAGCCATCTGATCTAAGAAAGTTTGCGGGTATACCTCCATACAGCTTTCGGGCGCTGCAGGCGCCTTCGCCTCGCCCTCCGGCGATGATGTTCGTTCGGGGGCGGTCGATACGGGGGTAGTCGGTGCTGTGGCAGTCGCGGAAACGGCGGGCTTCGGCGACGCAGCCCGTTGCGAATCGGGCGGGGTGCCAAATACCAATGCTGAACCCGCCCAAGCCACCATGGCGACCACAAGAATTGTGATTCCGACCAGGAAGAACCGCCCGTCACTTGGACGTCGTTTCTTAGTGGATGCAGTCGCGTCACTGGTGCCATCGTTGGGCTCGTTCATCCCTGCTCCCACTCTCCTGTACGTCGCCCAGACCTCTTTGGCTGGGCGTTTGAATCACGATGCGCCGCTCATGCACTCGCCCGCGCCATCCCTCGCGCGTGCACCAAACGTACCGGTCGCAGGGGTGCACCGCCGACATGCGACTCCCGGACCTGTGCGGCGTCGAGCGGTTGTCTAACCCGCCGGCGTCTCCGTCGGCTCAGGCGGATACAGGTCGGCGCGGATCAGGGCCCGGATTTGTTCGAAGTCCGGATCGTCCTGGTCAACGCCGTTCGCCGGCGTCAGTTCCACCGATGTGATCGGCTGCTCCTTGGACTTCATGGCGAGGTTCGTGAAGTAGCCCAGCATGTCCTGCGGAACATCGGTCTTCACGACCTGGGTCCCTGCCTGGGCGATCGCCTGGAACTTGGTCAGCACGTTCGTCGGCGTGAACTGCTGCAGAATGGCGGACTGCAGCTCACGTTGCCGCTCCATCCGGTCGAAGTCGCTTGTCGAGTGCCGCGAACGCGCATACCACTGGGCGTGATAACCGTCCAACCGCTGCGTTCCGGGCTCGATCCATTCGACGACTCCCTTGAGGTTCTCGTCCCCGCCGATGGGCAACCTCTCCTTCACCGTGATCTCCACCCCGCCGAGCGCGTCAATGAGATCGCTGAACCCCTGCATGTCGATGAGAGCGTAATACTGGATCGTGAGGCCGGTGATACCCTCTGCTGCTTCCTTCGTCGCCTCGATGCCGGGAGTGGAACCGGTCGACGTGGCATCCGGATACAGGTCGTCGTGTCGCAACTCAGCCTCGGTGTACACGGAGTTCAGCTTGCACACGCTCACATCGCAGTTGCGGTATCCGTTGGGATACAGCTCAGCCATCGGCGAATCATCCGAGAACGGCACCCTCCGCATATCGCGCGGGAGGCCGATCATCGTCACGCGCCCGGTGTCGGCATCGATGGACACAACGGAGAGGCTGTCCGGCCGCAGTCCTTCGCGGTCGGGACCCGCGTCTCCCCCGAGCAGGAGGATGTTGTAGCGGCCGTCAACCGGCGGAACCGAGGCGGCCCCGGCCCCGAAGATCGAACTCAGCGTGCCGCGCGCCACACCGGCGTAGTACGCCCCGGCGGTCGCTGTTCCGACGGATGCCACCAGCAGAATCACGGTGAACGCGGCAATCCAGAAACGTGAATTCGGGCGGGCGCGCACAAGTCGCACCAGCCGCAGTGTGTCGATGGTGAGCACGAACCACAGCGCGGCATAGCCAACCAGCAGCGCCTGCGCACCGGTCAATGCAAACGAGTTCGTCACTATGGACAGGGTCGCGGTGCGCCAGAGCGAGTATGCGACGATGGCGACGGCCACGATCAGCCAGAGGGTCAGCGTCGCCGCGAGACCGATTCTGCCGAGTTTGCGATTGCCGGCGAGCACCTGCGGCGAGCCCGGAATGAGAAAGTTGAGCACGACGAGCCACCAGGCGCGCCGGGTCATCAGTGCTGGGGCGCCAAGATCGGGATAGCGGATCGGGCTCGCGGTGTAAACGCTCATAGTTTCTGGTGAAGAGCCTGATTCTTCGCTTCGACCTGGACGGCCAGGTCCTCCTGGTACTCGGTCATCCGGTCGAGGAGCGTCTCGTCGGACGTTCCGAGGATGCGAACGGCGAGGAGCGCGGCGTTCTTCGCTCCCCCGATGGACACCGTGGCAACCGGGACGCCGGCTGGCATCTGCACGATCGACAGCAACGAGTCCATACCGTCGAGCCGCGCGAGCGGCACTGGGACACCGATGACGGGAAGCGGCGTAACTGAAGCGAGCATGCCAGGCAGGTGTGCCGCGCCACCCGCACCGGCGATGATCACCTGAAGGCCGCGCGCGCGGGCATCCCGTCCATAGGCGATCATCTTTTCGGGGGTGCGGTGTGCACTCACCACCTCGACCTCGTGATCGATACCGAAGTCGCTGAGTGCCGCGGACGCATCGGCCATGACGGACCAATCCGAATCGCTGCCCATGACAAGTCCGACACGGGGGCGCTCTGAAGCGGAGAGTGACATGGGTTCCATGCTATTTGTCAGTCCTGAAAAAACGCCGCTGCGGCACGCGCCTGGTAGACAACGTCATCAAGGTCGTCGCCTCCCGCGTTGACGTGCCCGACTTTGCGGCCGGGCCTCGGCTCCTTGCCGTAGTTGTGGAATTTCACTGTTGGATGGATCTCCATGGCATCCGCATAACGATCGGCCAGTGTCCCCACACTCGGGCCGCCGAGAATATTGACCATCACGGTGTGCGGGTCGCGACAGCCCGTGGCCCCGAGCGGCAGATCGAGCACAGCGCGGAGGTGCTGCTCGAACTGGCTCGTCGTCGAGCCGTCCTGGGTCCAGTGCCCCGAGTTGTGCGGGCGCATCGCGAGTTCGTTGACCAGCAGCCTGTCATCCGTCGTCTCGAACAGTTCGACGGCGAAGACCCCGGTGACTCCGAGACCGGATGCCACGTCGCCCGCGATCTGCGCGGCAACGTCAGCGACGCGGCCGGCCGACGCGGGGGCCGGGGCGATCACTTCGGCGCAGACACCGTCGCGCTGCACCGATTCCACGACAGGCCAGAAGACGATGTCACCGGACGGCCTGCGGGCAGCGAGCTGAGCGAGTTCGCGTCGGAATTCGACGAGCTCTTCGACGAGCAAGCCGTCATCCGATCCGCTTTCCGCGACGGCAGCGAACCAGTCGGTCGCCTCGTGAGCGGCGGACACGACACGGACACCTTTGCCGTCATAGCCGCCGCGCGGCGTCTTGAGTACCGCCCGCCCGCCGTTCTCGTCGAGGAAGCGTTGAAGCTCGTCCTCCGTCGTCACCCGCGCCCAGATCGGCACCGGGAGCCCAAGCTCGGTGAGCTTCTCACGCATCAGCAGCTTGTCCTGGGCGTAGAGCAACGCGTCGGGCCCCGGATGCACCGACACCCCTCTGTCGATGAGCTGCCTCAGAATCTTCTGCGGGACGTGTTCGTGGTCGAAAGTAACGACATCGACATCGTCGGCAAACCGCAGAACAGTCTCAGCGTCCCGGTAGTCGCCGATCTGCGTCGCCGCGAGCTGGGCTGCCATTCCCTCGGTTTCGGCAAGCACCCGGATGTCGATACCGAGGTTCACCGCTGGCGGGACCATCATGCGGGCAAGCTGCCCGCCACCAATTACGCCAACACGGACCACGGGTCATCTCCAACGAACGGAACAGGATCGGAACAGGATTGGAACTTCAGCGGGCGGGACCTCCTGGCGGTCCCCTCTCACCGGTCGCATAAACTGCCTACGCGAACCCATCTTCGCGCATCGACGAGCCACCACCCAACCCGAGGTTCCCATGAGTTCAGCCGCACCCGGTCGTTTCCGCGGCCTGTTCGTGCAGCTGGCACAATTTGGCCTGGTCGGTGCAACCGGACTTCTCGTCGACCTCACCGTCTTCAACGCCTTGCGGCTGACCGTGCTCTCGCCTGACGTGGTCCATACAGGGCCGCTTCTGGCGAAGATCATCTCGACGATTCTCGCGATCGCGGCCAACTGGATCGGAAACCGCTACTGGACCTTCCGAACGCACCGCCAGGACTCGACCGTCCGCGAGGGCGTCGAGTTCTTCGCCGTGAGCCTCGCCGGTATGGCGATCGGCCTCGGCTGCCTGTGGTTCTCCCACTACGTCCTGGGATTCACCTCGGTACTCGCCGACAACATAGCGGCGAACGTCGTTGGCCTCGCCCTCGGCGCAATCTTCCGGTTCACGCTCTATCGTTACTGGGTGTTCGCACCGAGCCGGCGCACATCCGCCCGCACTCGAACAACGGATGCCGTCGGTCAGAACGCCGTTGTGACGGTTCCCACCGAACCGGCGTGAGGCGAGAGCACGACCTGGTTCTTTTCGACCAGGTCCTGCAGCGCCTCGAGCACTGCGTCTGCGCCGGGGACGTCGCGGAGCACAATCGGCTTCTCCACTCCCGAGGTGATGACGATGTCGCCCGAGCGGAACGCGCTCTGCAACCAGCTGCGCTTGAGCGCGACGTGATAACCGCGGCTGTGGAAAATCTCCCTGCGCTCACGGATGAAGAAGCCCCGGCGCACGATGATACGGCGCGTGGTGATCGTGCTGCGGCGGTTGAGCCAGAACACGTAAGGGAGCAGGACCAGGACAGCGAAGACGAGAACGGCGAGGATGACGATGAGCGTGCGGATCCAGGCTTCGGGAAAGGCAGCGAACAGGAAGACCGTCCCGCCGGGAAGGGCGATGAAGACGAGTGCTGACCAGAACAGCGCCCGGGCGTTCGACCGCAACCGGGCGACAACGCGCTCGGTGGGAACGCTCGCGCGTCCGGCGTCAGTGCCGGGCAGGGCGCGCGTCTCATCGGTCATGTTCTATTCCTATCATTCCGCGTGAGCGGTGAAAGACAGCACCGCCGCGACCGGAAGTATCACCGCGCCCCGTTCGCGGCACACCGTCAGGCGGGCGCTTGTGTGCGCAGGTGCGTGACGTCTCCCGCTGCGATCGGCGTGACGTCTGGTGAGCCGTCCGCCTGAACCACGATGCGCCCCGAACTGTCGATCCCTCGCGCTATGCCGGTAAGGACGTTTCCACCGGGCAATTCCACTCGCACACGCTCACCGAGAGTTGAGCAGGATTCCGTCACCGCTTTCTGCAGGCCGCTCGCCGCGGCATCCCCCCGGGAATCCAGGAAATTCTCGACGAGCGAGCGGAGCTCGGTGAGGTAGTCGGCCAGGATCCGGTCGGGGTCGGGGTCAGGCACTCCCTCGACGGCAAGCGATGTCGCTGTTGGAACCGGCAGGTCCTCATCGGAGATCGTCAGGTTGACCCCTGCACCGATCACGACAGCCCCGGTCTCGGCATCGACGAGCTCGGAGAGCACGCCCGAAATCTTGCTCGAATCGACGAGGATGTCATTCGGCCACTTGATCGTTGCCGTCCCCAGCGATCCGAGAGCGTTGTTCACGGCGCGGGCCATCGCGAGTCCGGCGGCGAGCGGCAGCCAGCCGAGCGAGTCAAGCGGGAACGTCGGGCCGGGCCGAACGAGCACGGAGATGGCGAGCGATGCCCCGGCGGGCGCCGTCCACTGACGCCCGAGGCGGCCGCGGCCCGCTGTCTGGTTGTCCGTCACGACGACAGAGAAGCTCGGCCAGACAGCGGCGCCCTCTCGTGCTCTCGCGACGAGTTCGTCGTTCGTCGATGTACTTGTTTCGAGCACGTCGAGTCGTGAAGCGACGGCAGATGCGAGCGGAAACCGGGCCGAAGTGTTCGTCATGCGTTTCAGGGTACGCGGCGTCCGCGAACAAGACGACAGCGGCGGCTCTGTAGACAATCACCAACGGTAGGGCGCTATCCCTGCACACTAGAGTGAAAGAGTGACCGAAGACGCAGCAAAGTTCGACGATTCCGACGCCCCAGACATGTACACAACGGCCGGCAAGCTGGCCGACCTCAAGCGCCGCTACCACGAAGCAGTGACGGCATCCGGTGAGGCCGCGATCGCCAAGCAACACGCCAAGGGCAAGATGACCGCCAGGGAGCGGATCACCGAGCTCCTCGACCAGGGCAGCTTCGTCGAGCTCGACGAGTTCGTCCGTCACCGCACCCACGCCTTCGGGATGGAGAAGTCCCGGCCGTACGGTGACGCCGTCGTCACGGGGACAGGCACCATCCACGGGCGCCAGGTGGCCGTCTACTCGCAGGACTTCACAATCTTCGGCGGCTCGCTCGGCGAGGTCGCCGGCGAGAAGATCATCAAGATCATGGACCACGCGATCAAGACCGGCGTACCGATCATCGGCATGCTCGACTCCGGCGGAGCTCGAATCCAGGAGGGCGTCGTCGCCCTCGGCAAGTACGGTGAGATCTTCCGGCGCAACACAGCGGCATCCGGTGTCATCCCGCAGATTTCGATCATCATGGGGCCTGCCGCCGGTGGCGCCGTCTACTCCCCCGCGCTCACCGACTTCGTGATCATGGTCGACAAGACAAGCCAGATGTTCGTTACGGGACCCGATGTCATCAAGACGGTTACCGGCGAAGACGTCGGCATGGAAGACCTCGGCGGTGCGCTCACGCACAACACGCGGTCGGGCGTCGCCCACTACCTCGCGAGCGACGAGTCAGATGCCCTCGACTACGCCAGAACCCTCGTCGGCTTCCTGCCGGACAACAACCTCGCGGAACTTCCCGAGTACGAGAGCGAGGTCGAGCTCGAGACTACGGATGCCGACCGCAAGCTGAATACCGTCATCCCCGATTCCCCCAACCAGCCGTATGACGTGAAGACCGTCATCGAGCATGTCGTCGACTCCGGCGATTTCCTCGAGGTCCAGCCGCTCTTCGCGCCGAACATCGTCATCGGATTTGCACGGGTCGAGGGGCGCACCGTCGGCATCATCGCGAATCAGCCCAACGCGATGGCGGGCACCCTCAACATCGAGGCCGGCGAGAAGGCGGCACGGTTCGTCCGCTTCTGCGACGCCTTCAGCATCCCGATCCTCACCCTCGTCGACGTTCCTGGCTACCTGCCGGGAACCGACCAGGAGTGGACCGGCGTCATCCGCCGCGGCGCGAAACTGCTCTACGCATATGCCGAGGCGACCGTTCCGCTCGTCACCGTCATTCTGCGCAAGGCGTACGGCGGCGCGTACATCGTCATGGGTTCGAAGCAGCTCGGTGCCGACATCAACCTCGCCTGGCCGACAGCGGAGATCGCCGTGATGGGCGGCCAGGGCGCCGTCAACATCCTCTACCGCGGTGAGATCAAGCGGGCCGAAGCTGCGGGTGAAGACGTCGCTGCCGTGCGCACCAGGCTCGCGAACGAGTACACCTACAACGTTGCGAGCCCCTTCCTCGCTGCCGAACGCGGCGAACTCGACGGGGTCATCGAGCCGGCGGCAACGCGAGTCGCCGTCATCAAGGCCCTGCGCTCGCTCAAGGGCAAGCGGGCAAGCCTGCCGCCCAAGAAGCACGGGAACATCCCGCTGTGACCGGCGAGAGCACCCGCGCCGGTCGCCGTGATCGGGCGGCACGCGATTCCAGCGCGTTCTCGACGGATGTCGGCACGGAAATCGGACTCAGCGTGCGCGTCGAGCGCGGGTCACCGACGCCGAGCGAGATCGCGGCGGTGACCGCGGTGCTGAGCGCTGCTGTTGTGGAAGAACTCGCGAAGGCACCAGAACAGGCCGCGACGCAGTCTGACTGGCAGCTCTCGCAGCGTTCGATGCAGGACGAGCGCTCGTTCCGTCCGGGCAGGCACGTCAGGTAGCCTGCCGCTCGCCCGGCGTGTCCCCCAAAGAGCCGACTGGTGGAGGCATCCGAAGCATTGCAGAATGAATAACGCAGGTGTCTCTCCATTCTTGAGAGTTACACCACCAGATAGGTCGCCGAACTAGGGTATTGGCGGGTATTTGGGGGCGGGTCAGGTCGCTATTCGGGTTAGCGCCCTGACCCGGGGCTTCAGAAGGGCCGGCTCGGAAGAGTCGGCCCTTCTTCTGTTAACTCTTCTGTTAACGCTGCGTGTTCTGTCACCGCTGCGCTGCCGGATGCCGTCAGTCTGCGTCGGCGGGCACCGATCGGGGAATCTCGAGGAAGAGCCTGACTGAATCGCCGGGCTCGGCGGGGTCTGTCGACGGCCCGAGCGCGACGAGGGTTACAGCAACGCCGGTGTCAGCGGGAGCCGTGCGGATGATCATCCGTGTCGCGTCGGTCGCGTCGATCGCATCCGCCACTCGATTGAGGATCGCGTCGAGTTCAGCCTCGGGGAGGTCGTCGATCGTGCCCTCGTCGAGCACAGAGACCGTCATCCCCCGGCGGCGTGCCGCCAGCACACTCTCGCGAACCCGTGAGTTCAACAGCCTGCGGCCGCGGATCTCGTCCCTGAGCCCCGCTTCGAGCACCCGGCTCTCCATCCGCTGCTCCTCGCTCAGCTCACCGCCGGAGAGGATGATCTCGCGCAGCATCGGAAGCGCGCGCACAGCGGTCTGCTCAAGCCGTCGTCGCCGTTCGCCCTGGTGTGCATCCTGCGCCGCCTGCCACTTGGCCGACTCGCGCTCTGCGACCGCCAGGTTCTCGGCGTCGCGTGACACCTTCACGAGTGACCTGGTGAGCACGCTCGCGACGATCACCCACATGATGCTCCCGGTGACGCCGATCTCGACACTCGTACCGATACCGCACCACAGCACGGACTGGACGGTGAGGAAGAGCACGCCGATCCAGCCAATGAGTTCCTGCCGCCGCACAACCGCGATCGTCATGAGCGTTCCGATGGCGGCGACGTGCCAGGTCGCATAGCCGTTGTTGACCTGCGGGTTGAGCTCGCTCGTCACGAGCAGCGGCACGCTCACCGCGGTGGCGAGGTCCAGCGCGGCCAGCCAGCCTGGCATGGCCGTCGGGCTCGTCGGCCACAGGCTCAGGACGGTCGCCACGAGATAGAGGACCATGGCTGCGATGCTCGGCCAGGGTGACTCTGCCTGGCCCAGGGTCATCAGGCCTCGCACGACGTGGTAGAGCGAGAAGGCCGCCGCGAGGGCGAGCATCACCCAGCGGTTCAGCCGAATCATGCGCGCACGCCTTCCGCCGCGCGGGCTGCGACCGGCGTCCAGCGGATGCTGATGGTCGTCCCCTTGCCCGGGGTGGAGTCGAGTTCGACAGAGCCACCGACGGCAACCACACGTTCGATGATCGAGACGCGCAGGCCGAGCCGGTTCGGCTCGATGGCGAGCCGGTCAAAGCCGACCCCGTCATCGGAGATATCAATAGCGACACCGTCCGCGTCGCACACGGTGACGAGGATGCGCCTGTGCACCTCAACCTCAGCGTCCGGAACCCCGCCAGCGGCGTGCTGGGCACTGTTGGCCATCGCCTGGGTTGCAGCGAGGTACAGGTTCTGGGCAACGGGATACGGAATGGCGAGGTCGGTGGCCGGGTCGAGAATGACCTCAAAGTTCGTGTCGAGGGCGCCGGCGTATGCCTCGAGGCCACTGACCAGGCTGTGCAGCGAGGCTGTCTCCGCAACGTCTGAGAGTGGGTCGTCGAGGGTCGCGAGCCGCTTGATCGCATCACTGGCCATCGACACAGCGAGGGACGCCTCCTCGGGGCGCCGCGCCCGGTCTGCGGCCTGGAGCGACGCCAGGACCGTATCGTGCACAAGCGCGTCGACCTGGATGCGTTCGAGCTCCGTGGCGTGCTGCCGCACCGCGTCGTCGTAGCGTGCGAATGCTGCGGCGCGTGCCTCGTCGACGCGCCGCGCTGCATGGCGGAAGGTCATGATGAGGGCGAAGATGACGAGTCCGATCATCGAACCGTACAGGGCGTTCTGCAGCGCGATCTCGCCGCGGATCATCTGCCCCGAGCTGTCGATCACACCGGTGATGCCGTACACCGCTGGAGTCACCACGATGTACGCAACCGCGAGAACCGGCCGAAAGGCCTGGGCGGCCGCACCGCACGCGATGGCGCAGAGGTACCACGTCCATGGCTCAGCGGGGCTCGACGCGCTGGCCCCGTCGGTGGCAACGGGCCAGTACGCCAGCGCGGCCAGGTAGAGCAGGGCGAACGCCGTGTTGGCGACGCGCTGGAGACTCGGGCTGAACCACAGCAGAATGACGATGCCGAGTGTGCCGAAAAGCACACCGATGTACACGCCGCCGAGGATACCGGGCACCACCACGCCGGCGCCGAGCGCGATGCTCAGCGTCTGCGCGCCAAAGACCAGCCCGATAACGCTGATCGACGTTGCAATGAGCTTTTCAATCCGGACGAGGCTGAACCGCGAATCGGTGATCGTCCGGTTGAGCGTGCTGCGGTCGAGGCCGTCGAGCACGGCACCGCGCGGGACCGGCGAGAAGAGCGGTCCAGGCCTGCTCGCTGGCTCAGTTGTCATCGCCGGTGTTGAGTTCGGGCAGGATCCCGTCTTCGACGGCCCTGCGCAGGAGGTCGACCTTCGTCGGGGCCGGTCGACCGATCTCCACATACTTGCCGCGGATTCGGTCGAGGTATTCCTTCACCGTAGACTGCGCGATCCCGAGCTGAACCGCGACGTCCTTCATGGGCAAACCGGACGCGTACAGGTGCAGCACGTCCCGTTCGCGACGACCGAGCTGCGCCCGCGAGAAGTCACCGTCGGCGTCAATGGCGCTGGCCCACTCCAGGTTGTTGAGTGCCTCACCGCTCGCGACGGTTTCGATAGCCGCGACAACGGCATCCGTCGGCGCGGATTTCGGGATGACGCCTGCCGCCCCAGCGGCGAGCGCCTCACGAACCGATGCGACACGGTCCGCGATCGAGTGGATGAGCACCGCGGATCCGGAGCCGTGCACCGCGCGAACGTTGTCGGTGATGTTGCTGCCGTCGCCGAGGTTCAGGTCGAGCACGACGACGTCGCACGGGACGCCGTTTGACTGCTCGAGGAACTCCCCGACGCTCGAGGCGCTGTGCACGACAGTATGACCGGCCGACTCGCACACGGCGCGGAGGCCCATCCGGACCGACTCATGATCGTCAATAACGGCTATGCGCAACGGAGGTGCCAATCCTAGGAGGTAACGGAAAACCAGTGGGTCGAGCTTAGTCCCGCGTGAGCAGCGCGACCGACTCGATGTGGTGAGTGTGCGGGAAGAGGTCGAAAGCCCGGAGCGAGGCGAGCGAGTACCCCTCGGCGGCAAGCAATCCGATATCGCGGGCGAGGGCGACCGGGTCGCACGTAACGTACACCAGCTGGGCCGGACGGAGCTCGGCGAGGCTCGCAACGACCTCCTTGCCCGCACCGGAGCGTGGCGGGTCGAGTACGACGGTCGCGGCTTCGAGCCGTGAGCGGTCAGCGGCGCTGGAGTTGGCGACGAGACCACGCAGGTACGCATCGACGCGCGCCGTGATGCTCTGGGCCCCGATCCAGTCCGAGAGGTTCTCGGACGCGTGATCGGTTGCCCGTGCAGATGACTCCACACTGGTGATCCTCGTGGTGCTGCCGAATTTGTCACCGATCGCCGCTGCGAGCAGGCCGACGCCACCGTAGAGGTCGAGGTTGGCGGCACGCGGGTCGAAGAGCGCCTCGTCGACCGTCGACTGCACGACGTCGGTGAGCAGCTGGGCCGCCGACCGGTGCACCTGCCAGAATCCGCCCTCGTCGAGGACGAATTCACGGTCGCCGACGCGTTCGACGATGGTCTGCTCACGCCGGTTCGCGGGGCTCACACCCTTCTTCGCTGGCTCGCGGACCACGACCCGCGCGGTCCCGGTGCTGCTCGGGGCGATGATGTCGACCGACTCGGCACCTCGGAACTGCTGGTCGAGGGGGGCGGCGGATGCCACGGCGTCGACGGCGAGAGGAAGGTCGCCGACGGGAATCACCCGGTGGCTGCGCGCGGCATAAGGGCCGACAGTGCCGTCCGCGTCGACGTGGAGGCTGACCCGGGTGCGCCAGGCAAGACCCTCGCGCTCGTCATCACCGGGAGCCGCCTCGACCTGGACGTCGCTCTCGACGCCGGCAAAGCGCTGGAGCGAGTCGGTCAGCACCTGGCGCTTGAGTTCACGCTGGTGAGAAAGCTCGATGTGGCCGAATTCGGCTCCACCGGCACGGTCAGCGGGGTCGACGTCGATCGACGACGACGCCCAGACGTGCGCCTGCCGGTGCGGCGATGCTTCGAGCACCTCAACGGTTTCCGCGCGCCAGAAGCTTTTCTTCGAACTCTCGGTGATCCGGGCACGTACCCGCTCGCCCGGCAGGGTATCGGCGACAAAGACCACCCGGCCCTCCAGCCGGGCCACGAACACACCGCCGTGGGCTACGTTTGTTATCTCAAGCTCGACATCTGCTGGGTTGTTCGACTGCGCATTCACTTATGAATCGTCCCATGGATGAGCACACCCCGCACACTCGCGCGACAGCCGCCCACCCCGAAACCGCAGGAGTCGCCGTGCAGTTATACCTCGCTTCCACCTCTCCGGCCCGGCTGATGCTGCTCAGGCAGAGCGGTATCGAACCGGTGATCGCGCCGTCGGACGTCGATGAAGACGCCGCGGTGGCCGCCGCGTCCGGACAGGGTGCGCTGTCTCCCGAGGACACGGTTCAACTCCTCGCCAGGGCCAAGGCCGAGGCAGTTGCCGCGCTCAACCCGGAGTTCGACGGCCTCATCCTCGGCGGAGACTCAGTCTTCGTCGTCGATGACGTCATCTACGGCAAACCTCACACACCCGAGGTTGCACTCGAGCGGTGGCGCAACCAGCGCGGGGCGACAGGGCGGCTGCACTCGGGACACTGGCTGATCGAACAGCGCCCTGGTGCCGAACCGCGCGGTGTCGGAGCCGTTGCGCACGCGGATGTCACGTTCGCCTCCGACATCACCGACGAGGAGCTCGAGGCGTACATCGCCACCGGAGAACCGCTCTTCGTCGCCGGCGCGTTCACGATCGACAGCCTCGGCGCCGCGTTCATCGATCGCATCTCCGGCGATCCCTCGACGGTCGTCGGCCTCTCACTGCCCACTCTGCGACGTCTGGTGCGTGAACTCGGCCTCGACTGGACGTCGCTGTGGAACCGAAGCGGCGCGCTGTAGGCATCCGCCGGTCACGACATCCGCGGACCTTTGTAGGAATCCCTGCTTTTGTAGGCATCGCCAGTGCTTCTCGGTGCATTTTTGTGTGCACCAACCAAATCACCTGGGCGGTTCGCACTTAGGCTAGGGAACTGTGTCGCGTATTACGAAGGTTCTCATTGCCAACAGGGGCGAAATCGCCGTTCGAGTGATTCGCGCAGCGCGCGACAGCGGAATCGGCTCGGTGGCGGTGTACGCCGACCAGGACCGCGACGCCCTCCACGTCACTCTCGCCGATGAGGCATACGCCCTCGACGGCACGACGAGCGCGGAAACCTACCTCGTCATCGAGAAGATCCTGTCGATCGCGCGCCGCTCGGGCGCCGACGCGATCCACCCCGGGTACGGCTTCCTCGCCGAGAACGCAGACTTCGCCCGCGCGGTGATCGGTGCGGGTATCACCTGGATCGGTCCGTCACCCGAGGCCATCGAGCAGCTCGGCGACAAGGTATCGGCTCGGCACGTCGCCCAGAAGGTCGGTGCCCCGCTCGCGCCGGGCACACTCAACCCGGTCTCCGGCGCAGACGAGGTGCTCGCGTTCGTCGAAGAGCACGGCCTCCCTGTCGCGATCAAGGCCGCGTTCGGCGGCGGCGGTCGCGGACTCAAGGTCGCCCGCGAACTCTCCGAGGTGGCCGAGGCCTTCGACTCGGCGACCCGTGAGGCGATCTCCGCGTTCGGCAGGGGCGAGTGCTTCGTCGAGAAATACCTCGACCAGCCGCGCCACGTCGAGACCCAGTGCCTCGCAGATGTCGACGGCAACGTCGTCGTCGTTTCGACCCGTGACTGCTCACTGCAGCGCAGGCACCAGAAGCTCGTCGAGGAAGCACCTGCCCCGTTCCTGAGCGATGAGCAGAACGACCTGCTCTACTCGGCATCGAAGGCCATCCTCAAGGAGGTCGGCTACGTCGGAGCGGGAACCTGCGAGTTCCTCATCGGCAAGGACGGCACTGTGTCGTTCCTCGAGGTGAACACCCGACTTCAGGTCGAGCACCCCGTCTCCGAGGAGATCACGGGCATCGACCTCGTCCGCGAGCAGTTCCGTCTGGCGGAGGGCGGCATCCTCGACTACGACGACCCCCAGCCGCTCGGGCACTCGATCGAGTTCCGCATCAACGGTGAAGACCCCGGTCGCGGGTTCCTCCCCCAGCCGGGCCCCATCCACGTATTCAAGACCTTCGGCGGCCCCGGCATCCGTCTCGACTCAGGCGTCACGGCCGGAGACGAGATCTCGGGCGCGTTCGACTCGCTCCTCGGCAAGATCATCGTCACGGGCAAGGACCGCACCGAGGCGCTCGAACGGTCACGCCGTGCGCTTGACGAGTTCGAGGTCGCCGGGCTGCCGACGGTCATCCCGTTCCACCGGAAGATCGTCCGTGACCCCGCGTTCACCGCGGAGGACGGCACCTTCGGCGTGTACACCCGCTGGATCGAGACCGAGTTCGTCAACGACATCGAGCCATGGAACGGTGAACTCGACGCGTCGCGGCCGTCGGCCACGCGCCACAACGTCGTCGTCGAGGTCGAGGGCAAGCGCATTGAGGTGAGCCTGCCCACGAGTCTCATCCCCGCTTCGGGAACCAGCCGTCGGCTCACCAGCGCTCCCCGCCGCAACTCCGGTGCCGGCACCGTGAGCTCCGCGACCGGAGACTCGGTCGCATCACCGATGCAGGCAACGATCATCAAGCTGGCGGTCGAAGCCGGGCAGCGCGTCGTGAAGGGCGACCTCGTCGTCGTCCTCGAGGCGATGAAGATGGAGCAGCCCATCACCGCCCACAAGGATGGGACGATCGGCGACATCAGTGCGGCCGTCGGCACGACGGTGTCGAGCGGCCACCAGCTCCTCACGATCTCCGACGCGTAGGTTCATTCCGCGGAGCCCTTCGGCAGGACGATGAAAACGGATGCCGTCACGCACCTCGTGCGTGACGGCATCCGTCTGCCGAGACCCGCTGGGCTTGTGACCGGGACGTCCTAGTGGACGATGTGCATCGCCTTCGCTGCGTCGGTGATGCTTCCGGACAGCGACGGGTACACGGCGAACGCACGCGCGATCTCATCGACATTGAGCCTGTGCTCCACGGCGATGGCGAGCGGGAAGATCAGCTCGCTCGCGTTCGGCGCAACGATAACGCCGCCGATGACCGTGCCACTCCCGGTGCGCGCGAACAGCTTGACGAAGCCGTCCTTGATGCCCTGCATTTTCGCGCGCGGGTTCCGTGACAGCGGCAGTTTGTAGATCTCGCCCTGGGCGAGGCCCTCTTCGATCTGCCTCTGG
Source organism: Mycetocola sp. Y791 (assembly GCF_059445325.1). NCBI lineage: Bacteria > Bacillati > Actinomycetota > Actinomycetes > Micrococcales > Microbacteriaceae > Mycetocola > Mycetocola sp. Y791. The sequence continues at coordinate 649,287 of NZ_JCAIUC010000001.1, read as the reverse complement.
GTCCAGCCGACCGTGGCGATCTCGGGCTGGGTGAAGATGTTCGCGGCGACGTTGCGCAGCTCGGTGGGGTTCACCGCGTCACCCATGGCGTGGAAGATCGCCGCGCGGCCCTGCATGGAAGCGACGGATGCCAGCGGCATGAAGTTGGTGCAGTCACCGGCAGCGTAGATGTTCGGAACGCTCGTTCGGGCGACCCGGTTGACCCGGATGTAGCCGGCCTCGTTCATTTGCACGCCGGCCTCTTCGAGACCGATGCCCGCCGTATTGGGGATGGCGCCGACGGCCATGAGGCAGTGGCTTCCCTCGACGGTGCGCCCGTCGGAGAGGGTCGCGACCACACCGTTCTCGGTTCGGACGACACTCTCCGCCCGGGACTTGTTGAGCACCGTCATTCCGTTGCGCTTGAACACCTTCTCGATCACGGCGGCCGCATCGACATCTTCACCAGGGAGCACCTGGTCACGGCTCGAGATAAGGGTGACTTCGGAGCCGAGCGCCCGGTATGCCGACGCGAACTCGGCGCCGGTGACCCCTGAGCCGACAACGATGAGGTGTTCGGGGGACGCCTTGAGATTGTAGAGCTGGGTCCAGCTGAGGATGCGCTCACCGTCCGGCATCGCCGACGGCAACTGGCGGGGGCTTCCGCCGACGGAGACGACGATGGTGTCGGCTTCGATCCGGTCGAAGTCGGTGCCGCGGCCGCCGCCCTCCGTCGAGACGATGATGGCGTCGCGACCGTCGAGTCGGCCGTCACCCTGCACGATGCGCACGCCGGCCTGCTCAAGGTTGGCGCGCATGTCTTCCGACTGCTGGCGGGAGAGGCTCAACAGGCGCTTGTTCACCGCAGCGAGGTTCACGGTCACCTCGGGCTTCACAGCCTTGCCGGCGTCGTTTCTGCTGAAGAACTGCACGCCGAGGTCGCTCGCGCTGCGGACGGCGTTGGTCGCCTCTGCGGTCGCGATGAGGCTCTTCGATGGCACGACGTCGGTGATCACCGCTGCGCCGCCGACGCCCGTGCGCTCAATCAGTGTGACGTCTGCGCCAAGCTGGGCTCCGGCCATTGCGGCGTCGTACCCGCCTGGCCCTCCTCCGAGTACAGCGATCCGTTGTTTGCGCTCGAACTCGTAGGTCATTGCTCCATTCTCTCAGGTGAGAGGGGCCAGCCAAAACCTGCACGGCGCCGCGCGGCGGACGCGGCGGAGTTCCTCCGGTCGCTGCTCATCCGCGCGGCGACGAGCGGCACCCTTCGGATGCGGGACGGCGCAGGCCGCGGCGAATAGGATGGCGGAATGTCAGAATTCTTGAACCCGCTCGACGACCCGAGCGCGAACCCCTTCGACGTCGCCGCAACGGCCGCCGCGGAAATCGCCGTAGCGACAGGCGTCCCCCAGCACGACATCGCCCTGACCCTCGGCTCCGGCTGGGGCCGGGCCGCTGACCTGCTCGGCGAGACGGTGGCGACCATCCCCGCCGACGAGATCACCGGCTTCTCAAAGCCGGCGCTCGACGGCCACGTCGGCACGCTCCGCTCAATCCTGCTCGAGAACGGGAAACGCGCCCTCGTCATCGGCGCACGCACCCATTACTACGAGGGCCACGGCGTTCGCCGGGTCGTGCACAGCGTCCGCACCGCAGCGGCGACCGGCGTGACCACCATGATCCTCACCAACGGCGCCGGTGGCATCAAGGAGACCTGGACACCGGGCACCCCCGTACTGATCAGCGACCACATCAACCTCACGGCCGACTCGCCGCTCGAAGGGGCGACCTTCGTCGACCTCACCGACCTGTACTCCTCGGGTCTCCGCGACCTGGCACGCACCATCGACGCCGACCTCGATGAGGGCGTCTACTGCCAGTTCCGCGGCCCGCACTACGAGACCCCGGCTGAGGTCCAGATGGCGAAGGCGATCGGCGGCCACATCGTCGGCATGTCGACCGCCCTCGAGGCAATCGCCGCTCGCCAGGTCGGCCTTGAAATTCTCGGCATGTCGCTCATCACCAACCTCGCGGCAGGCATCCAGAAGACTCCGCTCAGCCACGAAGAGGTCATCGAGGCTGGCCGCAACGCCGAGACCCGTATCTCGGGCCTCCTCGCCAGGATCGTGGCGGCGATCTGATGGCCGACATCCAGACGACGGATGCCGCTGGCGCACAGAACGAGGACGTCTTCCGGTCCGCGCGCGCCTGGCTCCAACAGGACCCTGACCCCGAGACCCGCGCCGAGCTCGAGGCACTGCTCGACGCGGCCGACGCGGGCTCTGCCGAGGCGATCGCCGACCTGCACAGCCGGTTCGACACGAGGCTCGCCTTTGGTACCGCTGGGCTCCGCGGCCGGATCGAGGCCGGTTCCGCCCGGATGAACCGCGTCCTCGTCTCCCAGGCCGCCGCCGGCCTCGCCGCGTTCCTCCTCGAGCGCGAGTCACAGCCGAGCATCGTGATCGGCTACGACGGACGCAAGAATTCAGCGGTCTTCGCTCGCGACACCGCCGAAATCATGGCGGGCGCTGGCGTTCGTGCCGTTCTTCTTCCGCGGCTTCTGCCCACCCCGGTCCTCGCCTTCGCCGTTCGGCACCTGGATGTGTCGGCCGGTGTCATGGTCACGGCAAGCCACAACCCGCCGGCAGACAACGGCTACAAGGTCTACCTCGGCCGGGACAACGACGGATCCCAGATCGTCTCGCCGACCGACGCCGAGATCGCAGCCCACATCACTCGTGTCGCGGCGGAACAGAACGTGCTCGAACTGCCTCGCAGCGACTCATTCGAAACCGGTGGCGAGGATCTGCTCGACGCTTATGTCGACGCAACGGCACGGGTCATGACAACCCCGCCGGTCGACCTCGCCGTTGTCTACACGGCGATGCACGGCGTCGGCTGGGAGACGTTCTCCCGGGTCGCCGACAAGGCGGGGCTGGCACCCGCGATTCCCGTCGCCGAGCAGCAGTTCCCCGACGCTGCGTTCCCCACGGTCTCGTTCCCCAACCCGGAGGAACCCGGCGCGCTCGACCTCGCATACGCCAAAGCCCGCGAGGTCGGTGCTGAACTCATTGTCGCCAACGACCCCGACGCCGACCGACTCTCGATCGCGATCCCCGACGGCTCGCGGGAAGAGGGGTACCGCCAGCTCTCGGGGAACGAGGTCGGCTGGCTGCTCGGCTGGCGTGCGGCACGGCAGAACGCTGCCACAGGAACGAACGATGGCGCACTGGCCTGCTCGATCGTCTCCTCCCCCGCCCTCGGTGTCGTTGCTCGCGAGTACGGGCTCGAGTTCTCTGAGACCCTTACCGGCTTCAAGTGGGTGTCTCGCGTGCCCAACCTCATCTTTGGTTACGAGGAAGCCCTGGGGTACCTCGTCAACCCGGAAACGGTCCGCGACAAGGACGGTATCTCTGCCGCGATCGATTTCCTGGCGCTGGCGAGCGAGGCGAAGGCTGCGGGTGGAACCATCGCGGGCATGCTCGACGACTTCGCCGAGAAGTTCGGTTACTTCGCGAGCGACCAGCTATCGCTGCGAGTCACCGACCTCGCGGACATCTCGAAGATCATGGCCTACCTCAGGGCAGAACCGCTCCAGCAACTCGGCGGCGTGAAGGTGGACGAGATCGACGACCTGATCACGGGCTTCGGCCGGCTGCCCGCGACAGACGCGCTCAGGTTCGTGCTCGCCGACGGGTCACGGGTGATGGCCAGGCCGAGCGGCACCGAACCGAAGATCAAGTTCTACCTGGACGTGAAACGTCCGAACTCGAAGCGGTCAGAGGCATCCGGCGTCCTCGCCGCGATCAAGGCAGATCTGGCCGAGGTCGCCAGCCGCGCCACGGCCTGAGAACGGGCGCTGCTCGACAGGGCGCTCTAACCGAGCGCCTTGTCGAGCTTCTGCTCGAGCTCCTCGAGATCGAAGTAGTTCTCGATGACCACGATGTCGGCGAACGTCTTGCCGATGTGCTCGACCAGTTCCGGCGACGTGAGGATCACCTGCGCCGTCGCTGCTGACGTCGCGATGCTCGCAATATCGGATGCCGTGACATCCGCGTCGATGCCGAGTCGCTCGAGAACCCGCTCAGCGTTGACTTTCAGGATGCCTGACGTTCCGACGCCGGCTCCACAGATCGCGACAATTTTCATGCGGCTTCCTCCTGGGTTGCTCCGAGGACCGCGCGCACGGCGTCTGGCGTGGTTGCGGCGGCGACGGCGGGAATCGCCGCCGCGTCGTTGAAGACGTTGGCGAGCGCTGCGACGCTCGTCACGTGGCTTTCCGGAGTTGTCACGGCAAGGCCGAGGATGACGTTCACCGGATCGTTGTGTGGGTGCCCGAAAGCGACGGGCTCAGCGAGGGTGACAACGGCGATGCCCTCACGGTGAACGTCGTCGCCCGGCCGTGCATGCGCGAGCGCGAGGCCAGGCGCGATGACGATGTATGCCCCGAACTCCTCGATCACATCGATCATGCGGTCGGTGTAGCCGGGTGTGGTGACCCCGCTCTTCACGAGGGCATCGCCGGCGAGACGGATGGCCTCGCGCCAGTCGCGGGCGACCCGGCCGAGTTCGACCGCTGAGTCAGGCAGAGGGGGCAGTGTCATCGTTGGCTCGTTCGTTCGCGGTGAAAGTCGATCGGAATCGATCTCAGGCTACCCGCAGAACCTGAACGTGGAGGTTTCAGGTTCGTTTCCGGTGTGTCAGATCTTCATTCAGCCGCGTGCGGCGTCGAATCCGGCTGCGATGACCTCGGCGAGTTCCTCTCGGTCTTCCAGCGGGAGGAAGGCCGCAGATGCGGCGTTCTGCTGGAACACTTCGAGGTCATCGAGGTCGTACGCGAAGGCATCCGCCAGGAGACCCATCTCGCGGGTGAGGCTGGTGCCGCTCATTGTGCGGTTGTCGACGTTGATCGTGTTCTTGAAACCGAGCTGGTAGAGCAGGTCGAACGGGTGGTCGACGAGGTCGGTCCCCCACTGGGCGATCGCCCCGGTCTGGAGGTTGGACGACGGGCTGAGCTCGAGCGCGATCTCACGGTCCTTGACCCACTGGGCGACAGGTCCGAGCGAGACGTAGATGCCGTCATCGTCGCTCCGCTCGACGGTGACATCCTCGGCGAGTCGGACGCCGTGTCCGAGCCGGAGCGCCCGGCCATCGAAGAGTGCGCTGTTGATGGAGTCGATCCCGTCGGCTTCGCCGGCGTGGACCGTGACGGGCATGTGCTCGGTTGCGAGGTAATCGAAGGCGAGCCGGTGGCGGCTGGCCGGGAATCCCGCCTCTGCGCCGGCGATGTCGAACCCGACAACCCCACGGTCGCGGTGGCGGACGGCGAGTTCGGCGATTTCGAGGGACCGGTCAGCGTGACGCATGGCGGTGATGAGCTGGCCGACGAGGATGCTGCTTCCGGCCCGCTCGGCGTCATCGATGGCCTGTTCGATCCCGTCCTGCACCGCTTCGACGGTTTCGTCGAGGGAGAGACCGCGGCCGAGGTGCTGCTCGGGTGCCCAGCGGATCTCGCCGTAGACCACGCCGTCGAGAACGAGGTCCTCCACGAACTCGCGAGCGATGCGGGTGAGCCCCTCCTTCGTCTGCATGACGGCTGTGGAGAGGTCGAACGTCTTCAGGTAGTCGACGAGGTTGCCGGCGTCGCACTGGGTGAGGAACCAGTCAGCGAGCCTCTCGGGGTCGGACTCGGGAACGTCGTAGCCGATGGCATCCGCGAGTTCGATGATCGTCTGAGGGCGCACGCCTCCGTCGAGGTGATCGTGGAGCGAGACCTTCGGGAGGCTCGCGATGTCGATGCCGCGGGGCAGCTGGTACTCGTTCGCTGAATTCACTCGCCAAGACTACCGCGCACGCGGGTCAGGCACACGGTCCGTCCGGCTCCCGAATTGTACGAGTGCCGCCCGGTGCACCCCGCCTAGGCTGGGAGGATGCCGACCAAGATCATCCTGGACTGTGATCCCGGCCACGACGACGCGATCGCACTGATGCTGGCCCACGGGAATCCCGAGATCGACCTCGTGGCGGTCACGACCGTTGCGGGCAACCAGACGCTCGAGAAGGTCACCCGCAATGCGTTGTCCGTCGCTCGCGTGGCCGGAATCACCGGGGTGCCGTTCGCGGCGGGATGCTCACACCCGCTCGTGCGCCCGGTTCAGACGGCCCAGGCGATCCACGGCGAGTCCGGCCTTGACGGTCCCCGACTGCCGGAACCCGAGCTCACACTCGATCCGCGGCACGCCGTCGACCTCATTATCGACACGGTGATGGCGCTGGAGCCTGGCACAGTAACGCTGGTTCCGACCGGGGCACTCACCAACATCGCGATGGCTGCCCGGAAGGAACCGCGGATCGTCGGCAGGGTCAGGGAGGTCGTGCTCATGGGAGGCGGCGTCGGGACAGGCAACTGGTCAGCAACCGCGGAGTTCAATATCGGCATCGACCCTGAGGCCGCCCACATCGTCTTTCACCAGAGCTGGCCGCTGACGATGGTTGGCCTCAACCTCACCCACCAGGCTCTCGCAACAGACGCTGTCTCCCGGAGAATCGCCGACGTCGGCACCGCGCCGGCCCGGTTCGTCGGTGAGCTCATCGAGTTCTTCCGCCAGACCTATCGCGAGGTGCAGGGGTTCGACGCTCCCCCGGTCCACGATCCGTGCGCCGTTGCCTTCGTCATCGACCCCAGCGTCATGACCGTACTGAGGGTGCCTCTCGACGTTGAATTGACGGGGACACTCACCCTCGGGATGACGGTCGCCGACGTCAGGGCGCCTGCCCCCACCGACTGCACGACACAGGCAGCGATGGACCTCGATACCGCGAAGTTCTGGGACCTGATCGTGGACGCCCTCGAGCGCATCGGCGATCCGGCGTAGCGGGTGCGGGGCGATGCTCCGGGGTTCTTGCTAGTCTTGGCGGGACTGGCCCTGATTGCGGGGCATTTTTTCTGTGTAGAAGGACTCTCGGCCCATGACAAAGACGACGCTGGTTGCATTCGACCTCGATGACACCCTCGCTCCATCGAAGTCCCCGATGGATCCCCGCATGTCCCAACTGCTCAGCGAACTGCTCGAGGTCGTCGAGGTGTGCATCATCTCCGGCGGACAGTTCTCGCAGTTCAAGATGCAGGCCATCGACAACCTTCCCGACCCGAGCTCGAGCCACCTCGAGCGGCTGCACCTGATGCCGACCTGCGGGACCCAGTACTACCGCAAGGATGGCGAACTGTGGAAGCAGATCTACGCCGAGAACCTCACCGAAGATGAGAAGTCTCGCGCACTGGCGGCCGTTGAAACCCGCGCCAGAGAACTCGGCTACTGGGAAAGCGACACCTGGGGTCCGATCCTCGAGGACCGAGGCTCACAGATCACCTTCTCCGCCCTGGGCCAGGCAGCACCCGTCGCGGCCAAGCAGGCCTGGGACCCCACCGGCGAGAAGAAGAACAGGCTCAGGGAAGCGGTTCAGCAGGACCTGCCGGACCTCGAGGTCCGTTCGGGCGGTTCGACCTCCGTCGACATCACCCGGCAGGGAATCGACAAGGCGTACGGCATGAAGAAACTTGCAGAGCTCACCGGCATCCCCCTCGACGACATGCTGTTCATCGGTGACCGGCTCGACGAGAACGGCAACGACTACCCGGTCAAGGCACTCGGCGTCCGCACCCACGCTGTCGAGGACTGGGAAGAGACCGCCGCGTACGTCGAGAACCTCATCCCCGAGCTCCGCGCGCAGGCCGCGCACCGCTAGAACCCTCGCGACGCGCGCTGGCACGCGCCCGGATCACTCGATCCTGGCGCGTACCAGCGGCTCCGGCGTGAACGCGGTCGTCGGCGCCGCCAGCTCGAACGCACCCTCGAGCGCTTCGAGCGCCCGCGGGAACCGGCCGGCGTCATCGGCTAAGAGGGTGAACAGCGGATCACCCGCGCGCACAACGTCACCGGGCTTGGCGTGCAGGTCGATGCCCGAGGCGTGCAGCACCGGGTCCTGGGCACGAGCACGGCCTGCCCCGAGACGCCACGCGGCAATCCCGAACGGCAGCGCGTCCTGGCGGATCAGGATGCCGTCGGCTTCGGCCGTCACCGTGTGCGTCTCACGTGCAACCGGCAACGCGGCATCCGGGTCGCCGCCCTGGGCGATGATCGACCGGCGCCAGGTGTCCATCGCGCGACCGTCCTTGAGCGCCTCTTCGACGTCGGCATCGGGCTGGCCGGCGAGCGTGAGCATTTCGCGAGCGAGCGCGACAGTGAGCTCGACGATGTCGGCCGGACCGCCGCCCGCAAGCACCTCAACAGATTCGCGCACCTCGTTGGCGTTTCCGATCGCGAGCCCCAGGGGCACGCTCATGTTGGTGAGCAGGGCAGAGGTCTTCACTCCGGCGTCCTGGCCGAGCGACACCATGGTGCGGGCGAGCTCCTCCGCCTTGTCGTAGTCCTGCATGAACGCGCCTGAGCCGAACTTCACGTCGAGGACGAGGGCGCTTGTCCCCTCGGCGATCTTTTTCGACATGATGCTCGACGCGATGAGCGGGATCGCCTCAACGGTGCCCGTGATGTCCCTCAGCGCGTAGAGCCGCTTGTCTGCGGGAGCGAGTCCCTTGCCAGCGGCGCAGATCACGCCTCCGACATCGCGGAGGATGCTGAACATCTCCTCGTTCGAGAGGTCTGCGCGCCAGCCGGGGATCGACTCGAGCTTGTCGAGCGTCCCACCCGTGTGGCCGAGACCGCGCCCGGAGAGCTGTGGAACCGCGACGCCGAATGACGCAACGAGCGGCATGAGGGGAAGCGTGATCTTGTCGCCTACCCCGCCGGTGGAGTGCTTATCGACGGTGGTCTTGCCAAGGCCGGAGAAGTCCATGGTCTCGCCCGACGCGATCATCGCGAGGGTAAGGTCACGGATCTCGCGGCGGCTCATCCCGTTGAGCAGGATCGCCATCGCCAGCGCGGCCATCTGTTCGTTACCGACGTACTCACGCGTGTACGCGTCGATCAACCAGTTGATCTCATCCGTCGACAGTTCACCCTTGTCACGCTTGGTGCGGATGAGGTCGACAGCGTCGAATGCTTCGAGTGGTGCTTCAGTCATTGCGCGTTTCTCCCGCGTACTCGTTCAGTGTGCGCGGGCCGAAGGCGTCAGGCAGTACTTCATCAATGGTTCGGATGCCGGAAACAGTTTCGAGGAGCATCCCTGGAACAGCGTGCTCGAAGAGCAACTGGCGGCAGCGGCCACACGGCATCAGGGTGTTCCCCTCGCCGTCGACGCACGTGAACGCGACGAGCTGGCCGCCACCGGTGAGGTGCAGCATCGAGACGAGTGCGCACTCGGCACAGAGGGTGAGGCCGTAGCTGGCGTTCTCGACGTTGCACCCGGTGACGACACGACCGTCAGTGACAATCGCGGCGACGCCGACCGGGAACTTCGAGTACGGGACGTACGCACGGGTCATGGCATCCGTCGCGGCTTCGCGCAACGCACCCCAGTCAATTGAATCTGTCACGGTTACGCCTTTACGTATGGTTTGCCGGATGCCGCTGGCCCTCGTGCGTGCCCAACCAGGCCGGCGACGGCGAAGATGGTCACGACGTACGGGAGCATGAGGAGGAACTCGCTCGGCACGCCGGAGCCGATGGCACCGAGCACGTTCTGCAGGTTCGTGGCGAACCCGAACAGCAGTGCGGCGAGTGTCGCACGGATGGGGTCCCAGTGGCCGAAGATCACCGCAGCGAGTGCGATGAAGCCCGCGCCGGCCGTCATTTCCTTGGTGAATCCGCCGACGCTGCCGAGGGTGAAATACGCGCCACCGAATCCGGCGATCGCGCCGGCGAGTGCGACATTCCAGAACCGGGTGGCGTTGACCTTGATGCCGACGGTGTCTGCGGCCTGCGGGTGCTCACCGACGGCCCGGAGCCGGAGGCCCCACTTCGTGTGGAAGAGGGCCCACCAGACGACGAAGACGGCGATGTACATGAAGTAGATGATGACCGTCTGGCGAAACAGCACCGGCCCGAGGATCGGGATCTCGCTGAGCAACGGGATGCTGATGCGCGGGAACCGCGGCGGCGAGTTGAACAGCGGGGTGTTGCTCGTGAGCACCGTCGAGTAGAGGAAGCTTGTGAGCCCGGCGACGAGCACGTTGAGCACAACACCGACGATGACCTGATCCACGATGTACTTGATGCTGAACGCCGCGAGCAGGAAGCTCACGAGCACGCCCGCCACCATCGCGGCGATCAGCCCGACCCACGGATTGCCCGTGACGGATGCCACGAACGCGGAGAGGAAAGCGCCGGCAAGGAGCTGGCCCTCGATGGCGACGTTGACGACACCGACACGCTCGGAGATCACGCCACCGAGAGCACCGAAGATGAGCGGGGCGCTGAGAGCAACGGTTCCGAGCAGCAGGCCCGTAATCGGGATGGTCTCGCCGGCAGCGGCCCAGGTGAGGAATGCCCACATGAGCGCGGCGGCGAAGACGATCGTGAGCCACAGCGGCACGCGTTTGGCCTGGCTCGACAGCCAGGTGGCGTATGCCGTGATCGCGAGGAGCAGGACCACAACCACAACGCAGGTCAGTCGTGTCGGTGCGTCGATCACCGGCAGCTGGATGACATCTGCCTCGCTCGACAGGCGGAAACGGCTGGTGCCGTCGCGACCGTTGACCACGAACAGGAGAATGGCGATGAGGGTGAAGATCGCGTACGCGATCGGCGTCTTCCAGCTCTTAATGGTCGCCGTCTCGAGGCTGGCGGAGACGGATTCTTCAGCGGTTGTCGTTGTCACTTCGCCGCCACCTCCTGTGAAACGTTGAGCTTCAGTCGCTTCGGTGCGCCCTGCTTCGGCAGGAAGAACACGGCGCGGATCAGCGGCGGTGCGGCAATGAACAGCACGATGAGAGATTGCACGACGGTGACGATGTCGATCGGGATGCCTTCGGCCGCCTGCATCGCGAACCCTCCGGCCTTGAACGCGCCGAAGAGAACACCAGCGGCGAAGATCCCCAGCGGGCGGCTTCGACCGAGAAGCGCAACGGTGATCGCGTCGAAACCGATCCCGGCGTCGATACCGGCCGAGAAACCCGTTGTCACGGTTCCGAGCACCTGCATCACACCGGCGAGACCGACGAGCCCGCCGGAGATGAGCATCGCCTGGACGTAGGTGTTCTTGACGTTGATACCCGCGACGCGCGCGGCGTTCGGGTTCTCACCGACGGCACGGAACTGGAACCCGAGACTCGACCGGTTGAGCAGCCACCAGGCGAAGACCGTCGCCGCGATGACGAGGAGGAATCCGACGTGGAGGTTGTAGCGCGGGCCGAGGAGCTCGGGGAAGATCGCGGTCTCGAGCATCGCGGGAGATTTCGGGTTGACCGAATCGGGTGCCTGGAGCAGGCCGGGGGTCCGGAGCATCCACGAGATCAGGTAGAAGGCCACGTAGTTGAGCATGATCGTGAGGATCACCTCGTGGGCACCGGTGCGGGCCTTGAGCAGACCGACGAGCCCTCCCCACAGCGCCCCGCCGACGATACCGGCGATCACCGCGATAGCGAGGTGCACGCCCCACGGCAGCTCGAAGGAGAATCCGACCCAGCCGGCGCACGCGGCGGCAATGAGCATCTGCCCGCGTCCGCCGATGTTGAACAGGCCGACGCGGAAGGCAATCCCGATACCGAGCGCCGCAACGATCAGAGGTGTTGCGAAGGTCAGCGTCTCGGTGAACGGCTTGATGCCGTCGAGGAAGGAGTCACGTCGGAAGTTGTAGATCGAGCCCTGGAAGAGCGCGCCGTACGCGCCGGACACCGCGTTCCAGATCGCCGCGAACGTGTCGCCCGGTGCGGCGAAGAAGTAACCTGCTGCCTCCTGCACGTCTTCGTTGGTGACGGCGATGAGCACGGCGCCGATGATCAGGGCGAAGAGAACGGCGAGGATCGAGATGACGACGTTGCCGTTGAGGATGTCGTTGAGGACCTGGTTCGCGCGCGGCGCGTCGGGCCTCGCCGACCGCTGGGGGGTGTTGTCACCCGGCGCGGTTGGTGCGGTGGTCTCGCTCACGCGGCAACTCCAGCCGGGGTTTCGCCCGCCATCATGAGGCCGAGTACGTCCCTCGGGGTGTCACCGGGGACGATGCCGACTATGGAACCTCTGTACATCACTGCAATCCTGTCTGCCAGAGCGACGACCTCGTCGAGCTCCGTTGATACAACGATGACCGGGATGCCGGCATCGCGAGTCTCCACCATTCGCTTGTGCACGAATTCGATGGATCCGACGTCGATTCCCCGCGTGGGTTGCGAGGCAACGAAGAGTTTGAGGTCACGGCTGAGCTCGCGTGCGAGCACAACCTTCTGCTGGTTACCGCCGGAGAGCCTGCCAGCGTGCGTGGTGATGGACTCGGCGCGAATATCGAACTCGTCCTTTTTCTCACGCGCGAATTCGGCGAGGTAACCGAGCTGGAGGTTGCCTCTCCGAACGAAGGGCGCAGAGTCGGCGCGGTCGAGCATGAGGTTCTCGGCGATCGTGAACTCACCGACGAGACCGTCTTCGGTGCGGTCCTCAGGAACGAACCCGACGCCGGCGTTGAGGATTCTCCGGACGCTGAGCCCGGTGAGCTTCTCGCCGTTGAGGGTGATGCTGCCTGTGACGCGCGGTTGCAGACCCAGAATGGCCTCGGTGAGCTCGGTCTGGCCGTTTCCCTGAACCCCTGCGATCGCAAGAATTTCGCCGGCGTGCACATCGAAACTGACGTTGTTGACGACCTTGAGCCCCTGCGGGTCGATCACATCGAGGTTCTCGACGACGAGGCTCGCCGCTCCAGGGTGCGCGGGTTCCTTGTGCACGGTCAGCTCAACGGCACGGCCGACCATGAGCGCCGCAAGTTCGGAGTTTGATGCCGTTGGCGACGCTTCGCCGACCACTTTTCCGTGGCGGATGACGGTGATCCGGTCAGCGACCTCCCGCACCTCTCGCAGTTTGTGGGTGATGAAGACGATCGAGGTGCCGTCGGCCTTGAGCTGGCGCATGATGCCCATGAGCTCGTCGGTCTCCTGTGGGGTGAGCACAGCCGTCGGCTCGTCGAAGACGAGCACCTTCGCATCGCGGGACAGAGCTTTGATGATCTCGACGCGCTGCTGCACACCGACGGGAAGGTCACCGACGAGCGCGTCGGGGTCGACGTGGAACCCGAACCTCGCGGAGATTTCGCGCACCTTTGCGCGGGCGGCGTCGAGGTCCAGTTTTCCGGCGAAGCCGGTCTGCTCGTGTCCGAGCATGACGTTCTCGGCGACGGTGAAAACGGGGATGAGCATGAAGTGCTGGTGCACCATGCCGATGCCGGCGCGCATGGCGTCACCGGGGCCCTGGAAGTGCTGGACGACGTCGTCCAGAAGCACATGGCCTTCCTCGGCCTGGTAGAGCCCGTAAAGCACGTTCATGAGGGTGGATTTGCCGGCGCCGTTTTCGCCGAGGAGGCAGTGGATTTCTCCCGGCTGGATGACCAGGTCGATGTGGTCGTTGGCAACGAGAGAACCGAACCTCTTCGTGATGCCGCGCAGTTCGAGCTTCATGGGTGAATCCTACGTTCATGCAGAGCGGGGAGACCAGCCGAAGCCGATCCCCCCGCGCTGGGAGTGGGTTGAGCCGAATTACTACTCAGCCGCAGGTGACGACGGCGAGTTGACCTCGATGGACCCGTCGATGATGCCTGCCTTGATCTCGTCGAGCTCAGCCTGCAGCGTGTCGTTGACCTTGCCCTCGAAGTCGTGGAACGGCGCGATGCCGACTCCGTCGTTCTCAAGCGTCCCGACGTACGGGGTCGCGTCGAACGCGTCGTCGCCCGCTTCGAGGACGACGTCGTTGACGCCGGACTTCATCTGCTTGAGGATCGAGGTCAGGAAGAGCTCGTTGCCCGAATCAGCGGTTTCGTAGAGGTCAGCGTCGACACCGATCATCGCGACATCCTTGCCCGAGTCGTTGATTGCCTCGATGGCGCTGAGGAAGATCGGTCCACCGACCGGAAGCAGAACGTCTGCGTCCTGCCCGATGAGCGTCGTCGCCAGCTGCTTGGCTGTGTCATTGGCCTCGAAGCCGCCGGTGAACGAACCGGTCTGGCTTTCGACATCCCAGCCGACAACCTTGACGTCGGTCCCCTTCTGCTGGTTGTAGTACTCAACACCCTCGGCGAAGCCATCCATGAAGATGGTGACCGTCGGGAACTGCATTCCACCGAAGGTACCGACGACGCCGGTCTTGGAGTAGTCCGCCGCCGCGTAGCCGGCGAGGAATGCCGCCTCGGCCGTGTCGTAGATGATCGGCTTGACGTTGTCAGCCTCGATGGAGTTGTCATCGAGCATGATGAAGTTGACATCGGGGTTTTCCTCGGCAGCGGCCTTCGTCGCGTCGGCGAGGGCGAAGCCGATGGTCGCAATCAGGTCGCAGCCCTGGTCGACGAGGCTGGTGATGTTGGGAGCGTAGTCATCTTCGGTGTCGCTCTCGACCTCTTTGATTTCGACGCCGAGCTCGTCAGCCGCCTCGACCATGCCCTCATAGCTGGACTGGTTGAAGGACTTGTCGTCGAATCCCCCTGCGTCAGAAACGATGCAGGGAAGGAAGTCGGATGCCGCCTCGTTCGAGTCGCCGCTCTCGGCGGGCGCCTGACCACAGCCGGCAAGCAGGGCGATAACGCCTGCGCTGGCAAGGCCGACAAAGGCAGCCTTACGGGTGTTGATTGTCAATGTATCCTCCAGGATGCTGCCCTGCGGGGCTCGCGAGGGCGGGTATCCGCCACGTTACCGAAAGTATTCAGCCCACGACGCCGTGAGCATCTCTCGAAACAGAAGCGTTACATAGCTGCTCCCGTGAGCCTAAACGGAACCCCCCGTGCGAGGTTCGTCGTGCTCTTATGAGCATCGATGAGCGCGGATGCGCACAAATGTGCAGCGTTGGGACTGTCGCGCAGGGACGCCCGGATCGCCTCTGCCCGCATCGCACCGTGCCAGAATCGACTCATGACCGGACCATTGATGCTCCTCGACACGGCCTCCCTGTATTTCCGTGCATTCCACGGACTGCCTGACACCCTCCGCACACCGGACGGCACTCCCATCAACGCCGTGCGCGGGCTTCTTGATTTCATTGCGAAACTGGTCACCGAGTACCAGCCGGCCGAGCTCATCGCGTGCTGGGACGACGATTGGAGGCCGGGGTGGCGGGTCGACCTCCTTCCCAGCTACAAGGAGCACCGCGTCGCCGAGGTCGTGCCAGGCGGACCGGATGTCGAGGAGACACCGGAACTTCTGCTCGCCCAGATCCCGATCATCAGGCAGGTCCTCGACGCCTTCGGGATCGCCGTCATCGGCGCACCCGAGCACGAAGCCGACGACGTCATCGGCAGCCTCGCGACCCAGGCAACCGGCCCCGTCGACGTGGTCACTGGAGACAGGGACCTGTTCCAGCTTGTGGACGACGCCAGGGGCATCCGTGTGATTTATACCGCGCGCGGAATGAGCAAGCTCGAGGTCGTCACCGAGAGCGTTGTTCGGGGTAAGTACGGGGTTGAGGCCTCCCAGTACGCCGACTTCGCCGCCCTTCGTGGTGATCCCTCTGACGGATTGCCGGGCGTCGCCGGCGTCGGCGACAAGACCGCAGCCGGCCTGATCGGGACCTTCGGCGATCTCGACGCGATTATCGCGGCAAGCGCTGAACCCAATGACGGGATGTCCGAGTCGGTCAGGGCAAAAATTCTCGCCGCCGCCGATTACCTGAAAGTTGCGCCAACCGTCGTCGGCGTCGTCCGCACCCTCGACCTGGAGGTCCCCGAGGCGAGCATTACCCCACTGCCGATTGAAAAACTGGCTGCAGCGAGGCAGCTCGCGGTCGACCTCGGCCTCGGGGGCGCGGCGGACCGGGCGCTCAGCGCGCTCGGCAACGACGTCACCGCGACAGAGCCCTAGAGGACGTCGTCGCGGCCCGACAGCTTGAGGGCGTCGACAACGCTCTTCACCCGTTGCGCGTTTGCGCTCGTGGTGACGAGCAGTGCGTCGGGGGTGTCAACGACGACGATGTCCTTGACGCCGATCAGGCTGATGATCCTGGTGGTCTGGCTCACGACGATCCCGCTGGACGAGTCGGAGAGGATGCGTGCGCTTTCGCCGAGGATCGCGAGGTCGGTCTTGCGGCCGCCGGAGTTGAGCTTGGCGAGCGAAGCGAAGTCTCCAACGTCGTCCCAGTCGAAGTGACCGGGAACCACGGCGAGACGGCCAGCCAGCGCCGCCGGCTCGGCGATCGAATAGTCGATGGCGATCTTCTCGAGGTTCGGCCAGATCTGGTCGACGGCGGGGCCACGGAGGGCGGGGTTGTCCCAGACCGCGGCAAGCTCCATCAGTCCGGCGTGAAGCAAGGGCCTGTTGCGCGCAAGCTCCTCGAGGAGCACATCGGCGCGGCTGATGAACATACCCGCATTCCAGAGGTGCGCGCCGCCGGCAAGGTACTTCTTCGCCGTGGCCAGATTGGGCTTCTCCACGAATGAGTCGACAAGAAGCGCAGAATCGGCTCCGACAACATCGAGGGTGCCTCCGCTGTGGATGTAACCGAATCCGATGGCGGCTTCGGTCGGCTGGATGCCGATCGCGGTGATGTATCCCGCGTCGGCGGTCGCAACCGCCTGAGTGACGGCGGAACGGAAAAGGCGGTCACCACGGATGACGTGGTCAGCCGCGAACGAACCGATGATCACATCGGGCTCACGCTTCATGAGAATCGCGGCTGCGAGACCGACCGCCGCCGTCGAGTCACGCGGGTCGCTCTCGAGGACAACGTTGTGGTCTGTGAGATTGGGAAGCTGGGATTCGACAGCCGCGCGGTGCGACCGACCGGTGACAACCATGATGCGCTGCTCACCGGAGAGCGGTGCGAGCCGGTCCCAGGTGGCTCGCAGCAGCGTGCTGCCCGACCCCGTGAGGTCGTGAAGGAATTTGGGCGCGTCTGCACGGGAAAGCGGCCAGAGCCTGGAGCCGATACCGCCGGCGGGAATAACGCTGTAGAAGCGCTCGAGAGGACTGGTCATGAGGCCCACATTATCGTGAGCGGCTGAAGGAGCCCCTGACTCCTCCCTTTTGTCTTGATGTCGAGACACTTAGGTTCGCCTAACCGGCGAACCGGCGACGGTGAACGTAGACTGTCAGAACGCGCCGTTGTGACGCACGACCGCCGAAGTCGGTGGTTTCTTGGCTTCGATCAGGGAGGGCCGTTCGTGTCAGTGCAGACTGAAAAAAGAACACCACCATTGAGCACGACCACCTCCCGACGCCCGGCAGGAACCCTGTACCGAGGCAGGGAAGGCATGTGGTCGTGGGTTCTGCACCGGATCACCGGTGTGGCGATCTTCTTCTTCCTCCTCGTCCACGTCCTCGATACCGCGCTCGTTCGCGTGTCGCCCGAGGCGTACAACGCGGTCATCGGCACCTACCAGACGCCGATCATGGGCCTCGGCGAGGTCGCACTCGTCGGCGCGATCGTGTTCCACGCTTTCAACGGTCTGCGCATCGTGCTCATCGACTTCTGGCAGAAGGGCTCGAGGTACCAGAAGGTGATGTTCTACGTGGTCATCGCGCTCTGGGTCATCACGATGCTCGGTTTCGTGCCCCGCCACCTCATCAACGTCTTCAGCCACTAGAAAGGGGAGAACCTCATGTCGCAAACAATCGAAGCTCCCCGCACCCCGGTACGTCCCGCCCGCAAAAAGGGAGTCAACTGGGAAAAGTGGGGCTGGATCTACATGCGCGCCTCCGGCGTGATCCTGGTCGTCCTCATTTTCGGCCACCTGTTCATGAACCTCATCGTCGGCGACGGCGTCAAGGCAATCGACTTCGCGTTCGTCGGCGGTAAATGGGCCGACCCGTTCTGGCAGTGGTGGGACGTCGCGATGCTCTGGCTCGCGCTCATCCACGGCGGTAACGGCATGCGGACCATCGTGAACGACTACGCTCGCGGAAAGATGACACGCGGCATCCTCAAGGGCGCGATCTTCGCCGCCGTCGCCATCCTCATCCTCCTCGGAACCCTCGTGGTCTTCACCTTCGACCCGTGCCCCGTCGGCCAGCCCGCCGATCTCCTCCCCTCGTTCTGCGCCGCGTAACGAACAACTGAACATTTTGGATGCATCTGTGACTCAGGACCCAAGCGACTCCACCATCATCGATGGAGTTCACTACCACCAGTTCGACATCGTCATCGTTGGCGCCGGCGGCGCCGGCATGCGGGCGGCGATCGAGGCCGGCCCCGGCGCGAAGACCGCTGTGATTTCCAAGCTGTACCCGACACGCTCGCACACCGGCGCGGCTCAGGGCGGCATGGCTGCGGCCCTCGCCAACGTCGAGGAAGACAGCTGGGAGTGGCACACCTTCGACACGGTCAAGGGTGGCGACTACCTCGTCGACCAGGACGCTGCTGAGATCCTCGCGAAGGAAGCCATCGACGCGGTCATCGATCTGGAAAACATGGGCCTCCCCTTCAACCGGACGCCAGAGGGCAAGATCGACCAGCGTCGGTTCGGTGGCCACACCCGTGACCACGGCAAGGCTCCCGTCCGCCGAGCCTGCTACGCCGCCGACCGCACCGGCCACATGATCCTCCAGACGCTGTTCCAGAACTGCGTTCGCCTCGGCATCAACTTCTTCAACGAGTTCTACGTGCTCGACGTCATCATGAGCGAGGTCGACGGAGTCGAACAGCCCGCAGGTGTCGTCGCTTACGAACTGTCGACAGGTGACCTGCACGTGTTCCACTCGAAGGCGACGATCTTCGCCACCGGTGGATTCGGCAAGATCTTCAAGACGACCTCGAACGCGCACACCCT
Source organism: Mycetocola sp. Y791 (assembly GCF_059445325.1). Taxonomy (NCBI): domain Bacteria; kingdom Bacillati; phylum Actinomycetota; class Actinomycetes; order Micrococcales; family Microbacteriaceae; genus Mycetocola; species Mycetocola sp. Y791. The sequence continues at coordinate 630,465 of NZ_JCAIUC010000001.1, read as the reverse complement.
CACGGGCGACGGCGTCGGAATCATCTGGCGCAAGAAGCTCCCGCTCGAAGACATGGAGTTCTTCCAGTTCCACCCGACCGGGCTCGCCGGTCTCGGCATCCTCCTCACCGAGGGCGCCCGCGGCGAGGGAGCCATCCTCCGCAATGCGAGCGGCGAGCGGTTCATGGAACGTTACGCCCCGACCATCAAGGACCTCGCTCCCCGCGACATCGTCGCGCGCTGCATGGTCAAGGAAGTGGCTGAAGGCCGCGGTGCCGGTCCGAACAAGGACTACGTCTACCTCGACTGCACCCACCTCGGCGCCGAGGTCCTCGAGACCAAACTCCCCGACATCACCGAGTTCGCGCGCACTTACCTCGGCGTCGACCCGGTCACCGAGCCGGTGCCTGTGATGCCGACGGCGCACTACGCGATGGGCGGGATCCCGACCAACAACAACGCAGAGGTGCTCCGCGACAACACGACCGTCGTTCCCGGCCTCTACGCGGCCGGCGAATGCGCCTGCGTCTCGGTGCACGGCTCGAACCGGCTCGGCACCAACTCCCTGCTCGACATCAACGTTTTCGGCAAGCGAGCCGGAAACAACGCTGTCCAGTACGTGCAGACCGCCGAGTTCCTGCCGCTGCCCGAGGATCCCGCCGCCTTTGTGCGCGAGATGATCGAGGGCATGCGCAGCAACCCGGGAACCGAGCGCATCTCGGTGCTCCGCAAGGAGCTCCAGGAACAGATGGACATGAAGGCGCAGGTCTTCCGCACCGACGAGTCGCTCTCTGAGGTCACCGACACGATTCAGCACCTTCGCGATCGGTACATGAACGTCGGCGTCCAGGACAAGGGTCGCAGGTACAACACCGACCTGCTCGAGGCCATCGAGCTCGGCTTCCTGCTCGACCTCGCCGAGGTCGTCGTCTACTCCGCCCGCAACCGCAAGGAGAGCCGTGGCGGCCACATGCGCGACGACTTCCCCGACCGCGACGACGAGAACTACATGAAACACACGATGGCGTACCTGACCGGCGACCCGCACTCTTCGGATGCCGCCGACCACATCCGCCTGGACTGGAAGCCCGTCGTGATGACCCGCTACCAGCCGATGGAGAGGAAGTACTAGACATGTCAACAGCCACTCTTGACGCTCCGGCACCGGTGGACGACGCCCTGAAGCCGTTCATCGTCACCCTCATCGTTCGCCGGTTCGACCCGGAGATTGACGACGAGCCCAGGTGGGTCGACTATGACGTCGAAATGTTCTCGACCGACCGCATCCTCGATGCGCTGCACAAGATCAAGTGGGAACAGGACGGGTCACTGACCTTCCGCCGCTCCTGTGCACACGGTATTTGCGGTTCGGATGCCATGCGAATCAACGGCCGTAACCGCCTGGCGTGCAAGACGCTGATCAAGGACCTCGACATTTCGAAGCCGATCTACGTCGAAGCGATCAAGGGACTTCCGCTCGAGAAGGACCTCATCGTCGACATGGACCCGTTCTTCGAGTCGTTCCGCGAGGTCCAGCCGTTCCTGATCCCGTCCTCGAAGCCGGGTGCAGGCAAGGAGCGGATCCAGTCCGTCGCCGACCGCGCTCGCTTCGACGACACGACCAAGTGCATTCTCTGCGCAGCGTGCACCTCGTCCTGCCCGATCTTCTGGACCGATGGCCAGTACTTCGGCCCGGCAGCGATCGTGAACGCGCACCGGTTCATCTTCGATTCCCGGGATGACGCCGCCAAGGTTCGCCTCGACATCCTCAACGACAAAGAAGGTGTCTGGCGTTGCCGCACCACCTTCAACTGCACGGATGCCTGCCCCCGCGGCATCCAGGTCACGCAGGCGATCGCAGAGGTCAAGCAGGCGATCATGCGCGGCAAGGCGTAACGCTCGACACACTCCTCGAAACCCTCGCTCTTGTGAGCGGGGGTTTCGTCGTTGCCGCGTCCCGATGCCCCGTTGAGCCCGATGCCGGTTAGGCTGATGCGCTCTCGTCGGTCCGGCTGAGCACCCATCGCACGCCGCCTCTGGCGAGCATGAGAACGATGATCAGTGCGGTCACTTGAAAGAAGCCGCCGAGACGGACGGCGTCGCCGAAAACCAGGGCAACCAGTTCAAGCACCACGAACTTGCTCCCCGGCAGCACGAGCAACAGGGTGATCGCGCTGACGACTCGAACCCGAAGAGTGTCAGCCGACCGGATCCGCGCGGCGATTTTCTTCTTCGCCCTCAGCACGACCTCAAGGACGACTTTCAGGAGGACCGCCGTCAGGAACGCCAACAGGAACGTTTCGGATATGACGTCGGGAAACAGCTGGATGAACGTTCCCAGCACCACGAGATAGACCAGGACGTCGACGAGATCTACGGGGCGGATCCGCATGCGGCGAGTATATCGATCGCACCCGGATTCTCTCTCTCCCGTCCGCCCGACGTCAGTCGCGGACGCGTGCCCGGGCTTCAGCGCCCGTCGACGCGCCGAGCGCGGCAACCGCGAGCGCCCTGGCATGCTCGAGCGTGTGCTGCCGCAACTGGGTGCGCACCGCGTCGAGTGCCGACGGCGCCATCGACAGGCTGGAGACTCCGAGCCCGACGAGGACAACGGCGAGCATCGGATCTGCCGCCGCTTCCCCGCAGACCCCCACCGGGCGGCCTGACTGGGTCCCCGCATCTCCGAGCATCTTCACCAGGCGAAGGACCGCCGGGTGCCACGGGTCCGAGTATCCGGCAACAGCGGCAAGCCTCCGATCAGCGGCGAGTGTGTACTGGGTGAGGTCGTTGGTGCCGATCGACACGAAATCGGCGATCCCGAGCACCTGCCCCGCCATGAGCGCGCACGAGGGCACCTCTGCCATCACGCCGGCAACACGGATGCCGAGGGAGCGCGCGAGGGCGACGAAGTAACCGGTCTCATCGGCATCCGCCACCATCGGCGCCATCACCCAGACATCGGCATCGGTTTCGGCGTCTGCGGCGGCCAGGGCAAGGAGCTGGTCGCGGAGCACGGTTTCATGCGCGCGAAGGGCACGGATGCCGCGGACCCCGAGTGCCGGGTTCTCTTCAGCGCCCGTTCCGAGAAAGGACAGCGGTTTGTCGCTGCCGGCGTCGAGGGTTCGTACGACCACCCGTTTGCCCTCGCACGCCGCGAACAGCCGCCGGTAGACAGCCTGCTGTTCAGCCACTGTCGGCGCGGTGCGCGCGCCGAAGAACAGGAACTCGGTGCGGAACAGCCCGATCCCCTCGGCGCCCTGCTGGAGAGCGGCTTCCGCCTCGTCCGGGCTGCCAATGTTGGCAAGCAGTTCGATTCCGGTGCCATCGGCGAGGGTGCCAGGTCCGACCGGGACGGCAACCCGTCGCGCCAGGAGCCGTTCACGTGACGCGGCGATCTCCTCCGCGGTCGGCGCCACTGTGACGGTTCCCTCCCCCGCGTCGAGGAGCACCGTCGCCCCGTCGTCGATCCCAGCGGCATCCGCAACACCGACGACGGCGACGATCCCCTTCGACCTCGCGAGAATCGCGGTGTGCGACGTTGGCCCTCCCCCGAGCGTGATGAGTCCGAGCACCTGCCCGATGTCGAGCATCGCAGCGTCTGACGGTGCGAGGTCCCTGGCGAGGAGAACGAACGGGTAGTCGACACTGGGAACACCGGGCGGCGCGACACCTCGAAGCTGTGCGATGACACGCTGGGAGACATCGGCGACATCGACGGCGCGGTCTGCCGGGCTGCCTCCCATCGACAGCAGCAATTGCCTGACGCTGTGGAACGCCTCGAAGACCGCCCGTTCCGCGGTGGAGCCGGCATCGATCCTGGATCGTACGTCATCGAGGAGCGCGGGGTCCTGGGTCATCATCGCCTGTGCGTGAATCACTCCCTCGGCTTCGCCGCCCGCCCGTCCGGCACGATCCGTGAGGTCTGCAGCGACGGTTGTCAGCGCGGCCAGCGCCCGCGAATACTCACTGTCGGCGTCGGTCGTCCGCCTCTTCTCATCGGGCTCGGACAGCGGGTCCGGCATTCGGACGACGGGTCCAATCGCAATACCCCGGCCGACTCCAGTGCCGCGCAGCAACATGTTGCACCTTTCTCCGGTGCATCCGACCCTACCTCGCCCGGGCTCCCGGCTACGGTGCCGAACGGCGGGGCCTGATCCTGAATGAGCGCAGGGAGGTCGCCGCCCTGAGGCGTTCGCGGCGCGTGCGGGCCCGACCGAATGAGCGTCGCAGATCGTCGACGGCCGTCCACACCAGATCGGCATCCTCGTCGCTCGGCTTCTGAACGGAGAACGTCGCGCGGTCTGCGACGGATGCCAGGGCGACGGCCCGCTTGCTTCCTGTCGCCGCCGCCACCTCCCGCCGGGTCGCCGACGGCGGCGGTTCGACGCCGTAGTCAACAGCGGTGTCCTGAAACTCCTGCCAGCCGGCGCGAATGCGTTCCGACGGTGTGCGGCGGGAGCGCCGGAGCGCGCGCCGCCTCACCTTTGCCGCGATCACCGTGAGAAACGGCGCGGCGATCACAGCGGCAACGAGAAGGAGAACGCCGATGATCTGTGCCGCCACAAGGAGAGCCGCGAGCAGTGGGTCAAGCGGTTCGTCCTCCTCGTCGAGGCTGTCCTCGGCGGGAATCTGCTCGGTGTCGGCGTCGCGTTCCTCGACGGGTGGCTGAACGACGGACTGCGGCCGGGACACAGTGGTCGGCTCATCCGGCTCCTTTTCCGGGATCTCCCTGACCGGCGGGGTGGTGTCGACCGTCAGCCAGGTACCGTCACTCGACTGCACCTCGATCCACGCGCTGATGTCATCGCCCGACACTGTCACCGTCGCGTCCTGCCGGACCGAGGGCTGGAACCCGACGACCACGCGGGCCGGGAACCCGAGCTGGCGGGCCATGAGGGCGGCGGCGACCGAGTACTGCTCCTCATCACCGACCATCGGTCGCTCGGTGAAGAGCGTGGTGATGCGGTCGATGCCGTGCCCGGACAGGCTCGTCGGCTCGTTCTCGCCGACGCCGTGGCTGATGTATCCGTCGCTCTTGATTCCCTCGATCATCGCGACGAGCTTGGCCCCTGCGCCCGAAATCCCCGCGGTGTACGCGTCCAGCCGCTCGGTCATGGCGCGGGGCAGCTCGATGGCGCTTCCGGTGCCCGCTGCACCCGGGCGGATCCTGACGAGTTCGGTCGGGGATGGGGCCTGGGCGACAACGGATTCCAGCTGGTAGCTGTCCGCTGGCGCGAATCCGCCGACCACTGCTGAGCTTCCCGTGATGTCGTTGTAGAAGAATGAATTGGCCAGCCCCGCAGCGCGTGGTCCGTCGAAGTCGATCTGCCTGAGGTGTCCAGCACCCGGCACCCAGATCGAGGAGTAACCGGCTATCGTCACATCGAGGGTGACGATCCGGCCGCTTGCCTGCTGGTCGAGGCGATACGGCACCCGGACAAACGTCCCAGAGCCTGCCGTCACGTCCTCCGTCCCCGCCGAGAAGACGACGCCGTCGTATGTGTCGAGCGTCGCCATCCGCAAGCGGCCGCCCTCGGGAAGGCCGGCAACCGTGAGCATTTCCATCCCGGCGGTGTCGGGCTGGTGGAAGCTCCGGAAAGCGGAGAGCGGGCTCGGGTATGCGCGTGGATCGAATGGTTGCTCGATGTGCGAGCGAACCACCTGGCGTTCCGCTGCCGGTGGAAGAACGGATGCCATGACGGCGCCGCCGCACGCTGCGAGGGCGATGATCACCGCAGCGCTCACCCCGCTCACGATGGCGGCGCGGCGACGCTCCCGTGACGACGTGCGAACAGCCGCGACAGCATCCGTCTGATCCCCCTTGCCCGGCGACTGCCGGCCGATCCAGACCAGCCAGACCAGCGTGATGACCGCCACCGTGAGTCCGAGCGGCACGGACTCCCAGCCGATCTCCCCGCCGAACACGATGCCGAGCACGCCGAGGAGCAGGGGCAAGGCAACGGCGAATGCGGGCCGGCTGGTCCTCACGGCGATCGACAGCGTGATCACTGTCACGGCCAGGATGCTGACGAGCGGCGGAATGAGCAGTCCCTGGTACGCCCCGACCGGAAGCAGGATCGTGACCAGTTGTTTCCAGCTCCGCCCCGTGCCGACAACGAGGTCGACCAGCCCGTGCCAGGTCGGCAGAACGCCGAAGAGTGTCTCATCGGGGAGGGCGAGCGGGACCCCGACGAGCAGGTACACGAGCACGCTGATGAGAACGACGGCGAAGCCAGGCAGCCGCAACCTCCGGGCGATGAGGACGATCGCGACGCCGAGGGCTGTCGCGACGACCGCGACGAGCAGGAACCGCGTCACCTGGTAAATCGGCCACCACAGTGCCGAGGCCGCGGCGACGGCGAGGACGGTGAACGCGGTGTTCCACAGCACGCTCCTGGTGGCCTTGCTGAGACTTGTCACGCCGTGGTTCTCGCCATCGCCTGCTGGAGGTCCTCGAGGAACCCGATGGTCAGGACAGACAACTCACCGGCGGTCCGGAAACTTGGCACGATCTCGGGGTCGCAGACAACGGCGATGACCTCGACGCCCGCGGGGAAGTGCCGAGACGCCTGTCGAAGCGTCGCCGGAGTCACCGCGGAACCGCAGACGAGGAACGCGAGCGAAATGCCCGCGATCGAGTCTGCGGCGACCCTGGCGAGGTCGGAGACGTCCAGGGCTGTAGCTCCCGGTTCTACCCTGCTGAGATCGTCGAGCAGCCGCGACGGGCTGATTGCGGCGAGAGTCTTCATCGCGAACAGCTTGCGCCGCGCGAACTCGGGGGTCGACTCGCTCGCGACGACCGAGACCGTTCTGGCGTCACGGATGGCGCGCACCCCGAGGGAACCGGCGACACTCACGGCCATCTCGAAATCATCCTCGCCGGAGTAGTCGCTCTCGGCGAGACTCAGCGCCACCATGAGATGGCTTCGGCGCGTCTCTTCGAACTGCCGCACCATGAACTGTCCGGTTTTCGCGGTGCTCTTCCAGTGAATCGACCTGCGCTCGTCGCCCGGCATGTACTCACGGATGGCGTGAAAAGAGACGTCTGTCGCGGTGAGGTCGCGCGTGGGGTTGCCCTCAAGGTCGCGCACGAACCCGGTGCTGAGACTCGGTACCGGGATGGTCCTGGGGTGTACGAACAGGTCGATCTTCTCGTCCCACTGCTTTTCGCGCCTGACCAGTCCGAGCGGATCGGTCCGGACGACCCGGACCGGGCCGACGGGGATCACGCCGCGGTGAATGCCTGGCACCGTGAACACGTCCTCGAACGTGCTTCCCTGGCCGAGCACCGGGATCTGAAACGCGGCGATTTCCTCGCCGACAGGCACCTCGAGCCGGACACCCGGCAGCAGCCGTCGCGACGGGTTGTGGACTTCGACCTGCACCGCCGCCCGCTCGCCCGCGGTGATCCGGCTGACGGGCAGCGTCAGCGCGGCCTCATGGCTCATCCGGCCGATGAGGAAGAGAGCCGCGACCGCGAGCACAACAGCACCTGCCCACGCGCCGGCGACGAGTTCCTGCCAGCCCAGGCCGTAGCCGGTGAGAAACGCGAGCACGACGCTCGTGATGACCGCCCAGCCCAGCGGGGTGACAACGTCCGTCACGCCGATCCAACGGGCGAACACAGTGCGGGCAGCCCGACCGAACCGAACCGCACCGACCACGCCTTCGGCCAGCACTCCTTCTCTCGAGCCGACGAGTCGCATCCTCGCGTTGTGAACGTCCGGTTGTGCCGGTGCGACGGCCGACACCGATCGCGATGGTTGGATCTTCTTCTGTGCGGCCGTCACCACCCTGACGCCGCCCGGACCGGCCACGCCGCGGTCCTAGGCCGCAGCCGCGTCGCGCGGTGGTGGGGTATCGATGAGGACCTGGGCTATCACGTTCGACGGATTCACCCCGTCGAACTCCGCTTCGGCGTCGAGAATGAGCCTGTGCGCGAGCACCGTGTCCGCCAGCGACTTGACGTCGTCGGGGATGACAAATGACCGGCCGGATGCCGCAGCGAGCGTTTTCGATGCACGCACCAGGGACAGCGCCCCGCGCACGCTCGCCCCGAGCCGCACCTCTGCGGCCTGCCGCGTGCCCTCAACGATCCTCGCGACGTAGTCGTGGAGTGACGCGTCGACGTGCACTGTTGTGGCGAGTCGGGTCATCTCGGCGATGGTCGACGCCGGAACAACCGGAGTCAACTCCACCGCTTCCGATTGGTCTGAGCCCTCGAGAATCCGGATCGTGGACTGGTGGTCCGGGTAGCCGATCGACGTCTTCATCATGAACCTGTCGAGTTGCGCTTCCGGCAGGCGGTAGGTGCCGGCCTGCTCGACCGGGTTCTGCGTCGCGATGACCATGAACGGGGTGCCGACGGGGTGGGTGATCCCGTCAACTGTGACGTGCCCCTCCTCCATGACCTCGAGCAGCGCTGACTGGGTCTTGGGGCTTGCGCGGTTGATCTCGTCGGCCAGCACGATGTTCGCAAAGATGGGGCCGCGGTGAAAGTCAAAGCTCCCGCTGCGCTGGTCGTAGATGCTGACACCGGTGATGTCACCCGGCAGGAGGTCCGGCGTGAACTGCACACGGCTGGCGACACCGGCGATGCTCTCGGCCATGGCGCGGGCCATGGAGGTCTTTCCCGTGCCTGGCACGTCCTCGAGCAGGAGGTGCCCGCGGCTGAGAAGCACGACGAAGGACAGCCGGATCACGTGATTCTTGCCGAGGAGCACCTGCTCGACGTTCTCGACGAGCTGGTCGCACACGCCCGCAAACCAGGTGGCCTGCTCGGATGTCATTGTCATCTGGGTTGTGCCTTTCGTGATGCCGCGGTTCACGCGGTATTCCGTCGACTCCATCATGGCCTGAAGAAGGATTTCTTGTAGTCGACCTCGTCAACCTTTACAACGACGTCTATCCACACCTGGCTATCGGCGGGATGGGCGCTCAGGACACAAGTGTTCCCGGTCCGGGTCCCCGTGATTGTCGCGTCGTTCACTGCCCCGCACGAATACGAAACAGGAAGTGAACCGTTATCAGGATCGGCTGCCCAGCTCCACGTAGCGAGGGTCGCATCGTATGACAGCGCTGACGGAGTCAGGCTGATCGATGGCTCCGGCGCCGTGTCCAGCGATACCGGCCCGCAGGCCTGGTTGCCCCAGGTGTTGCACGCACGGATCTCGAACGACACGGGCTGGCCGAAGCCGAGTCCGAGGAGCTGGCGCGGGTAGCCGCTTCCGCTGAACGCCTCCCAGTTGCCGCTGCCGGGAATGCTGATCTCGTAGGTGAAACCGGCTGGCGCGACAGACGTGACGGCATAATCGCGTTCGGTCTCAGAGGGGTCGGTGAACCGCATGGTCCCGGTCACAGAAACGGCGCCGGGCAGCGGCCGGACAATGTCGGTTTTCACCTCGGTCGCCGCACACCCGGCCCTGTTGTATCCCCAGACCACGAACGAGTAACCCGAACCTTCGTTGGTCAGGTTGTCGAAAGTGTGGCTGAACGTACCTGGCGAGACGGCAACGACGTCCTCGATGGCGCCACCTGTTGTGGGTGCGGACACTTGCCCCGGCGGCGGCGATGACACCGTGCAGGCGTCGGACGGTGCTGAGCCGGAACTCAACCGCCCGACGAAGTATCCACCGATCGGGTCCCCGTTTCCGTCGAACTCGCTCCAGCTGACCGTCGCGCTGGCACTCGCGGCGTCACTCGATACGGCGATTGCGCCGCCGCGAGGAGCACCGAAAGGCTTTGCCGAGTCCGAAGCGGCATTCCAGGTGGTGAGCGCCGGAATCGCGTCGTTGCGGGCGGACACCGAGAACTCGACGCTCGATCCATTGCTGAGGCCGCCGATACGCGTGGAGCACGTCGATGAGCACGAGGACGCGCTGATCTCACCACGGGATACTCCCCCGACGGTCACCTGATAGTTCCGCACATCGCTGCCCTGCCCCGGCCGCGGAACCGCGTTCCAGCTCAGCAGCAGGGCCCCGTCGAGCGGCGTGGCCGACAGGCCGGTCGGAGCGGCGGGGATGACGTCGGACCAGACCGGTTCGCCAAATCGGACCGGGTCTGACTCGCCCCTCGCGTTGCGTGCGCTGACCTCAACGCGAACCGCGTTCGCCCTGCCGTTGCCCGCTGTAGGGACCTCGCAGGACGTGGATGCGCAGGTCGTGACACCGAGCGAGGTCTGGGTTCCCGCCCTGAACAACTCGACGTCGAAGCCGGAGAGGGGTGAGTTGTTGGCCGCGCCCGGTGTCCAGTTCAGCGAGATTTTCCGATCGCCGAATCCGGTCACACGCAGGTTGGACACAGGGTCAGGGCGGTCCTGGACCGAGATTCGTACCGCGCCCCACGTGTACCGCGCCGGGTCGCCAGTGGCATCAGCAACCTGGTACTGGAGTGAGGTATCGATGGCCGCGGCATCCTGTGCGACGGTGACCGTCAACCGGGAGTTGTCTGCGCTCGGCACGACGCTGACCCCGGCGGGGAGGTTTCCTCCATCCAGGCCGCGAACCGCGACCACGCGGAGCGGTGAGCCGGGGAACGGGTTGGTTGCGCTGTCGTTGGCGAGCACGTCGACCGGTGTCGACGTGCCCCGCTGGGCGATCACCGTGTCGGCGGCCGGCACAGCGAGCGGCCGCGTCGACGGCACGACCGCAAGCTGGATGCGACCGGCCACCCCGTCATTCACCGCGTCGCGGACACCGATGAGAATGCTCGGCGATGCGCCGCGCTCGATGTCGGCTGCAGCGGTCACCGTGAGCTCCTGCCCCCGGATCGACACAGTGAACCCGGACGGACGAGGGTCAAGCACCCGGTATTCCAGTTCGTCCACATCATCCGCGTACGGATACGTCGTGAGCTTGACCAGGTCAATGGTCTTCACCTGGCTCGGCTCGAAATCGATCGAACCCCCGGTGAAGACGGGCGGCTGGTTATCGCGGGACGCCACCTCGATCGGAAGAACGAGCGTTGCGACCTTGCCGTTCGGATCGCTCGCGCTCTCGCCGTCCGTGACCTCGAACGAGATCGACGCCGGCCCGAAATACAGCTCGGTGCTCGTGTATCGAAGTGTTGACGCGTCGACGACGAGGTCAGAACCATCGGAGTTCGTCGCCCGCACCCTGGCGGCATCCGTCAGCCGCACCGTCTTCCCTGCGGCCGCGATGACATAGTCGTTGAGCGCAATAACGACGGGCTCTCCGCTGACCACACTGATCGGTTTGATTCCAGGCCGCAGCTGCGGCAGGGCGGCATCGAGCCCTGGCACCCAGATGAACGCCAGGGCACCAACCGAGGGATCATCGGGGTTACTCACCCGGAACGGCACTATTTGCGACTCGGTGCTGAGCGTCACCCGCACCCGCTTGGACGGCGTCACCGAGGCGAGCTCGCTGAACCCCGTCGGAACTGAAACGTCGAGCTCCGAGGCCGGTCCGTCCGCCCAGAAGACGTTCTTCAGGACGTTGACATCGATGACCACCCGATTGCGGATGTCGTCGATGGTAAGGACGACGTCGGATGCGATGGGGCGCGCGAGTGGGGCATCGTCACGGGCGACCACGGTGAGGAAGTTACTCGAAGTGTTGCCGCCCTCATTCTCGATCTCATAGATGAAGCCGTACCGTCCCTCCCCCTTCGGAACGGTCACGCGAACCACGTCGCCGTCGATGGCCGCGGTCGCGCCCTCTCCCGTCGGCTCGACACCGATCACGGTCAACGCGCCGCCGTCGGGATCTGAGTCGTTCGCCAGCACGCGAACGGCAACAGTCGATCCCGGTCGGGTGAGCACCTCATCAGGCGTGGCGACCGGCACACGGGAGCCATCGAGCTTGGCGCTGATCCCGATTCGCACGAGTCCCGTCGCCTGTTTTCCGAGAGCGTCGACGACCGTGTACTCGAAGCTGTCGGTCCCCGCCGAGTATGCCCCCGCCTCGTAGTCGAACCAGTCATTTCCGGCGCCGACGACGGCTCCCTTGCCCGGGTTCGAGCTCTGCCCGATGAGCTGAACGGAGTCCCCGTCCGGGTCTATCCCGGTGAGCGGGACGGTAATGCGGACGCGTTCGCCCGAGAACACCCGGGCGACGACCGTCTTGGGCACGGGTGCCGCGTTCGAGACGAGGTCGGCTTCGCGCACGGTAAACGTGACCTGCGCGTCCGACCATTGCCCGTCGGGTGCCGTCGTCCGATAGACCGCCGTGTAGTTTCCCGGCGTCTGCGGCGCGAGGTACCTCAACATGTTTCCCGCGGTGAAGAGCAGCCCACCGCGCTCGGGCAACGGGCTCGCGAGCTCGGCCGCAAGCGTCAGCGGGTCGCCCTCAGGGTGAGTGTCATTCGCGAGAACAGGAACATCAATGGCATCGCCGACGCGCACGGAAACGGTATCGGGAAAGGCCACTGGCGGTTGCCGCTTGACCGGGTTGGGGATCTCCACCACGGTGACCGTGCCATCGGCAACGGCAACACCGTTCGACACGCTGTAGTTGAACGAGAGCGGAGCCTCGAGCGGCGCGGTCAGGGTGATGCGCAGCATCCGCTGTTCGAGGATCTCCACCCGAACGCCGGAGAGCGGCGCGATATTCGACACCCCGGTCAGGACCAGGACGCCACCGGCGGGGTCGAAGTCACCGGCGAGCACATCGACGGTCTCGCTGCTCTGCTCGCGGACGAACACCGTGTGTGGAACAGTGACCGGCTTCGCCCCGGCGTCGGGCGGGGCAATCACCTGGATCCGGACGACCCCTGTTGCTGTCACGGTCCCGTCCGTGACCGAGAAGTCGATGTGGTGGGTGCGCGTCTCGGTGCTGGTGAACCGAAAAGTCCCGCTGTCGTAGTCGGGGGTGATCGTCGCGCCGTCCTTCGCCGGCACGTTGGCGAGCCGGAGCGGACCGGAGCCGCCGCGGGCGTGCACGAGCGGCGCGACCTCGACCTCGCGACCCGCGAGTGCGATGACGGGGAACGATTCAGCGATGATGGGGACGCTTCCCGCCGGTGCCACGGTGACCGCGAGGGTGCCGGTGCCGTCGAGTGAGCCGTCTGACACGACAAGGCCAATCTCCTTGAGCGTGCCGCCGAGGCCTGCGTCGGTGAAGATCACTGTGCCGTCTGGCGTGTGCTGGACGAGGTCGGGAGCAGCAACACTCGCCTGGGTCAGGTAGAACGGGTCACCGTCAGGGTCGACCCAGTCGCCGAGGACGGCGAGCGACAGCCGGGCCCCGCTCGCAACCGACGCCTTGGTCGTCCTCAACTGGGCCGGCGCTGCATTCTCCGTCGGTTGGCGAACCGCAACTGTGACAGTGGCCGTCGCGGTTCCGCCCCTGCCGTCTGAGATGGTGTAGTCGAACTGGTGGGTGCCTGTCGCGCCCACCGTGAGCGTGACCTGCAACTGCTGGGAGTTGTTGACGATATCGACCCGCCCGGCGCTCTCCGGGAGCGATGTGACGGAGTCGATCATCAGCACGTCACCGTTGGGGTCGAAGTCGTTCAGGAGAACGAGCAGCGGCGATGTCCTCCCTGGCCGCGCGCCGAAGTCGTCGGCGACGGCCGTCGGCGGCTGTTGCGTCTCGTCGTATTCGGGGGGCGTGTCTTCGTTGTTGTCCTCGACCGTGAGCTCGTCATCGTCGAGGGCGACGAGATCGTCCCAGTTGTCGATCACCCGGTTGCCCGCCTGAACCGCCCAGGAATTTCCGCCGACGACGTCGTTGAGGAGCACGTGCGCACCATTGGGCTGGAAGACGAGGTTCGCGGCCGCGGAGAGCCCGTCGATCTGCGCGGTGTCTGCGCTGCCGTCACACTCGGTGAATACCGACCCGTCCGACCACGCGCCGTACGCGCAGTCCCCGGCGATGATCGGCCGGGTCGCTGCCCCCGCCGCCCCGTCTCTCAGCACGGCTACATCGTCGGAACCACGCGGAACCGCGACGATGCCACCGTCGAGTCCGACCAGGACGCGGTCACCCGACGTGGACGGATGCTGCAGCCTGGCACCTGTCGCATCCGGAAGCTGCACGATTCGACCATCGAAGCTGATGCTCGACTCTGCCTCGTCGAGCAGAACAAAATCCGGGCCGACGGAGCTCAGCTGCACGCCACCGGTCGGCTCGGGAACCTCGGTGACGTCGGTGGCCGCGTCGGAGTCCGCCGGCACCCGATAGACGCTGCTGGTTTCCGGCGCGAAGACGAACAGGTCCCCGTCCGCATTGACCGACGTGACGGCATCCGCCCCGAGAGAGAGTGCCGGTGCTGACTCAGCATCGAAGGTCGCGAGGTCGACGAGCGGGACGAACCAGATGTCGCCGCCGGACTCGACCACCAACCGCTCGGTGCCGAGCGCAACCTCGGTATCGCCCGGCGGCAGAGGGACGCTCTCGGTGACCTCGGAGGTCGTCGGATCGATGATGTCGAACGAGCTGCGCACCCTGTCGACGAGGAGCACTGTCTCTCCGGACTGCAGCACCTCGATCTGCGTCGAGGTTGCGCGGACCGCTGTGTTCAGCTCAAAAACCTGGGTGTTGGCGCGGCCGATGGCCTGTCGCTCCTGGTTGACCACCCAGACCGCGCCGTCGCCCAGATCGAGTTGTTGTGCCCGGTATCCGTCAGAGATCACCGCAGCCGTCGCAATGAGGGCACAGATTACGGTGCCACTCGTCAACGTCGCGATGAGCGACCGGCGCTTGCGAATCCAGGCCCTGATCATCAGCCGGATCCAGTCGGCACGTCGACGCACTTCTCGCTGCTCGACGGACCGAGAGCACCGTCCCGCATCACCCGCACCGTGATGCACGCACGTTCGCCCGGCTCGGCGTCCACGGTGAATTCGGTGGATTTCTGGATGGATGCCGCGCCGTCCGGCATGCGGATCTGGAAGGAGTCCCTGTCTCCGATTCCCGGGTCTGGCCAGCTGAACACCACGATTGACCCGCGAAGGTCTGCGGCCACATTAGCGACCGTCGGGATGGCGTCGGATGCCGCGGTCCTGATCAGGACGAAGACCGTGGTCACGGCGAGGAGCACAACGAGGACACTGCAGATAACGATGGCGGTCACAAAAGCGGGGCCGTGCGTGAGCGGCGCCTGGCCCCCCGAGCTTCGGTCAGCGACGGGCGTTGACCGGGAGTCCCTGGCCGCGCCGCGGGTGGCGCCGGGGCTCTGGAAGGCGTCTTCGGCCGTGCGACGGCGCCGTCTGCCGGGATCCACCGTGCGGATCGAGTGGACGCGGGTGCTGTCGGCGTTGTCCACCACGGCGGCCTGCGCCCAGGCGTGAACGGCGACATCTGGCTGGGTTTGGGCGAAGCCGAGTTCGGCTTCAACGCCCTGCAGCTCGCGAATGAACTCCATGGCGGACTGCGGACGCTGCTCAGGACGCCGCGACATGCTGCGGGCCAGGACGCGCTCGAGCTTGTCCGGAACGTCTGTGCGGCCGAGAGGCTCTGGCTTGCCCTTGCTCGCACGGGAGATCAACGACGCCGAGGAGTTGTCCTGTCGCGGGGTCTCGAACGGCGCCCGGCCGGCGAGCAACGAGTACGTCGTCGCTGCGAGTGAAAACACCTCGCTCGCGATCGTCCCGTTCGTCTCACTGTGCAGCACTTCCGGCGCTGACCAGGGGATACTCATTCCGACTGTGTCGTCGATCACCGACTCGCCGAGGGTTCCGGCGATCCCGAAGTCGCTGAGCACGGGGTTGCCGTAGGCGGTCATGAGAATGTTGGCCGGCTTGATGTCGCGGTGCAGCACACCCGCCTGGTGCGCCGTCTCGACGGCGCTGGCGATCTTGATGCCGATGCGAAGGGCTTCCGAGACCGACAGGGGGTCATCACGGTATGTCTCGCCGATCGTCGCCGAGCACAGTTCCATCACCAGGTATGGCCGACCGTCTGAGGCGACCCCCGACTGATAGACGGTGAGGATCGCCGGATGAGGGCTCAGCTGCGCCATCAGGTCTGCCTCCGCCTGAAACATCCGGCGCACTTCCACGTTGACGTACTCGGAGAGCATCACCTTGACGGCGACCTGTCGGCGCGGGCTGTCCTGTTCGTACAGGAAGACATCGGCGAAGCCACCTGAACCGAGAATCCGCACAAAGGAGAAACCCGGGAGAGCGGGAGGCAGTGATGGCAAGCGGCGCAAATGGTCCTCCCAATCTGGAAATTGCGCGTCGAGAGGACGGCTCACGGGCACAAGGAAAACAACTACCGCAATCCCCTCGGCCTCTCTCCCATTCTAGGGAGAAACCAAAACTTCTATACCCCCGGCCAGGGGGGCAGTATTTCGATGACGTTGCCGTCGCCGATGTCGATAAACGTGCCTGGGATAACGACGACGCTCTCCCCGGCGCGCAAGCGCTGCCAGTGGCTCTGCGGTGCGATCACCGACGTACCATTGGTCGATTTGAGGTCGGTGGCGACGATGGAGTCGCCGATCTGCTTGATCTCGAGGTGCGTCGCAGACACCGACTTCGACGCAGAGACAACGGGAACGAGGCGTGACGGGTCCGGGAGCGGGATGCGGGGCTGCCGTGGGTTTCTGCCGAAGTAGTGCACCGCGTCCAGCGGGTACGCCTGGCCACCGTTGATGCGGAAACCGTACAGGAGGGTTTTGGGGTCATCCGGCACGAGCGGGGCTTCGCGCAGCACCGTCTCGTCCTCGATCGGCGGTGCGATGTCGCGGCGAAGCACCGTCTGGCCGTCGTGGCGCATCTGGGGATCGTCCTGCGCCTTCACTCGCTGAACCGGCGGGCGGATGATGGTGTCGGTCTCGGCCGGCGAATATTGCCTGGCGGCAGCGGGACGGTGCGTCAGGGACGGCGTGTCGGCCGGGGGCGCTGACGGGGATGGTGGAACGGGCGGGAGCCCCGCCGCCGCTGCGAGAGAAACATCCGCTGGCGTAACCGATGATGCGCCTGGCGCGGCTGCCGACGCCGGAGCAACTGGCGCAGGGACTGCTGAAGCATCAGGGGCCTGGGCGCCCGCCGGTGTCGCGGTCGTCTCGGTCTGAGCTGAACTCGGGGCGGGAACCGCGTCATCCGTCGGCGCTGCGACAGCTGACCAGTCGATCCGGTTGGCGACGATGACTCCGGCCCCGAGCGGGAACGACACTCCGCCGGCGGGGGAACCGGAACCCGGGGAGAGCGCGCCAGTGGCGAACGCCGAGACACCGGTGACCGAGTCACGCAACCAGGCCTGACCGGCCGGAGGGGCGATGCGCTGCCACTCTTCATTCACCCGCAGGTCGAGCACACCATCGCCGTGGACGAGCAGGGTGAGCGCTGACCCGCTGTCGCCCTCGTCGGCGCGCTCGACGACGACGAAGGACGCAGGCGCTCCGTCGCGCGTGTTCGGCACTGTGGCTGTCACTTGATCGAACGTCGCAGAACCGCCGTGGACCAGGGCCCAGAGGGCCTCGACCACAGCCGGCTCCGACGGAGTGCGAATGGCCACGAGTATCGAGTCCCCGGCGATGTAGATCCACGGCTGGCCCTGGTTCGTCATGGCATAGCGGTAGTCCGGTCGTATGCGTGTGCGCTGCAGTGTCGTCACTTCGTCCCTCAAACCGTCTCAAAACAGTACAGGCCGGGTACCCCTCAGCCCTCGGAGCGCGCCTGTCGCACCATTCTGCCCCTTCACCCGCCCAATATGGTATTCCCTTGACGCGGGGCGCCCACCTCTGCAAGTCTCCGCGGCCGCTCAGGGGCGTGCCACCGCCCTGATCTAAACTGGAGGAATGTCAACTTCCTCCCCGCTTCGCATTGCCTCGGTCAACACAAACGGAGTACGAGCGGCGTTCCGCAAGGGAATGGGCGACTGGCTCGACGCCTCGAACATCGACATCCTCGCTCTTCAGGAGGTCCGGGCAGCGACGAGTGACCTCGAAAACCTGCTCGGCTCGGAGTGGGACATCCTGCACGACCCGGCGACGGCCAAAGGACGTGCCGGTGTCGCCATTGTGAGCCGCGCCAAGGCACACATTCACCGGGTCGAGTTCGGTGCCGAAGACTTCGACAGCGCGGGCCGCTGGCTCGAAGCCGACTACGAGGTCGGCGACCAGATCATCACAGTGGTGTCCACCTACGTTCACTCCGGCGAGGACAACACACCGAAGCAGGTGGAGAAGTACAAGTTCCTGGATGCCATGACCGCGCGCCTTCCCGAGATTGCTGCACACTCGAAATATGCGGTCGTGCTCGGCGACCTTAACGTCGGGCACCGTGAACTCGACATCAAGAACTGGAAGGGCAACCGGAAGAACGCCGGTTTCCTCCCGAAGGAGCGTGCGTACTTCGACAGGTTCTTCGGCCAGCGCGGCGAAGAGGTCGAGTGCGTCGACGGAACAACCGGTCCGGGACTCGGCTGGGTCGACGTCGGCCGCACCTGGGCCGGTGAGGTGGAAGGACCATACACCTGGTGGTCGCAGCGCGGGCGCGCGTTCGACACCGACACCGGTTGGCGACTCGACTACCACGTCGCCACTCCCGAGCTCGCCGCAACGGTGAAGGACTACCGGGTCGACCGGGCGGCCAGCCACGCCGAGCGATGGAGCGATCACGCCCCCGTCGTTGTTGACTACGCGATCTGACAGCCTCTCGCAGCGCAGGCGGCGCGATATCGTGAGCCGATCGATTCGAGCGCCCCGCGGCATCCGTTCTACCGAAGAAAACTTTCGCCCACACCGGGCACAGCTACCAAAGGACCCTCATGACCAAGCCCGTACTGTTCTCCGGAATGCAGCCGTCGAACGACTCACTTCACCTCGGCAATTTCGTGGGGGCGCTGCAGCAGTGGGTTGCGCTGCAAGCCGAGTATGACGCCTACTACTGCGTCGTCGACCTGCACGCGCTGACCAGCTCGCCGAACCCCGACGAGCTGCGGGCCCGCACCAGGTCGACGGCCGCGCAGTACATCGCGGCGGGAATCGACCCGTCGAAGAGCACGCTGTATGTGCAGTCGCACGTGCCGGCGCACGCGCAGCTGTCGTGGGTGCTCAACAACATCACCGGCTTCGGCGAGGCCGGGCGGATGACGCAGTTCAAGGACAAGTCGGCGCGCTTCGGTGCCGACTCGACCACGGTGGGCCTGTTCACCTACCCGGTGCTCATGGCGGCCGACATCCTGCTGTACCAGACCAACGTGGTGCCCGTCGGAGAAGACCAGCGGCAGCACCTCGAGCTGACCCGCGACCTGGCCGGGCGATTCAACAGCCGGTTTGGCGATACCTTCACGATGCCTGAGCCGATCATCCTCAAGGAAACGGCGAAGATCTACGACCTGCAGCACCCGGAGTCGAAGATGTCGAAGTCGGCCGAGAGCGAGGCTGGATTGATCAAGCTTCTCGACGACCCCAAGGTGAACCAGAAGAAGATCATGCGCGCGGTAACCGACGACGAAGCGTCGATCCGGTTCGACCGCGAGGCCAAGCCTGGTGTGTCCAACCTGCTCACAATCTTCGCGGCGATGTCGGGCTGGACCATCGACGCGATAGTGGACGAGTACGCCGGACGGGGGTACGGCGACCTCAAGAAGGGCGTCGTCGACGCCGTGAACGCCGTCTTCGAGCCGGTGCGCACCCGCACACTGGAACTGCTCGACGACCCGGCCGAGCTCGACCGGCTACTCGCCCAGAACGCCGCGAAGGCCAACGAGGTCGCCGAGAAGACACTCGCGGCCGCATACGAGCGCGTCGGGTTGCTGCCGCGCTCGTAGCCTCCGATCAACGCAGGCCGTCGTCGACACAAAGCTCGCCGGTAGGCTGACTCCATGGACGTTGTGCGCATCGAAACCGACCGGCTGATCCTCGACGAGCCGGCGAAGGCAGACGTCCCGTTCATCTTTGCGTACTGTCAGGATGATCTCATCCAGGACTTCACGACGGTGCCGCAGCCGTACCGGTTGCGCGACGCGGAGAACTTCCTGACCAGGGTGGTCCAGCCGGGCTGGACGAGCGGCAAGGAGCTGACCTGGGCCCTCCGCCGCCGGAACGAGCCGACGATCCTTGGCGTGGTGTCCCTGCGCGACTGGAACGACTCCCAGGCCATGATCGGGTTCTGGCTCGGCGCGCCGTGGCGCGGCCAGGGCTACATGCCCGAGGCCGTCGCCGCGGTCTGCGACTGGGCGTTCGAGAGTGAGTGGTTCGCTGACAGCGCCCGGCCGAAGACCACCATCGTCTGGGAAGCGCTCATCGGCAACCCTGCGTCGGCGCTCGTCGCCCGCAAGGTCGGGTTCCGGTACACCGGCGTCAGTCGTGCCGAGGTCGCCCGGTTCGGTGAGTTTGCGCCGAGCCACCGCGCTGAGCTCACCGTCTCCGACAGGCCGGGCCCCGCGGCGGGCTGGCCAGCAGAGGTCCTCTCACGGTGAGCGCTCCTTCCGTCGTTCTGTTCGACCTCGATGACACGCTGCTCGACCATCGCGGTGCTGTCTCCCGTGGCATCCTGCGCCACGTCGATCTCGTTCCCGGGCATCTCGAGGTCAACGACCGCGACGCCGCCGTGACTCTCTGGCACTCGCTCGAGGAGCAGCACTATCACCGCTACCTCTCCGGGGAGCTGACCTTCGTCGGCCAGCGCCGCGCGCGTGCCCGGGACTTTGCAGCCGCGCACGGCGTCTCACTCGGCGACGCCGAGGCCGATACCTGGTTCGACACCTACTTCGACAGCTACCGGATGAGCTGGCGACTGTTCGACGACGCGCTCCCCTGCCTCGATCGGTTGGCGGATGCCGGAACCCGCGTCGGCGTCATCACCAATGGTGAACCGGACCACCAGCAGGTCAAGCTCGACCGCACCGGCCTCGCCGACCGGTTCGAACACGTCATCGCGTCGGGCGCCGTGGGATTCGCGAAACCTGACCCGCGGATCTTCCACGAGGCATGCCGCCTGTTCGGTGTCGCGCCATCGGACGCCGCGTACGTTGGGGACCGCCTGGAAACGGATGCCATCGGCGCCGCTCATGCCGGACTCACCGGCGTGTGGCTCAACCGGTTCGGCGAGAACGTTGTCGCCGGGGCGCTCGGGCACGGGACGCCGGTGGGAACCAGTGCGATCGCTGCGGCCCGGGAAGCGGCAGCTGCCGCCGGGGTGCGCATCATCGGGTCGCTCGACGAGCTGTAGCCGCTCCGCGGAGTTGCCGCACACCGACGGACACGACGCATACATATCCCAGAAACATCGCCGAAACGCGGTCCTTTTACCATCACGGCTATGGAAGCTCGACAGTGGCAAGGGGCACGTGTTCTGCACCGATTCGCCGAGGGGGCAACCGAGTGGCGAATGCTCAACGCCCTCGGTGAGCGACTTGGCGTTCCCCTCGAGCCATGCTCGATCGCTGTCGATCAGGCGACACGCCTCGAGGTGGACGGCGCCGACGAGCAGTGCACGACGCTCGTGCAACTTGTGACGAACAGTGGCGTGTTCAAGTCTGCACACCGCAACAAGGTCAACGCGGACATGTTCAAGCTGGCGTGGCTGAAGCGCGCGGTTGTTCCCGGCTCGCACGCGGTACTGTGCGTGACCGAGACGGTGGCCCAGGCGTTCGCGAAGGCGGGATGGGCGACGCTTGCCGCGGCGGATCTGGGTATCGAGGTGCTCGTCTACGGAGACGATGAAAAACTCCGGACGTTGTTCGCCGACGAGTTTACGAACCCGAAACGAAAAGTGACGCTCTCGGTAACAGCGGCCACCTAGCTTAAATTCTGATGGACCTCCGCGCGGCACATCGGTATCGATTCGCCTCGCACGCTCTCCACGGTTGAACCTATTCCCTGAGTTCGTGGAGGCACCATGTCGTCGATATTCGTCCGGGCCCAAAACCCCTTAGCCGTGTCCAGCGGACCGGAGGTGAGCGGGCATTCGTGCATCGCTGATCGGTCCGGGCGTCTCGCGGGTCTGAACGTCCACAGGACCCTCGCATGAGCCCCGACGCGCTCGCCGCGCTTCGCCCAGCGCTCGGCAACATGGCCACCTCCGTCACACTGATTACGACCCGTCACGGCGGACGCGATTATGGGTTTACCGCCAACAGCTTCACGTCGGTGTCGTCAGAACCGCCACTCGTCGCTGTATTTCTGGCGGACACCGCGGATTGTTATCCCGCGTTTGAGGCGACCGATCTGGTTGTCGTCAACGTGCTGGCGCACGACCAGGCAGACCTCGCTCTGCACTTCGCCCGCAAACACGAAGACAAATTCACCGGTGTCGAGCTGGAACCGTCACATCCGCACGTGCCCGTCATCTCAGGCTCCATGGCGTCGATAGTCGGCCGCGTTGAGAGTCGGCTCACCGCCGGAGACCACCTGATGCTGCTTATTGCGGTTGACGACGTTGTTCACCACGCACGCACGCCGCTCGTTTACCAAAACCGCACCTTCAGAAAGTTGATGTGATGATCGACCATTCGTCCGTGCCTGCCATTCGTCTTGAGAAAGCGCGCCGCATCTACGGCAGCGGCGAATCCTCAATGATCGCCCTCGACAACGTTGATCTCGACATCATGCCCGGCCGATTTGTGAGCATCATTGGCCCAAGCGGATGCGGCAAGTCCACCCTCCTTCGACTCATCGCCGGACTCGAGGTACCCGATGGTGGCGAGGTCAGCGTTTACGGTGTCACGCCCGAGCTTGCCTGCTCGGCCAAGATGGTTGGTCTGGTTCCCCAGGCACCCGCTCTTCTCCCGTGGCTCAATGTTCTTCACAACGTCATGCTGCCGCACAAGATCAATCGGTCGGGCGAGAAGAAGCGGCCAGCGGCGGCACGTGGTCTCGAAATGGGAAGCGGGATCGGGGCGGAGCCGTATATGCGTGAGCTGCTCCGCGCCGCAGGACTAGGGGAGGCGATGCACAAACTCCCGGCAGAGCTTTCCGGTGGTATGCAACAGCGGACAGCCATTGTGCGTGCGTTTGGGCTGAGGCCAGACGTGATGTTAATGGATGAGCCATTTTCAGCGTTGGATGAGTTCACGCGGGAGGCGCTTCAGGAGCAGCTGCTCGATCTCTGGGACGAAATGCAGTCGACCGTCGTGTTCGTGACGCACTCCGTCACCGAGGCTGTGCGGCTTTCGGACATGGTCATCGTGATGGCACCGCGACCGGGTCGCATCGTCGACGTCATCGACATCGATCTCCCTCGTCCGAGGAGTTCTGCTCTCATCAAAACGCCGGCTTTCCACCGGTACGAAGACCTGATCCGGGAGAGTCTTCAAAATGCCTGGCAGGAACCCGCAACGAGTGCTGAGAGGGTGTCCGCATGACGACAGCAGAGGCACAGGTGGCACCGGCGGTCCTCGCAACCCGCGGAGCCGCGCCAACCTTCTCGCGGTTGAATCCTCGCCACCCGAAATCGCACCTGAAGTTCCTGCGGCCCAGCCGGTCTCTCCCCGTGCTGATAATGCTCGCAGCCTTGGCGGGTTTGTGGCTCGTGGG
The DNA here is from genome assembly GCF_059445325.1 of Mycetocola sp. Y791. Taxonomy (NCBI): domain Bacteria; kingdom Bacillati; phylum Actinomycetota; class Actinomycetes; order Micrococcales; family Microbacteriaceae; genus Mycetocola; species Mycetocola sp. Y791. The sequence continues at coordinate 607,089 of NZ_JCAIUC010000001.1, read as the reverse complement.
AGCAGCAACCATGCCCTATTTGCTTCCGCCACTCGATTCCGTCTTCGCGACGCTCACCGGCAACCCGCAGTTCTACGTCCTGAATGCATGGGTCACCCTCCAGGAGGCAATTCTCGGACTTGCGATCGCTTTCGCGGGATCCTTCGTGCTTGCGATCCTCATGAGCGAGGTCGCGGTTATCCGCCGAGCGATCATGCCCCTTGCCGTGGTGATGAACGTCACCCCACTCGTCGCTATCGCCCCGGTACTGGTCGTCGCGTTCGGATTCGGACCGGAACCGAAACTCATCGTCACGGCGATCTGCTGCTTCTTCCCCATTCTGATCAACGTTTCCATTGGCCTGCGCTCGATTCCTGGCCCTGTCCTGCAGTTCTACACAACGATCAAGGCCTCGCGCGCCGAGATGCTGTGGCACGTTCGAATCCCGAGTGCGACGCCATACCTGTTCGCTGCGCTCAAGATCGTGTTTCCGCTGTCCATCGTGGGAGCGGTCGTTGCCGAAATGGCTGCTCCCGGGTCGGCGGAGGGTCTCGGAACTGTGATCTCAACAGCGAGCTCAAACAACCGGCTTCCTGTCGTGTACGCGTCCATATTCGTTCTCGCCGTTTTGGGTTCCGCACTCCTGGCGATCGTGACGGCCGTTGAACGCAAAGCCCTGCACTGGCACGACTCGCGAATCGGCGACGTCGATTAGCGATTCGACGCCGCGCCAGTCCTGCTCTTCCTCTCATACCTCCCTTTCCGAGATACCCCCTGCCCGGATCCGCCACACCACCAGGAGAACCAGATGAAAAAACGTTTCCATCACATCGTCACCGCGAGTGTGGGCGTCGCTGCCCTTCTCACCGGTTTGAGCGCGTGCAGCACCGCTGACGCGGGCGGCGCGTCCGGCAAGGAAAAAGTGGGATCCGCGATCTCCGCCGAGCGGTGCGCGCAAAACGAGGCGGCTGGCACGGTCGGATACCTCACCGGATACCAGTACCAGGCATCCGTATCCATCCTCGAAATCCTCGCGGCAGAAGAACTTGGCTACTTCGACGCCCTCTGTCTTGACGTCAAAATCCAACCAGGCACCGGGGACACAGGCCAGAATTCTCAGCTGATCGCGGCAAACACGGTTCAGTTCACGGCGGTGAGCCAGCAGGACGTCCTGCTCGCAGCTGACAACGGAATCGAGATGATCGGAATCTCTTCCTATTCGAACGTCGGCCTTGAAGTCCTTATGACCAACCCCGACATCGACGATCTGACCGACCTGGACGGCTCAACCCTGGGCCACAAGGGCGTCCTGCCCGCTGCGGTACAAGCGATGCTCGACGACGCGGGAGCAGATGTCGCCAGCATGCAGCAGGTCACTGTCGGCTACGACCCCACGATCCTCCCGCGAAAACAAGTTGACTCACTCACGGGCTTCCTCTCCAACGAACCGAATCTGCTTGAGGTTGCCGGCAATGAAGTTACCGTTTGGCGGCCGTTTGACTTCGGAGTTCCGTCGTCGCTCGGTGCGCTCGCGGTAAACCCCGATTTTGCCAAGAAGCACCCCACCGTGGTCGAGGACTTCCTCCGGGGTGCGTTGAAAGCGCTGGACTACTGCGGCAAGAACGGGGAAGAGTGCGTCTCATTCGCATCAGACCTCAGTGGCGAAGGTTACGACGCTGAACACAACCTCAAGGTCTGGGAAACCGAGCTCGAGATTGTCGAGGAAAGCGAAGTTGACGGAGTAAACCGCGGGGCAATCGATTTGGCCAACGTTGAATCTCTCCGGACCATGCTCGCGGGTTACAACATGTTCTCGGAGGATCTGTCTGCCGAAGACGCAGCCGCGCTCTTCGACACACGTTTCATCGACTCGCTCTACGAGGATGCGTCACTCATTTGGCCCGCTCCATAATTCGAGAATTTTCTTCCCAGACGGTCGCGTCTCCCGGATTCGTTCCTGGCTGATCAAGCCCGCTCACTCACCTTCGACATCACAGACAGGAAAACAATGACAAACACCGAGTACGGAGTGTTCCTCCCCGTCGCCGCTGGCGGCTGGCTCGTTTCCGACACCGCCCCATACCCACCCGCCGACTACGACTACAACAAACGCGCCGCGGTGATGGCCGAAGACATGGGACTCGACTTCATCATGGCTCAGGCGAAGTGGCGCGGGTTCGGCGGCAGCACCGACCACTGGGGTGAGTCGATCGAATCCATGACAATGATGGCGGCGCTCGCTGAAGCCACCACACGGGTCAAGGTTTGGGCTACCGTCCACGCCAACCTGGTGCATCCGGCCTTCGCCGCAAAGGTGTTCACAACGCTGCAACAGATCTCACACGGCCGTGCCGGAATGAACATCGTCAATGGAGCCTATGCCGCCGAGTTCCAGCAGATGGGGGTGTGGGACGAGGACATGACTCACGAACAGAGATACAGCATGACCGAGGAGTGGACTCAGGCCGTAACCCGGCTCTGGACCGAAGACAGCGTCGACCTTGATGGCGAGTTCTTCACACTGACGGCGTGTGAATCGCGTCCACATCCAGCCACACGTCCGACAATCATTTCCGCCGGGCGGTCAGAACGCGGCCGAGAGTTCCAGGCCACTTATGCCGACGGTGCCTTCCTCGACGTCCCCACTATCGAGCAGATGCGAGAACTGGCCGTTGACGTGCATAAGCGCGCTCAGTCAAAAGCTCGTTCGTGCAACGCGTACGCCATGCTCACGGTCGTGCTTGCCGAGACCGATGAGGCCGCACAGGAGCGAGTGCAGCTCTACGCCGACGGGCTCGACCGCGTGGCCGTTGCGAACATGCGTCAGGCGTGGGGATGGGATCAGGAACGGGCGATGGCGTGGGCGGAAGGCGCGAAGGGCACCGAGGCATTTCAAACGCCTTACGTAGCTGGCTCCGCGGAAACCGTCGCGAAGCACATTCGTGAGGTCGTTGACGGCGCACAGCTCGACGGACTCATGCTCATCTTCCCCGACTACATGGAGGATATGCCCGCGTTCGGCACGTACGTACTCCCTCTGCTGCGCACTCCGAACGAGCTGGCCGCATGAGCACTCTCGAGCAACGCCGACTGTCTGTGCTCTCCGGCAGCGAGGAACGGCCGGCGCTCATCGTTGTGGATGTACAGCGCTCCTTCGGAGACCCGGATCATCTCCGTGACTTCGATCTCGGCGAGGAGGACCTCGCCGAGATCGACGCAGCCGTCACGCGGACGATTGATCTCGTCGCGTCCGCCCGCCGTCTCGGGGTTCCCGTGATCTGGGTCGAGCTGGCGAGCGACCCGGATCGCCCGTGGCGTTCAAGTTCGTGGTTACGTTTCGGTAAGCGCAACCATCCCTCGGAGTCCGAGCCATGCGTGATCGGGACTGCGGGGGCTGAGTGGTTTCGTGTGATTCCTGCCGACGGCGAAACACGTGTCACGAAGCGAGGGTATAGCGGCTTTCTTGGCACGGACCTCGAGCGGACGTTGCGTGAGAGCGGGGTTACCTGGCTTACTGTGGTCGGCCTCACCACAGATTGTTGCGTTTCAGCCACCGCCGAGGACGCATTCCAACTCGACTGGCCTGTCCTCGTCGCGGCCGACGCCTCCGCCGCCTACGACCGTCAGATGCACAAAAACGCCCTGGAGCAATTGTCTACGCACGTCGCTGCCGTGACGTCAGCGGAAGAGATTGAGCACATCTGGCGCGAGAATCGAGAAACACGATGAGCGGCATGCACATTGCCTTCGACCTTTCTTTCACCCACACCGAAGGTCGCTGGGCCCGTGCTGGATCATGGGTCGGACGGGAATTCCCGGACGTTCGGATGTTTCAGGAACTGGCCATCACGGCCGAACGTGCAGGCGTCGACATGCTGTTCTTCGGCGACGGCAGCGGTATCCCCGACACCTGGCGCGGGTCCATCGATGCAGCGGTGGAATGGGGAATTCAGTGGCCCCGCCAGGACATGAGTCCGTTCATCGCGGCGATGGCTGCGGTTACCGACAACATCGGTTTCGGGCTCACCTACTCCTCCACGTTCATGCATCCGTTCTATGTCGCCCGCCTCCTCAACTCTCTGGACCACGTCACAGGTGGTCGGCTGGCGTTCAACGTCGTCGCTTCGACGCGGCTCGCTGACGCCGCGAACTACGGCATGGATGAGTTACGGGGACACGCTGAACGGTACGAGCGCATGGAAGAGTTCATCGATGTCTGCCAGGCTCTCTGGCGATCGGTGGAGCCCGACGCGATTGTGATGGATCGCGAGACCGGCCGATTTGCGGATCCGTCCAAGGTGCACGCTATCGATCACCGCGGCACGCACTTCACTGTCAAGGGACCACTCAGTTCGGTACCAAGCCCCCAGGTCTCACCGGTCCTCGTTCAAGCGGGGAGCTCGCCGCAGGGAATTGCAACGTCGGCAAAATTCGCCGACGTAATCTTCGGATTCGGCGGTTCTCTTCAGGGACAACAACGTCATCGTGAGGCGCTGGATGCTGCGCTACGCACGGAAGGACGAGACCCTGCCGAGGTGGGAATCCTCTGGGCAACACAGGTGATCGTCGGCAGGACACCGCAAGAGGCTATGACCAGGCGGGACGAAATGCTGAGTTTTTGGAGCGACGAGGCGGTGGGCGCCTACGTCTCGCACAACTCGGGCTTCGACTTCTCCTCCCTGCCACCCACGATTGTCTTAGGCGAACTTCAGGAGCTCATCGTCGCAAGTGGAGCATCGCCAGCGGGGTTTGTGGGAATGCTCGTTGCCGAGTTCGGAGCTGAACATTCGGTCAGCAAGACGGAGTTCTTTGAGCACGCGTGGCGCAGCGCATCCGGGCTGGACCATACGTTGTGCGGCACACCATCTGAAATCGCTGACGCTGTCGAGGAGAACTTCGCAGCTACCGGAAGTCGCGGTGGATACATGTTCACGACCCCGCTCGCGATGCCTTCGGGTTTCGCCGACATCGCAGAACTCGTTGTGCCCGAACTCCGCCGACGTGGCGCGCTCGCCCCCCGTTATGCGGGCTCGACCCTTCGCGCGAACCTGCGCGCATGAATCTAAGCCGGGTTTCCGGTCAGCGCGAGCAAACCGTGCTCATCTGCGCACTCATCGGTGCGGCTCAAATGACGTGGGGCGCCATCGTGCCGGTTCTCCCCGTCTACGTGGAGCGTTTCGGTCTTGGAGTCGCCGTACTCGGCCCCATCATCGCGGCTTTTGCTGTCGGCCGCGTGATCGCGAACATTCCGGCTGGCATCGCGCTGCGGTGGTGGCACCCCCGTCGATATTTGCGGAGTGTTCTCATCGCCCTCGCGATCCTGACCGCTCTGACGGGCTTTATCGGGGATGCCGCGCTGTTGATTGCTGCACGGATAGTGGCCGGCGCGTTGGGCGGGGCTGCAGTCACCATCGGATTCGCCGTTCTCGTGACTGGCGCCCCGCCCGAGCGGCGGGGACGCACCATGGCGACAGCGACCGTCGTACAGATGGGTTCAGCGGCTGTCGGGGCACTTCTCGGCGGTATCGCACTCACCGTTTCTGGCATTCACGGTGCGTTCATCGCGGCTGCGATTCCGGTCGTACTCGTTGTCCTGTGGGATGCGCTTCGCCCTGCGACACTCTTCTGGGATCAACAGCACGGTTCCCTCCGTTCGTCGTCGGGTCGCGTCGGTCCCGCCATCGACGTCGGACTCCTCGTGGCCCTCGCAGGAATCTCCTTCGCGGCGTTCTTCGCCCGATTCGCTGGCGAACAGGGACTGATACCCGTCCTCGCCTATGACACGGGCGGAATGACCCCGATCAGCCTCGGTGTTGCCCTCGCCGCTGGAACGGTCGTGAGCCTCATCGTGCTCGGGCCGATCGGGCGCGCTGTTGATGCCGGTCGAAGATATAGCGTCGTCCTCGCGTCGGCGATTGGCGCGTCCATCGTCCTCCTCGTGCTTCCCGTTGTGAACGAGCCTGTCGGTTTTGGCATCGCAATTGTTCTCTACAGCGTCGTCACAAGCGTGTCGAACATTGTGCCTGGCGTGGTGACGGGCGAGACGTACAGCCCTGCTCAAGCGGGGGCGGTGATCGGAATCACTCGCACCGCTGGCGACGTGGGAGCAGCCATCGGGCCGCTTGCCGTCTTCGGCCTGACCGATGCGTTCGGCACGGGTGCCGGTCTCTGGCTGATGGCTGGCGTGCTCGTCGCTGCTTCGATCGCGTTGTGTTTCGTTCTTGCGCGTCGTACCGTACCGACCGGTCACCGATGAGATCGCCTTCCCGGGCGGGTCCCGTGAGAGCAACTCGCCGAGTCAGCCGACAGGACCGGGGCACGCCGGTGGTTCCAACGAAAACGGGCCCGCCCTCCGGAGAGGACGGGCCCGTTCGACCGTGAACTACTGGACGTCTTCGTCCACCCAGTCAAACGACTTCGTCACTGCCTTCTTCCACAGACGGAGCGTCCGGTCGCGCTCCTCGGCGTCCATCTTCGGCTCCCAGCGCTTGTCTTCCTGCCAGTTTCCACGCAGGTCGTCGAGGCTGTCCCAGAAGCCGACGGCGAGGCCGGCGGCGTATGCCGCACCGAGCGCGGTGGTCTCAGCGACCACCGGTCGGACGACGGGAACGTTCAGGATGTCGGCCTGGAACTGCATCAGTGCGTCGTTCTGGACCATGCCACCGTCGACCTTAAGCTCGCTCAGGTCCACACCGGAGTCAGCGTTGACCGCGTCCAGGACCTCACGGGTCTGGAAAGCCGTTGCTTCGAGCGCTGCCCGAGCGATGTGACCCTTGTTGACGAACCGGGTGAGGCCAACGATCACGCCGCGCGCCTCGGGGCGCCAGTACGGCGCGAACAGTCCGGAGAACGCGGGCACGATGTACACGCCACCGTTGTCGTCGACCGTCGTCGCGAGCGTTTCGACCTCGGGCGCCGAGTTGATAAGACCGAGGTTGTCGCGCAGCCACTGGATGAGCGACCCGGTCACGGCGATCGATCCCTCGAGCGCGTAGTGCGGTTTCGCGTCGCCGAGTTTGTAGCCCAGCGTCGTGAGCAGCCCGTTCTTCGAGTGCACGATTTCCTCGCCGGTGTTGAAGATGAGGAAGTTACCGGTGCCGTAGGTGTTCTTGGACTCGCCAGTGTCGAACGCGGCCTGGCCGAACGTCGCTGCCTGCTGGTCGCCCAGGATGCCGGAGATCGGCGTCTCGCGGAGGAGGCTGTGGCTGTGGGCGTGCCCATAGATCTCGCTCGAGGACTTGATCTCGGGGAGCATCGACCGCGGCACGTCGAACGCCGCGAGGATCTCGTCGTCCCACTGCAGCGTCTCGAGGTCCATGAACAGGGTCCTCGACGCGTTGGTCACGTCGGTGACGTGAACGCCGCCATCGGTTCCGCCGGTCAGGTTCCAGAGCACCCAGCTGTCGGTCGTCCCGAACAGCAGGTCGCCGGCATCCGCCTTCTCACGTGCACCCTCAACGTTCTCGAGGATCCAGACGATCTTCGTTCCCGAGAAGTAGGTGGCGAGCGGGAGGCCAACGGTCGGCTTGAACCGCTCGACTCCCCCGTCAGCCGCGAGCCGGTCGACGATCGGCTGGGTGCGCGTGTCCTGCCAGACAATCGCGTTGTAAACGGGCTTTCCCGTGGTCTTGTCCCAGACGACGGCGGTCTCACGCTGGTTGGTGATGCCGACGGATGCGATGTCGTGCCTGGTGAGGTTGGCCTTCGAGAGCGCCTGACCGATCACCTCACGCGTGTTGTTCCAGATTTCTGTTGGGTCGTGCTCCACCCAACCGGCCTTCGGGAAGATCTGCTCGTGCTCGAGCTGACCCGTCGAGATGATCGATCCTGACTTGTCGAAGATGATCGCCCTGGTGCTCGTGGTTCCCTGGTCGATTGCGATGATGTAATCCGCCATGTCGTACTCCCTTGTATGTGTCGTGTCTTCGTAGTGAACAGATGTGTGCAGCACGGCGGTGCGAGCTCCGCCGTGCTGGGGGCCCGGCTAGATCACCGGAAGCAAAACGAGCGATGACCAGCCGGCGATCGCCCCACCGAGAAGCGGACCGACGACCGGCACCCAGGCGTAGCTCCAGTCGCTTGTGCCCTTGCCCTTGATCGGCAGGACGGCGTGTGCAATCCGGGGGGCGAGGTCACGGGCTGGGTTGATGGCGTATCCGGTTGGCCCACCGAGCGAAATACCGATGGCAACAACCACGATAGCAACGGGCAGCGCGCCGAGAGCAGCGAGCCCCGGCGTCTCACCCTGTCGACTGAACGAGATCACGGCGAACACGAGCACAAACGTGCCGACGACCTCGGTGATGGTGTTCCACACGTAGCCGCGGATGGCGGGGCCTGTCGAGAAAACAGCGAGCTTTGCAGCCGGGTCATCCGACTCGTCGAAGTGCTGCTTATAGGTGAGAAACACGAGAACCGCTCCGAGGAAGGCACCGAGCATCTGCCCACCGAAGTAGGTCAGAACCGACACGAAGTCGACAGGAATCCCCGGCACGAATTCCTCCGTCCCCGCGGCAGCCAGACCGACAGTCACCGCCGGATTCAGGTGGGCACCCGAGAGGTAAGCGGCGAGCACACCGATGAAGACGGCGAAGCCCCAACCGAAGTTGATCAGCAGCCAGCCGCCGTTGAACCCCTTCGTCTTCGACAGCACAACGTTGGCGACGACTCCGCCACCGAGAAGGATGAGGAGCGCCGTTCCGACGACCTCCGAGAGAAAGACCTGTCCTAATGTGATGTCCACGTTGACCTCCTTGTTTAGCTCCGAGCCGAATGCCCCCGGATAGGGGTGTTTTTCGATTCACAGTGAAACGTACAGACGAAGTACGGGGCGAGACAAGGGCACGAGGTGAGAATACGGACGGTTATTCCACGGGTTCCGCCGTCGCTGTTACCGGCTCGAAATCGACTCGTCGGTCGCGAGGGCGACGCCGTGCTCCGTGCGGAGAACACTGGCCGCGGTCGTGATCTGCCGCAGCGTCTCCTCTTCGGTCCAGGACAGCACGGGAGCAAGGATGCCGGCCAGTTCCGTCAGGAGGCCCATCGACGCACCCCCGGTGAAGGCGATGCTCGTCCGGCGCTGGACAACGTCGGTCAGGTGAACCACCGACTCGGTGCGCGCGATCCGCTGGATCTCCTGGACGCTGTAGTCGGGAGCGAACCGGAGAGGGGTGTCTCCCGACTCGGCGAACTCTTCGATAATCGCACTCGCGTGCATTCCGTAACGCTCGAGCAGCTGCGTCGCCCGCACCCTGCCGACCTCGCGGGAGTTGTCGGCGATCCAGACGCGCATCGCGGCATCCGTCCTGGGGAATCCGACTCCGCCACCGATCGGGGTACCGAGCGTGGACACGGAGCGGCTGGCTCCGAGCAACGCGAGCGCATCGTTCGCCAGGTGCTCCGCGAGTGCGCGGAACGTCGTCCACTTGCCGCCGACCAGACTGAGCATCGTCGATGTGCCGAGCTGAGACGACACAATCCGGTAGTCACGGGAGACGAAGCCGGGGGCGAGGTCGCCGTGACCCGGGAGCGGTCGGATGCCGGAGAACCGGTACACGATCTCGCTGCGATTCACGGGAACATTCGGGAAGACGTGCTCGATGAGTTCGAAGAAGTAGTCGACCTCTTCTTCGGTGCACACGGCCTTCTCGCGCGGGTCGGCCTCGAGATCGGTCGTTCCGACCATGACCTTGCCCTTGAGCGGGTAGATGAGGACGATGCGGCCGTCCTTGTGCTCGAAGAAGATCTCGCGACCGCCGGTGGCCGCGAGGAGTTCCGGGTTGTCGAGGACGATGTGCGAGCCCTTGGTTCCGCCCATGAGCGCGGTCTCCTGACCGAGAGCGGCGTTGGTGAGGTCGGTCCACGGACCAGACGCGTTGATCACGACGTCGGCCGCCATGACGAACTCTTCGCCGGAGACCGTGTCGCGGAGGCGAACCGAGCCGCCGTCCAGTCCCACTGCCTCGACGTAGTTCGCTGCCCGCGCGTGGGGGCCCGCGGCGAGTCCGTCGTGCAGCACGTCGAGTGCGAGGCGCTCAGGGTCGTGGACTGACGCGTCGAAGTAGGTCGCCGTGTACTTGATGCCATCGTTGAGCTGCGGCAACGCCTTGAGCGCTTTCTTCTTACCGACGAAGCGGTGGCGCGGCACGCTGCCGCCGTCGCGGGAGAATGCGTCGTAGAGAGTGAGGCCGACCTTGATCAGGAGCGCACCGCGTTCCTGCGGCTTGCCCTGCTTGTGGGTGAGGAAGCGCATGGGTGCGCTGATGATCCCCGAGAAGGTCGAGAAGATCGGCACCGTGGTCTCGAGCGGCTTGACGTAGTGCGGCGCAATCTTGATGAGCCCGTTGCGTTCGGTGACCGATTCCTTGACCAGGCGGAACTCGCCGTTCTCCAGGTAGCGGATGCCGCCGTGGATCATGTGGCTTGACGCTGCGGATGCTCCGGAGCAGTAGTCGTTGCGCTCGACGAGCGTGACGTCGATGCCCTGCAGTGCGAGGTCGCGGAAGGTCGCCAAACCGTTGATCCCGCCGCCGATGATGAGCACCTTCGAGTTGGGGTGGGCGCGAAGCGCTTCCACGGCTTTCCTGCGCTCCGGCCGGCGGGCGTCGTGGTCGTTCATCGTGTGACTCCTTCTTGTGGTGCCGGTCGGCACACTGCTGCCGGGAAACTCGTTGTGGTGTTGGGTGGCGGACTGCTGCCGGTGTGGGACCGCATTCGCGTCGAGGACAAGCACTCTGCGTGGTCCCATCAGATTCTTCGGCTATATTCACTTCTGTGCAAACTCAGTGCACAGATGTGCAAGGAGAGTTCATGAATCAGTCACCTGCCGTTTCACTGTCCCCCAAGACCAGGGACGCTCTGACGGCCGCCCAGCTGTATTACCTGCAGGACCTGACGATGGAGGCCATCGCTCACGAACTGCATACCTCTCGCTCGTCGGTATCGCGGCTCCTGGGGCACGCCCGCGAAACCGGCCTCGTGGAGATCCAGGTGAAGTCCCCCCTCGACATGCCCCGACAGCTCGAGGGCGATATCCAGGCGGCGTTCGGTGTCGTTGCACACGTCGTCCCTGTCCCCGACCAGACGAGCGACGTTGACCGCCTCGAGCGGGTAGCGATCTCCGCTGCACGGATTCTCGGCGGGTTCTTCGACTCGAACATGTCGATGGGAGTGGCCTGGGGATCGACCATGAGTGCCCTGTCCAGGCATCTGCTCGCCAAGCCGACGCACAACACGTCGATCGTCCAGCTCAATGGCGCCGCGAACCCGCGCACAACGGGTCTTCTCTACGCGAGCGAGATCCTTCAGCGGTTCGGTGCCGCGTACGGCGCAACAGTGCAGCAGTTCCCGGTCCCGGCAGTCTTCGATGACCCTGCGACGAAGGCAGCACTCTGGCGGGAGCGGAGTATCAGCCGCGTCGTCGAGCTGCAGAACAGCCTCGACGTCGTCGTTTTCGGCCTGGGCTCGCCGTTCTCGGGCGTTCCAAGCCACGTCTACATCGGCGGTTACCTCGACGACGACGACTTCGCCCAGCTCCGCGCGGCCGGTGTCGTTGGCGATGTCGCCACAGTGTTCTACCGCGAAGACGGCTCGACCGACGGCATCCCGCTCAATGACCGCTCGAGCGGTCCAAGCATCGACGTGCTCGCCGCCACCGCGAGGCGTGTGTGCGTCGTCGCTGGCCAGACCAAACTGCAGAGCCTCAGGGGCGCTCTCGCTGCCGGCCTCGTCACAGACCTCATCGTCGACTCGGGCACGGCCAGAATGCTCGTCAGCGGCTGACGCCATCCGCGGTGCGTGACGGAAACCGATGGGAATAGCCCAGGCTCGCCGCTGTTGACCTACGATGGAAATCAGAAACGTGCTCCGGGGTCGGTGAAAGTCCGAACCGGCGGTGACAGTCCGCGAGCCGGTCGCAGCAATGCGACTGGTTGAGCTGGTGAAACTCCAGCACCGACGGTAATGGGTTGCGAAAGCAACGCTCAGTCCGGATGGGAGGCAGCACGCGCGACACTGGGCAGCCATCTGCCGGGTGGCGCGACTCGAACGGCGCTACGCGCCGGTCGCGGCAACCCCCGGAGCTCTTGCGAGACGAGAGAAGATCCGAATGGTGAGCGACACAGCCGAAGCCGTAACCGCTTCGGGCGACGCTGTCCTCGACAGAGCCATGCGCCGGGCCTTCGACCTCGCCCGGCGTGGGCCGGAACGCGGGGTGAACCCGCAGGTGGGCTGCGTCATCACCGACGCGAGCGGTGCCGTCATCGCCGAAGGCTGGCACCGCGGCGCCGGCACTGCCCACGCGGAAGTCGATGCACTCTCGCACCTCGACGGGCCAGTTCCTGCCGGTGCAACGGCGGTGGTCACCCTCGAACCGTGCAATCACACCGGGCGAACCGGCCCGTGCACCCAGGCGCTCATTGACCGCGGAATCTCGCGCGTCGCGTACTCGGTGGCCGACCCGGGTCGCCACTCCGGCGGTGGCGCAGGCCGCCTCCGGGCTGCGGGAGTCGACGTGATCCCGAACGTGCTCACGGCCGAAGGAGAAGCGCTGATCGCCGACTGGCTGCGCGCCACCCGCCTCGGCCGCCCGTACGTCATCGCGAAGTGGGCACAGTCGCTCGACGGTCGCGGTGCCGCCGCCGATGGCTCGAGCCAGTGGATCACCGGCCCCGTTGCCCGAGCGGACGTCCACCGCCGACGTGGCGCCGCCGATGCGATCGGCGTCGGGACGGGTACCGTCCTCGCCGACGATCCGGCGCTCACCGCCCGCACCGAGGACGGCGCCCTTCTCCCCGACCAGCCCATCCCCGTCATCTTCGGGACGCGCGCGGTTCCCGGCAACGCCCGACTCCTCGCCCACCCGCACTCCCCCGTTCTGCTGAGTGGCGGGGACCTCGCCGCCGACCTCGAGAGCCTGGCGCAGCGCGGCATCCGCTCACTGTTTGTCGAAGGAGGCCCGACGCTGATCAGTGCGCTGACGGCCGCTGGCCTCGTCGACGAATATCTCCTCTATATCGCCCCGGCACTCCTGGGCGGCCCTCGTACGGCGCTCGGCGACATCGGTGTCGGCTCGATCGACGAGATGCGCCGCCTGGAGATCGAGTCGGTCGAGACACTTGGCGACGATCTGCTGATCGTCGCACTCCCGAAAGGAAACCTCTGACATGTTCACCGGAATAGTTGAAGAGATCGGCGAGGTCACCGCGGTCGACCGCTCGACGGATGCCGCTCGCATCACCGTGCGGGGACCGGTCGCCGTGACCGGTGCGCGCCACGGAGACTCGATCAGCGTGTCGGGCGTATGCCTGACTGTTGTGGACTTGACCGACGAGACCTTCACCGTCGACGTGATGGCTGAGACACTCCGGATGTCCACTCTCGACGACGTCGCCCCCGGCCGCGCGGTCAACCTCGAACGGGCAGCGGAGGTCGGCGGCCGGCTCGGTGGCCACATCGTGCAGGGCCACATCGACGGGACCGCAACGATCCTCGACGTGACCGACGGCAGCGCGTGGCGGGTCGTGCGGTTCAGTCTGGCCCCGGAGCTTGCGCCCCTCGTCGCGCGCAAGGGTTCGATTGCCGTCGACGGCATCTCGCTCACCGTGAGCGACGTGTCGCCCCCCACCGAGAGCGACCAGTGGTTCGAGGTCTCCCTCATTCCCGAGACGCTCGCCGCGACCACCCTCGGTGCCCGCGGCGTCGGAGACACCGTCAATATCGAAACAGACATCGTCGCACGGCACGTCGAGCGGATGCTCGCCCTGCGGTCGGCTACAGAACGGATGCCGGCGGTTCAACTCGCCGGTGAAAGGAGCGACGCATGAGCCTCGCGACAATCCCCCAGGCGCTGAGAGCGCTGCGTGAGGGCAAACCGGTACTCGTGGCCGACGATGAAGGACGCGAGAACGAGGGAGACATCATTCTCTCTGCCGAGCTTGCAACCAGGGACTGGGTCGCCTGGACCGTGCGGCACTCCAGCGGCTACATTTGCGCTCCGATGTCGAACGAACTCGCCGACCGGCTCGAGCTTCCGATCATGGTTCCCGCGAGTCAGGACGTACGCCGGACGGCATACACGATCACCGTCGACGCCGCTGAGCATGTCACGACGGGCATCAGCGCGGCCGACCGTGCCACGACGCTTCGGGTGCTCGGTAACCCGGGCGTCCTGGCGACCGACCTCATACGGCCGGGCCACATCGTGCCGCTCCGCGCGGTCGATGGCGGAGTGCGGGAACGCGCCGGTCACACCGAGGCCGCCGTCGAACTCATGCGACTCGCCGGGCTCAGCCCCGTCGGCGCTATCTGTGAGGTCATCGACGAGAACGGCGACATGATGCGCCTGCCCGGGCTGATCGAGCTCGGACTGGAGCACGACCTCCCTGTGATCACGATCGCGGCGCTCATCGACTTCGTCACCGAGCAGGAGTCCGGCCCGGAACCGTCGGAAGAGCTGACGCCCGTTGCCCCGTCTTCTCCCGTCCTCTTCGAGGTCGAGACGAACGTTCCAACGACGCACGGCACATTCCGCATCCGGGCCTACCGGGACAGGAACACGGGAGCCGATCATGTCGCCATCATCGCCGGGGATCCGAAACCGGGCGCGCTCGTGCGCGTGCACTCGGAATGCCTCACCGGCGAAGCCTTCGGTTCGCTCAAGTGCGAGTGCGGCCCACAGCTCGACGCCGCACTCGACACGATCCGGAGACACGACGGGGCCGTCATCTATCTGCGCGGCCACGAGGGACGCGGCATCGGCCTGATCAACAAGCTGCGTGCGTACCAGCTGCAGGAGGAGGGACTCGACACCCTCGACGCCAACCTCGCGCTCGGGCTCCCGGGAGACGCCCGCAGCTACCAGGCGGCATCCGCCATTCTTCAGGACCTCGGGCTGACCGAGATCCGCCTGCTCACCAACAACCCGGAGAAGGCCCGCCAGCTTGAAGAGTTCGGCATCACCGTCACCGAACGGGTGCCGCTCGTCGTCGGCGTCGGCGCACTCAACGAGTCGTACCTCCAAACCAAGCGCGACCGCATGGGTCACGAATACGCACCAGCACAGATCATGGCCGAAGGCCAGGAAGCAGGAACCCGCTCATGAGTGGACACGGATCCCCCGCTATCGCCGCGAACGGCGAGAGCCTCAGCATCGTCGTCGTGGCTGGCCAGTGGCACACCGAGATCACCGACGGGCTGATCGCGGGAGCGACGAAGGCTCTCGACGAATCCGGAGCGAGCCACACCCTGGTCAGGGTTCCCGGCAGCTTCGAGCTGCCCGTCGCGGCGAAGGTCGCCCTGGAGGCGGGGGCTGACGCGGTTGTGGCGCTCGGCGTGATCATCCGCGGCGGCACTCCCCACTTCGAGTATGTGTCGGATGCCGCAACCTCCGGCCTCACGCACGTCACCCTGCAGACGGGCAAGCCCGTCGGATTCGGCGTGCTCACCCTCGACGACGAGCAGCAGGGGCTCGACCGCGCCGGCCTGCCCGGCTCGAAGGAGGACAAGGGCCGTGAGGCCGCCGAGGCCGCCGTCGCGACCGCCGTGCTGCTCCGTCAGCTGCGGGGGTAGCGCGCCGCGACGCACCCGCCCCGCACCCTGCGCCATGCGTCCCGCGCCCCGGCGCCGACGTTTCGGGAGGAGAATCCGCTGGTCGTGTCGGCTATCGGCCGCAGACCCCACGATTCTCCTCCCAGGGTGCACCCGCCTCCGCTTCAGTTGCACCCTCTGGCCTCCCGTTCTGTGAACTGCTAACTTGGCCGGTGTGTCGGGCCGACACCGGCGCGAGTTGGCAAGGAGGCCATCATGACGACGCCATCTGACGCGACCACGATCACCCGCTCAGATCCGTACATTCTCGACGGGACTCAGGTCAAGGAGCCGCCGACAACGCTCGCCGGCCGGTTCCGTTTCCTTGGGCCAGGGATGATTACCTCAGCCGCGGTCGTCGGCTCCGGAGAACTGCTGACGGCAACCGCCCTCGGCGCTCAGGCCGGCTTCACGCTGTTCTGGCTGGTCTTCGTGTCGACGTTCGTCAAAGTCTGGGTGCAGATCGAGCTTGCGCGATGGACGATATCGACCGGTCGCGTCGCCGTTGCCGGTTATGACGACGTACCACCGCGCCTCGGTAAGCGCGGGTGGATGGCCTGGCTCGTCCTGCTCATGTTCCTCCAGTTCCTCACGAGCCAGGCCGGAGTAATCAGCGCTGCAGCATTCGCCTTCAGCACGCTGTTTCCCTTCGGGGACGATCCGTATTCGCTGGTCTCGATCGGATCGTGGGTCGCGATCCTCGCGGTCCTCGCGATCCTCATCCATATCGCCAACAAGTACACAGTCGTCGAGCGGGTGTCGACGGTTCTCGTCTTCATCGTGACGGCTTTCGCTGTCGCGATGGTGTTCCTGATCCAGAGGACCGAGTTCGCCTGGACCGGCGCCGACCTCGGTGAGGGATTCCAGTTCCAGATCGCCGTCGGCGCCATGGGCATTGCCCTGTCGATGTTCGGACTCACCGGGGTCGGGGCCGGAGAGATGACGGCATACACGTACTGGTGTGTCGAAAAAGGCTACGCAGCGTGGACCGGCCCCAAGGACGCGTCCGAAGCCTGGCAGCGTCGAGCCCGCGGGTGGATCGGTGTCATGAAAGTTGACGCCTGGGTGTCCTGGGTGATTTACACCATCAGCACCGCCGCGTTCTACATGCTCGGGGCAGCCGTCCTGCATCCGCAGGGCATTGTGCCGGAGGGCACAGAGGTCATGACGACTCTCTCCGGAACCTTCGAGGCCGGCGTCGGGGCATGGGGCGCAACGGTCTTCCTGCTCGGCGCCGGGGTAGCGCTGTTCAAGACCATCATCGCGAACGTTCCGAGCCTCGGCCGGCAAATCGGGAACACCCTCTCGCTCTTCGGTGCATTCGACTGGTTCAACCAGAAGCAGCGGGACCGCTGGATGCGCTGGATCATGATCGTGTTGCCGATCATCTGGGGGCTCTTCGGAACGATCGTCTCATCGCCGCTGCCGCTCGTGATTATCGCCGGATTACTCAACGCCGTCTTCCTCATCGGCGTTGCCATCGCGACCGTTTACCTGTCACGCACCCAAACGGACCAGCGGGTTAAGGACGGCCGGGCGACAACGGTCATGCTGCTCATCTCGGCGCTATCCATCATCGCCGTCGGCGTGATCGGACTGGTCAACGCGTTCTGACATCGGACTCAACCCGTGTCACCGTCGGCAATCTCCCGAGTAGTCTCCTGTCCACGCCGATCACCGTGTCGGCCTCGCAGTTGGGAAAGTCCTATGCGCGTCCTCGAACTCCATGCACCAGGCGACCTGCGGCTGACGAGCCGCCCCGCCCCGGTTGTCGGCCGAGATCAGGTTCTGATCCGAGTGGCATGGGCAGGCATTTGCGGTTCAGACATCTCGTACTGGAAATCGGGCCGATCCGGAAGCGCTGTGCAGGAGCATCCGTTCGTTCCTGGCCACGAACTGTCGGGCACAGTGACCGCTGTTGGCGCGGCCGTGACCTCGATTGACGAGGGAGCGCGGGTAGTCGTTCACCCAGCGTCCACGAGCGGAGTTCTGCCGTCGCGCTTGACCGGACGAATGAACCTGCACCCGAATCTCACCTACCTCGGCTCTGCGGCGGTGTTCCCGCACCGAGACGGCGCTTTCGCCGAGGAAATTGTCGTTCACCACGATCAGGTACGACTTGTCCCCGAGGGCTTGTGCCTGCGCAGGGCCGCGCTGGCGGAGCCCTGCTCCGTGGCGCTGCACGCGGTGGTCCGAGCGGGTGGTGTCGAGGGACAAACCGTGATGGTGAGCGGGTGCGGCCCGGTGGGTGCGCTGTCGATCATCGCGTTGCGAGCCGCGGGAGCGCGGAAAATCCTCGCGACAGACCTGGCCCATGCGGCGCGCGATCGGGCACGCCGGGTCGGCGCTGATCAGGTCTTCGACGTTGGCCAGGCTGCGTCAGACGAATTCGCTGTCGCGCTCGAAGCGTCGGGGGCGCCTGCCTCACTCGCACAGCTGCTTCGGACGGTCGCCGTCGGCGGGACCATCGTGCAGGTAGGCAATCTTCCGCTCGACCCGATTGCACTGCCACTCGCTCTCCTGGTGAGCCATGAACTCGACCTTCGCGGGGCCTTCCGATTCACCGATGAGATGGATCGCGCGCTTGCTGTGTTGCGAGATACGCCGATTGCAGACGACCTGATCACACACACGTTCCCACTCGAGCGCGCCAGGGAAGCATTCGCGGTCGCCGCCGACGGCGCTGCGAGTTGCAAGGTACTGATCGAATTTGACGGCTCCTGACGATTTGCACCGATCACGGCTATGGGGTTTTTGCCCTCGAGAAGACTGGGCGTAAGGTGTGAAAGCCGCGCCACAAGCGCGACCCACTGTATGTTCCGCCGTTGGGGTTGGCAGACGCGACCGGCCCGCGCCTCCAATGGCTCCTTCACCGACGAGAGAGCACCATGTCAGCCTCAGCCACCATCCCCTCACAGGCTCCAGCCAACCCGAAGTCGCGGGTCGTCCTCGCGTCCCTCATCGGGACGACCATCGAGTTCTACGACTTCTACGTCTACGCGACGGCCGCCGTCCTGGTCTTCCCGTACCTCTTCTTCCCGGCCGGCAACGAGACGACCGCCCTGCTGTCGTCGTTCGCCATCTTCGGTGCCGCCATGGTCGCCCGTCCGCTCGGAGCCGTCTTCTTCGGACACCTCGGCGACAGGGTCGGGCGCAAAACCACTCTGGTCGCTGCCCTCCTCACGATGGGTATCGCCACCTTCCTCATCGGTCTGCTCCCGACGTACCTCGTCATCGGCTGGTTCGCCCCGCTGCTGCTCGTCGTGCTGCGCCTCGCCCAGGGCTTTGCGCTGGGTGGCGAGTGGAGCGGTGCCGCTCTCGTCGCCACCGAGAACGCACCGGTCGGCAAGCGCGCCTGGTACGGCACCTTCCCGCAGCTCGGCGCCCCGATCGGCTTCATCATCGCGAACGGCCTGTTCCTGATCATCGCTTTCGTCCTCCCCTCCGAAGACCCGTCGCGGCCGTCTGACGCGTTCCTCGACTGGGGCTGGCGCATCCCGTTCCTGTTCTCCGCGGTCATGGTCATCGTCGGACTCTGGGTACGACTCAAGCTCGTCGAGAGTGACGCCTTCACCAAGACCGTGAAGTCGGGCAAGGTCTCCAAGCTGCCGCTCAAGCTGGTCTTCAAGACCAACTGGCGCGAGCTCATCCTCGGCACCTTCTTCATGCTCGCCACCTACGTGCTGTTCTACCTGATGACGACGTTCTCGCTGAGCTACGGCCGCGCACCGATCGACCCGGCGGAGGGCCAGCAGCCAGGCCTCGGCTACAGCTACAACACGTTTGTGCTCATGCTCATCGCCGGCGTGGTCTTCTTCGGTATCTTCACGCTGCTGTCAGGCCCGTGGGCAGACAAGTTCGGCCGCCGCAAGACACTGATCATCGTCACGTCGGGCATCATCGTGTTCGGACTGCTCTGGGTGCCGCTGCTCAGCGGCGGGTTCGTCGGCGTGATGGCGTTCCTCATCATCGGGTTCAGCCTCATGGGCATGACCTTCGGTCCGATGGGTGCACTCCTGCCCGAGCTGTTCCCGACCAACGTGCGCTACACCGGATCCGGCATCTCCTACAACGTGTCGTCGATCCTCGGCGCCGCTGTCGCCCCGTTCATCGCCGTGTGGCTGTGGGCTGAAGCCGACGGAAGCCCGGTCCTCGTCGGCGTCTACCTCGCCGTCATGGGCCTCATCACACTGGTGGCGCTCATCATCGGCAAGGAAACCAAGGACGTCGACATCGACCGATAAGTTCACGTCCCAACAACGGATGCCGTCCCTCGCCTCGCGGGGGGCGGCATCCGTCGTTTAAGGCTCACGACCCCGTTTCGCCGCACCGCCGCCGGTCCCATACTGAGGGCACAACACCAGCGGAGCTGGTACCGGCCCCGCGCGAACGAAAGGAAGACAATGACCGACGTCACCACCGATGCCGACAAGGCATTGAAAGCCAAACATCGCACGATGTGGGCTCTGGGGAACTACCCCGAACTCGCCGCCGACCTGATCTCGGACCTCGGCGCAACAATCGTGGAAGCGCTCCGGATCGGGCCCGGCCAGCGCGTGCTCGACATCGCGGCCGGGTCAGGCAACGCCGCCATCCCCGCAGCGCAGGCGGGAGCCGATGTCGTCGCAAGCGACCTCACTCCTGAGCTCCTCGAGGCGGGGTCACGCCGGGCGGAAGAGCTTGGGGTCCAGCTGGACTGGCGGCAGGCCGATGCCGAGGCTTTGCCGTTCGCCGACGGCGCCTTCGACACCGTCATGTCGACGGTGGGCATCATGTTCGCCCCTCGGCACGAGGTCAGCGCCGACGAGCTGCTCCGCGTGTGCCGGACCGGCGGCAGAATCGGGCTCATCAGCTGGGCCCCCGAGGGCTTCATCGGGCAGATGTTCGCGACGATGAAGCCGTACGCTCCCCCGCCTCCACCAGGCGCCTCTCCCCCGCCGCTCTGGGGTTCGGAGGAGCACGTCAAGTCGCTGATCGGTGATCGGGTGAACGAGTTCACCTCGACTCACAAGATCCTGCAGGTGACGCGATTCAACTCAGCCGAAGAACTGCGCGACTACTTCAAAGCGCGCTATGGCCCGACGATCGTCACGTACAAGAACATCGGCGATGACGCCGACCGGATTGCGGCCCTCGACCGCGATCTGGTCGACCTGGTCAATCGGTTCGACGCCGGCGGCTGCACGCTCGAGTGGGAGTACCTGCTCGTCACCGCGACGAGAGCCCCATAGAGCGAACGGATGCCGTCCCTCGCGTCGCGCGGGACGGCATCCGTTGCTCACAGCGTCGAGAACATCACTTCCGGTCGAGCCCATCAGTTCCGCCGGATGCTTTCGACCGGAAGTGATGCTCTCGTGCCGGGCGCGGCTCAGAACGAGCTGATGCCATCCCCGATGAGTTCGGCGCCGAGGAGAAGGAGCGCAACCGCGAGCACGGTCGGGCCGTTCCGGACGAGCCAGGTGCGCAGATCCGCGAGCGGCTTCTGCCACGCATCTGTGGCCATCTGGTACCCGACGATGGTGATCAGCACCGTCGAAACTGCAATAACGACGAAGATGAGCACACTGACGATCGTGTCGCGGAGATTGAGTTCGGCCCCGCCGATGGTGAGTCCTGCCGCGATCCCGAGCGCGAGGTTCTTGGGCGCGAGCGCTCCCAGCCCGAAGCCGAGCGCGATCCCCTGCGTAACGGTCATCTCCTCCGCAGCGGCCATCCACCGCGGCAATACGCCGGCGCGGCCGGGCAGCGGGCGAAGCCGCCACTGTCCGACGGCGAGATAAACGAGGAGCGCACCGAGCACAAGCCTCACGATCCCCGCGATCGGTGTCGAGTCATCCCCCGCGTCTTCCGGGAGGACGTTGGCGATCGCGGTGATAGCGACGACCGGCACGATCACACCGAGCAGCCATCCACCGAGGAAACCAAGGCCCGCCGGAACAGATTTCGGCGTGAGCATCAGCGTAATCGCTGCCACCAGCGGAATAGGGCTGAGCGCTATACCGACTGCGGCCGTGAGGATCTCGCCGATTACCGAACCCATGTGTGCTCCTTCTGGAAGGGTATCCAGCTTATCCGCGTCGTTGGCGCGCGGAGGCGGGTTGCAAACGTCACGGCAGCCGTGCATGGCCCGGTTCGTCAACAAAGGTTGACGGCCCACAACTCGTCAACTATTATTGACGCCATGAGCACAGGAACCATCGCAACACTGGCTGGGGAAGCGGGTTCAAACGACCCGATCGCGGCTCTCCGGGCCATCGCCAAACTCCGCAAGGAACTCGAGCAGGTCGAAGCAATCGCCGTCCGCCGGGCAAGAAACGCCAACGCACCCTGGCAGTTGATCGCGCTCGCACTCGGTGTGAGCAAACAAGCCGTTCACAAGAAGTATGGTCGAAGCTGACCTCCCGTCATTCCCCAAGGATCCAAGGACACCCGCATGTCAGCCCCCAGCAGTACCCGGCCAGCCCGTCGCTCTCTCTCCGGACGATCGCCGAAAACCGATGAGGGCCCGCGTGCCCGGTTCAGTGAACTGATCCCCTACCTCTTCGAGCACAAACGGATCCTCTGGTTCATCATCGCGCTGAGCATCCTCGGCTCGGCCGCATCGCTTGCCCAGCCGCTTCTCGTCAGCCAGGTCATCGGCATCGTCGAGCAGGGCAAGGCGCTCGGCGGGCTGGTCTGGGCACTCATCGCGCTCGTCGTCGTCTCCGGGGTCATCTCCGGCTACCAGCACTACCTCCTGCAGCGCACCGGTGAGGGCGTCGTCCTCTCCAGCCGCCGCAAACTCGTCGCACGCATGCTGCACCTGCCGATCTCCGAGTTCGACACCCGCCGCACAGGCGACCTCGTGTCCCGCGTGAGCAGCGACACCACGCTCCTCCGTGCTGTGCTCACCCAGGGGCTCGTCGAGGCGGTCGGCGGCATCATCACATTTATCGGCGCCCTCATCGCCATGCTCATCATCGACCCGGTGCTGCTCGGCCTCACCGCGCTCGTCATCGCCGTGTCGATCGTCACCGTCGTCGCCCTCTCCGGAAAGATCCGGGTCGCGAGCCAGCGCGCCCAGGCCAAGGTGGGCGACCTTGCCGCCTCCGTCGAGCGCGCCATCAGCTCGGTTCGGACCGTGCGGGCATCGAACGCAACGGATCGCGAGATCGCCACCGTCGACAACGACGCCACGGGCGCATGGCGCATGGGCATCCAGGTCGCGAAGGTGTCCGCTCTCGTCGTCCCCGTCGCCGGCATCGCCATGCAGGTATCGTTCCTCGTCGTTCTCGGCGTCGGCGGGTTCCGGGTGGCGAGCGGCGCGATCACCATCGCGAGCCTCGTCGCCTTCATCCTGTTCCTCTTCATGATGATCATGCCGCTCGGCCAGGCATTCGGTGCGATCTCCGCGACCAACCAGGCGCTCGGCGCCCTCGGCCGCATCCAGGAGATCATCAACCTGCCACGCGAAGACGACGCGGATGCCGCCATCGCCGCGACCGTCGCCGCCCCCGGCATCCGCTCCGCCAGCGCGCCCGCGATCGAGTTCGATTCGGTGGTCTTCTCCTACCCGGCTGCGGCCGTCGATGACACAACCGGGACGGACAAGGACGCCGCCGCTGGCGTCGACCCGGACCGCAACACCCTCACACCCAGCGACCTGACGAGCGACCTCGCGCCGGTTGCCAACACCGACAAACGCCGACCGGGCGACCCGGTGCTGCGCGGGGTCAGTTTCACGGCGGCTCGTGGGCACCGCACCGCACTCGTCGGCCCGTCCGGCGCAGGCAAGTCGACGATCCTCGGTCTCATCGAGCGGTTCTACGACCCTGAAACCGGGGCGATCCGCTTCGGCGGCGTCGACATCCGCACGATACCGCGCACGGAACTCCGCTCGCAGATCGGGTACGTGGAACAGGACGCCCCCGTGCTCGCCGGATCCATCCGCGACAACCTGCTGCTGTCGACCCCTGACGCCACCGACGAGGACTGCATCCGCGTACTGCACGCGGTCAACCTCACCGATGTGCTCGACCGCAACCCGCTCGGACTCGACGCACCGGTCGGCGAGGAGGGCATCATGCTCTCCGGTGGAGAGCGTCAGCGCCTCGCCATCGCGCGAGCGCTGCTCTCCGCTCCCCCGATCCTCCTGCTCGACGAATCCACGTCGTCGCTCGACGGCGTGAACGAACAGAAGATGCGGCTCGCGATCGACGCAGTGGCCGAGGACCGCACACTCATCGTGATCGCGCACCGCCTCTCGACGGTCGTCGACAGCGACACGATCGTGGTTCTCGACCAGGGCCGCGTGGTCGGTTCGGGTACGCACTCCGAGCTCGTGGCATCCGTCCCCCTCTACAAGGAACTCGCCAAGCACCAGCTCCTGGTCTAGGCGCGGCGGGTCAGCTGACCTGGCGGTTACGGGCTGCCCACTCGATTCCGTGGGTGGCCTGCTCCTTGGTCAGCGGGGTAGTTCCCCCGCAGTTCGAGCAGGTGACGTAG
The DNA here is from genome assembly GCF_059445325.1 of Mycetocola sp. Y791. Taxonomy (NCBI): domain Bacteria; kingdom Bacillati; phylum Actinomycetota; class Actinomycetes; order Micrococcales; family Microbacteriaceae; genus Mycetocola; species Mycetocola sp. Y791. Next base: position 583,041 of record NZ_JCAIUC010000001.1, on the reverse strand, counting down.
TACTGCTTGCGGAGCGTGAACAGCGGGATGAAGAACACTGAGACCTTCGTTGCGCTCTCGATGACGTCCTGCGAGGCATGTGTGCCGCAGAACTGGCAGAGGAAGTTCACAACGACGAGTACCCGGTTGCGGAGCGTTGTTCCGAAAATGAGGAGCATCCGTCGAGTGTAGGTAACGCACGGCGGCCACGAGGAGGGGTTGCGCCGGAGCCACTTTTCCCTCTGAGGGAGAACGCCCCGGTCAGCGCGATTCCACCACGCAAGCGGTGTCCATGTGCTGGCCGTCGCCGGGAAGAGCGTCCCGCGACTCACCGTCTCCGTTGACACGGATGCCTGCGAACCGGAAAGGGACGCCCTGCGCTGTCCACAGCGAACGGCGGTCCATGAGCTGGGCATGGACGTGCGGCTCACTCGTGTTTCCCGTGTTTCCACACGCGGCGATGAGCTGGCCCGCCTCGACCCTGTCGCCCTCCGCCACGAGCAACGAGTCCTTTTTCAGGTGTGCGACCAGGGCGTACACCCCATCGGCGCCCCGGATCGTGACGTGGTTTCCCACGATGAACCCCGGCCCGCCGACCTCACGAAGAGCTCCCTCGACCATCATGTAGATCACCCCGAGCGAGGTGGAGCGCGCGCGGTGGTCGCGCTGGCTGCCCGACGCGCTCACAACGACGCCGTCGATCATCGCCCGAACCGGCTGCCCGAATGCCGGGTAGTCGGCCGGAGGTCGCATCGGCGATCCCGAACCAAATGCGGGTCGCTCCCGATCCAGAGGCTCATGGACAAGGTCGATGGCATACGCCTGCCCATACGCACGGATGCCGTGACTTGGCACCTTGGTCTCTGGGCTGTTGATTCCCAGCCAGCGCCCGCTGACCGGCGAAGTGACGGTGACCGGAGGACGCACGGGAAGCCGTTTGGCGACCAGGGCGATACTGAGGAGAACCGCCAGAAGTCCGAGTGCGCCAACCAACGGGAGCAGACCAAGCACTCTGCTGACCGGACCGTCCTGCATCACAGCATCCAGGACTCCCTCCACGACGATGAGTGCGGCGGAGACCACGAGGATCACGCTTCGGACGCGGTAGAGGCCCATAAGCGACCGCATTACTCCACCGCCGCGAGACACGCGAGCAGGGGGACAACGCGACGAGCGGGGACCTCGTAGCTGCCCCGCCCGCTCTGCGTCACCCATCCGGTCGAGACCAATTGCCGCAGGTGGTGGTGGAGCTGGCCCGTGGTTCCGAGCGACTGGAGCGCAGCGAGGTCGGCGGTCGCGTGGGTGCCCGAGAGAATGTGTCGCAGCAGCTCCAGTCGCACCGGGTGTCCGAGCGCCGCGAATGCCGCAGCCCGATCGCTCCACTCCACCTCGAACAGCCCGGAGGTGCCGGCGCCCTGTTGCCACTCAACCGGCGCCCCGGTCGGGAGCGTTACGGCGCCGACAAGCAGCACCGCGCCATCCCGCGTCGATGCGTGGTCCGCTAACCGCGAGCGCAGGCCTGACAGCGCCCAGAACGCGTCAGCGGATTCGGCTCCAGGCTCAGCCACCCGCGGGTGGGTCGTCGCACCGCTCTCAAGCGTCGCCACCCGCGAAGCAAGCGCGAGCAGCTGTTCCCTCAGCGTCTGTAATTCACTCTGATCATCCACCCGTCGATACTACGATAAAACGTAGTAACGAACCACGCTCACGCTGCAGGGGTCTCAGAGACTTCGGACGTAGGCGAACGCCTCGCGGGCGAACGCACTCCACCTGGCCTCTGTCTCCGGCACTCCGTCCGCTGGCGGGATCGCGATCCACTCGCGCATGGTGCGCGCTCCCATGGTGACCGGTTCAGCATCACCCGTGTCAACCAGGGCATCCGCGCGTTCCCGCGGCAGCTTCACAAGAAAGCGGTTCTCCGATCCCAGGAACGCCACGATCGCCTTCCCCGTTCTGAGCCCAGGGCTCCGGAACATGGTGCCCACTTCGATCGGGCCGTCCTTTTCCAGCGCGGCCGAGATCCGGTAGAGAATCTCGACCGATTCTTCCGGCACGTTTCTCATGCTCGCCCCGTCCTCGCAGTCATCGACAGCACGGCGCCATCCTAGGACGATCACCGGCGAGGAGACCAGCGACTGCCGCGGAACCTGTCGCTGAACACGCGACCGCGAGGTACCGGGAAGTGCTCTGAGACGGTCCCGCCAAGGTGTCTCAGAACACTTCCGGGCACCTCGCGGCATCCCTGTCAGGCCGGCTGTATGGCCCGGCTACCGGCTCTGGTGCAGCCTGTAACGCAGCGAGGCGAGTTCGGCGCGGAGGGCCGGTGGCACCCTGGAGCCGAAGGTGTTGAAGAACTCTTCGGTCAGGTCGGCTTCGACCAGCCATGACTCAGGATCGATGGCGAACAGCGCCTCAAGAGCGTCATCGGAGACGTCGATACCGTTCCGGTTGAGGTCTGCGAGCACCGGGATGCGACCCGCGGGCGTCTCCTGCGCCGGCACCTGTCCCTCGATGCGGCGAACGATCCACTCGAGCACCCGCGCGTTCTCGCCGAAGCCCGGCCAGAGGAAACCGCCGTCGGCGCCCTTGCGGAACCAGTTGACCTGGAAAATTCGCGGGGCCCGGTCGAAGCGAAGCTTCTGGCCAACCGCCAGCCAGTGCGCCCAGTAGTCGGCCATGTTGTACCCGCAGAACGGGAGCATCGCGAACGGATCGCGGCGCAACTCACCGACGGTTCCTTCGGCGGCCGCCGTCTTCTCGCTTGAGATGGTCGCGCCCATGAATACGCCGTGGGTCCAGTCGGTGGCCTCGACGACAAGAGGGACATTGGTGGCGCGCCGCCCACCGAACAGTACGGCGTCGAGAGGGACAGCGTCCTCCCAGTCATCAGCGATCGACGGGCACTGGGCTGCTGCCACGGTGAAACGGGAATTCGGGTGAGCCGCCGGCCGCCCGGAGTCAGGCGTCCAGTCGTTGCCCTCCCAGTCGATGAGGTGATCGGGAGCCTTATCGGTCAGGCCCTCCCACCAGACGTCCCCGTCGTCACGCAGCGCAACGTTGGTGAAGATCGTGTTGCCCCAGAGCGTTTCAACGGCGGTGACGTTGGTCGACTGGCCTGTGCCGGGGGCGACGCCGAAGAACCCGGCTTCGGGGTTGATGGCCCACATCCTGCCGTCCTCACCGGGGCGGAGCCAGACGATGTCGTCACCGAGGGTCTCGATGCGCCAGCCCGGGATCGTGGGGCGCAGCATCGCGAGGTTCGTCTTGCCGCAGGCGGACGGGAACGCGGCAGCGACGTGGTACTTCTTGCCTTCGGGCGAGATGATGCGAACGAGCAGCATGTGTTCGGCGAGCCAGCCCTCGTCGCGCCCCATGACGCTCGCGATGCGCAGCGCGAAGCACTTCTTGGCCAGCAGTGCGTTGCCGCCGTAACCGGAGCCGTACGACCACACCTCTCGGGATTCGGGAAACTGCACGATGTATTTGGTGTCGCTGCACGGCCAGGGCACATCTGCGTCGTCTGGGCCGAGCGGTGCACCGACCGAGTGCACGGTCTTCACCCAGGGAACACCGCCAGCGATGAGGTCGAGAACCGTGTCGCTCGCGCGGGTCATGATGCCCATGGAGAGCACGGCGTAGACGGAATCGGTGATCTGAACCCCGAGCTGTGAGAGCGGGCCACCGACAGCGCCCATCGAGAACGGAACGACGTACATCGTGCGACCGCGCATGCTTCCCGAAAAGACAGCATCCAGTTCACCACGCATCGACTCGGGGTCCTGCCAGTTGTTCGTCGGCCCCGCGTCCTCTTCCCTGTCCGAGCAGATGAAGGTGCGGGATTCGACCCGGGCGACATCGCTCGGCGCGCTCCTGGCGAGGTAGCTGTTGGGGCGCCACTCAGGGTTGAGCTTGATGAACTTGCCCTCCGCGACCATCTGCTTGGTCAGCCTGTCACTCTCACGGACCGACCCGTCACACCAGACGACCTCGTCGGGCTGCGCCAGTGCGGCAATCGAGTCGACCCAGGCACGAAGTTTGTCGAGGGGGGCGGATGCTTCGGTGCCAGCGGTCGGGGCGGACTCCGTCTCGAGGAGCCCGGGGGTCGGAGTGGTGACCGTGAGACGGTCGACTTCGGCGATCGACATGGGAGCTCCTCTGCTGCGTGGCGTGCTGTAAAAGTTGGCCTGCATCCACTCTCACAAAGAAATCCCTCGGATAATCAAGAAAGCGGCGTTAAGAATCGCCCTTCTTTCGGTTACGGTAAAGGCATGACTCGACCGACCTCCGATCTCTCCACGCTGGGGCATCGCATCCGTCACTTTCGAACCGAGCACAACCTGACACTCGATGATCTCGGGGAGCGCGTTGATCTCGCCGGAAGCCAGCTCTCCCTCATCGAGAACGGCAAGCGCGAACCCAAGCTCTCGACGCTCCAGGCGATCGCAACCGCCCTCGGTGTGGCGCTGACCGATCTGCTGTCGACCGAGGCACCGAACCCGAGGGCGGCGCTCGAGATCGAACTGCGACGCTTCCAGCAGAGTTCGCTCTACACCGAACTGGGCCTGCCCGCCGTCAAACCGACGAAAGGCATGAGCGATGAGGCACTCGCAGCACTCGTCGGCCTGCACCGCGAACTCCAGCGGAAGGCGACCGAGGCGATCGCCACGCCCGAGGAGGCCCGTCGCGCGAACACCGAGCTGCGGGAAAACATGCGCGAGCGCGATAACTACCTGCCGGAGATCGAGGAGCTCGCTGAAGCCCGCCTCGCAGCGGCGGGTCACGTGCGCGGAGCGCTCACCCACCGCACGGTGAGCATCATGGCCGAACAACTCGGCCTGAGCCTGATCTACGTCAATGACCTGCCGCACTCAGCGAGAAGTGTCACCGACCTCGCCAACGGCCGGATCTACCTGCCGCCCGCCTCCATTCCCGGAGGCCACGGCCTCCGGTCGATGGCGCTCCAGGCGATGGCTCACCGGCTGCTCGGGCACACGCGGCCGACGAGCTACGCCGCGTTTCTGCAGCAACGACTCGAGATCAACTACTTTGCCGCCTGTTGTCTCATGCCGCAGAAAGCCGCCGTCGACTTCCTCACCCAGGCGAAACGCGAACGGAACCTGGCGGTCGAGGACTTCCGTGACGCGTTCGGCGTCACCCATGAGGCCGCGGCGCTCCGGCTGACAAACCTCGCGACGAGGCACCTCGACATGCCATTCCACTTCCTTCGGGTCGGGGAGGACGGTTCCCTCGCGAAAGGCTACGAAAACGACAACCTTCCGCTTCCCGTCGACGTCACCGGCGCGATCGAAGGCCAGTTGGTGTGCCGCAAGTGGAGCGCACGAAGCGCGTTCGAGCGCACCAACCGCACGACGGAGCTCTACCAGTACACCGATACTCCCGCCGGCACCTTCTGGTGCGCAACACAGACGGGAACGACCAGCGCTGGGGAATTCTCGATCTCGGTCGGGGTGCCGTTCAACCAGGCGAAATGGTTCCGCGGGCGGGAGACGACGGCGCGCGCGACGTCGACCTGCCCCGACCCGTCGTGCTGCCGCCGTCCGCCGTCCACGCTCGCCGAGCGCTGGCGCGACAACGCCTGGCCGAGTGCGAGGTTGCACGCGCACGTGCTCGCTCCGCTGCCGAGCGGGACTTTTCCCGGTGTCGACGACTCCGAGGTGTACACCTTCCTGGAGAGGCACTCCACGGAGTAAGCCACGGAGTAAGCACCGAGTAAGCACCGAATGGGCGCCTCCGGCAGCACGCCGACAGCGCCCCGCGGGGCCCCTGCTCGGCAGGGCACCGCGGTTCGGGTCAGGCGGACCGACCTGCGCGGGACGCGTCCTCCGGCTCCTCGGTAATCGTCAGGCCCAGGGGACCGTACGACGAACTCATCATCGACTCGAGCCACTGTTTGTTCAACGCGGGCGACGCGTCGTCGCTGAAATGGAACTGCAGCGGTATGGCCGGCGACAGCCACAGCGAGGTACGCCCGAGTTCCTGGTCGGGGCCGAGTGGCCAACTGAGGTAGAAGCCTTCCCGGCGACGAAGCTTCGACCCGATAACCACCTTCAGGTGCGCGAGGAGTCGGTCCTCGAACTCATAAGTCTCGCCGAAGCCGTAGACCAAACTTCCCAATCTCTTCATTTCTCCTTAGCTCGTTGACGCCCATCGGCGCACTGGTTACCACCTGTGTTGACACACGCCCGGATGGCACGGGAAATCTGGATTATTGATGTGAGACTCACACGGGCTGGCGCGGACGACCGTCAGCCGGCAGCCCCGGACGCGGTCGTCCCACCCGCCGAGCTGCCATTGAGGTTTCCGCGCGGCTCCCGAACGGGCCAGCGCTGGCGCTGGTAAGAATCGCGCCGCTTTTCTCATGCCCGAACTGAGCACTTCCCAATGTAAACGGGTAAATAAAATGCCGCTGGGACTTGACTTTGGGTGCCTTGATTTATCACCCGCCTGCGACGACTCAGCCGAGAGCCCACATCGCGACAGCACTGGCTGCAGCAACGTTGAGCGAATCGATGCCGTGCTTCATCGGGATCTGGACGACGGTATCGGATGCCGCTATCGCGTCTCTGGTCAGCCCGTCACCTTCAGCGCCGAGCACGAGGGCCAGGCGCTCGTGCGATGCCCCGTCGAAGTCCCGCAGGCTCACGGCATCATCGTTCAGCGCGAGGGCGGCAACGTGGAAACCCTGCTCTGTCAGCAGGGCGCGGGTCGATGACCAGTCTCCGACCCTGGTCCACGGCACCTGGAGCACGGTGCCCATCGACACCCGAATGGCGCGTCGATAGAACGGGTCGGAACAGCGCGGCGTCACGAGAATGGCATCCGCCCCGATGGCGCCCGCTGAACGGAAGATCGCGCCGACGTTGGTGGGGTCTGCAACATTCTCGAGGATCACGATGCGGCGAGCGCCGGCGAGCAGTTCTGCCGGCTCGGGCAACGCCGGTCGGTGCATCGACGCGATGAGTCCGCGGTGCAGCACATAGCCGGTCAGGCCGGCGAGAAGCTCCCCCGGCCCGACAAAAACGGGGACGTCGGCAGCGTCCTCGCCGAGTGCCTCGATGGCGGCATCAGCGCTCGTCCCGAGCGCGAGGACGGAACGGGGTCGGTGACCGGCACGCAAGGCGCGCTGGAACACGAGCAGCGATTCGGCGAGGTAGAGGCCGTGCTCTGTCCCCCTGGCCTTCTTCAGCGCGACGTCGGTCAGGTGCGCATAATCGGTGAGGCGCGGGTCGTTGAGGTCGGAAATCTCGATAACGGGCACTGCGCGAGTTTACCGACCATAGGCCCAGGACTAGACTGCCCGGTGTCAACGGCGTCGCGCCGTGCGCTCGGAAAAGGGGCGTTGAACGAGGTCGGCACAGGCCCCGCAAGACATATACGGAACTCACCCGCCGCTATATGACTTCGAGGACAGCCATGACCACCGTCGCCACCCGCATCGCCGAGGCCCTCGCGCCGTCCGTCTCTCACGCCTTCGGCGTGATGGGCAACGGCAACGCCCACGTCATCGACGCTCTCGGCCGCACCCCGGTCGTCTATACCGCCGTGCGGCACGAGGCCGCAGCGGTGACGGCCGCAGACGCGTTCTACCGGGCGAGCGGCAGCCTCGCCGTCGCGACCACAACCTACGGCGCCGGCTTCACCAACACGGTCACGGCCCTCGCCGAGGCGGTGCAGGCCAGCACGCCGCTGGTGCTGCTCGTCGGTGATTCACCCACAACCGGGCCACGGCCGTGGGATATCGACCAGCGTGCGCTCGCGGCATCCGTCGGTGCCCCCACATTCACAGTGAGCACAGCGGATGCCGGTTGCGTCACGGTCGCCGCCGTCGGTCACGCGCTCACCCACCGCACGGCGGTCGTGCTGGCGATCCCCTCCGACCTCGCGACAGCCGACGCCGGCGAAGAGGGAGCGCTGCCCCGCGTGGCGCACCCCGTGCCTCTGGAACCGAAGGAGGCGGACATCGCCGCTGCCGCGCGTGTGCTGTCCGGCGCCAGGCGCCCGGTCGTTCTCGCCGGCCGCGGCGCCTGGCTGGCCGGAGCCGGCGAACCGCTCAGCCGGCTCGCGGACGCGCTCGGTGCCCTCACCGCGACCACAGCGCTCGGGCGCTCACTGTTCGCCCGCCCGGAGTTCGATCTCGGCACCGTCGGCGGGTTCGGGCAGGACGAGGCAATGCGGCTGATCGGTGAGGCCGACGTCGTCCTCGTTGCTGGCGCGGGTCTCAACCACTTCACCACGAAGTTCGAGACACTGTTCGGCCCGGCCACCGCTGTGATCCGGATCGATGATCGCGAACCGGCCGCACACCCCGCTGTCACACTGGCGGTTCCCGGCGACGTCGCCCTCACCGCGAACGCCCTCCTTGCCGCCGTCCCGCCCGCACCGCGACACTCAGTGGGCTGGCGTAACCGGTTGGCAGCGGATGCCGCGAGGTTCCGCGTTCGCGAATCGGGCGTCGGCACGCTGGAGGACGGCAGGCTCGACCCCCGCAGCGTCGCCATCCGGCTGGCCGGCACTCTGCCCGAGGACCGGGTGACGGTGACCGACGGCGGACACTTCCTCGGCTGGTCCAACACCTACTGGGGTGTCGCGTCGCCGAACCGATCGCTCATGGTGGGAACCGCGTTTCAGACGATCGGCCTTGGGTTCGGCAGTGCCGTCGGCGCGGCAGCTGCCCTCCCGGATGCGACCCTCGTGGTCTCCACCGGCGACGGCGGTGGACTGATGGCTCTCGCCGACCTCGATTCGGTCATCCGCACGGCCAGGCGGGGGATCATCGTCGTCTGGAACGACGCGGCGTACGGCGCCGAGATTCACTCGTATGGGAGGCAGGGCCTCGGCACAGCACCGATGCTCATCGACGAGGTCGACTTCGCCGGCATCGCGCGGTCTCTCGGCGGCAGGGGTGACGTCATCCGTTCGCTCGACGATCTGGTGGACTTCGAGTCGTGGGTCGCGTCGGGAAGCGACGGCGTTTATCTCCTGGACTGCCGAGTCTCCCCCGCGGTCGTTGCGCCGTTCTACCGCGAGATCGTCGAGCACACGGCTGCGTCAGCTGGGGTTCTGACCTAGGGTCGCCTCGCGACACTCTGCGGAGTAGCGTGAGGGCGTGTCCGTTACCGCCACCGACGCACGGGACGCTCACGCCATGGGCGTCGAGCGGCTTCTGCAGAGCTATCGGGCGCTCCCGCCCACGGCAACCGTACGGCTCGCCAAACCCACGTCCAACCTCTTCCGGACGCGCGACAGGACAGGCAGCACTGGGCTCGACACGTCGGGACTGACCGGCGTCATCGCCGTCGATCCCCTCGTGCGAACCGCCGATGTGGCCGGCATGTGCACCTATGAGGATCTCCTCAAGGCGACACTGCCCTTCGGCCTCGCACCCCTCGTGGTGCCACAGCTCAAAACCATCACCCTCGGTGGCGCCGTCACCGGTCTCGGGATCGAGTCGACGTCATTCCGCAACGGCCTCCCGCACGAGTCCGTGCTCGAGCTGGACATCCTCACCGGTTCCGGCGAACTGCTCACCGCGTCTCCGGCCGAGAACGCGGATCTGTACCGCGCGTTCCCGAACTCGTACGGCACCCTCGGCTATGCGGTACGCCTCCGCATCGAACTCGAGAGCGTGCAGCCCTTCATCGCGCTCCGGCATGTGCGGTTCGACTCCATCGCTGACCTGGTGGCAACGATGCGGCGAATCACCGAAACCCGAGAGTTCGACGGCGCCACCGTCGACTACCTTGACGGCGTCGTCTTCAGCGCGAACGAAAGCTACCTGTGTCTGGGCGCACAGACCGCGGCCCCCGGCCCGGTGAGCGACTACACCGGGCAGCGCATCTACTATCGTTCGATCCAGCACGCCAGCGGCGTCACCCACGATCGGCTCACCACCTCCGACTACCTGTGGCGGTGGGATGCCGACTGGTTCTGGTGCTCCGCCGCGTTCGGCGTCCAGCATCCGTTCGTCAGGCGTCTCTGGCCCCGGCGCTACCGCCGCAGCAGCAGCTACGGCGCGCTGATGAAACTCGAGCGACGGTTCGACATCGGAAATCGCCTCGAAAGCCTCAAGGGGCGCCCACCGCTCGAACGTGTTGTGCAGGACGTGGAAGTACCGATTGACCGATCCGCTGACTTCCTGGAGTGGTTCCTCAGGGCGGTGCCCATCTCCCCGGTCTGGCTGTGCCCGTTGACCCTGCGCGACGATACGGGCTGGCCGCTCTATCCGATCAGGCCAGGTGAGTCGTACGTCAACGTCGGTTTCTGGTCCGCGGTCCCGGTCGGTTCGAGCGAGGGGGAAACGAACCGCCTCATCGAACGGACGGTCGACCAGTTCGACGGACACAAGTCGCTGTACTCGGACTCGTACTACTCCCGACAGGAGTTCGACGACCTCTACGGTGGCGAGACCTATCGCGAGGCGAAAAGGCGCTACGACCCGGACTCACGACTCCTCGACCTCTATCAGAAGGCGGTGCAACGACGATGACGACGGTACACGAAGGTACGCCGGAAACGACCCAGAAGAACGACAGGCTGACGCTCGCTGAAATTCTGGAGATTTTCGCGGGCGGACGGCTTCCGCTTCGGTTCACCGCGTACGACGGGAGTTCGGCCGGGCCGCCGGATGCCGCGCTCGGGCTGGAATTGAAAACGCCGCGCGGCACCACCTATCTGGCCACGGGACGAGGAGACCTCGGCCTCGCCAGGGCCTACATCGGCGGCGATCTCGATGTTCACGGGGTCCATCCCGGGGATCCGTACGAACTGCTCAAGGCCCTCGCCGACGCGCTGGTCTTCAAACTGCCGGCGCCGCGGGTGATGGCGCAGGTGGTGCGGTCCATCGGCGTCGAACACCTGCGGCCCGTCGCTCCGCCGCCGGAGGAGATTCCGGCGAGGTGGCGCCGCGTCGCCGGGGGAATCCGGCACAGCAAGGGCCGCGACGCCGAGGCGATCCACCACCACTACGACGTCTCGAACACCTTCTACGAGTGGGTGCTCGGGCCCTCCATGACGTACACCTGCGCGTGCTACCCGCGTCCCGATGCGACTCTCGACGAGGCACAGGAGAACAAGTACCGGCTGGTGTTCGAAAAACTGCGTCTGAAGCCCGGTGACAGGTTGCTCGACGTGGGCTGCGGGTGGGGCGGAATGGTCCGTTATGCCGCCCGCCGCGGTGTCAGGGCAACCGGGGTGACGCTGTCTGCGGAGCAGACCTCGTGGGCCCAACGGGCGATCGCAGAAGAAGGCCTTGGCGACCTCGCTGAGGTCCGTTACGGCGATTACCGCGATGTCACAGAGACGGGCTTCGATGCGGTCTCGTCGATCGGACTGCTGGAACATATCGGCGTGCGCAACTACGCCGCCTACTTCAGCTTCCTGCAGTCGAGGCTGCGTCCTGGCGGCCTGTTGCTCAACCACTGCATCACGAGGCCTGACAACAAATCGGAAGCGGCAGCACACGGTTTTATCGACCGGTACGTGTTTCCTGACGGAGAGCTCACCGGCTCAGGTCGGATCATCGTCGAGGCACAGGATGCCGGCCTGGAGGTCCTGCACGAGGAGAACCTCCGCCCGCACTACGCGATGACACTGCGGGACTGGTGCGCGAACCTGGTCGACAACTGGGACGCGGCGGTCGCAGAGGTGGGGCTTCCGACCGCAAAGGTATGGGGGCTGTATATGGCCGGCTCCCGTCTCGCCTTCGAAAGCGGCGGGATCCAGTTGCATCAGGTGCTCGCGGTCAGGCCGAACGACCGTTCGTCGTCGGACACGCTGCCCCTCCGTCCGTGGTGGACGCCCTAACCGGCATCGCTCGAGGCGAGTTCCGCTCCGAGGTGGCCCATCTCGATGAGCGCAGCGTCGCTCGACTCGCGACCGACCCCGGCGATGAGGTCGGTGAACACCCGCACATGCCGCCCGTGCTCGATGGCGTCGAGTACCGACGCACGCACGCAATAGTCCGTGGCGATCCCCACGACATCGACCTCGGTGACCCCGTGCTCGTCGAGGACGGCTGAGATGCCCGCGCCGTCGGACGCTCCGCCCTCCACCTCGCCGTCATAGATCGAGTACGCCGGTTCGCCCTGGCCTTTTTTCACGTGCATCGTCACGTGGGACAGGTCAAGCGCCGGGTGATAGTCGGCACCCGCGGTACCGGCGACGCAGTGTGCCGGCCACGTGGTCACGTAGTCCGGGTCGGTTCCACTGGCCGCGAAGTGTCCGCCATTGTCAGAATCAGGGTCGTGCCAGTCACGACTCGCGATGACGAGCGCGTAATCGTCCGCCGCCCGCTCGAGGTAGCGGGAGGTGTCGGCCGCGACAGCCGCTCCCCCGTCGACCCCGAGCGCACCGCCCTCGGTGAAGTCGTTCTGCACATCGATGATGAATAGTGCTTTGGTCATCGCTCCTCCGCTTCGGTGTTCGTCTGGCCTACGTGGGTGTTCGACCGGTTTACGCCAGCGTACTCAGATCGGGGGCCGCTCACCCCACCACGATGGCTCTGCCCGCCACTTCAGGCGGAGAATCGTGGGGCCAACCCCGCACAGCGCCTCGACCCCCGGAATTTCCTCCCGAAACGACGTGGCGGCATCCGCCCTACGTGGACGACGTAACAGCCCGTCCAACATGTTGGACAGGCTCGCGCGCCGCCGCCACCAACCCCACCCGGACTGCTCTGCCGCCACTTCAGGCGGAGAATCGTGGGGCCGACCCCGCACAGTGCCTCGACCCCCGGAATTTCCTCCCGAACCACGCGACCGCATCCGCCCCACGTAAACGACGTAACAGCGCCCGTCCAACGGTTTGGACAGGCTCGCGCGCCGCCGCCACCGACCCCGTCCGGACGGCTCTGCCGCCACTTCAGGCGGAGAAATGTGGGGCCCGACCCCGCACAGCACCTCGACCCCCGGAATTTCCTCCCGAAACGACGCGACGGCAGTCGCCCTACGTGTTGGAGAGGTTCGCGCCGCACTTGTAGAAACCGGTGGTGAGAGTGTCGATCGCCGTCCTGGCGCCGGCACCGACCTTGCCCGTCGCGTAAATGGCGAAGATGAGCGTCGAGCCGTCGGCGGCGTCGATCATTCCCGTCAGGGTATACGCGCTCGAGATCGACCCGGACTTCGCCCGGACGTGTCCGCGAGCCACCGCGTTGGCGCCGAAGAACCGGTTCGAGTAGTCGAGGGTGCCTGACTCCCCTGCAACGGGGAGACCGTCACGGATGATGGCCAGGTTGCCCTCCCCCGCGTGGATCTTCAGGAACAGTTTGGTGAAGTACTCGGGCGGCACAGCGTTATTGCGGCTCATTCCCGAGGCGTCGGCGGTGCGAAGTGCGGAGGTATCGATGCCGTACTTCGCCAGGCCCTGCGGAATCGCCGCCGCCATCGCGTCGATACTGCTGCCAAGCCCCAGGGCGATCGCCAGGTGCCTCCCGATCATCTCCGCGAGGGAGTTGTCCGAGGGGATCAGCGCCTGCGGGATCAGTACGGAGAGCGGCTGGGAGGAGACGGACGCCAGTTCAACGGCACCGGCGGGCGCCGTGCCCAGTTCGGTGGGCACATTGTCAAAATACGAGGCGAACGCGCTGCCGGCCCGGCCGATCGGGTCCTCGCCGCGCGGTGAGAGAAAGACCTGCGGGTCGGCCCTGTCCGCGTCGACCTGGAGTGCAGTGATGTGCGACAGCCAGCCGGCCCCGCGCTCGGTGGCAGGCCAGGTGTCTCCCCAGGTCTTCCCGGTGAAGTAGCCGGAGTCGAGCACAATCTTTTCAACCGGGGTGCCAGGGTTCGCGGCCTCATAGGCTGCTTTGGCCTTCGACGCGAGCTCGTCGAGGTGCGCGGCTCCGGTGTAGACCGGCTCCTGGCCCGTTGGCAGCCGGGTCAGGGTGAGGTCACCGCCGCCGACGAGCACGATCGTGCCCGGCTCAGTTCCGGCGACCACCCGCGTTGACGCGCGGAAGTCCGGGCCCAGCACGCTGAGAGCCGCCGCGGCCGTGAGCACCTTCATCGAACTCGCGGTCTGCGATGCCGTGGACGGGTCGCGCTCGAACAGGAGTTCACCGGTCGCCGCGTTGAGGACCTGGGCCTGAAGCGTGCCGAAACGGGTGTCTCCGAGGAGGCCAGCTACCGAACAGCTGCGAAGAGCGGATGCCGGCAGCTCGGTCGCGGGGAGCGGGCGCGGCGGTGGGGTGGTTGCTGTCGGGCTCGGACTCGCCGATTCGTCGACGATGGCGAACGGCGCCGACGTCCCGGGGGTCGCGACCGCGGCCCCGAGGGCGACAGCGCCCGAGCCCACAACGGCGAAGGCAGCGACCGACGCGGCGATCATCCACACCCTCGGCTGCCGGGCGAACAGCGCCCCGATCCCGCCTGCCCGGTGGGTGAGCGGCTGGGGCGACTCCGCTGCCGCCGTGCCGGTCGCCACGGGTGTCTGGTCGTCGGGTCCGGTGATCAGGCCTGCCCCGACGGAGGAGGCTGCGGCCACCGGCGGGATCGCCACGACCGTTGCCGTTTCAGCCGTCAACGGTGGTTCGTCCATTAGCGCGTCTTCGGGGCGCTTCGCGTCGTCCTCTGACCGGGTGCCGAGCAATTCGTCATCGATCGGTTCGGAATCGCTGAGCAACCAGCCGGCCTCGTCGTCGTCCCCGCTGAGCGTCCAGTCCCGATCGCCGGGGTCAGCGTCGCCCGGGTTCACCTCGTCCGGGTCCACGTCGCCCGGGTTCGCCTCGTCCGGGTCCACGTCGCCCGGGTTCACGTCGTCCCCGCCCACCGAAGGCATCCCGGGCGCGGCTGGCGCGGCCTGGCCGTCGTCGTCGCCTGAGCCCGGGTTGTCGCTCGGTGGTTTTTCACGCACCCGGGCATTTTAGCTGCCTCCGACGTTTGCGCGCAGGACGGCATCCGTTTGGTTATTGCAGTTGGTTACTCGCCGGGGTAGGCCAAGCCGATCTGGCGGCGAATCTCGTCGAGGGTTCCCATGATGGCGACCGTCTCGTCGAGCGGAATGAGAGGACTCTCCAACTCCCCCGCGGCGACGACGCGCTCCAGCTCTGCGGCCTGGAAGTGCATGCCGCGACCGGTCACCGTCGACTGATAGGTCTCGGTCACGGTGCTGGCGGCGTCATAGATGGTGAACGACGTGGGGGTGTACCAGACCGCGTCGATGTCGATGCGCCCTTCGGTACCGATGATGCTCGCCACGTTCGGGCCCTTGGTGTCGCTCGCCGACAGCGTGGTCGCGATGCGCTGCTTGTCGCCGTAGCCGAACAGCGTTGCGACGCTGGCGTCGGCGCCCGTGGCTTTGAACGTTGCGGATGCCTGCACCGTATCCGGCGTTCCGAACAGATCGTTCGCGAATGAGATCGGGTAGATTCCGAGGTCGAGCAGGGCGCCGCCACCGAGCGCCAGGTCGTTGATCCGGTGCTCCGGGTCGTCGGGGAGATCCTGCGTGTGGTCGGCGATGATCGAGTGCACCTCGCCGATGACACCGGACTCGATGACCTCGCGGATGCGAATCATGTGCGGCAGGAATCGGGTCCACATGGCCTCGATCACGACGAGACCGCGCTCCCGTGCACGATCGGCGACCGCTTCGGCCTCGGGCTTGTTGAGCGTGAAGGGCTTCTCGACGAGCACGTGCTTGCCGGCGTCGAGGGCAAGAAGGGCCTGCTCCGCGTGGAACGGGTGAGGAGTAGCGATGTAGATGACATCGACCTCGGGGTCGGCGACGAGGTCCTCATAGCTTCCGTGCACGTTCGGGATGTCGAACTGCTCGGCGAACTCCCGCGCGGTGTCGAGACGTCGAGAACCGACGGCCTGGAGCGTGAAGTTGTGGAGAGCGAGGTCTGATGCGAATGCCTTGGCGATGCCGCCCGGTCCGAGAATGCCCCAGCGGAGCCCAGTTGTAGTCACGGCTCTACCCTACTGGCGGCAATCCGACCCGGGGAGATAATTCGGGCTCCCCGAGCGCTCTGCCACGGCGGGCGGATGCTGGCACTGCGGTAGCAGCACGGCGATCGGATGCTGGCGCTCCGGTTTCGAGGCGGCGCTCACGCGCAGACTGCGTCGCGGCCGGTCCCCCGCATAGGGGACTGGGTTTACCGGTAGGGCTGTTCTAGGCTGACTCCGGGCAAGGGAGATTTGCCCGATC
The DNA here is from genome assembly GCF_059445325.1 of Mycetocola sp. Y791. Taxonomy (NCBI): domain Bacteria; kingdom Bacillati; phylum Actinomycetota; class Actinomycetes; order Micrococcales; family Microbacteriaceae; genus Mycetocola; species Mycetocola sp. Y791. The sequence goes on along the minus strand of NZ_JCAIUC010000001.1, from coordinate 566,904 downwards.
GGCCAAGAAAAAGGCCCCTCCCACCGCCGGATGGCGACTGGAGGGGCTCCCGATTGGGGGCACAGTCGGGAGCGCGCCAACCCCGAAGGGTTTGCGAGCTTGGTTCGACGGTAGCAGGGGGATGCTCCGGGTCGATAGACCACCCTTTGGGGGTCATGCGACGAGCGGGACCGCTGTCCCGCGCCGACCGGCCCACCCACCCGGGCCCGTCGGCATCCACAGTGAACGAAAACAGGGACCGAAGCCGAAGCCACGATCCCTGTTTCTGTGTGGAGCCGCCTGTGGGAATCGAACCCACGACCTTTTCATTACGAGTGAAACGCTCTGCCGACTGAGCTAAGGCGGCGTGTTCCGCTTCCGCGAACGGATGCGACGCACACAGCTATCGATCTTACAGCCTCTTCGAGGCAGTCACGACCACGTCAGGAGCACTTGGGGTCCTCCGTCGGCACCTCACCGGAGATCAGGTAGTCGTCGACGACCGAGTTCACGCACTCGCTGCCCTTGTTGTACCCGGTGTGCCCCTCGCCCTCGTAGGTCACGAGAACGCCGCTCTCCAGCTGCTCGGCGAGTGCTTCAGCCCAGACGTACGGTGTTGCGGGGTCGTTGGTCGTACCGACGACGAGAATCGGGGGCGCACCCTCAGCGGTGATCTTCTTGCGCTCTGCGCCGTCGGGGTATGGCCAGTTTACGCAGCTGATGTCTCCGTAACCGAAGAACGGCCCGATGGTCGGTGCGGCCTCAGCGAGTGCTGCGGCTTCCTCCGCCATCTTTGCGGGGTCGTCGTCGTAGGTGTAATCCCGGCAGTTGTACGCGCTGAATGCCTCAGTGGAGTTGTCGCGATAGGTGCCGTCTTCGTTTCTGCCGTTGTAGGCATCCGCGAAGGAGAACGCGTATTCGGCGCTGCCGCTCATGACGTCCGCGAACATCTCGCTGAGCAGCGGCCAGCCGGACCCGGGCGAGTACAGGGGGTAGATGATGGCGGTGAGCAGGCTGTTCGCGCCGAGCATGCGACCGTCGGTGTTTTTGATCGGGGACGCGTCGACCGAGGTGAGCAGGGCACCGATGGTGGCCATCGCCTCGTCAACGGTTCCGTTGAACGGGCATTCCGAGGTGCCGAGGCAGTCCTCGAGATAGGCGCGAAGCGCGCTCTCGAAGCCCATGGCCTGGGTGAGGTTGACCTCGAAGATGCTGCTCGAGGGGTCGACGGCGCCATCGAGCACGAGCCGACCGGCTTTCTTCGGGTACAGCTCGGCGTAGGTGGCGCCGAGGAACGTTCCGTAGGAGTAGCCGAGGTAATAGAGCTTCTCGTCTCCGAGCACGGCGCGCATCAGGTCGAGGTCACGCGCGGCGCTGACCGTGTCGGTGAATTCGAGGGACTCCCCCGTGTTCGCGGCGCAGGCGTCGCCATACTCCTTGGAACTCGCTTCAAGCTCGTCGATCCAGGCCTCGCTGCCACGCTCGGAGTTTGCGAGCCCGTAGAGGTACTCGTCCATCTCCTCGGCGTCGAGGCAGCTGACGGGCGTGGATCGCCCGACACCGCGGGGGTCGAACCCGACGATGTCGAATCGTTCCTGGAGCCTGCTGTCCGTGGCGTAATCCACCGAGTCGCGCACGAATTCGTACCCGGAGGCTCCCGGCCCGCCGGGGTTGACGAAGAGCGAACCGATGGCGTTCCCGGATGCCTGCTGCCGGATCAGAGCGAGTTCGATCTCGCCGTCTTCCGGGTTCTCCCAGTCCATCGGCGCAGCGACGGTTGCGCACTCGAACGCACGCTCGCAGTTCGACCAGACCACGTTTTGTCCGTAGAACTCGCGCAGGTTCTCCGCCACGTCTTCCGTGTTCGGCGTCGATGTTGAAACGCTGCCCGGCTGGGTGTCGGGGAAGAATGCGGTCACGCATCCGCTCATCGTCATCACAAGCGCGACAGTCAGGGCCACAATGCCCGTGACCTTCCTGCCGGTGTGTGCCTGACGCAGCCCGCCGCGTCGCTGTGGATCTGTCACTCGAGTCATCTCCGCCTGGTCGGTGCCGTTGTTGTGGTCGGTGTCGCCGGTGTCGCTGTTGTGTTCGGTGTCGCTCTCGTGCTCGGTGCCGCTGTTGTGTTCGGTGTCGTTGTTGTGGTCATCGGATCGCCGTCACCAGCATGGCCTCGAGGGCGAGGGCCGGTGCAACGTTGCCCTCGATGCGGCGCCGCGTCTGCTGGATGGCATCCATCGTCGCCATCGTCTCGGCCGGCGTCCTGGCCTCGCCGGCCTCCTCCAGCTGGTCGAGGAGTTCGCGGTTGATGACGGTCTCGCTGCGGCCGAGCTGCAGCATGATGATGTCGCGGTAGAGCGACAGCAGGTCGACGAGGATCCTGTCGATCCCGTCGCGGAGGCTGCGTGTCGCACGGCGCTTCTGGTCGTCTTCGAGCGAACGGATCTGCGATCGAAGCGCGGGCGGCAAGTTTTGGCCCGGTTCGACACCGAGCGAGCGCAGCGCGTGCTCCCGCTCCTCGGCAGCCTTTTGCTCGGTGAACGCCTTCGCGTCGTCTCCGGCGATCTCCATCATGCGGGCAGCGGCGCGCACGGCATCAGACACACTGCGGATGCCGAGGGCGGCCGTAAGTGTTTCGTCGCGCCTCTCGCGGGCGCCGGCATCCGTCGCCAACCGGTGCGCCATGCCCACATGGCTCTGAGCCAGCCGGGCGGCGCGCTCGGCGGTCTCGGCATCGACCCCGTCGCGGCGGGTGATCAGTGCGGCGACCTCGTCAACCGACGGCACCCGCAGGCGGACCGCACGAACCCGTGACCTGATTGTGGGGATGAGGTCGGCCTCGCTGGGCGCGCACAGCACCCAGACCGTGCGCTCCGGTGGCTCTTCGAGTGCCTTGAGCAGCACGTTCGAGGTCCGCTCGGCCATACGGTCGGCATCTTCGATCACCATGACGCGGTACCGGCCGATGGCCGGCGAGAACTGCGAACTGCGTACGAGTTCGCGGACCTCGTCGATCTTGATGATGACGTTCGACGTGGAGAGGACTGTGAGGTCGGGATGCGTCCGGGCGTCGACCTGCCTCGAGGTGACCGGGTCGCCGTCGGGCTCGGAACTGAGCAGTGCCGAGGCGAACGCGTATGCGAGGTTTGAGCGCCCTGACCCCGGCGGACCGGTGATCAGCCACGCGTGGGTCATCGACCCGTGAGAGTCGCCTCCGCGGTCGGATGCGGCGTCGCGCAGGAGCGATACAGCGTCGCCCTGCCCAATGACGTCATCCCAGGTGGCCATGGTCCCAGCCTACCCGTGGCAACTGACAGCCCTTCCCACGGACGGAGCGAGGTGGCGCGTGGCAGCTAGAGGAGCGTCGACACCCGTGACCGGATGCTCTCGGCGAGCGATGCGACGGATGCCGTGGCATCCAGCACCAAAAATCGCTCAGGTTCCGCCGCAGCCAGCTCGAGGTAGACCTCGCGCACGCGACGATGGAACGCCGACTTCTCTGCTTCGAGCCGGTCGTACCGGGTACGGGACGCGTCGAGCCGAAGCCGTGCGGTGTCTTCGTTTAGGTCGAGCAGAACGGTGAGATCGGGCAGCAGTCCCCCGGTCGCCCACATCGACAGTTGCCGGACCTCGTCGATGCCGAGCTCGCGCCCAGCGCCCTGATAGGCGAGAGAGGAGTCGATGTAGCGGTCCTGGAGGACCACCTCACCGCGCTCGAGAGCCGGCCGCACCTTCGTCGCTATGTGGTGTGCACGGTCTGCCGCGTAGAGCAGCGCCTCTGCCCGTGGGGTGATGTCGCCGCGGTGGTGCAGCACGATCTCCCGCACCTCGACACCGAAGTCGGTGCCGCCAGGTTCACGGGTGCGCACAACGACGCGCCCCTGTTCCTGCAACCACGACTCGAGCTCGGCGGCCTGCGTCGACTTGCCCGAGCCGTCACCACCCTCGAGGGTGATGAACAGCCCGGGGTATCCGTCTGATGCCGCCATTACTCAGCGGTTGCCGAAGCAGCGCCGGCGGTCTTCTTCACGGCAGGCTTCCTGGCAGCCGCTGTCTTTGTCGACACTCCGGTCTTCGACGCGGCCGCTGCCTTCGCCGCTGCCGCGGCTGTCGGCTTCTTCACTGTCGTCGTCGCCTTCTTGGCAGCCGGCTTCTTCGCAGCGGGCTTCTTCGCTGCGGGCTTCTTCGCAGCGGCCTTCTTGCGCGGAGCCGCAGGACCCTTGGCGCGCTTGTCTGCGAGCAACTGGACCGCGCGGTCGAAGTCGACCTCCTCGACCGACTCGGCCTTCGGAATCGTCGCGTTCGTGACGCCGTCGGTGACGTACGGGCCGAATCGGCCGTCCTTCACCTTGATCGGCTTGCCGCTGACCGGGTCAGCCTCGAATTCCTTGAGCGCGCTCGACGCACGGCGGTTGCCGTACTTCGGCTGCGCGAAGATCTCGAGCGCCGCAGGAAGTTCGATCTCGAAGATCTGGTCTTCGTTCTCGAGCGACCGGGAGTCGGTGCCCTTCTTCAGGTACGGACCGAACCGCCCGTTCTGCGCGGTGATCTCCTCACCGGATTCCGGGTCGACTCCGACGACGCGCGGCAGGTCGAGCAGCTTGAGCGCCGTGTCGAGGTCGATCGAATCCAGCGACATCGACTTGAAGAGGGATGCCGTCCGCGGTTTGACCGCTGCGGCTTTCTTCTTCGCCGGCGCCTTCTTCTTCGGAGCATCGGTCACTTCACCGGTGGTGAGGTCGACCTTCTCCTCGGCCACCTCGGGCTCTGGCTCGACCTCGGTCACGTACGGCCCGAACCGGCCGTCCTTGGCGAGGATTTCCTTGCCGTTCTCCGGGTTCACTCCGATGACGCGATCGGTGAGCACCGGGGCGTCGATGAGTTCCTGGGCCTTGGCGAGTGTGAGCTCGTCAGGGGCCAGGTCTTCGGGGATGTTGATACGTCGAGGAACAGCCGGCGACCCGTCCTCCTGCGCCGGCGCCGAGGCATCCGTCACTTCAAGGTAAGGGCCGTACTTGCCGATCCGGATCGTCACGGTGTCGCTGAGCCGAAGCGAGTTGATCTCGCGCGCGTCGATCTCACCGAGGTTGTCGACCACCTTGCGAAGGCCTCGGTGGTCACCGCCACCGTAATAGAAGGACTTGAGCCACTCGGTGCGGTCCTGCTCTCCACCGGCGATGCGGTCGAGGTCTTCTTCCATCTCGGCCGTGAAGTCGTACTGGACGAGGTCGGTGAAGTGCTCCTCGAGCAGACGGATCACGCTGAACGCGATCCACGACGGGATGAGCGCCTGGCCGCGCGCGGTCACGTACCCGCGGTCGGTGATCGTCGCGATGGTCTGCGCGTACGTCGACGGGCGACCGATACCCAGCTCTTCGAGCGTCTTGACGAGGCTTGCCTCCGTGTAGCGCGGGGGCGGCGAGGTCTCGTGCCCCTTGGCCTCGACGTCGGTGAGGATCAGCTTCTGGCCTTGGGTCAACGGTGGGAGCTTCGCTTCACGGGCAGCGTTGTCGCTCGCGTTGCGTTCCTCGTCCTGGCCTTCTTCGTAGGCGTGGAGGAACCCGCGGAAGGTGATGACGGTTCCGGATGCTGTCAGTTCGGCGGTCTTGCCGTCTGCCTGCGCCTCGATGGTCACCGTGGCGGTCTGGCCCTTGGCGTCGGCCATCTGGCTGGCGACGGTGCGCTTCCAGATCAGCTCGTAGAGCTTGAAGTCCTGGCCGCGGAGGCTCGAGGACAGCGATGCCGGCGTACGGAAGGTGTCACCGGACGGCCGGATGGCCTCGTGCGCCTCCTGCGCGCTCTTGTTCTTGCCCGCGTAGATGCGTGGCTTGTCAGGGATCGTGTCGGCGCCGTAGAGGGCTGTGGCCTGATCGCGGGCCGCCTTGATCGCCTGGCTCGAGAGCGACGGCGAGTCGGTTCGCATGTAGGTGATGTACCCGTTCTCGTACAGAGACTGGGCGACACTCATGGTCTGGCGTGCGGAGAAGCGCAGCTTGCGCGCGGCTTCCTGCTGCAGGGTCGACGTGGTGAACGGTGCGGCTGGACGACGCGAGTACGGCTTCGACTCGACCTTGGAGACGACAGCGGATGCCGCGGGGCTGGCCAGTGCTGCGGCGACGGCCTGCGCGGCCTGCTCGTCGAGCGGTACAGCCTTGCTCGTCAGCTTTCCAGTGTCATCGAAATCGCGACCGGTGGCAACACGCTGCCCGTCGAGGCGGACGAGTCGCGCTTCGAAGTGGGTGGCGTCGGCGTCGGGAGCGGCCTGGGCCGTGAGGTCCCAGTACTGGGCGGCGGTGAACGCGAGGCGCTCACGTTCGCGGTCGACGATCAGGCGGGTGGCAGCGGACTGGACACGACCAGCCGAGAGGCTCGGGCCGACCTTGCGCCACAGAACGGGTGAAATTTCATACCCATATATACGGTCGAGGATTCGTCGGGTCTCCTGCGCGTCGACGAGGGCGACGTCGAGGTCGCGGGTGTTGTCCTTCGCGGCGAGAATTGCGTCCTTGGTGATCTCGTGGAACACCATGCGCTTCACCGGAACCTTGGGCTGCAGGACCTGGAGCAGGTGCCATGCGATGGCTTCGCCCTCGCGGTCCTCATCAGTCGCGAGCAGGAGTTCGTCGGCGTTCTTCAGCGCTCGCTTGAGCTCTGCCACCGTCTTCTTCTTGTTGTCGGAGACCACGTAGTAGGGCTCGAAGTCATTGTCGACGTCGACGGCAAACTTGCCGAACGCGCCCTTCTTGAGTTCAGCCGGGAGGTTTTTCGGCTCGGCGAGATCACGAATGTGTCCCACGGAACTCAGTACCTCATAGCCCTCGCCGAGGTATCCGGCGATGGACTTCATTTTGGTCGGTGACTCAACAATGACCAGCTTTTTTGTGCCTGGCACCCGACTCCTTTCGTCGTGCACACCATACACACCCTTTGCTGGGGGACACCTAATCCCCGGCGCCGCCGGAGACGCATCGGGCGCGTCGTGAAGAAGCACCTTCGCCTCTTGAAAAGATAAAGGGAAAGAGCAGAATGGCTCTATGAGCGCATCCTCGACGGGCAATTACACCGCAAAACTCACCGATGGGCCGTTGGAGGGCAAGACCCTGGCCGCCGATTTCCTCGAGTCGGGCGACCCCCGTCCGACTGTCGAAATCGCCGCGCACGGCGGCAAGACCTATGTCTATGCACGCACGGCGGGCCAGGAGTTCGAGGCCGAGGACTCCGATCGCCCCAGTGCCGTGAACTATCGGTACCTGACGACCAACTTCGACGACGCAACGGAATCCTGAGCTCGTCCCGGGAACGGGACGAGTTTGCGAACCGGACCAACCACTGGCGCAGGTACAACTGACGCCAAGAGTCTGAACCGGCGCCACGGGTTTAACTGCGCCACGGGTCTAGCCGGTTGAGCGAGCTACGGTATCGCGGCGATCGCGTCGATCTCTACGAGCGCATCTTGCCTGGCCGGCGATACCGCGAGTACGGTGATCGCCGTTCTGCGGTCGCCCCAGACCGCTCCGGTCGCTGCATATGCCTCGTGCGGGTCGACACCGGTGGCAAGGTAGATGGTCAACTTGACCACGTTCTCAGGCCCGGTTCCGCCTTCGTTGAGCACGGCAATCAGGTTGTGCAGCGCCTGCTCGGTTTGCGCACCGAGGCCGGTCAGGAGCGCACCCGAGCTGTCGGCGCCGTTCTGTCCACCGACATACAGCATCCGCCCGGCTGGGGCGATCATGCCCTGGGCAAACGCCGGGTTCTGATGTAATTCCAGTGGGTCCACGGGGGTGACAAGAGCGGCCATCGTGGGTCTCCTTTCCTCGACCTGTGCACGGACTCTGCCGTTTCGACCGAGTATCGCCCGGGCCGAAGACGGACACCAGCCCCTTTCAGCTTCTCGTCAGCGCTGGTTCGCCCCTCAACATCCGTTCGTCCGCCCTCGTTCGCCCCTCAACATCCGACCGCTACCCGGGTGGGCCCCGCCCAGCGCCTGCACCCTCGGGTGGTTGCCCCGCCCGCGAGGCGACGCTCACGGTCAACCCGAGAACGGACCGGGTGGCTGTCACGCGGGCTTCAACCCCCTCGACGGTGCACTCGCGCAGGGCTGCACCATTGAGCCGCGCGGCCTCCGCCGCGTTCTCGCACGGGATCCCTGCGACGACACCGGACGCTGTATCGGCTGCGGCGAGCGCCGCCGCGTCTGCCGCGTTGGCCACCTGCTGCCTCACGGTCAGTGCCTGATTGAGCGGAAGAGCCAGTCCGGTCAGGAGCAACACGGATGCCGCAAGCGCGATGACAAGAATCGACCCGCTCCCTTCCTCCCTGCCGGTCCGACGACGCGTGTCCCCTTGCGAGCGTCTGCAACTTTCCTGCTCCTTCACTCAACGGCTCCCGTCACAGTCCGCCGGCGAGCGCACAACCGGATGCCCGTACCCGGATTCCGGCGAGCACCGCCGGGCCGATCCCCGCCGGTGCGCTGAGCTCGACGCAGACGAAGTCTCCCGTCGTCGACGTCGTCATCGCGGCGGCGCCCGCTACCCGTGAGACCCGGGCGCTGGCAGTATCGACCGAATCGCCGCGGGCGAGGGTGCGGGCCGCGTCGGCGGCGGCATCCGACAACCGGACCTGCTGTGACGCCACCTGGACCGCCCCAAGGCACCCCGCCAGCACGAGAATGACGGCGGGAAGCGCCACGGCGAACTCCGCCGTCACGCTTCCGGCCTGGCCGTCTGCGCGTCGGCCCGCCCTCATCCCGGTATTCACCGCAGCTACCCGTTAAAAGTGAGCGCGCGCCGCACCAGGTCGGTCAGGATAGTCCTGACCTCATCCGACCTCATGATGACAACAAGCAATCCCGCGAAACCGACGGCAGCCATGGTGGCGATCGCGTACTCCGCCGTCGCCGCACCTTCGTCATCGCCGAGTCGCGCTCGAACTGCCCGCCACCGTTCAAGAGGGCGCCGCGCCCTCGCCGGGCCTGTGCCAGAGGGTTCCTGGCCGGATGCCTGCCGCGCCGTGATCATTGTGTTCTCCTTCCGCATCGCGGGGATGCTGAGTGTGTTGGCTTCAATCGTTCTGCGGCGTCAGGGCCTGTAACGACTGGACTCAGACCTCGTGGACGCTTCACCCGAACCCCGACACTGTGGAGGACAGCACAATCAGCAAAACGGGCACGACGCCGACCAACATGAAAGCGGGAAGGATGCAGAGCCCGAGCGGAATCATGAGCCGGGTGCCCAGGGCGGCCGCGGCACGCTGTGCTTCTGACCGGGCATCGCGCCGCAATCGCGAGGCCTCACCGATCAGGAGTTCTGCGGCCGGGATCCCGGCCGCGCGCGAGAGCGCAAGGACATCCTCGATGGCCGCCGCCGTGTTCTCATCACCGGTTCGGTGGGTGACCCGGGTGATACTCCGGCGCCGCGACGCCACCCGGCCGGCAGAACTCGACTCCGTCCCCACATTCGCATCCGCATCCGCATCCGCATAGGCATCCGCATCGGCAGCGGCAGCGGCAGCCCCGTCGACTGAGCGCGCCGGGGCATCCGTAGTACTCAGACCACATTTTTCGAGCGCCTCGCTCACCGCGGATCGAGAGCGCTGGACGGACGCACCCGACGACAACGCGATGGCCAGCAGGTCGATTTCGAGTCCGGGTGCGCTCGTAACAGGGAGCGCCCGGTTCACCATCCGGTTCGACCACCGCCACGAGAGGACGGTGAGGATGCTGCCTGCCACCAGACACACGAGACCGGGCGTCGTTGTGAACAACGTGCCGAAGGTGTCGAAGCCGAGCACCGAACCAAAGAGAAGGCCGACAGCCGGTAGGACGGTCACGAACCTCGAGGTGACCCTGGGGCCAGCGAGAGCGGCATCGATGTCGCGTTGCGCCTGGCCGAGCGCGAGTTGTGACCGGGCCAGTTGGGTCAGGCACGGCGCCAGCCGCGCGCCGGTCCCGATGGCGACGGCCCATGCTGCTGCGACGGCCCGCCAGGCGTGGCCGTCCGGTCCCTCCGGCGACGCCTCGACGATCGCTGTCGGCACGTCGATGCCGTCCCTGGCAGCCAGTGCGGCAGCCGCGACTACCTCGGGGACGGGATCGGCGCCGGGAGGGCCTGTGGCGCGCGCCTGGGACTCCGCGAGGTACTGCCATGCCGCTGCGGGCGTGACTCCGGCACCGAGCAGCACGGCCAGTCGCTCGGTGATCGCCGCGATGCGTTCAACCCCCGGCGTCGGGTCTGTCACGCGGGCACCTCACTGATGGTGAGCCGCCCGCCTTCATCGAGGGCAAAACGCCCCTGACGTGCGACCCGACGCACCCCATCGACTCGCTCCAGGTGGATGACCAGACCGATGGCGCTCACCGTTTGCCTGGCGACGGCATCCGTTGTCATTCCCGCAAGGGCGCCAAGAGCCTCGATCCGTGCAGGAACATCCGCCAGCGAGTTGGCGTGGAGTGTGCCGGCGCCGCCGTCGTGGCCCGTGTTCAGGGCGGCGAGCAATTCGCGCACCTCCGCACCCCGGCACTCCCCCACCACCAGCCGGTCGGGGCGCATCCTCAGCGCCTCCCTGACGAGTCGGTCCATGCTGATCGCACCGGCGCCCTCCAGATTGGGCTGCCTCGATTCGAGCGAGACGAAGTGAGGGTGGTTCACCCCGAGTTCAGCGACGTCTTCGATGGCGACGATGCGTTCACTCGGGGGTGCGCTCGCGAGCATCGCACCGAGCAACGTGGTCTTACCCGTGCCTGCCGCGCCGGTGAGGAGGAGGTTGGTGCGCTCCCTGACCGCCGTGGCGAGTTCGAGAGCCGTGGCGCTGTCGAACATGCCCGCCGCACCCAGCTCGGTGAGATCCAGCCGCCGCACCTGGGGCACGCGGATGCTGACCAGGGTTCCTGAGACCGAAACCGGTGGCAGGACGGCGTGCACCCTCACGCCCCCGGGCAGCCTGACGTCGACGCATGGCGTTGCCTCGTCGATATGGCGCCCGCCGAGCCCGATCAACCGCACCGCGAGATCGCGAACCTCTCGCTCGGTGAGCGTCAGGGTCCCGTCTCTCTGGAGCCCGTCGCCGCGGTCGACCCACAGGCCACCGCGCTCACCGTTAATAAAGACGTCGGTGACCGCGTCCTCAACCAGAAACCCTCCGAGCGCACCGAATTCGGCAGCCAGGCTCAGTCGGAGGCGGGCTGCTGTTGCAGCCGGCCCAGCTCGACTAGGCGGCCCAGCTCGGCCGGCCGCGGATCGCGGGCCAGCCGGGCCGCCGACGTCGGGGGACGCGTCGACGAGCCCGACTGGGGCTTCACGTGGACCGTCGGGGCGCGCCAGACGGACGGGAACCGTCACCGCAGTCGAAACGCTCGGCCACTGCGGGCTTAGCCGACCCGGACCACGCTGAGTCGCGGCGCCCGACGGAACGAAACGATCTTTCGCAACTACGGCCCCGGTCGAGCCCGCCTGACCCTCCGTGTCGTCGGAACGGGAGCCGACGACGGGAGGAGGAGGGGTGCCCGTGGCGTACCCGGCAAGTTCAGTCGGAGCGGCGACGAATCGAGTATTCATACCGGAACTCTAGTGACGGCGGGTCACCGGTGTGGCTGGCGCGAGACACCTGTGGAAAGCTCACACGAGCGCCATGGCTGTGGAGGAACCGGGCGAATGGACGGCTCAGCGGTGCCCGGTGAAAATGAGAGCAGCGGCATCCATCGGGGGAAATGGATGCCGCCACTGGCGGCGCTGGACTGGGGGATAATCCGCACGCCGCATGATCGAATTTGTGAATTCGGCCGAGGCCCAGTGTACGCGGAATAGGTCCGCGCGCAAGCGGTAAAGGCCTCCAAAGTCCCCCAAAGGGTGGACCGCCCATTCCTGCCCCATTTTGCGCTCCCGCCCACCGGGGATCATTCGCGGTACAGTCTGTATGAGTTACACAGAAGTGACCCGGACCACGCGTCGCAAAGGAGCGAGTACCCACAACATGAATCCTCAAATCGACAACCTCCTGCATGAAACCCGCAAGTTTCCTCCGAGCGAAGAATTTTCGCAAAATGCTGTCGCCACTGCCGCGCTCTACGACGAAGCCAAGGCCGATCGACTCGAGTTCTGGGCACGGCAGGCTCGTGAGTTGCTTCACTGGAACACCCCGTTCACTCGGACCCTCGACTGGACCAATCCCCCATTCGCCAAGTGGTTCGACGACGGCCAGCTCAACGTGGCCTACAACTGCCTCGACCGGCACGTCGAAGCCGGCAACGGCGACCGCGTCGCGTTCCACTGGGAGGGCGAGCAGGGTGACAACCGCACTGTGACCTACGCCGAGCTGACCGAAGAGGTCAAGCGCGCAGCGAACGTCCTCGCCGGGCTCGGCATTGGCCAGGGTGACCGGGTCGCGATCTACCTGCCCATGATCCCGGAGGCGGTCATCTCGATGCTCGCCGTCGCGCGGCTCGGTGCCGTGCACTCGGTGATCTTCGGCGGATTCAGCGCCGACAGCATCCGTTCTCGCGTTGACGACGCGAGCGCGAAGCTCGTCATCACCGCCGACGGCGGCTGGCGCAAGGGCAAGGTCAGTGCGCTGAAGCCCGCTGTGGATGCCGCGCTCGAGGCACGCGGTGACCTCGGCCCGCAGGAGACGGTCACCAACGTGCTCGTGGTCAAGCGCGGCGAGAACGAGGTCGACTGGACCGACCGCGACCTCTGGTGGCACGAGGAAATGGCGAAAGCGGAGTCCGAACACGAGGCGCAGCCGTTCCCGGCCGAGAACCCGTTGTTCATCCTCTACACCTCGGGCACAACTGGGAAGCCGAAGGGCATCCTGCACACCTCGGGTGGGTACCTCACCCAGTCCACGTTCACCCACAAGATGGTGTTCGACCTCAAGCCAGAGTCAGACGTGTACTGGTGCACCGCCGACGTCGGCTGGATCACCGGCCACAGCTACGTCGTCTACGGCCCGCTCGCGAACGGCACGACGCAGGTGCTGTATGAGGGCACTCCTGATACACCGCACCCCGGTCGCTGGTGGGAAATCATCGAGAAGTACAAGGTGACGACCTTTTATACCGCGCCCACCGCCATCCGTTCGTTCATGAAGCTTGGCCGGAAGATCCCGAAGAAATTCGATCTGTCGTCGATCCGCCTGTTGGGCAGCGTCGGCGAACCCATCAACCCCGAAGCGTGGATGTGGTACCGCAAGGTCATCGGCGACAAGCTGGCGCCGATCGTTGACACGTGGTGGCAGACGGAGACCGGGGCGATCATGATCTCAGCGCTGCCCGGCGTGACGGAGACGAAGCCCGGTAGTGCTCAGGTGCCGATCCCGGGAATCTCGATCGATGTCGTCGACGACGACGGATCGCATGTCGGCAGCGGCAACGGCGGACTGCTCGTGGTCACCGAGCCATGGCCGTCGATGCTCCGCGGCATCTGGGGGGACCCAGAGCGGTTCAAGGAGACCTACTGGGAGAAGTTCGGCGACAAGAACCTGTACTTCGCCGGCGATGGCGCCCGGCTGGACGACGACGGCGACATCTGGCTGCTCGGACGCGTCGATGACGTGATGAACATCTCCGGGCACCGACTCTCGACCGCTGAGATCGAGTCCGCGCTCGTGGCCCACGCGTTCACCGCTGAAGCTGCCGTGGTCGGCGCCCACGACGACACGACGGGGCAGGCCGTTGTCGCCTTCGTCATCATCAAGGAGAGCATGCTCGAGGAGTCTGCCGCCGTCGAGGACATCGCCGCTGTGCTGAGGTTGCACGTTGGTGAGCAGATCGGACCCATCGCGCGGCCCCGCGACGTCTTCGTCGTCAACGAGCTGCCCAAGACCCGCTCGGGCAAGATCATGCGGCGCCTGCTGCGCGATGTCGCCGAGGGCCGCGACATTGGTGACACGACGACGCTCGCCGACACCACGGTGATGCAGATCATCACGGGGCAGGTGACGGCGAAGTAGCCGCTACCGCGTCAGCCCGGAACGACGGCGCGAGACAAGGACAACGGCCCGAGATAAGGATGAAAGCTCCCACTTCATCCTTATCTCGGGCCGAATTCCTTATGTCGAGCCCTATAGGTGGAGCGGAGCCTGAGCTCAGGTCGAGGCGACGGCCGGCAGAAGGTGCAGCCCCTGCGCCATCGCCGCAAGAATGGTCTGCTCAACGTATTCCCAGTCGTACATGACCCGGTAATAGTCGAACCGGAGAACGATATAACCCAGCAGCACGAGACGAGCGTCCTGGGCCAGGTCCCGACGACGCCGTTGCGGGTCTGAATGGGGGCCGTAGCCATCAATTTGGAGCACAAGCCGGTCGCCAATAAGGCCGTCTACCGGGTGCCCGTCTATGACGACCTGTTGCCGCATGACGATCCCCCGCCGTTCAAGCCGAACGCGGGGAAGCGTTTCAATCCCAGAGTCGCTGAACTCAGTCGTCGCTTTCACGAGCCTGCGAAACGCTTTCGACCGTCGGTTCCAGCGGGCTAATTGCGCGTGGGTTACCAGCTCGGCCCGGACTGCAGAGTCGAAGACCACTATCGCCTTCTCGAACGGTTGGCAGTCGGCGACGTGGCCAAGCACGTTCTCAAGCGGCTCGACCAGAACGAACCTGTCGGACGGGATCACCGGCCGGCCCCAATGCAGCCGTAACTCGGGAGCCGACCTTACGACAGAGTTTCGCTGCACCGACAGATGCGTGCGGCCATCATCGATGGTCCACAAGCCCTGCTGGCGAGCGGCAGAAATGCACGTGAGGCGAGCCCCAAGTCGAGCAGCCGTGAGCATGGGCTCCTGGCACGTCCTTGTGTAAAGCCATTGGCGTCGAACGACGCGCACACGGCCGGCGTGCAGCGCGTTTGTGACCACGTACGCAGTGAAGCCCGCAGACAGGGCATCTGCACGGTGTGCAATACCGTTTCGAGCGTTGAGCCAGCCTTCAAGATCCATATCCCAACCCTGCGGGACGCATCCCCAGGCACGCCGGCCAGGGCAGATTCGTGGCCAACCCACGACCAGAAGCGGGCTGTTGAGGAGTCGCAGGCCACCGCTCTCAGGAACGGGGGGTGAGCGCCAGACAAGGAAAAAAGCGCCAGATAAGGATGCCGCTGCCCACGGCATCCTTATCTCGGCGCTTTGTCCTTATCTCACGAGGGCAACCCGAGGCGACTACGCGAACGCGAGAATCAGCTCCACCTCGACCGGCGCATCCAGGGGCAGCACGGCGACGCCCACGGCCGACCGCGCGTGGATCCCCGACTCACCGAAGATCTCGCCGAGCAGGTTCGACGCACCGTTGATGACACCCGGCTGCCCCGTGAACGCGGGGTCGGATGCCACGAACCCGGTCACCTTCACCACCTGGGTGACGCGGTCGAGTGAGCCGATCACGCTCTCGGCAGCGGCAAGCGCGTTGAGCGCACAGGTCGCCGCGTACGACTGGGCATCCTCAGCGGACACGGACGCGCCGACCTTGCCGGTCGCGGGCAGGGCGCCGTCGACAAACGGAAGCTGCCCCGAGGTGTACACGAGGTTTCCCTGCACGACGGCAGGCACGTAGGCGGCGACGGGCGCCGCAACGGGCGGAAGCGTGAAGCCGAGTTCAGCGAGCCGGTCGGCGATGCGCGACACTAGCTCGCCTCGGCGATCGGGCGCTTGAGGTACGCAACGAGGCCACCCTCCGGCCCGTTGACAACCTGGACGAGCTCCCAGCCGTCCGATCCCCAGTTGTTGAGAATCGCGGCGGTGTTGTGAATCATGAGGGGGGTCGTGAGGTACTCCCAGCGAGGCATGTTTATCCTTTTGTGTCGGTGCGAATCGCGACGGCGGGATGCCGGGACATACCGGCACAGCGGCACACCACGGACCCACCAGAGCACCCATTAAGGCGCTTTTACAGATTTGTCGCTTAAAGTGATCCTATGCCTGAACAAAAACGCACGGCTAGTGGTGTGCTCGGGGGCTTCCTCGGGTTCATCGGACTAAGTGTCGCTGCCGGAATACTCGTTACCGCTGCCGTCACGCCCGCACTTGCCGTCACCGGCATGACCGCCAACAGCACGATTGGCGTCTTCAACGAGCTCCCCGACTACCTCAAGGTAGGCCAGTCGATGGAGAAGACCAACATTTACGCCACGGCGTCCGACGGCAGCACTCCCCTGCTCGCCTCGTTCTACGACCAGAACCGCGAAGAGGTCACGAGCGACCAGGTGTCGCAGTTCGCGAAGGACGCAGCGGTCGCAGCAGAGGACCCGCGCTTCTTCGAGCACGGCGGCGTCGACATGATCGGAACCGCGCGGGCTATCTTCAAGACCTACGTGGTCGGCGGCCAGACACAGGGTGGATCGACCATCACCCAGCAGTACGTGAAGAACGTCCTCATCCAGCAGTGCGAGGTCGAATCGGCCTCCCAGGAAGACCTCAACGCGTGCGCGGATGAGGCCACGAAGGCATCGGGCGCCGACGGCGCAGCCCGCAAGCTCAAGGAGATGCGGCTCGCGATCGGCGTTGAGAAGGACTACTCGAAAGACGACATCCTCCTCGGCTACCTGAACATCGCCAACTTCGGCGCCCGCACCTACGGCATCCAGGCTGCCGCCAAGTACTACTTCAGCGTCAACGCCATCGACCTCAACGTCGAGCAGGCAGCGACCCTCATCGCCATGGTCAACAACCCGAACAACCTTCGGATCGACAAGCCGGCCAACGAAGTCAACGGCGCAGCCGATGGTTACTCGAAGACCAAAATCCGTCGCGACTACGTGCTCAACGACATGCTCGAGCACGGCAAGATCACCGCAGAGCAGCACGCTGCGGCCATCGCGGCCGTCATCACACCAGCCATCACGCAGCCAAGCACCGGATGCCAGACGGCAGGCAACGCTGCCTACTTCTGTGACTACGTGACCTGGATCGTCAAGCAGGACGCAGCATTCGGCGCAACGCCGGAAGAACGCGCCGCAGCCCTTCGCCGCGGTGGACTCCAGATCTACACGACGCTCGACCTCGACATCCAGGCCGCAAGCCAGGCGTCGATCGATGCAGCGATCCCTCACACGATGGCCCGCACCAACATCGGCGCCGCGGCGTCGACCGTGCAGCCGGGAACCGGTCGCGTGCTGGCCATGGCCCAGAACAAGACGTTCAGCAACGACAAGGCACTGACCGCCACGAGCAACGCGTACACCTCGGTGAACTACAACACCGATAAGGCATACGGCGGCTCGTCCGGGTTCCAGATGGGATCGACCTTCAAGTCCTTCATTCTCCTCGACTGGTTGAAAGAGGGCCACTCACTCAACGAGTCGGTGAACGGAGAGAGGCGAACCTTCACCAAGTGGAAGGACAGCTGCACCGGAAACTACACGAAGGCGTACAACCCCAAGAACTACGACGGCTCGAGCTCTGGCTCCATTACACCCATCGACGCCACGCGCCGCTCGGTGAACACGGCGTTCGTCGCCATGGCTCAGAAGCTCGACATGTGCTCCATCTTCCAGGGCGCAGAGGCCATGGGTGTGCACCGCGCAGACGGCAAGCCGCTTGAGGCCTACCCCGGCACCCTGCTCGGCGCCAACGAAGTGGCCCCGCTTTCCGTTGCAACCGGAATCGCCGGCATCGCCGCATCAGGTCTCACCTGCTCGCCGATCGCCATCGACAAGGTCTTCGGCCCGGACGGCGCCGAGATTCCGGCACCCAAGAGCACGTGCACGCAGGCGGTGACCCCCGAGGTTGCCAACGCTGCGACGTTTGCGATGGAGACAGTGTTCAAGGCCGGTGGCACCGCAGCTCGGGCAGCGGTACCCGGCGCTCCTCTGATGGGCAAGACGGGTACCGCCGATGAGGCCAGGCACTCCTGGGTCACCGGTGGCACCAGCGAGGCCATCACCTCCCTCTGGATCGGCAACGTGTCCGGAACGTCCAACATGTACAACGTTCGCGTGAATAAGGGCCAGTCTGGCTTCAGCGCGAAATTCGGTGTCTTCGCTGGCATCCTCAAGTCGTCGATCGCGAAGTACGGCGGAGAGGAATTCCCGAACCCGTCAGACTCGCTGATCAAGGCCAAGCGCGTCGCGGTCCCCGAGGTCGCTGGCCAGTCGGTTGAAGCCGCATCGGCGATCCTCGAGAAGTCCGGCTTCGCCGTCCAGGTCGGCAGCCCGGTCGACTCGAGCGTGGGCGCAGGCCTCGTCGCGTCCACCGATCCCGCCGCTGGCTCCGACGTCGCCACGGGTTCGACGATCACCCTGCACCCGAGCACGGGCGTCGCTCCGCTCAAGGTCCCGAACGTCGTTCAGGCCGACCCGGAAGCGGCCAAGGAGACCCTTGAGGACGTCGGGTACGAGGTCGCCGCGGAGTGTGCGGCGGATCCGAAGGCCCCACCGGGCAAGGGCGTGGTCTCGAAGCAGACCCCAGCGGCTGATTCCACCCTGGCTGCTGGTCAGACCGTGACCATCACCGTGACACGACAGAACTGCGATTGAGCCGGTCAGCTCAGCGCGCGACCAGCAGGGTCGGGGCAGCCTTCGGCGCCCTGGCCCTGATTGGTGCCGCCACTTTCGCGTGGGGCTCACTCGTCGAACGCAAGCGGTTCACGCTGCGTGAGGAGACTGTTCCTGCGCTGCCCAAGGGCGCAGCATCCGTCACGATTCTCCACCTCTCCGACCTGCACATGGCCCCGTGGCAGCGCGATAAGCAGGCCTGGGTACGCGAACTCGCGAAGCTCAACCCTGACCTCATCGTCGATACCGGCGACAACCTCGGGCACGAAGACGGCATCCCGGGTATCGAGCGTGCCTTTGCCGACTTCGGTGGCGTGCCGGGACTGTACGTCAACGGATCCAACGACTACTACGGCCCGATGCGCAAGAGCTGGCTCAAGTACTTCCAGGGGCCGTCATCGAACGGATCTGCGCCACACAAGCGCCAGCGCAACCTCGACACCGCGCGCCTCGAATCCTTCTTCACGGATGCCCTGGGCTGGCAGTCCCTGAACAACGCGGTTGGCACCGTCACGCTCAAGGGCACCACGTTCAACGTCTTCGGCGTCGACGACCCGCACATCGGCGCCGACCGTCTCGACCTCCTGACTGGCCTCCTCGACGCGCAGAACGATGACGAGAGCTTCGGCGGCACGGGGACCAACCCTGACAACGTCGTGCACATCGGAGTTGCCCACGCGCCGTACCAGCGCGTGCTTAACTCGTTTGTGAACCACGGTGCCGACCTCATCCTCGCCGGCCACACGCACGGCGGCCAGGTCTGCCTGCCGCGGTTCGGTGCGCTCGTCACCAACTGCGACATTCCACGCGAGCAGGTCAAGGGCCTGAGCCTGTGGCGTCATGCCTTCCGGTCGGCCTTCCTGCACGTGAGCGCTGGCCTCGGCACGTCGATTTACGCGCCGGTGCGGTTTGCCTGCCCGCCAGAGGCGACCCTGCTCACCCTCGTCGCCCGCGACTAGGCGAACGCAGCCCCGAGAAGGAAATAGCGCAGAGAAGGAAATAGCGCCGAGATAAGGACAAGCCGGCCACCGGCATCCTTGCCTCGGCGCTATTTCCTTATGTCGGCGCTGCCGACACACCCGAGCAACAAAAAAGCCGCCCGGTTCTGTAAGAACCGAACGGCTTATCTGTCGGGGTGGCGGGATTCGAACCCACGACCTCTTCGTCCCGAACGAAGCGCGCTACCAAGCTGCGCCACACCCCGATGGCCCAAGGGCCTCACTAAGGATAGCCGATATTTGACGGCCCCGATGACGCGGCCGTGACGCGACCGTCACCGCGAGCGTTACCCGCGGCGCTGGCGACGCACGACGTAGGCTCCGGTGAGGGCGAGCGCCCCGACGAGAAGCATCCCGCCGCCGAGCCAGACCGGAGTGAGGTCCGCGCCGGTGTGCGGAAGCGCGCCGTCGGCGGCGGGCGTGCAGGATGCCGTCAGGCTGAACAGCAGCGGCCCGCGGGCGGGGCTGACCGTGCCCGTTGTCGTGAGTTCAAAGCTCCCACTCGTGCGCGCCTCGTTCATGATGGTGAGAACGAGGCTGCCGTCGTCCTCGGCGGTGACCGTTGGAAAGGTCTTCGCCCTGAAGGCCGCAGGAGCGATCGAGATTGCGTCTTCATCTCCGCCGGTGATCGTGATCGTCACTGTCTCGCCCGGCTCGAAATAGCCCGGCTCGGCAACGTACCGGCCCTGGCACGCCGCAGCGTCGACCGCCGCCGCGTCGTCGGGCGGGTAACTCGCCGCTCCGGCCGCGGTCGGCAGGGACAGGGTCGCGGCTATGGCCAACACGGCTACCGCAATTGATCGAGGGACCACCTCACACACTCCTTAGGGTCGGGGCAGACCGGAGGGGCACGCTGATTTCGACGCACCCCTCCAAACCTGAGTGATCCTCACGTTAGCGTTCGGCGGGGCATCCGGTACGCCCCCGTTCGGGGTGAGCTAGTGCGACACCGGGAGTGCCTACGACGGATTCGATCTCAACAACCATGAAATCCACCGTCACGGCGACCGCCTCCCCCGGCGACACCTGCACGAACAGGGACACCACGGTTCGGCCTCCGTCATCCCGTGCGACCGTCGCAACCTTGTCATCCCCGCGGGTCGCCGCGTGCACCGAAGCGCCAGCGGGGAGCACGACGAGTACCTGCGTGCGGATGTCGCCGGCCACAACACCGAAGATCCCGTTCCCGGTGACGAGCGCCGACAGGCTGGTCGCGGCATCCGCCGGAGCAGCACTCGTCAGGGTCACCGTCGCCCGGTGATTTGCGCTCCCGCTCACCCGGGAGCAGCCCACCTCGGCAACCGCCTCAAGGTAGAGTCCCATCTTCGCGCCGGTCGCGTCGTTGAGGTAAATACCGACGGTCCCCTCCGAAGGCGGCGGTAACGAACCAGCGAGGCTCGTCTCCGCGAGCACCGCCTGCTCGGATGGGTCGGTACTGAACAGCAGGATGCGTCCCTCCGCGGCACCGTCTGCGACCGCGGAGAGAAGCGCCCGCTGATCGACGCCCTCCGACGTCAGAGCATCGAAGACGGCATCCGTCGCGTTCGCGAAGAACGCGTCCTGCGCGCGTGCATCCGGGATGTCGCGGTACACATCGCTGAGCAGGACCCGGGCCGCGTTTGTGTCGTCCAGCGACACGCCGCCGGCCACCGACACCGGGCCGGTTGCCCCGAGAACCCGCTGCAGAACGAACGGATCGATGGCCACCGCGCCGTTGAATGTCATCCCGTAGACAGGTTCGGCCATAGCGATGGCAAGCTCGGCGGCCCGTGCAAAGTCGGGCGTGAGGTTGACGTTCATGATGTAGCGACCGAGAACCTCCCCGTAGAGGTTGGCCTCCGCGGTCGTCACCGGCAGAACCGGCTCGGCGAGCACCGGATAGTCATTGGTCGACTTCTGCTGCGACACGGTGAGGGAACCACCGGATGCCGTCAGCACCGCCGTCGCACCGACAAGACCCCCTGAGGAACGCAGTTCTGCATTGTTCTGCACGAGCAGCAGATAGTTGCGTGTCTCGGTGCCGCCGAGCATGCCCGGCAACAGGGCGGTCGCGCGATCGAGGGACGCAATGGTGTCAGCGGTGGACTCGACCAGCGCCGTGAGCTCGCCAACGGCATCACGAATAAACGGGAGCGTTGGGTCAGTCTCGATCTTTCGCGACGCGGCCCTGATCGGTTCAACCGCAGCTCGCGCCGCAGACACGGTGGGCGCGGCAGCCGCGAGGGGGGCCAGGTCGATCGTGGCCCCCGCGACCGGCGTGATCGCGAGATTGCCGACCGCGGGGATGAGCGGCCGGGCGACATCGGAGGCCAGGTGATCCACAACGGCGGCACCCTGCCGGACGGCGATCAGGTTGGCGCCCGCAAACGGTATGCGTTCCGCCACCGCCCAGATCGGGTCGCTCGTGAGCGCGACGGCTCGATTCGTGTGAACGATGAGCGTCGCCAGCGACGCCGTTGCGGCATCAGTGTCGCCGGCGACGACGTCATCCCGGACGACCGAGGCCACCGACCTGGCCGCACTGAGCTCCTCCGCGGCCGCGGTGCCGCGAAGCCCCACCCACAGGGCGGCAGCGAGAGCAGCGAGACCGCACACCAGGATCGCCACAAGCACTGCGGTGCGGATCGGGGCGCGGTGGGCTCGCTGTGCGGACATGACTTCCCGACGATGAGGCGGAACAGTTCCCGCAGCGGTGAACCAACATGATGAAAGCTCACTTTGAGCATAGGCTTCAGGTCAGAGGAGCGCATCGCGCCCAAACAGGGGTCACAGCGGTCACAGCGGTCACAGCGGAAAGGAGCGTCATGGTCACTCAGCGCCATCGCCGCATTGCCGTGGCGCTTCTTGCGATCGGTGCCCTCGCCGTTTTCGGCATCACCTTCTGGCCGACCCCGATCGACGCCGGCTTCGCCGACACGCTCCGAGGCTGGCTCGCCGCGCAACAGAGCGCCGGGGGCCCCGGTCTCCTCCGTTACGGCGTCGTGGAATTCGCGGCGAACATCGCCATGTTTGTCCCGCTGGGCTTCGTGCTCGCCGTGCTGCTGCCTCCCGGACGCCGGTGGCTGTCACCTGTCGCGTGCTTCGCGCTCTCGCTCGTCATCGAGACCGGACAGCTGCTTTTCAGGTCAGGGCGACTCGGCGATATCACCGATCTGCTCGGCAACACGCTCGGTGGGCTCATCGGCGCGAGCCTGCTCACACTGGCCCTCACGGCAACCAGAGCGCGGACCGCGCGGCAGGAGCGGCGCGAGCGGGCGGCGGGCGGGCACACGAGGCCCTACCCGGCCGCGAGCATCGATCCGTAGGCCGGCTGGCCGGGGCAGGTGGCGAGCACACCCTCCATAGCCGAGCGTTCGGCGGCGGTCACCCACAGCCGATAGACGGCCTTCACCGAGATTTGCCGCGCCACGTATTCACAGCGGTAGCTCTTCCCGGGTGGGAGCCAGGTTGCCGCGTCGCCCGCCTGCTTTTGCCCGTTGGAGGAGGCATCCGTCGCCTGAAGGTTCAGCGGATCGTTGGCGAGCGCCTCGCGCTCAGCCTGGCTGAGCTGCTGTGCGCCGGTCTCCCACGCGTTCATCAGCGCAACGACGTGGTCGACCTGCACAGCGGTGGAGGTCTCTTGCCCGCGGGTGAACTCGACGTCGATGCCGCCGTAGATGTTGTCGAGCGACCCGGACATCACCCGGCAGTCGCCCTCGAGGAAAATATCGGTGAGATCACGGGCGAGGATGTCGTTGCGGGTGTCGCAGCCGTTACCGTCGACGTCGATCCAGGCCCTCCCGAACGAGCCGGTGCGGTCGTAACCGGTCTTCGGCGCGCGGCCCTTCGTCGGGAGCGCGGCCAGTGTCTCGCTCGCTGTCCCCACGATCGGGGCGGATGCCATGGGTCCGGTGCTGCCGGTCCCGGGTGCCGCGCCGTTATCGGTGTCGCCCGTCTCGGCCGGGCTCGGGGCCTGCGACGTGGATGGCCGGGTCCCAGGCTGCTGGGCAGCATCCTGCGGGCTGAACATCGACACCGCGAGGGCGATGGCAGCGGCGAGGGCGACGAGCGCTCCGGCCAGGGTGGACGCCCGGGGCGTCGAACGTTGCCCCATGTGGCGACTCCAGTTTCTCTCCCCTCGAGCCTACCGGCCGCACTCGGCGCACCCGACGAGCAGCCCCGCACCGGCGCCGTACGGACTACCCGTGCTCCCTGACGAACGACAGCGCAACCTCGGCGACGTCCCGCCACCCGTGGTCGATCGTGAGCGAGTGACCCCGGCGCGGAATCTCGATGATCTCGGTGTGCCCGGGGTTGTGCTCCTGCTGCTTGAACCCGGCCTGCGCGATGGCCCACGGGATCATGTGGTCGAGCTCCCCCGAGATGATCAGCAGCGGCCCGCGGTCAGGATTCCGGGTATCCACGACGATCTGGCTGAACGGGTTGATGTTCGCCGTTGCCGCTTCAAACAGCGGGATGCCGGCCGCAGCGACGTGGAATTCGTCATACAGCGCCCGCCCCTCCTCGTCGTCGAGGGCGTTCGTCCAGCCGTAGGCGAACTGCTCGTAGGTGAGCGAGACCGCGCGCGTGGCGTTCGCCGGGTTGCTGAGCACCGGCGCCGCCGCCTTGAGTGATGACAGCGGCAACGGCAGCACCCCTCGGAATGGAGCGGGCGAAACCGCGACGGTCACGGTTGCCTCACCGGTGCCCGCGAGGCTCTGGGCGATCAGGCCACCGAACGAGTGACCGATGATCGCTGGCTTGTCCGCCAGGTGACCGATGGCATCCAGAAAGTGCTCGGTGACCTCCCTGACCATCTTGTGCGCGAACACGGCCGGGTCCTGCCGTGCGGCCTCGACAGTCGCGGGGTCGTCGGGCCAGATCGGTGCGAGTGTGGCATACCCCGCATCCTCGAAGAGCGCGCGCCACCGGTCCCAGCTCGATGACAGCAGCCAGAGCCCGTGCACAAACACGATGGGTGGGCGCCCGGACTCGTTCGCTCGCTCGATTTCGCGTAACTCGGTGTCGGTAAGGAGACTGCCTCCCATGGCGCACCCCGTTCTGTCCGTTCAGAAAGCCTGCGATGACTGCGACCCTATTCCCCACGCCGGGATGCCGTCTAGGGCACCGGCGGGACGGCGGAGATCCATCGCGGTCGCTGCGAGCGCAACAGGGCCACCCCGCAGGACGCGCGCATTTCACGAAGCGAGCCGTGCGGCCCTACGCTCGACACCATGACCGCGACAGCGCCGCACCCCGCATCGCAGGGCGCGACTCTCGGCGTCGCTCTCGTTCTCGGCGGCCTGCTCTGCCAGGAAATCGGTGCGTCGTTCGCTGTGCTCCTCTTTCCTGTCGTCGAGCCGGTGGGCATGGTGGCCCTGCGGCTCGTCTTCGCCGCCCTGCTCCTGGTGATCGTTGCCCGCCCGGCGCTCGGCGGACACTCGCGGGCCGACTGGGTCACCGTCGGCGGCTTCGGCCTCATCCTCGCCGCAATGAATGTTCTGTTCTACCTGGCGCTCGAGAGGCTCCCGCTCGGCCCGGCGGTGACCATCGAGGTGCTCGGCCCGCTGCTCCTGTCGGTGATCGTGAGTCGCCGGGCATCGAGCTGGCTCTGGGCGGTTCTCGCCGTCGCCGGAGTCGGACTGCTCGGCTGGGGCGGGGTCGACGAACTCGATCCGGTCGGTGTGCTCTTTGCCGCTGGCGCAGGTTCGTGCTGGATGGCGTACATCCTGCTCTCGGCGCGGACGGGCGCGCGGTTCCCGAAGCTCGACGGACTCGCCATCGCCATGACCATCGGCGCGCTGGTGACACTGCCGTTCGGCATCGCACATGCCGGAGCCGTACTCTTCGAGCCCCGAATCCTCGCTCTCGGGGCTGCGGTTGCTGTCCTCTCCTCCGCCATTCCATACGCCCTCGAATTGTTCGCCCTCCGGCGTCTCGCCGCCTCGGCTTTCTCCATCCTGATGAGCCTGGCTCCAGCGACGGCGGCCGTCGTTGGGGTGGTCGTGCTGCACCAGCACCTCAGCATCCTCGGCTGGGTCGCGATCGGTCTCGTCATCCTCGCCAGCGTGGGCGCCGTGAGGTCGGCGGCAACGCGGTCCCGGCGCCTCGCCGGCCTGGGCGAACCGGTCGCCTGACCCGGCGCCGACGAGCGTTCCCGGCGTCCGCTCACCGCGAACCGCAGAGTGAACAGTTCCCAGCCATCGATGACAAAATGACTGGGTGACCAATTACCCGGAGCTCGACGGCTACGAACCGAGTGACGGCAGGCCACTGCCATCACAGCGAATGCTCCGCCCCATGCGTTTCCTTGTCATCATTGGCGTGATCGCTTTGATCCTGCCCGGCATCCTCGTCACCATCTCGACGGCAACGCACACCGCCGACGTGAGCTGCAGCCTGGTGGTCCAGCGCGACGCCCCGTTCGCGACAGGCTCGACCGCGCGGTTCGAGATGATCGGCCCAGAGGGACCGGCCTGGTATTGCTACGCCGAGGTTCGCGACGAACCTGACCTCCTCCTCGCCTCCCTCGGGCTCATCCCGGGCGCTCCGCCGCCCCCGCAACCCGAGCTCATCACGAGCTAGCGACCCGCACTACCACCGCACGCGGAAAGCGCAAGCCCCTCGCTGCGGACGCGGCTTGACCGCGGAAACCACTAACGTTGGTGAAGATGCGATGGATGAGTCCTCGCCGGCAGAGACAGGAAATACCAAGTGATTGTTCACAGGCTGACCGTCGACGGACGTGACTACTTCCTCCCGGACCCGGTAACCGAACTGCGGTCACAGATCCTCAAGGCCATTCAAGCCGGCGGCGGATACGTCACCATCCCACCGCTACGCGGTGGGCCCGGCCTGGACATTCTGTTCTCCCCCGGCATGCCCGTTGTGTGGAGCCAGATCGAGGTCGGCGGCGACAATGGATCCGATTCCGGCAACGAGAACTCGGTGCCGATCGAAGACGACTCCTTCAGCGGACTCTGACCTTCTGAGGCACCCGGACGGCAACGCGCTCATCGCGCACCGGCCAGTACCGGGTCCAGCTCCTCGACCGGCTGCGGGCGACCGAAAAGGTAGCCCTGCGCCCGGTCGCAGTGAATGCGCTGCACCAGGTCGAGGTGTTCCGTTGTCTCGACACCCTCGGCGACCACGCGAACGCCGCGCTCCTGGAGCAGCGACACCGCGACCGCGATCAGCGCACCGTTGCTCGTATTCCCCTGGATCAGCGACTTGTCGATCTTGAGCTCGGTGATCGGCAGGTCCCTGAGCTGGGCGAGCGATGAGTGCCCGGTGCCGAAGTCGTCGAGCGAGACGCCGAGGCCGATGGCTCGCAACCGTTCGAGCCGGGTGGCAACATCGGCGAGATCCATGATGAGCTGCGATTCGGTGATCTCGATCGTGAGTGTGCCGTCGGGTAGTTGGTGCTCACCGAGGAGGTCGTGAAGCTGCTCGAAAACCTCCGGTGTCGCGAGCTGAACAGCGGAAACGTTCACCGACACGTGGATTGCAAGACCGTCACCCCGCCACCTGGCAGCGTGGCGGCATCCCTCCTCCAGCATGAAGGCGCCGATCTCGTGAATGATGCCTGTGCTTTCCGCGATGGGAATGAACTCGACCGGCGGGATGAGTCCCTGCGTCGGATGCCGCCAGCGCGCGAGCGCCTCGACCGCCGTGATCTCACCGGTGGCAACGTCGATCTGTGGCTGGAAATATGCCTCGATCTCGTGTCTCGAGACGGCACCCCAGAGGTCGTCTTCGAGCGTCATTGCGGCCTGCCAAGCCTCGCCGCTCCGGTAATTCGGAGAGCGGCCTCAAGAGTTCGCTGGCAAAATCGCATAGCTCATGGTGCAACGCCCGTCACGGGAAATCTACGCTCGCGGTTTTCGGCGCCTTGTGCGTATAATCCGCCACAGGGCATCTGAGAGGCCGGTTCACTGTCGGAAAGGTGCATCGCGTTGCTCACCGCCAGCGTGCTCCACTAAAATTTTTGAGCCACCGAAACGGCGGCACCGATGAGCGGTTCTCGGGATTTCAGCAGTGCACACAGCAGGAGCCGCAATGATTACAGACGCAACCACAGCGATCCGCAAACGGAACAACGTTTCGGTGACGGGCAACCCCGCCGGTCGACCCATTGTTTTTGCACACGGGTTCGGGTGCAGCTCCGAAATGTGGAGCCAGGTCGCACCGCAGTTCGAGGACGACTACCTCGTCATCCGGTTCGACCATGTCGGCGCGGGGGCGAGCGACCTCTCGGCGTACGACGCGGGGAAGTACGACTCGCTGTACGGATACGCCGATGATGTCCTCGAAATCCTCGAGGACCTCGACCTCACGGATGTCGTCTTCGTCGGTCACTCTGTAAGCGCGATGATCGGTGTTCTCGCGGCGACGCGCGATGCGGGGCGCTTCGGAGCTCTCGTCCTCGTCGGTCCGTCACCCCGCTACGTCAACACCGAAAACTACACGGGCGGGTTTGAGCAGGAAGACATCGATTCCCTGCTCGACGCGCTCGATGCGAACTACCTGGGCTGGTCGGCCACGATGGCGCCGCTCATCATGGGCCACAGTTCACGTCCCGAGCTGGGAGAATCGCTCACCGAGAGCTTCTGCCGCACGGATCCGACGATCGCGGGGCACTTCGCCCGGGTGACGTTCCTCTCTGACAACCGGCACGACCTGCCCCACGTCACGACGCCCACGCTGGTGCTGCAGTGCCAGGAGGACATCATCGCGCCGCTCGCGGTCGGACAGTACGTGCACAGGTCGATCCCCGGGAGCACGCTCGTCGTTCTCGAGGCCACAGGGCACTGCCCCAACCTCTCCGCCCCTGACGAGCTGACCAGCGAGATCAAGGCATACCTGCGGTGACAATCACCGGCGATGATGCATCCGACGGGGCGTTGACCGCCAGCCGGCACGATTTCGAGGAGCTCTTCGAACACGCGCCGTGCGGGTATCTGGTCACCGACGCCGACGGAACGATCACGGCGGTCAACACCACCTTCCTCCGCATGGTCGGACTCTCCCGTGAGGACGTCATCGGACGCTCCTTCCAGTCGCTTCTCACCGTCGGCAGCCGGCTCTTCCACGAGACGCGGTACCTCCCCGTGCTGCGGTTGCGCGGGCGCGTCAATGAGATCGCCCTCTCGCTGATGTGCGCAGACGGGTCGACGCTGCCCACCCTCGTCAACGGAGTCCAAGCCGACGAGTCCGCTGAGGTCCGGGTCGCCGTGTTCGACTCGACGGAGCGCCGCGACTATGAGCGCGAACTCCTTACCGCCCGGCGTGCCGCCGAATCCTCCGAGGCGTGGATCCGCGTGCTCCAGTCCGCGTCCAGCGCGTTCACAATCGCCGAAACCGAGGAGGCTCTCGCCGAAGCCCTCGCCGAGAGCGCGCGTGAGGCATTCACCGCGACCCACACGGCCGTCCTCTTCGCCGACCAGACCGGGACCCTCTCCGTCGCCGCTGGCACCCACCCGCTCCGGCACCTGATGCATGTCCCCGGCATGCCCGAGCACAGGGCGATGGACCTCGGCAGGGTCGTCACCGTGTCGACGACCGAGGAGGACGACCTTCGGTCGACGGATACGGCATCCGTTCTTCGCTCCGCCCGTCTTGAAACGGTCAGCGCCGTTCCGCTCATGGAGGCAGGCCGGCCGATCGGCGCCGTCGTCTGCTTCTTCGGGCGCCGCCGGGACATCGACGACGAGGCCGTCGAACTCTTTACAACACTGGCCAGGCAGGCGGCGCACGTGCTGTCGCGCATCCGTTTGCAGGCGCAACTGGCGAGGATGGCGCTGTGCGACCAGCTCACCGGGCTGGGAAACCGGAAGGTATTGCAGGTCAGGCTGACCCAGGCTCTCGCGACAGCGAACCGAAGCGGGCGACCCCTCGCTGTCGTGTTCCTCGATCTCGACGGGTTCAAAGTCGTCAACGACAGTTGCGGTCACGCCATCGGTGACGAGGTGCTGCGTCAGATCGGCGACCGCCTCAAGACCTCGGTTCGAAGCAACGACACCATCGCCCGGTACGGCGGCGACGAGTTCGTCATCGTCTGCGAAGACACCGACGCGGATGCCGTCAGCCACGTCACCGACAGGATCCGCGCCGCGGTGAAAGAACCGCTCATCGATGTTCCCGACGAGTTCCCGGTGTCGGCGTCGATCGGTGTCGCACTCCTCGCGCCGGACGCCGAATCGCAGGTCACGACCGACGGCATCCTGAAACTTGCGGATGCCGCGATGTACCAATCGAAGAACGCGGGCAAAGACCGGGTCACCGTCGTCACCGTGTGAGCGGCAGGATCGCTGTCAATCACCTGTCCGAGCGTGTGGCCGATTCCGGTATCGACGGTGCGCAGCCCTAGAATCAAGAAGCCCTGTCGGAGACCCCGAGAGGCGACAAAGCCAATACGGAGGTCCGCCCGGTGGGAACGCTCACTTACGACTCAAAAGTGACAGCATCGATCGATGATCGCATCCTCTCCCACCTGCAGATCGTCATGCTCGCCAAGCTGCGCCGCGGTGAAGCCTTTGCGTTCACCTGGAGCGAGAAGGCCAACGGCCTCGGGCGCACCACGATCTGGATCCACTCGGCGATTTCACTGACCTTCCAGTACTACGGCGGCAAGAGCCCGATCATCAACCCGGCGTGGGTGCAGGCACTCGTCCGGTCGTCGAACTCCGTGTCGGGGCTCGAGATCGTTCCTGAGCCACCGGCAACCGCGGCCAAACCCGAGCCCGTATAACCCGGACCGCATACTCAACTGCTGCGCTTACTCGGTCCCCCGGCTGCGGTGGGCGGATGCCCGCTCGTCGCGCACCACATCGGGCAGCGACGCCACCGGGGCGATCACGAGGTCCTGCACCTTCCAGTCCAGGTCGATGCACGCTTTGCGGGCCTCGTCGAGTTGCTCGACGCTGACTTTGCCCGGGTCGCGCGGAACCACGAAGGCCTCGATGTGGAGGACGTGCCCCTGGTCGCGTGCCCGTGAACCGGCATCCGCGACCCAGTCCAGAGACCGCAGGTAGGAATCGACGCGGTCAACAACCGGGTGCGGTTTCGCGTCATCGAAGGTCATCGCACGGGTGTCCATGAGGTCTTCAACGGCGGCGCGAATGTTCTTGACACCGTCCCAGAGGATGCTGCCGGCGATGAACAGCGCGGCGGCGGAGTCCGCCCACCACAGACCCAGCCCGATGCCGCCGACGCCGACGATGGAACCGACGGCGGTCATCCAGTCGGCCTTGTTCATGTCTGCGTCGGCATAGAGCACTTTGTCGTGCAGCTCGCGCGCGAGTTTCATCTTCGCGCGCCCGATGAAGACCGGCGGCAGCGCGATAGCTGCCATCACTGCCATCATCAACCAGCCCAGCCAAAACACGTGTCCGAAGAGTGTCACCGAGCCGATGCTCGGATGCTCGGATGCCAGCAGCGACGAGGCGGAGTCGATGATGAGGAAGGTACCCATCGTGACGAGGGCAACCGCGGCGACGAGGTGTCCGACCCCGACCGAGCGGTGATACCCGTACGGATGCTTCCGGTTCGGGGTGAGACGCGCGACGCGGATGGCGATGAGAAAGACGAGCGGCGGGATGAACGAGAGGAGGTCCTCGATCCACGCGGCTTTCATCGCCTGCGAGTTGCCGAGCACCAGGAAGACGAGGAAGACGGTGACCGCGAGGAAGCCTATGGTGATCCACTCGAGCCTGATGGCCTTCTTGAGGGTCTCTGTCTGCTTCTCGGGGAGTTCGGTCACTCCGAAGTTGAGGGTCACAGGGCAGCCTCCTCGGTGAGGAATTTCTCGAGTTCGAGGAGAAACGCGTTCTCGCCCATCGGCGCGGCCATCACGTGTTTGGCCGTCTTGCCGCCGCCGATGCTGACCTCGTCGAATGGCCTGGTCACCGCAACCTTGTCGGCCCACGGCGTGGCATCCGTGAGTCCGCCGATCACGAGGTCGAGCCGCCCCGCGTCGAGGTCAGCGATGAGCTTCTCCTCACCGCCCTCCGTCCACGCGATCTCGGCGTCGAGTTCGTCGGCGAACTTCTCGACGAGGGCGACCTCGACTCCGGATGGCTCGCCACCGTCGGAGATGTCGGCCCAGTCGCCGTTCGGGGAGACCCCGACGCGCAGCGTGCCACCGGTCACCCGGTCGAGGGTGCCGTTCGGGTCGGCCGGGAAACTTGACGCGCACCCGGTCAGGCCGAGCGCGAGCGCGAGTGCGCCGGCGGCGAGCGCCCGGCGAGCGACGGTACGAGGGGCACGAGTGCCGTGGGCGAGGGTGGGACAAGAGCGAAGCGCCATAGCCACACCATAACCACATCGAACGGCACCGCGGACGGATTTGACAGTGCCGCACTCGTGTGCCCGGCTCTCGCGTGCATCTCCTGTCCGTCCGGTCCCCGTGGCCGGCGCGGCGGCATCCGCCCGCCACATCGCCCTGACACAAGGACATCGTGCTGGCACAAGGACATAGTGCTGGCGCAAGGACGATCGCACCGATTGCGTCCTTATCCCGGGCCTTTGTCCTTATCCCGGGCCGACGGCATCCGCCTGCCGAGCCGACGGCATCCGCATGCCATCGCCACCGCCACTGGCGACAGGACAGAGTGCGTTTATCAGGACAGAGTCGGCGTTGTCGTCCTGATAAGCGTGCGATCTCCTGCACAGCGGGCGAACGGATGCCGGGCGAGTATGCCCTAGATCGGGACCGGTGTGTGAAATATGACGACGCGGAGTGGGAAGAACGGCGCGAAATCGTAACGCTGCACAACAGTACGTAACGGGAGCCAACATGTCGTAACCGTGAGTTGGCCCGGTGAGGGAACCTCGTCATTCTTGGGGTACTCGCCTGAGCTTTCCGCTGGGGCGCCGACCCTGGAGAAGAACCCATGACTTCACGACGCGCACGGTCCGCCCTCGTCTCAGGCCTCGCAGTCGTCATGGGCGCAACGCTGCTGCTCACGGGCTGCGCATCGGGCTCCGGAGCCGACGGCACGTCGAGCACCGGTGAACCGGTCGAGGGCGGCACCCTCGCACTGTCCATCTCGGCCGAACCCGGCTGCCTCGACGCTCACTCGATCTCAGCGACGCAGCACCAGCTGCTCGGCCGAATCATCTACGACAACCTCGTGACGCTCGACGCCGACGGCAACATCGCGCCGTACCTCGCGGAGAGCTGGGAGATCTCGGATGACGGAAAGACGTACACCTTCCACCTGCAGGAGGGCGTGACGTTCAGCGACGGCTCACCGTGGAACGCCGAGGTGCTCGGGCAGAACCTCGAGCACATGAGGGACCCAGCCACGAAGTCGCCGCTCGCCGCCGCGTACATCGCGCCGTACGTCGACGGCACCGTCGTCGATGAGTACACCTTCGAGGCGCACCTCGCCTACGCGTACACCCCGTTCCTCTACGGGCTGGCCCAGTCCTGGCTGGCCATGACCTCGGGCAAGGCGATCACCGAGTCCCCCGAGACGCTGTGCCGGAACCCCATCGGCTCAGGACCGTTCGTGGTCGAGGACTACAAGGTGGGACAGAGCATCAGCTACGTCAAGCGAGAGGGCTACAACTGGGGACCGGAGTGGCTCGACTACGACGGCGAGGCGCACCTCGACGGCATCGAGATCACCGTGGTGCCCGAGGCTGTCATCCGCTACGAGACGCTCGTCTCCGGCCAGTACGACATCACCGAGAACCTCCCGCCCCAGAACGCGGAGGCCATCCAGGCCAACGACTCGTTCGTGTACGAGAACCTCGTGCGGGCCGGCAGCCCCAACGTGCTGCACTTCAACCTCTCGCGGGCGCCGTTCGACGACATCCGCGTTCGTGAAGCGTTTGTCGCCGCTGTCGACCGCGAAGCCGTCACCGACAGCGTCGGCTTCAACACCTTCAACGTCAAGGACAACTACCTCTCCTCCGAGACGCCGTACTACGACAAGTCCACCGAGGGCGTGCTCACCTACGACCCGGACCGGGCCAACGACCTGCTCGACGAGGCCGGCTGGGCGACGCGCGACAGCGACGGCTACCGCACGAAGGACGGCACACGGCTGACCGTGGTGGTGCCCACCGTGGAGAGTGCGACACCGAGTGCCCTCCTGGTGCAGCTTCAGGGCGAGGTCAAGAAGGTGGGCATTGAGCTACAGATCGACCAGTACCCGCAGGCGCAGCTCACCGAGATCCGGTACGCCGGCGACTACGACGGCTTCGCCGGGGTGTGGCACACGAACACGCCGGACGTCCTGTTCATCCGTTACGACTCCAGCGAAATCACCGGCGAGCGCATCGGGCAGAACGCGTCATACCTGTCGGATCCTGAGCTCGATGAGCTGCTCACCGCGACCCGTCAGGCTCCCGACGGCGATGAGGCGCGCGAGGCCTACTCGCTCGTTCAGCACCGTCTGCTCGAGCTCGTGCCCGGCCTGCCGCTCTACGAGAACCACAGCCAGTGGGCGTACTCGAAGAACGGGCTGAAGGGCATCGCGACAGACACCTCACACCCGGTGCCCGTCTTCACGAAGGCCTGGCTCGAGCAATGACCATCCTCCGCCGCATCTCGACGCGCCTTCTCCTCGGCGTCTTCGTGCTCTGGGGAGCTGCGACGCTCACGTTCCTCGCGCTGTACGTCACCCCGGGCGACACGGCCCTGATCATCCTCGGCGGAGCGGACGCTCGTCCCTCCGCCGAGGCTCTCGCCCAGGTTCGCGCCGACTATCTCCTCGACCAGCCGTTCCTGGTGCAGTACCTGCACTACTTCACCCAACTCCTGCAGGGCGACCTCGGTGAGTCATACCGGCTGAGAATGCCGGTAACGGATGCCATCGGCCAGCAGGTCGGCCCAACCGCTGTCCTCGCCGGAACCGCCGCCGTCCTCGCCCTCGTCCTGACCGTCGCGATCGCGGTGCTCACCGCCCAGCGCACACCGTGGTTGCGGTCGATCATCTCGGGCATCGAGGTCGTGCTCGCCGCGACTCCGAGCTTCATCATCGGCTTCGGGCTGCTCATCGTGTTCTCGTTCACGCTGCGGCTCGTCCCGGCCGGTGGCGGTGACGGACTGGTTCCGCTCATCCTGCCCGCCTTCACCCTCGCGCTGTCGCTCGTCGGTTCGCTCTCCCAGGTGCTGCGCAACGAACTGGAGGACGTGCTCGAACAGCCGTTCATCCTCACGGCCCGTGCCCGCGGGATGCGGGACACCCCGGTGCGGATCATCCACGCCCTCCGGCACGCCGCCCTCCCCACCATCACGATGTCCGGCTTCGTCGTCGCGACCCTCCTCGGCGGGTCGGTGATCGTGGAGACGCTGTTCTCAAGGCAGGGAGTCGGCGGGCTCATGCTCAGCTCGGTCTACAACAAGGACCTTCCGGTGGTCATGGGGATCGTCCTGATCTCAGCCGCCGTCTACGTCGTCGTCAACCTCGTCGTCGACATCCTGTACACGCTCGTCGATCCGAGAGTAGTCACATCGTGACCGTTGACATTTCGCACCAGGCATCCCGCACCACCATCGACGACGGGCTCGTCGTCCCCACGATCGCACCGGCACCGGTCAGTCCGGTTCGTGGCGCACGACGGCGGCGGCGATTCCGCCCGGGCCTCACACTCGCCGTGCTCTTTCTCGCCTGGGTGACGGTCGCCGCCCTCGCTCCGCAACTGCTGACATCCGTCGACCCCCTCGAGGTGTCTCCGGCGGACAGCTTCACTCCCCCTGGACCCGGCCACATCTTCGGAACCGACGAGTCGGGGGCGGATGTCTACAGCCGCGTCGTTCACGGAGCGGGCACGTCGCTTCTCATCGGGCTCGCGGCAACGGCGATCGGCGTGGTGTTCGGCACGATCATCGGACTGTTTGCCGGGCTGAGCAACCGGTTCGTGGAGAGCGCCGTCATGAGGTTCCTCGACGTGACGCTCGCGGTTCCCGAGCTCCTCCTCGCGCTCGTCGTGATCGCGCTCATCGGCGGTGGAACCCTCAACGCCATTCTCGCGATCGGCGCGGCCGGCATCGCCTACTACGCGAGGCTCGTGCGCGCGCAAACGCACATCGTGCGGCAATCCGCGTACGTCGAGGCGGCCACCACCCTCGGTTTCTCGCGGCTGCGGGTGATTCTCACCCACGTGCTGCCGAACGCCATCAAGCCGGTTCTCGTGCTCGCCACGATCGGTGTCGGCGGGGCGATCGGTGCCGGCGCATCGCTGAGCTTCCTCGGCCTCGGCACGCCGCCGCCCGCTCCCGAGTGGGGCGCGATGCTCTCGGTCGGACGCAACTTCATCTCCAATGCGCCCTGGCTGATCCTCGTGCCGTCGGCATTCCTCGTCGCGACGGTGCTCGCGATCACCGCGGTGGGCCGTGACCTCCGCCGCCGTTCCGAAGGGCGGGTAGCCCGGTGAGCGCGCGCGACACCCGCGCCGAGGCCCGGGGCGCCTCCCCCGTGGCCTCCGCCGGTGCCTCCCCCGTCGACTCCGCCGTGGATGCCGCTGCCCCCGCACTCGTGGATGTCCAGGGCCTCACGGTCGGCTTCGGCGCGGGCCATGACGCCACGACGGTGGTGCGCGACGTGTCGTTCCGCATCGACAGGGGCCAGTGCCTCGCACTCGTCGGCGAGTCCGGGTCGGGCAAGTCGGTCACCGCCCGCAGCCTGGTCGGCCTCGCCGGGCTGGGCTCGACGGTTCGCGCCGACCGGCTCAGCTTCGACGGCGCAGACACACGCAGCTGGCCTGACCGGCAGTGGCGCTCCACCCGCGGCGACCGGATCGGTTTCGTGCTTCAGGATGCCCTCTCCTCGCTCGATGTCCTCCGCACGGTCGGCGCTGAAATCGCTGAGCCACTCAAACTGCACACCTCACTGTCACGCCGCGAGCGCACCGCGAAGGTGCTCGATCTTCTCGGTCGCGTCGGCGTACCCGAACCGGAACTGCGGTACACCCAGCTCCCGTCCCAGCTGTCGGGAGGCCTCCGCCAGCGCGCCCTCATCGCGTCGGCGATCGCCGCCGACCCCGAGTTCCTCATCGCTGACGAACCGACAACCGCACTCGACGCCTCGATCGCGGCGCAGATCATCCGACTGCTCGAAACGCTCAAGGGCTCGTCAACGGGCATGCTCGTCGTCAGCCACGACCTGTCCGTCGTCGCGCGCATCGCCGACCGCATCGCCGTCATGCAGCACGGCGAGATTGTGGAAGAGGGCACAACGGATGCCGTGCTCTTCGACCCGCAACACGCCTACACGAAGACCCTCATCGCGGCAGTGCCCTCCCCGAGTTCGCGGCGCCGGCGGCTGTCGGCGCCGGTCGCGGGCGGTACAGGAGCAGCTGGCTCGGAGGGCGCGAACCCGGGCGCGACGGGCGCGACCGGCTCGGCGGGCGCGAACCCGGGCACCGTCGCGACCGGCCCGCACCCCACAGTCGCCCACACCAGGCCGCAACGCGACCGTGACGCCGCCCCTCTCGTCGTCGTGGAGCGCGTCACCAAGAGCTTCCCCGGCCACGACCGCACACGGCGGACCGTCGTCGAAGACGTGTCATTCAGCATCCGTCGGGGAACCACACTGGGGATCGTCGGCGAATCGGGGTCGGGCAAGACCACGACGGCTCGGATCCTCGCGAACCTCGAGACTCCGGACTCGGGTTCGGTGTCGATCGACTCGGTGTCGTGGGCATCGGCGACGCCCGCGGAGCGCACGCGGCTGCGTCGGCAGGTCCAGGTGGTCTACCAGGACCCGCTGAGTTCGTTCGACCCACGGTATACGGTGTCCCGCATCATCGGCGAGGCGGTGTCGGCCAGCGGGCGGACGTCGCGGGCCGAGCGGGCGGCGCGGGTGTCCGAACTGCTCGGGCTCGTGAGGCTCGGGGCGGCGCACCTCGGCCGTCGTCCGATCGAACTCTCCGGCGGCCAGCGCCAGCGGGTGGCGATCGCACGGGCGCTGGCCGCGAACCCCGCGCTGCTCGTCCTCGACGAGCCGGTGTCGGCGCTCGACGTGTCCGTGCAGGCGCAGGTCCTCGACCTGCTCGCCGACCTGCAGGACGAACTCGACCTGACCTACCTGTTCATCTCGCACGACCTCGGGGTGATCTTCCACGTCAGCGACGAGGTCCTCGTCATGAAAGACGGCCGCATCGTCGAGGCGGGCGCCGTCGACGATGTCTTCAGCCGACCGACACACGGGTACACCA
Source organism: Mycetocola sp. Y791 (assembly GCF_059445325.1). Classification (NCBI taxonomy): domain Bacteria; kingdom Bacillati; phylum Actinomycetota; class Actinomycetes; order Micrococcales; family Microbacteriaceae; genus Mycetocola; species Mycetocola sp. Y791. The sequence goes on along the minus strand of NZ_JCAIUC010000001.1, from coordinate 529,301 downwards.
GGGGTCTGCTCGATGCGTTGCCCCATTTTGATTCCGCACGCGGCTGACGGCATCCGCACCCCTCACTGAACCGCAACGAAAGCAGACGACGATGACCACCCTTCTCGACACCACAACCCCGGCACTCAGCGATGAGGAGCTCAGCGCCCTGTTCGCGCCGGTCTTCGAGCGCATTCGGGAGGGAGCCGTCGAGCGGGAGGCCGAGCGGGCGCTTCCGTTCGAGGCGGTCGCCTGGCTCAAGGCCGAGCGCTTCGGTGCGGTGCGGGTGCCGCGGGAGTACGGCGGTTTCGGCGCGACGGTCGGGCAGCTCGCGCGCCTGTTGAGCGAGCTTGGCGCCGCTGACTCGAACCTCCCGCAGCTGCTGCGTGGGCACTTCGCGTTCGTCGAGACGCGACTCGTTCACCCGGATGCCGAGGTCCGCGAGAAGTGGCTGCGCCGGGTCGCCGCGGGTGACCTCGTCGGCAACGCCTCGAGCGAGCTGACCGGCGCGTCGCTCGCCGAGGTCAGCACGGTGGTCTCGGAGGAGAACGGCAGGTTCTTCGTCACTGGGCGCAAGTACTACAGCACCGGCACGATCTTCGCCGACTGGGTGAGTGGGAGCGCGCGGGATGCCGCCGGCGGGCGGGTCTCGTACGTGGTGCGGACCGACGACCCCGGCGTGGAGCGCCTGGATGACTGGGACGGTTTCGGCCAGCGGCTGACCGGGAGCGGCACCACGATCTTCGACCACGCGGAGGTCGCCGCCGAGGACATCACCCGCTACACCGACGGCCGCATCAACCATGTGACGGCGTTCTTCCAGCTGGTGCTCGTTGCTACCCTCGCGGGTATCGGCAAGGCGGTCCTCACCGACACGGTTGAGTACGTCCGCCCGCGCACGCGCACGTTCATCACGGCGAGTAACCCGTTGCCGCGCGAGGATCCGCTCGTGCAGAGTGTCGTGGGTGAGGTGGCGGCTGCGTCGTTCACGGCCGATGCGCTCGTGGCTCATGCCGCCGCTGCGGTGGATGCCGCGTACCGCACGAACACGGACGGCACGCTCGACGACGCCGCGGTCACGGCGGCCGAGATCGCCGTGTACTCGGCCCAGGTCGCGATCGTGGACGTGGTGCTCGCTGCCGCCACCCGACTCTTTGAGGTGGGTGGGGCATCCGCTGCCTCATCGGAGCGCAAGCTCGACCGGCACTGGCGGAACGCCCGCACGGTGTCGTCGCACAACCCGGTGATCTACAAGAAGCGCACGGTCGGCGAGTTCTTCCTCAACGATCGGGCGCCCAACGCCGCGTGGAAGGAACTGCGCGAGGCTGCGGTGGACGCCGAGCTAAGGAAATAACGCTGAGGCAAGGACGGCTGGCCCTATCCCATCCTTATCTCGCCGCTATCTCCTTGTGCCGACGCCACGGCATCCGTTCGCTGGGCCGACCCGGCGGCATCCGTTCGCCCGCTCGCCGTTGCACCCCGCCGCTCTCGCGTCACCCGCAAAACAGGACATCGCACGGTTATCAGGACGGTCTCGGCGATTGTGTCCTGCTAAGCGTGCGATCACCTGCAAACCCGTAGAGCGGATGCCGCTGCGCCAGGCGCTCTGCCCGCTCGCGTCCCGCTCGAGCAAGCCGAGATAAGGAAATAACGGCGGGGGAAGGACGGCTGACCTCATCCCATCCTTATCTCGGCGCTTTCTCCTTATCCCGGTGCCGCGGCGCGCGGATGCCGCGGCTCAGGCGTAGCGGATCGGCTCCACGGGTACATCGAGGTTCGCTCCCCCGCGGTACCGCGCCGCGACGTGGCGCTCGGGCAGACGCCTGTTGCCCTCGCCGAACAGCCGCTCGCGGAGCGTCTCACCCTCGGGGTAACTCTCGCGCATCCGCCCGCGCTTGCGCAGCTCGGGAACAACGAGCTCAATGAAATCACGCGCCGTCTCGAACGAGTGATACTGGCGCAGGTTGATGCCGTCGATGCCGTCATCATCGAGCCAGCTCTCGATCTGGTCGGCGACCTCGAGCGGCGTCCCCGCCACGAAGAAGCGCCCCTCCCTGCCGGCGGTGATGCGCGCGAGGGCGTCCTCGACGGTGGTCTCCGCGCCCATGCTCGAGAGCATTGGGTGCGGTCCGACGTCGTCGATCACCGTGGCGATGGTCGCGTCTGACGGGTACGCGGTCAGGTCGAACGGCAGGCTGCCATGCGCGAGGATGCCATCGACGCTCGTATTCTCGCGGTAGCTCTGCAGTTTCGCCGCGACCTCCTCGTCGGTGCGACCAACCACAACGCCAGCCTGGACGATGAAACGAATGTCGTCACCGTCGCGCCCCTGCCGGACCGCGGCATCCCGCATCTCGTTCGCGTTCTTCTGGAAGTCCTCGACGGTGCGACCGCCGGTGAACACCACCTCGGCGTGACGCCCGGCGAACTCGATACCCTCAGGCGAGCCGGTGGCCTGGTAGATGACCGGGGTGCGCTGCAGCGACGGCTCGCTCAGGTGCGGCCCAGCGACCTTGAAGTGCTCACCCTCGTGGTTGATGTAGCGGACCTTGTCGGGGTCGGTGTAGACCCGGTTCTCGCGGTCATTCACGACCGCGTCGTCATCCCACGAGCCCTCCCACAGCTTGTAGAGCACATCGAGGTACTCGTCGGCGCGCTCGTATCGTGTTGCCTTGGGCATTTCGCCGTCGAGGCCGAAGTTGCGCGCCGCATTGGGCAAGTACGAGGTGACGACGTTCCAGCCGATCCGGCCCTTGGTGAGGTGGTCGAGGGTGCTCATCCGGCGGGCGAAGGCGAACGGTGGCTCGTAGGTGGTCGAGAAGGTGACGCCGAAGCCGAGGTGTTTGGTGACGGCGGCCATCGCCGGGATCACCAGCAGCGGATCGTTGTTCGGGATCTGCACGCCCTCACGCAACGCCGTCTCCGGACCGTCGCGGAACACGTCGTACGCACCGACCACATCGGCGAGGAAGATGCCGTCGAAGCCACCGGCCTCGAGGAGCTGGGCGAGCTCGGTCCAGTAGTCGATGTCATTGAACCGGTGCCGGTTGTTGCCCGGCAGCACCCACAATCCGTGCGAGATGTGGCTGACACAGTTCATCTCGAAGAGGTTGACGATGAGTTTCTTGGGCTCGGTCATCGGGGTCCTTCCGTTTCCGGTGCGCGGTGGTCGCGCTCGTCCGCGTGCTCGTGCTCCCGCTGCTCTCTGCCGCGCGAGATGTAGAGCGGATCGCTGGCCCGCTCGCCCTCGATGCCGGCGTAGATGCCGTCGAGACGGGCGAGGCTTTCCTCGCTGAGCGTCGCGTCGACAGCCGCGGCGTTCTCGTCGACCCGGTGCGCTTTGCGGGTGCCAGGGATCGGCACCACGGGGACGCCGAGCCGCCGGCCCGAGGCGTAGACCCAGGCGAGCGCGACCTGCGCGGGAGTAAGACCTTCGACCCCGGCGATCTGCCGCACAACCTCGACCGCTGCGACGTTGGCAGCGAAGTTCTCGTCGTTGAAGCGGGGGAAGTTGCGGCGGGCGTCCTTCTCACCCAGCGCCGCGGCATCCGTCACCCCGCCCGTGAGGAATCCGCGACCGAGCGGTGAATAGGCAACGAACCCGATGCCGAGCCGTGCCGCTGTGGGGATGACGTAGTCCTCGACGTCGCGGCTCCACAGCGACCACTCACTCTGCACAGCGGCGATCGGATGCACTGCGTTTGCGCGCTCGAGCTCGAGGGCGGTGACCTCCGAGAGGCCGATATGCCGCACCTTGCCCGCGGTGACCAGCTCGGCGAGCGCGCCAACCGTCTCCTCGATGGGCACCCGCGAATCGACGCGGTGGTAGTAGTAGAGGTCGACGCTGTCGGTGCCGAGCCGTTTCAGGCTCGCGTCGATCGACTCGTGCACATAGGCGGCGTCGCCCCTCGCCCGGAACCCGCCGTCGTCGGGCGTCGGCAGGATGCCGAACTTGGTCGCGAGCACGACCTCCGCGCGGCGGTGCCTGAGCACACGGGCGAAGAGCTCCTCGTTGGCGCCCTGCCCGTAGACATTAGCCGTGTCGAGGAAGGTCACGCCGATGTCAATCGCGTGGTTGATCGTGGCGAGCGACTGGTCAGGGTCGGCGGCGCCATACACATCGGTGAGGGCCATGCCCCCGAGGCCCTGCGCCGAGGTGGCGAGACCGTCGCCGAGCTCCACAGTGGGGATGCCTGTCATGGTGCACGTCCTTGTCGTCATCGGGATCTGCTTTCACCCTAGAACGACCGCCTCCCGTGTGTTCGGTTGTGTGTCTCACGCCGTCATATTCCGCAGGACGGATGCTGTCGGTCGCGGGCATCCGCTCGCCGCGATGCGCAGGAGATCGCACGGTTTGCAGGACGAGATCGCGCACCCGGGCCTGATAAACGTGCGATCTCCTGTTAATCGGTCGAGCCACCGTCACCGCACCGCACCGCACCGTCCGTCATCCCGACCCGACCGCTGTGGCGTCGCCACCCCACAGCACCCGTTCGCGCTGCGCATTCGCTCGCCTCACGGCACCCCCTCGCGACGCGGCATCCGCGCGCGCCCCGCACCCCTCGCGCCATCGCATCCGCTCGCCACGATGCGCAGGAGATCACACGATTTACAGGACGAGATCGCCAACCCGGGCCTGATAAACGTGCGATCTCCTGCAAACCGGTCGACGAGTCACCGTCGCCGCACAGCACACCACCCACCCCACCGGGCCACACAGCACACCAGCCCGCCGGGCTGCACAGCACCGCACTCGCACATAGCAGCAAATCGCGAAGATTGCGCATCGGGCAGTGTGGGTTGCGAGTGCGGCCGCGCTTGATCAGAGTTGAGTTATGTCATTGACGCACCCCCATGATTACCCCCAGACCGGCACCGACGACGTCACCGCGGACTCGGCATCGAGCAACTTTTACCCGAGCGACTCGAGCACCCTCAACGACCCGACCAACGCGAGCAACGCGACGAGCACCGCGAGCCCCGCACAGCCGACCCTCATCGCGAGGGGCCCGCTCAGCGGTCGCATCCTGGCGTTGGTCCTGACCGCGCCGACGGGTGACGACTCCCTCGACGGCACCGCCGACCTCGCCGCGGATGCCGCAGCCGCTGTCGCCGCGTCCGTCGACCTCGTGAACGACGAGGACGTCCAGCTCGCGCTCTTCCTTCTTTATGGCCTGCACTACGGGTCGCTCGCCGGTGCGCACGACGGATGGGAATGGCATCCGCACCTCATCGCCGCCCGACGCGTGATCGAGGCCGCGTTCGAGGCGCAGCTGCGGCGCGACATTCCCGTGCCCGACGCGCCCGAGCCCACCATGGCCGCCGTCGCCGACACGCTCTTCACCCTCACCGGTGCCGAGAGTGGCGGGCCGAGCCTGTCGCGCTTCATCGCGTCGAAGGCCAACCGGGAGCAGCTCGAGGAGTTCCTCATCCACCGCTCCATTTACACGCTCAAGGAAGCGGACCCGCACTCCTGGGCGATCCCCCGCCTCTCCGGCCGGCCCAAGGCTGCCCTCGTGGAGATCCAGGCCGACGAGTACGGCGGAGGTCGCCCCGACCGCATGCACGCCGCCATTTTCGCGGGCACCATGCGCGGGCTCGGACTCGACGACACCTACGGCGCGTACCTCAACTTCGTGCCGGCTGTGACACTGGCGTCGCAGAACATGATGTCGATGTTCGGGCTCAACCGGCGCCTTCGCGGTGCGATCGCCGGGCACCTCGCCGCGTTTGAGATGACCTCATCGATCCCGAACGGGCTGTACGCGCGCGGATTCCGCCGCAACGGTTTCGACGACGACGTGTGCTGGTACTTCGACGAGCACGTTGAAGCGGATGCCGTCCACGAGCAGATCGCGGGCCGCGACCTCGCGGGCGCCCTCGCCGAAGACGAACCAGCTCTGCTCCCCGACATCCTCTTCGGTGCGGCCGCGTGCCTCGTCGTCGACGGTTGGGCCGGCCAGGTCATGCTCGACGCATGGACCGCGGACGCATCAGCATTGCGGATGCCGCGAGCAACGACATCCGGGACCGCAGCGTGAGCGGCGCGGTTCGCCCCGAGCCCACCCAGATCATCGCCTGCCCGAACGGGCCGCTGCTCGTGCGCGGTGAGATGGACCTCACCACGCCCGACGGGCAGCCGATCGAGCGCACCCGCAAGACCGTCGCGCTGTGCCGGTGCGGGGTGTCGGCGATCAAGCCGTTCTGCGATGGGACACACAAGGCGATCGGGTTTAAGGCGCCGTAGCGCGCGTCGCGGTTTGCTGGGTTTGCACGGGTCTGCGATGTCGTAACCCGTGCAAAGTCAGCAACTCGCGGTGGTTGTCGCGGGACGGGTCTGGCGCGGCGGCACAGCAGCGACGGTTTGACAGGTGATCGCACGCTCATCAGGACGATCCCAGCGATTTGATCCTGATAAGCGTGCGATCTCCTGCACATCGGGCGAGCGGATGCCGCGGCGCGGGTCCGCAGGACGCCGGGCCACCGTGGCACAAGGACAAAGCGCCCAGGCAAGGACAAAACCGGCCCGGGCATCCTTGTCTCGCGCCGATGTCCTTATCTCGGGCGACGGCATCCACCACAGTGTGCCTATCGCACGCCGGCACCGCCTCGGCGGCACAGCCGCGACGGATTGACAGGGAATCGCACGCTCATCAGGACGATCCCAGCGATTTGATCCTGATAAGCGTGCGATCTCCTGCACATCGGGCGAGCGGATGCCGCGGCACGGGTCCGCAGGCTGCCGGGCCGATGTGGCACAAGGACAAAGCGCCGAGACAAGGACAAAACCGGCCCGGGCATCCTTGTCTCGCGCCGATGTCCCTATCTCGCGGCGACGGCGCCCGGCAAGCCTCCGCATCCGCATCCGCATCCGCAACCGCATCCGCAACCGCAACCCGGCTTACCTCGCGGCGACGGCATCCGCCCGCACCGACGACACCACGGCAGCGGGCCGCAGGTCGAGCCGTCGCAGCAGCTGGGCGTTGAGCGCGACGATGACCGTCGACAGGCTCATGAGCACGGCGCCGACCGCCATCGGCAGTACGAAACCGACCGGCGCGAGCACCCCGGCGGCGAGCGGCACCGATACGAGGTTGTAGCCGGCCGCCCACCAGAGGTTCTGCTGCATCTTGCGGTAGCTCGCGCGCGACAGCTCGATCACGGAGAGCACCGCTCGCGGGTCATCGCTCGCCAGAATGACGCCGGCGGAGGCAATGGCGACGTCGGTCCCGGCCCCGATCGCGAGCCCCACATTCGCCTGCGCGAGCGCGGGCGCGTCGTTCACACCGTCGCCGACCATCGCGACGCGCCGCCCCTCGGCCTGCAACTCGGCGACCTTCGCCGCCTTATCCCCGGGGCGAACGCCAGCGAAGACCCGATCGATGCCCAGCTCACCCGCCACCGACCGCGCCACAGCCTCGGCATCGCCGGTAATCATCACCACCTGGACCTGGCGGGCGTGAAGCGCGCTGACGGCATCCCGAGACGCAGGCCGGATCTCATCGCGCAACGCAAACGCCCCAGCGACCCGCCCGTCGACAAGAGCGTGCAGCACCGTCGCACCCTGGCCGCTCCACTCCGCGGTGGCGGGCAGCGGTGGAACGCCCGTCCGCTCGAGCAGGCCCGGGCCGCCCACTTCCACCCGCCGACCTCCGACCATCGCCTCAACGCCCACCGCGGGCGATGACCGAAAATCGGATGCCGCCGCGAGCCCCACCCCGCGACTCGCCGCCGCCGCGACGAGGGCGCGCGCCAGCGGATGCTCGCTGTCAGCTTCGGCGGCTGCCGCGAGGGCGAGCACCTCATCCAAGGTCCAGCCGTCGGCCGGAGCGACCCCGGCCAGGGCGGGTTCGCCGCGGGTGAGGGTTCCGGTCTTGTCGAACAGCACGGTATCGACGGTGCGCATGCTCTCAAGCGCGAGCCGATCCTTGACCAGCACGCCGGCGCGGGCGGCCCGCTCGGTCGAGATCGAGACAACGAGCGGAATCGCCAGGCCGAGCGCGTGCGGGCAGGCAATCACCAGCACGGTGATCGTGCGGATAATCGCCTCATCGGGCGTGCCGAGGAGCGTCCACGCCACAGCCGTGATCGCGGCGGCACCGAGCGCGTACCAGAACAGCCAGCCCGCGGCCTTGTCCGCCAGGCGCTGCGCCCGCGAGGTCGAGTTCTGCGCATCGGTCACCAGTCGACGGATGCCGGCAAGCGCTGTATCCTCACCGACCGCCGTCACGCGCACCCTCAGTGCCGAATCGGTGGCCACGGTTCCGGCGACGACGGGGTCGCCCGGCCCCCGCCGGACCGGCATCGACTCACCAGTGATCATCGACTCGTCGACGTCGGCGGTGCCGTCATCGATTCGTCCGTCAGCGGGAACCCGGCCTCCCGGCCGCACAATGACGAGGTCGCCCACCCGAAGTTCGGCCGGCGGCACAACGGTGATGCTGGTGCCGTCGACGCGCTCGGCTTCGTCCGGGATGAGCGCCGCGAGCGAGTCGAGCGCCGACGACGTCTGGGCGAGCGACCGCATCTCGATCCAATGCCCGAGCAGCATGATCACGATAAGGAGGGCGAGTTCCCACCAGAAGTCCAGTTCATGGTCAAGGATGCCGAGGCTCGCGCCCCAGGATGCGACAAAGGCCACCGAAATGGCGAGGCCGATGAGCAGCATCATGCCCGGCTGGCGGGCCTTGATCTCGGCGACCGCTCCGGTGAGGAACGGCCTGCCGCCCCAGACGAACATCACGGTGCCGAGGACCGGTGAGATCCAGCTGAGCCAGCGGATGTCGGGGAGCGAGTACCCGAGGATCGCCGCGAACATGCTGCTGAACGCCACGACCGGGATCGCAATCACGAGCATCACCCAGAACAGGCGGCGGAACTGGGCGACGTGGTCGCCATGTCCGCTGTGGCCGCTGTGGTCCATTCCGCTGTGGCCCATTCCGTTGTGACCCATGGCCGAGTGATCCATTCCGGCGTGGCCCATGGCGGAATGGCCCGTGCCAGCGTGGTCCATGGCCGTGTGGTCCATCCCGGCGTGACCCATGGCCGTGTGGTCCTTGGCGGCGTGGTCCGTCCCGCCGTGACCCATGGCCGCGTGGTCCATCCCACCGTGGCCCGTGGCCGCGTGGTCCATCCCGGTGTGGTTCTCGTGCCCGACACCGTGGTTCGCGTGCGCGGCACCCGTGTGGCTGCCCTGCTCGCCGGCAACACCATGTCCGGCACCGTGACTCATGGCGTCGTGATCCATCCCGAGGTGAGTGGCGTGGTCAGCATCATTCATCCCCGGGTGGCCCGCGCGACTCGTCCCAGCCTCACCTGCGCGCCGCTCTTCACCCTGCCCCGCATCGCCGTGCCCTACCCCGGCGTGCCCGGTCCCGGCGTGCCCGGTCCCGGCGTGCCCGGTCCCAGCGCGCCGAGTCTCAGCGTGCCCGGTGACAGCGTTCTCTGTCCCGGCGTGCCCCGCCTGCTCGCTCGCGGTACCCGCCTCGTGTGGCGACTCCTCGCTGCGGGAAACCGGTAGTTGGCGATCCGACCGCGACGCACCGGCATCCGGAGTTTCATGGTCTTTCATACCGGGCAAGATATACCCCCTAGGGGTATCAACACAAGAGGCTTAATGCTCCGCGAGCGGCAGGCACGCGATTGTCCTCAATACCCCTGCCGGGTATATTGGAAGGAGCAAACGGAGGTCATCATGCATGGGTACGTCGACAACAAGGCCGACCTCGTGAAGCGGCTTCGCCGGGCGGAGGGCCAGGTTCGCGGCATCCAGCGTATGGTCGAAGACGACGTCTATTGCATCGATATCCTCACGCAGGTGTCCGCCGCGACGAAGGCGCTCGAGACCGTTGCGCTCCAGTTGCTCGACGATCACCTCAACCACTGCGTCGCGGAGGCGACCCGCGAGGGTGGCCCTGTCGCCGAAGAGAAGATCCGCGAGGCGTCGGCCGCAATTGCGCGCCTCGTCCGCTCCTGACCACCACCTTTTCCATCCCCAAGGAGACTTCATGACCGACCACACCGACCTCGGCCTGACCGCGCGCGGCGACTCGCGCCCCATTCGTGACCTCGGCCTGACCGACGTTCACGCGAGCGGCGGCACGGGCGGCGGTTGCGGATGCGGCCACGGCGGCGGCGGATGCATGTGCGGTGGCCACGGCGCGGGAGCCGGCCACGGTGCTGGTCACGGCATCAATGTCAGCCGGGGCACGGCATCCGTACCGGCGGGCAGTGTCGTCACCGAACTCTCCGTGTCGGGCATGACCTGCGAGCACTGCGTGAAGAGCGTCACGGAGGAGCTTGCTGAGATTTACGGTGTGAACGGTGTCGACATCACGCTAAACCCGGAGGGCGTTTCGTCCGTCTTCGTGATGAGCGAGGCTCCCCTGGACAAGGCCCACGTCGCCGCGGCCATCGAAGAGGCCGGCTACGCGCTGGTGAGCGCGCCGCTCGCCGCGGACTAAGCTACCCACTCCCGCCCAGGGCACGCGCGGACCGGCAGGTTCGCGCGCTCCTCACCCGCCACCGAACTTCACGTCCCGACACAGGAGCATCCCATGGCCACAGGGCCCCTTCACGATCTCGGGTTGACCGAGAAACGCAGCGGCGCTCCATCCGACGACGGATGCTGTGGCGGCGGTGCGGGTGGGTGCGGTGCTGGTGGCTGCGGTTCGGGTGCGTGCGGCGATGGCGGCGGTGCTGGTGGCTGCGGTTCGGGCGCGTGCGGGGACGGCGGTTGCGGCGGCATCTGCGGCGGAGGCAGCAGCACTAACACTGCCGGCTCCGGCGGTTGCGGAAGTGCCGGCGGGTGCGCCTGCAGCCAGTCCGCGGCGCTCGCGCCGACCGTGCGCTCCGACTCTGTGATCGGCGCGCCGAGGGTGTCAGGATCCCGCCCCCGCGTCAGGTCAGTGCTCGACGTCGCTGGCATGACCCGCGGCCGCTGCATCGCCACAGTCATGAACGGGCTGGAACGGATCACGGGCGTCGACTCGGTCGACGTCGACCTCAACAGCGGCGGGATCTCGCGCGTCACGGTGACCAGCGCGACGGACCTCGACCCGGATGCCGTCGGTGCCGCCCTCAATGCGGCCGGCTATGTGCTGGTGGGCGGCCCGCACCCCGTTGGGTAGCGCCCCTGGTGCAGCGCCGCACGCCCCTGACCCCACTTCCCACACCACTCACCCCGGTGCCCCACGCCCTGACGTTCAAGTGACACTTGTTGCGGGTGCCACCGGCGCGCACGCACAGTAACTGTCACCTGAACCTGACATCGACGCCCCACGCCTCACCTCCCACGCCAGTGCCGGACCCCGACACCACGCCCTGACGTTCAAGTGACACTTCTTGTGGGTGCCACCGGCGCACACGCACAATAACTGTCGCCTGAATCGCGGCCGACGCCCCTTGACCGAGCACGCCCTCCCAGGCGTGGAACCCAGTCGACCAGCCACGACCGGTAACATCGGGCAACATGACCCAGCCGATTGTTGTCACCGCCCATTTCGTTCCCGTCGACGGCCAGTTCGATGCTGTCCACGAGGCGCTCCTCCCGGCCATCGCTGCCGTGCACGAGGAACCCGGGTGCATTCTGTACGCGATCCACCGGACGCCCGAGAACACGATCATGATGATCGAGAAGTGGGAATCCGCCGAGCTTCTCGACGCCCATGGCGCGGGCGAAGCCGTCGCCGCACTCAACGCGTCGCTCGAGGGCAAGCTCGCGCGCCCCGTCGAGGTCACCCGCCTCGAGCCGCTCCCGGCCGGCAACGAGATCCAGGGCTCGCTCTGAACGGCGCGCCGAGCGCGGCAGATCCTTGTTCGCGCTGCAGAAGTATCTGCAGCCCCAACATGGAAGTGCAGCGCTCGAGCCGACGACGTGCTCGCATCCCCGCAAAACGGATGCCGGCGGTCGCGCGGGTGCGCACTGAGCGTGGGTGCCCAGCGCGGGTGAGCGCCCAGCGCGGGTGAGCCCAGCGCGGGTGAGCGCCCAGCGCGGGTGAGCGCCCAGCGCGGCAGATCCTTGTTCGCGCTGCAGAAGTATCTGCAGCCCCAACATGGAAGTGCAGCGCCCGAGTCGATGTCGTGACCGCATCCCCGCACAACGGATGCCGGCGGTCGCGCGGGCGTGCGCTGAGCGTGGGTGCCGAGCGCGGGCGAGCGCCCAGCGCGGGTGAGCGCCCAGCGCAGGTTGCCCGCCGAGCGCGGCAGATCCTTGTTCGCGCTGCAGAAGTATCTGCAGCGCGAACATGGACGTGCAGCGCTCGAATAGGGAGAACGACAAAAAGGGGCCGACAGCCACCGAAGTGACCGCCGGCCCCTGCAAGCGCACGCGCAGAACCTACGCGAGCTGCCCGTGCCTGCGCCGGTGACGCAGCGCCAGCATCGTGCCGGCCGCCATCAGCAGCGCGGCGAGCGCCGCCAGCGGACCGACCCCCGCACCGGTCGAGCCGAGCACGCCCGAACCACCCAGGCCCGAACCACCCCCGGCAGCCGAACCAGCCCCCGCCGCAGGATCAGCCGACGCCGACGGCACAGGCACAGGCACCGACGCCGGGTCTGCAGTGACAACGACGGATGCCGTCAGCACCGTCCCCGTCTGCACCCCGGTGAGGGTCACTGTGTGCTCCCCCAACTCGGCGGGCGCCGTCACCGTGAACGATGCGTCACCCCGCAGAACGTCGACCTGGCCGAGGTCGACCGGGTCGGATTCGAGCACGCCGCCCACCTGCCAGTCGGCGTCGAGACCCGTGACCGAAGCGGTGAACTCCTCACCGGGCTTCACGGCCGACGCGGACAGCGACAGCGTGGCATCCGCACTCAGTGAGGCCAGGTCGCGGTTCAACGACAGCGAGTTCGCCGAGGTGAAGAACAGGTCGGTCTGGTCGGTGAGCCCAACGACATTGGCCGCGCCCGGTCCGTACCCGGCGATGCGCACCTGCGAACCCGTGTGCTGCTGCGACCCGCCGGCCTCAGCCGTGCCGTAGCCAACGATCATCGGCTGGCCCTCTTCGGTGAGGAGGTGTGCGCTCAGGCCGGGAGGCGTCGAACCGAGGATCTGGCTTGTGTGCGCGTGGTCAGCAGTCACGACGACGAGGGTATCTCCGTCAGCCTTCGCGAACTCGAGCGCCTCCTGCACCGCCTCATCCAGGTCGACGGTCTCGCCGATCTGGCCGCAGGCATCCGCCGCGTGGTCACGCTTGTCGATGCTCGCGCCCTCGACCTGGAGGAAGAAGCCCTGGTCGTCGGATGCCAGCAGGTCGATGGCTTTGCTGGTCAACGATCCGAGGGAGAGTCCGGTATCGAGCCGCGCCGGGTTCTCGGTGCAGTTGACCGGAGCGAGGTCTCCGCCGCCCACCGTGGCTTCCGGACCGATCCAGCGGGTCGGGAAGTTGCCCTCGGTGAAGAGTCCGAGCACCGGTGCCGTCGCGTCGGCCGCCGACACCGCGGCGAGCGAAGCGGCGTCGTTCACGAGCTGGTAGCCGCGATCCTCGGCCTGCTCGAACAGCGTCTTGCCCTGCCACGGCCCCGCGACCGCCGTTTCGGTGAAGGTCTTGGACCCACCACCGAGCGTCACGTCGGGGCGCACATTGAGCAGTTGCTCCGAGATCGAGCCGAGCCCGCCGTTCTCCAGCGCCGCCTCGGGGCAGGTCTTCGTGGTGGCCGTCGGCCCGTAGCAGGACCGCGCAGACACATGCGCGATCTCCGCGCCAGGCGTGGCATCCTGAATCTCCGCCGTCGACACGTTGCCCGTCTTCAGGCCGTTCGCCTTGGCGAGTTCGAGCAACGTCGACTGGGCTTCGCCCGCGATATCAACCGAGAGCGCCCCGTTGTAGGTCTTGGTTCCCGTCGACCAGCCGGATGCCGTCGACGCCGACTCGGACGCGTAGTTCGGGGTGCCGTCCTTGTTCAGCGCGTAGGTCGTGTACTGGCCGGTCAGCGGAAGCGCGTCGATTCCGGAGAATTCACCCCCGGCCCCCTCGGCGTAGTTGCGGGCGACGGTGATCTCGCTGTCGCCCATGCCATCGCCGATGAGCAGGATGACGTTCTTCGCATCGCTGTCGAGGATCGACTGGCGAAGCGCCTCGGTCTGGTCCGATTCGTTGCGCGCTGCGCCGCCGTTGTCGTCGGGCGCCGCAAAGGCGGCGAGCGGAGAGGCGATGCTGATCCCCGCGATCAGCATTGCGGATGCCACGGACGTCACGATTCGGCGCCGGCGCACGGTGTCAGGTGCATGCATTGTTGGTTATTCCCCTGTGAGAGTCTCGCGTCCGTCGAGTGGCGGACGCTCCCACCCAAGCGGGCGTAGGCAAACTCCGCGTGAACGGGCCGCGAACCGGGGGTGACCGTTCGTCGCAGCCGGCCGGGGCTCCCCAGGGGACGCCGCCGACGGCATCCGCGTTCAAAGTGACAGTTAACGTGGGTGCGCGCGGCCGGCACCCACCACAGGTGTCACTTGAACCGAAGCCACCGACCGGCATCCGCAGACAAAGTGACAGTTAACGTGGGTGCGCGCGCCCCACACCCACCGCAGGTGTCACTCGAACCCTGGGGGTGGTCATAGCGGGGGGTCGAGTCGGCGGGCCGCCGGGTCGAGCGGCGACCCCGCTGACTCTTCGGCTGAAGTGACACTTTCGGCGGGTTCTCGCGCCGCACACCCACCACAACCGTCACCCGAACGGATGCCGGCGGGCGGCATCCGCACACAAAGTGACGGCTAACGCGGGTGCGCGCGGCCCACACCCACCACGCGTGCGCTCCGAGCGCGGCACATCCATGTCCACGCTGCAGAGGTATCTGCAGCCCGAGCATGGAAGTGCAGCGCTCGAGTAGATGGCGCGACGGGGAGGACCCGCGGCCCCTAGTGGATGTGGCTCCCCCCGTTGATGTCGACCGTCGTCCCGGTGACATATCCCGCGTCCTGCGACGACAGGAAGGTGATCACGGCGGCGACCTCCTCGGCAGTCGCCGTACGCCCGAGCGGGATCCCCGCCGCAATCGCCTCCTCCTGCTCCGGCGTGCTGCCCACGCGGATGTTCGTGTCGACGGCACCAGGCGTCACCGCGTTCACGGTCACTCCGTTGTCGCCGAGCTCCCGCGCGAGCGCCTTCGTGAACCCGAGGATCGCCGCCTTCGCCGCCGAGTACGGCACCTTGCCGAACACGCCACCACCCCGCTGCGCCGACACCGACGACATGTTGACGATGCGCCCCCACTGGTTCTCGATCATCGCCGGCAGGAACGCCTTCGTCACGAGATAGGTGCCCGTCGCGTTGACGGCCATCACCTTGTTCCACAGCTCGAGCGTGGTCTCCAGGAACGGCACCGGCGACGTGATGCCCGCAATGTTCGCGAGCGCCCCGACCGCGGGCAGCCGACCGGCCGACACCTCGCCGGCCACGGCCTCCTGGGCGGCGAGCACCGACGCCTCGTCAGCCACATCGACCTGATGCCCAAACGCCGGCACCCCGAACTCCGCGCCGATCTCCGCCGCGACCGCCGCAGACTTTTCCCCGTCGAGGTCGAGAATGACGATCGCCCACCCCTCGCGGGCATAACGCCTGGCGGTGGTCACACCGATTCCGCGTTCGGAGGTAGCACCGGTGAGAACCGCGGTGCGCTGAATGGTGTCGGTCATGATGTCTCCTTGAGATCGGTTGGGCAGTCAGGAAAGTAGAGCGTGAAGGGCTGGATCGGCGCCAGCGAGAAGGGGCGAGAGAACGGATGCCGCCGCGACGGCCGCCGCCGGCCGCTCGGCATCCGTCACGTCGCCGGTCTCCAGCTCGAGTGAGAAGTGCCCGCGATAACCCGACTCGGCGAGCGCCCGCAGCCCACCCGCGAAGTCGGCGACACCGTTGCCAATGCTGAGACGGATGTTGCCCGGCACGGCGTCCCGCAGGTGGACGTGCCTGATGGCCGGGCCGAACCGGTCCACGAATTCGATGGGCGACCCACCGGATGCCGTGACGTGGCTGAAATCCATGACGATCCCCACGTCGGTACCCGCGAGCCGGTCGGTGAGTTGGGCCGCGCGGTCGATGTTCCAGCACAGGCGGAAGTAGTGGAGCGACTCGGTCCAGAGCTCAACCCCGGCGGCACGGGCCCGCTCGGACGCGGCGATCAGCTCGGCGGCGACCGCGTCGAGGTCCTGGTCAAGGCTGCGGAGAGGTTCGTGGTCGAGCGCACCGCACGGTAGGACCAGCGCCTGGGCACCGATGGCCCGGGTCAGCGAGAGCAACATGTCGAGGTGGGACTGCCGAGCCGACCGCTCATCGGCTGAGAGCACCCGGTTCAGGTCACCGATGTCGCCGTTCACCGAACGCACCCGCAAGCCCGAGGCGTTCACAGTCTCGGCAACCGAGCCGACGGCATCCGCATCGAGAACAAACGGAACGTGGTCGCAGACGCCGGGCAGCGCACCGAGGTCGATCTCCTCAAAGCCTGCCGCGCGAATCGTGGCGAGCGCGTCGGCCAGGTGCTGGTGCCGGAAGCTGATCGTCGAGCAGCCGAGGCGAGGGTGAAACGTCATTGTGATCCTCTGAGTGTCAGCGGTGCGTGACAACCGCGGTGAATCGAGACTACGGATTTCACTGTCAACAGTCAACGGCTAGCAGTTTTATGTTGCCTGTTGACAAGCTCGATCAAGAAGCTCAGACTGTCATGAACGTGATGCTGTCGGTGGTCGACAGTCACAGCGATTGAAAGGTATTTCAATGAGCAACGACGCTCTGACAATGCGCGGACCAGTCTCGGGAACGAAAGATGCCCGAAAAGTGGCCATCGGCTCCGGGGTGGGCGCAGTCATCGAGACCTACGACTTCATCGGCTTCGGCACGGCGGCTGCCCTCTACTTCGGCACCGCCTTCTTCCCCGGCGGGGACCCGGTCACCGGCACCCTCGCGGCGTTCGCCACGCTGGGTGTCGGCTTCGCGGCCCGCCCGATCGGCGGCATCATCGGCGGTCACCTCGGCGACAAGCTGGGCCGCAAGCCGGTGCTTGTGGCATCCCTCATCCTGATGGGCCTCGCGACGTTCGCGATCGGGCTCCTGCCGACCTACCAGACGGCGGGCATCATCGCCCCGATCCTGCTGGTGCTCGTGCGCATCATCCAGGGCCTCGCGTTCGGTGCCGAGTGGGGCGGCGCGATCCTGATGAGCTACGAGCACGCGCCGTGGAAGCAGAAGGGCAAGTACACGAGCATCGTCCAGGCCGGTTTCCCGGTCGGACTCCTGCTCGCCAACCTCGTCTTCCTCGCCAGCGGATCGCTCGGTGGCGACTGGGCCTGGCGGGTCCCGTTCCTCGCGAGCATTGTGCTGGTCGCCGTCGGACTCATCATTAGGGCGAAGGTCCCCGAGTCCCCCGTCTTCGAAGACGTCAAGGAACACGGCCAGATCGTCAAGAACCCGATCATCGAGGTCATCAAGACCGACTGGCGCAACATCGTCCGCGGCATCGGCCTGCGGATCGCCGAGACCGCGGGCTACGCGGTGTCGATCACGTACATGATCTCCTACCTGCACACCACAGAGCTCGCAGACAAGTCGGAGACTCTCATCGGCCTCGTCGTGGCATCCGGAATCGGCATCTTCGCCACCATGGCCTGGGGCAGGCTCACCGACCGCGTCGGCCGCCGGCCGGTCTACATCTGGTCGTGCCTGTTCGCCCTGCTCTACGGCATCCCGATGTTCCTGATGGTCAACACCGGCCTCTTCCCGCTCATCATCGCCACGATGGTGATCTCGTACGCGATCTGCCAGAACTCGCTCGCCGGCGCACAGGGCGCCTGGTTCCCCGAGCTGTTCAACGCGAACACGCGGTCGTCGGGCGCATCGCTCGCCTACCAGATCTCGGCCATGGTCGCGGGCTTCACCCCGTTCGTCACCACCCTCCTTTTCATCGGGATGGGCTGGGTCGGACCGGCACTGCTGTTCAGCTTCTACGCGGCGATCGGCCTCTGGGCCGCACTCGCCACCCGGGAGACCTGGGGCAAGCGCGAACGCCGACTGGCCGACGAGGCCACGACCGCCGACGTCGCGCACCGGGCAGTGTCCACCGAGGGGTCGAGCGCCGCACGGCACTCGCACGCCGCTCGCCGGGCGGATTCGTCGGAGAAAACGGATGCCACACGCGTCACCCCCACCAGCCACGAAGGAGTGTCCTGACATGAGCCAGCTCACACACGAGCAGCCATCGGCCGCCACCACCTCGCTTGAGGATCGCGTCGACCGGGTCGCCGCAGCCGCATACCGGATGCGCCACTACGCACTGAACATGGGAGAGGTGCAGGGTCAGGGCTACGTCGGCCAGGCGCTCGGCTCCGCCGACATCATGGCCGCGGTCTACGCCGACCAGTTGCGGTTCCGGCCGGACGAGCCCGAGTGGGAGGGAAGGGACCGGTTCCTGCTGTCGACCGGGCACTACGCCATCGGCCACTACGCGGCGCTGGCCGAAGCGGGCATCATCCCGGTCGAGGAGCTCGAGACCTACGGGTCCGACGACTCGCGACTGCCGATGTCGGGCATGGCCACTTACACGCCAGGGATGGAGATCTCGGGCGGGTCACTCGGCCACGGACTCGGCGTCGCCGTCGGCATCGCGCTCGGCCTCCGCTTCCAGGGTTCCGACGCCCGGGTGTTCAACTTCCTCTCCGACGGTGAGGTCGATGAGGGCTCCACCTGGGAAGCCGCGATGGCCGCGTCCCACCACCAGCTCGGCAACCTCACCGCCATGGTCGACGTCAACGCGCTCCAGGCCGACGGCAAGACCGACACCGTACTCCGCACGGAACCGCTCACCGAGAAGTGGGAAGCGTTCGGCTGGTTCACGCAGCGGGTGGACGGCAATAACCCTGAGCAGCTCGTCCGGGCGTTCTCGAACGCGAGCGAGCAGGCATCCGCCACCGGTCGCCCGTCGATGATCCTCTGCGACACGCTCGTCGGCCGTGGAGTGCCGCTGCTCGAAAACCGGGAGAAGGCGCACTTCATGCGCATCGACGAGAGCGAGTGGCAGATCTGCCGCGACCAGCTGACAGCGGGCTTCGAGGCCGCAGCACACGAAGGGACGGCTCACTCATGAGCACGACAACCTCAACGCCGAAGCTCAAGACCTCGGCCATGATCGCCTCGTTCGCGGACCCCGGCCAGAAGACGGCGCCGACCCCGTTCGGGCACGCGCTGGTCAAGGCGGCCGAGGAGAACGACAGGATCGTCGGACTCACCGCCGACCTCGGCAAGTACACCGACATGCACATCTTCGCCCAGGCATTCCCGGAGCGGTTCTTCCAGATGGGCATGGCCGAGCAGCTGCTGTTCGGCGCCGCCGCGGGGTTCGCCGAGACCGGACTCGTACCGTTCGCGTCCACCTACTCGGTGTTCGCGGCCAGGCGGGCGTACGACTTCCTCTGCCTCGACATCGCCGAGCCAAACCTCAACGTCAACGTCGTCGGTGGACTGCCCGGCCTCACCACCGGTTACGGGCCGAGCCACCAGGCCACCGAGGACATGGCGATCTTCCGCGGCATGCCGAACCTCACCATCGTCGACCCGTGCGACTCGGTCGACATCGAGCAGGCGGTGCCGCAGCTCGCGGCGAGCGACGGCCCTACCTACCTGCGCCTGTTGCGCGGCAAGGTGCCGACGGTGCTCGACGAGTACGACTACACGTTCGAACTCGGCAAGGCCAAGGAACTGCGCGGCGGCGCCGACGTCGTCTTCATCTCCAGCGGGCTGATGACGATGCGTGCGCTACAGGCGGCGGATGCTCTCGCCAAGCACAAAGTGGACGTTGCGGTCGTGCACACCCCGACGATCAAGCCGTTCGACAGCGAGACGGTACTCGGGGCGATCAACACCAACCGCCTGGCCGTGACGCTCGAGAACCACTCGGTGGTCGGCGGGCTGTTCGAGACCGTCGCGAGCGCAACGGTGCGGGCGGGACTCGGCAAGCGGGTGGTGCCGATCGGGCTTCCCGACGAGTTCCTCGCCGCTGGCGCGCTGCCCACACTGCACGACCGTTACGGACTGTCGGTCGACAAAATCGTCGCAACAGTCCTCTCCGAACTCGATTGAATGCGGCCAAAGGGGGACGTGTGGCGCTCGAACGGTTTTACACCGTTTGAGCGCCACACGCTTTGCTAGCATCAATGTCAACTTCTTAATGTCGACAACTGACCAAAGGAATCCCTCATGGTGGCACCGGCATCCCTCCTCGGGCTCGAGCGCACGAGCCTCAGGCAGCAGGCGCTCGATGCCCTGCGGCGCGCCATCTCCACCGGCGAACTCCCACCGGGAACACACCTCGTCGAGACCGAGCTGTCGGAGACATTGAATATCAGCCGCGGCACACTGCGCGAGGCGCTGCGCGAGCTGCAGCAGGAAGGCCTCGTCTCCGCCGGTGCAAGGGGGCGGCTCAGCGTGCGCAGCCTGAGCGACAAGGAGATCCGCGACGTCTTCGCCGTGCGGGCGGTGCTTGAGTCCCTCGCGGCCAGAACCCTGAGCGGACTGCCCGATCGCTCCGCCGTCATCGCCGAGCTCCGCGACGCCATCGAGGGCATGGCGCGAGCGGCCAAAGACGGCCTCGAAGACCGGATCGAGTCCGACCTCAACTTCCACCGCACACTGTGCCGACTCACCGACAACGAGACGCTGATGCGGTCGTGGCAGGCGCTCGAGGGCACGGTCCGGATGTCGATCATGTTCGCGGGTGCCGACCGCGCGATCTCCAACATGCAGGTCGACCGGCACAGCGAGATCGTCGACGCCATCGAGACCGGTGACGCCGCCACGGCCCGGACCACAATCATCGCGCACATGGATGAGGCCGCCGCCAACCTCGTCGGTTAGCAGCGGCCAGGTCACATCCAGCGCAGGCAACGCCCGGCGCAGGCCAGTTACACCCCGCGCAGCTGCGGTGATGCCTCCACCCGGGAGTGTTCGGCAACACCCTCGAGGATCTCGGCGAGCGCCTCCGTCGACGACACAGTGGGCTGCCAGCCCAGCTCGCGCCGTGCCCGCTCGGTCGACATCACGGGCACGAGAGCGCCCAGGTCGATCCAGCCCGGGTCGGAGTTCTGCAGTCGCAGCTTCCAGGTCACCGAGGCGACCGCCCGAGCGACGCGCAGCCGGATCCGCACCCACTTGGCGTCGAGAACGGATGCGACGACCTCACCGTTGATCACCGGCTCGGCGGCCAGGTTGAAGGCGCCGGCCGCCCGGCGGTCGATGGCACGCCAGAACGCGTCGGCGACGTCGCTCGAGTGCACGATCTGCGCGACGAATTGCGGCGGGAGCGGCACGAACGGCACAGGCACGAACTTGAGCCAGCCCAGCGGGATCACCTTGCCGACGAACAGGCCGGCGATCTCGGTGGCCGCGTCACGGCTGAACACGAATCCCGGTCGCAGCCGGGTGACGACGATGGCCGGGTTCTCTTCCTCGAACCGGTCGAGCGCGCGCTCGTTGATCGCCTTGTGGCGCGAGTAGTGCGACGACGGCACTCCCCCGGTCGGCCAGCTCTCGTCCACGCGACGCGTCTTGGGGCCAGGGCTGTACGCGGCGACGGACGACGGGTACGCGACCTGCCCGACCCGGGCCGCGGCGGCGGCGGCGAGCACGTTCTTCGTGCCGGTCACGTTCGTGCGCCAGAGCAGCTCTTCGTCGTGATTCGGCTGGAGCGCCCAGGCCAGGTGGATCACGGCATCCGCACCGGCAAAGATCCCGGCGAGCTGTGCAGCCGCCGTCGACTCACCGATGTCGAGCTGGTGCCAGTAGACCCCGCTGTAGGGGGCGACGGATGCCGTCGGCGAGCGCCGTGCGACCCCGACGATCTCGGTGACGGACGGTTCTTCACGCAAACGGGTCAGAACGGCGCTGCCGATATTGCCCGTAGCCCCTACAACGACGACGCGCATCTACCCGGGAAGCCCTTCGAACTCGTCCCAGGCGCGTTCGAACGCCTGACGTGTTTCGGCCACCGTGTTGTCGGCGCTGAAATACCCGTCGAAGATCGCCTTGTCACCGTGCTTGGGAAAGAGTCCATCGTTCTGCACGCTGCGGGCGAGTTCGCCGACCACGTCGTCGCGGTCGCTCTGCTTGGCAAGCCAGCCGGAGAAGGTGTACGTCATGGCTCAGCTCTCGATCCGCTTGTCACCGGTCTGAATACCGGCCGCAGGACCTGCGCCAGCGTCAGGATCGGCATCCGTGTCGTCGGAGCGGTGTTCCGGGTCTTCCTCGGGCTCAAAGCTCGACGGTTCGCCGGTGTATCCGGCTGCGAGGCCGGTCTTGTGGTCGGGGATTGTCGAGTCAGGCCCCAGGTCACCAGTGTTGTCAGACATGGTTGTCTCCTCTCGTTTGGTTTCCCAACCCTACGGTGCGGCACGGACTCTCGAAAGGGCTTGACGGCGCGGCAGGATCGTCGCCGCTGAAAGACGCTGACGGATGCCGCTGCCCTCGGAGTGCGCACTACTCAACCGACCGGAAGACGGGTAACGTGGTTCGACTATGAGAATTCGATCGGACGCCCCCGCCACATGGCGTGAGTACCCCAGCGGCGGTGTTTGTCATGCGTGACGTCTTCGCCCTTGCGATGGAATCGCTCACCCGCGACAACGGCCACAACGCCGACCTGGCGCAGCCGTTTGTCGACAGCCTGCCCGTCGAGAGCGCTGCGGTCTCCACGCTCGGCTCGTTGCTCGGCACCGAGACCGTCTCGGCGACCAGCCACCACGCCGCGAGGCTCGACGAACTGCAGTTCGATCTCGGCGAAGGTCCGTGCTGGGATGCACTCTCATCGGCACGCCCGGTGCTGGAGCCCGACGTGCGCAATAACCCTGTGAGGTCCTGGCCGGCGTTTTCAGAGGCACTCCGCCGGGAAGATGTCGGGGCGATTTTCGCCTTTCCGATGCTCGTCGGATCGC
Organism: Mycetocola sp. Y791; assembly: GCF_059445325.1. Taxonomy (NCBI): domain Bacteria; kingdom Bacillati; phylum Actinomycetota; class Actinomycetes; order Micrococcales; family Microbacteriaceae; genus Mycetocola; species Mycetocola sp. Y791. The sequence goes on along the minus strand of NZ_JCAIUC010000001.1, from coordinate 506,413 downwards.
TGCGCCTCGGAGCGATCGACCTTTACCGCGCCTCACCGGGTGCACTCAGCGCCGCCGATGCGCGTCGATCGGTGGCCCTTGCCGCCGTGGTGAGCCGCCTCGTCCTCCGCCAGGCCCTGGACAAGTTCGACCAGCCAGACACGCAGGAGCCGCACAACCCCTTCTTTCGGCGCACTCTCCACCAGGCCACTGGAATGGTGCTCGCCCAACTCAACCTCTCTCCCGATGACGCCCGACTGGTTATCCAGGCTCACGCCTTCGCCGCGGGACGCCCGGTCCAGGAGGTTGCCGAAGACATCCTCGCCCGCACGCTGGACCTTTCCACATCAACACAGCCCGGGGAGACCTCATGACTAAGACACTACGCGGGGACGAGTTCGTTGAAGCTTTCGCGAGCCTCGCAGACACACTCGTCAGCGACTACGACGCCATCGGGCTGATGCAAACGCTCGTGGAGAGCTGCCAGACCTCCTTCGACGTCACGGCCGCAGGCATCCTGCTCGGGGATACCGCCGAGAACCTTGAACTCGTTGCATCAACGAGTGAAGCGACGAGCATCGTTGAACTGATGCAGCTCTCGGCCAACGCAGGCCCGTGCATTGACGCGTTCAGGACGGGCGAAGTGATGTCGCTCACCAAGATCAGCGAGGGACCGGAGAAGTGGCGGCGGTTCATCGACAGCGCCGCCGAACAGGGCTTTAAGGGCGTCGTCGCCCTGCCGATGCGCCTCCGGGAGAACCGTATCGGCGCGCTCAACCTGCTGCGTAGCGACGAGGGCGCCCTCGACGAACGAGAAGTTCGCGCCGCGCAGGCGCTGGCGGATGTCGCGACCATCGGCATTCTTCACGAACGGATGCTGAGCGAGAGCGACGCGGTGAGGTCACAGTTGCAGGCCGCGCTGAATTCTCGTGTGCTGATCGAGCAGGCGAAGGGCGTGCTGGCGTTCCTTAACGACTCGTCCACCGACGAGGCCTTCCTGAAGCTGAGGTCCTACGCGCGAAGCAAGGGCATGCTCCTCTCGTCCGTCGCTCAGCAGGTTGTGGACCGCACTCTCGTCATCTGACCTCCCGCAGAGTTTCTATTTCCGGCTGGCTCTTCCGTTATGCCGGTTTGCAGCGTACGGTGAGCGAGAGCGCACCCGATGCGTTGATTGTCCCCCGGACCCCGGGATGATGCCCACACCGATGGGCTGATCTGGGAGGACATCGACCATGAAAAGAATTCACTACGCGGGCGCAACGTTCGTCACCGGTGATGCCATCGCCCGCGCGCTCATCGCTTACGCTCATGCCCTCGTCGAGACGAACATGTCCGACGTGGTCGAGGTACCCATCTCCCGCCGCGACGGCTCAGCCGGGCGGGTCGAACTCCTGCTGGTGCCCAGCGCCGGGATGCTCTTTGAGAGCGAACCGACCCTCGTTCGCGATGTCGTGAGCGACTCTGTGGTCGGCGATCTTCGCCGCCGCGTCGCCCTGCTCGCTTCACACTCGGCGGTCGTTTCACGGCCCCCGGTGACAACCTGGGAGGTTCGCGCCGTCGGCGAATCGCCACTGTACTCGGACGTTCATACGTTCGCCTAAGCGGCGCGCTCGGATACCGACGGGGGCCCTACTCACAGGGAGTCGGCGTCCGAGCCGCCAGTGCTGGTGCGGGGGCGCCAGCACACAGGGTCGCCGCGCTTGCCCACTGCCCCGGGCAGGTACGGCGGCCCTCACCTCATCCACCGGATGCCGCGACGCACGACACAGCGCTGGTCGCGCCGGGTGCGTTGGGGATCAGCGCCGGTGCACGGGACGGTCGCTGTTGTCCCAGATACTCGGGGCGGGGCTCTTCACGGATGGCAACGCCACATCGGAGGCCCAGGAGTGAATCCAGCCCTCGATTTCGGAGTCGTTCTGGGGGTCTCCGGCGAGCTGGCGGATCTCCTCCACCGAGACATGGCCGCCGGCACGCTTGAGGAAGCGGCCCTTCATGTGGAGGCGGGCGTAGATCTCGCCCTCATAGACGAATCGCTGCTCCACGTAGACCGCGCGGTCGTCGAAGCCGATGAACCGTGTCTCGACGTCGAACTTCTTCCACGGCAGGAGTGACTTCCGGTAGCTGATGGTGAGGCTCTGCACCACCGGGTACCAGCCCAGCCGTTGCATTTCAGCCCACAGGCCGCTGCGGACGAGCATGTCGAACCGGCCGAGGTCGGCGATCGAGAGGTAGCGCCCATTGTTGAGGTGGCCGAGGATGTCGATGTCCGTCGGGAGCACTCGATACGAGGTGGAGAACACGTCGTAGGGGTGGAGGCCGTCGGTGTCGCGCCGGTGCGCGCGCTTCGACAGCCAGAAGTGCAGGATGGTGCGCCAGAGAAGATTCACCCAGCCAGACTAGACAGTTCGGGCACGGTTCGCGGCAAGGGCTGTGGGGTCCGCACAAGCGAGGCGTGATGCTGCCGCGGCCAGATTGCGAATGTCCTCGAAATTTCCAGCGGCGATGTTCGCCCTGGTAGCAATCCAGCTGCTGCCGGCCGAGAACACCATGGGATGGGCGAGATAGGACGCAAGGTTGTCAGGCGCGACGCCACCGCTCACCATAAACCTCACAGACGGGAACGGACCACCGAAGGCATCAAGAAGCGAAAGTCCGCCCGCGGCAGCAGCCGGGAACAGCTTCAGCCGACTCACGCCGAGAAGCACCGCAGCCTGGACTTCGCTCGGCGTCATCACGCCCGGAACGACCGGTATGCCGCGCTCCTGCGCACGTGTCACAACGTCTAGGCCGAATCCAGGGCTCACAAGAAACGATGCTCCCGCGTCTGCAGCGCGATCAACATCGTCGCTGTTGAGAACAGTACCTGCGCCAACCACGATGTCGTCGCGCCGGGCAAGGCTCTCAATGGCGGCGAGGCCAGCCTCGGTGCGCAACGTCACCTCGGCGCATGCAATACCGCCGTCCAGCAGAGCATCCGCGAGCGGGTTAGCTTTCGCAGGATCATCGAGGGTCACGATCGGCATGACCGCGAACCTATCGAAGAAGTTCCCAGCAGTGGCGTAAATGTCTTCCTTGAAAATCAGTGCCTCCTCGGCATGAATGTTCGGTTCATAATCTGTGTGAGATTTCGGCAGCGGTGCGCTTGACGGCCTCGCTCATAGCCTCAAGCTCGGCAGCCTTCAGAACGTAAGTAAGCGAGCTCACGCACACCGCCGCCATGGGGTATCCGCTCGTATCGAGCACCGCAGCCGCAATGGAGCACAGTGCAGGATCTGTTTCCCCGTAGTCGACGGCGAACCCGCGACGTTGAATTTCCGGGAGCTGGGTGGTCAGGTTGGCATCCACGGGGAGCTCGGCCCGCTCACTCTCCGGAAGATAAGCGAGGATCGCTTTGCCGGCGGCTGATGATGTGAGCGGCACTTGAGATCCGATATCAGCGGTGACGCTGTATGCGTGTCCGGGGTCGACCTTGTGCGTGTAGGTCACCACGTCACCGCTCAATACGGCGAGAAAAACCGTGTGTCGCAATTCACTTTCCAAAGCTCGCAGCGCGGCCTCGATCCCTGATCCACTGTGGCCCTCCATTCCCGCAGCGAGCACACGCAAACCGTTGCCCGGTCGGTAATAGCCATCTCCGATCGACTCGACATAATCCTCCTCAATGAGAATCGTGAGTGTACGGTGAACGCTCGATTTAGGGACTCCGACGGCATCGGCGATGTCTCCAAGGCGCAGTGGCTCGTGCGACTGGGCAAGTTGGGACAGCATCCGCAACGCCTTGGAGACCGCGTTTTGTGACGCATCCGCTCGAGTCATCTTTTTCCTTTCCGCGCCCTGCGATGCTGTGATACATTCGTCAAATCCAAAGTGGAACGCCATTCAGTATGACGGAACGCTAAGGAATCTGCACTTTTTCATTCATAGGAGTTTGAACGGTGACGGTCTCCGTGCCGCGGCTCCTTATCGAAAGGTACCCTGCATGACGCCCACCGCGCCCGTGTTCGACACAGCCATTATTGGGGGTGTTGTCCTGGACGCTGTAGGGTCAAGAACTCCCGCGACAGTCGCTATGGATGGCGGCCGGATCGCAGCCGTCCTTGACCCGGCGGTGCCGGTGAAGGCGCGCTCGACGGTGCCCGCGCACGGCATGCTTGTCAGCCCCGGACTCGTTGACCTCCACACCCACGTGTTCAGCGAGTTCACCTATCTGGGAGTCAACGCTGACAGCGTAGGCGTTGACCAGGGAGTAACTACCGTGGTGGACGCAGGCAGCACAGGAGCTCAGGACTTTGCGACCTTCCAGAAGACAGTGATTGAAGCGTCTTCAACGCGTGTTCTGTCGTTCGTGAACATCTCCGATCTCGGGCTGACTGCCGGTCCAACCGAATTGACCGAGATGCGAAACGTTGGGACGGCGCAGCTCGAAAAGGTGCTGAGCTCACAGGCGCACAAATCTGTTCGCGGCATCAAGGCACGAATGAGCGCGTCGGTTGTTGGCACTAACGGGCTGCTACCGCTACAGGCGGCACGCCGTATCGCCGCTGAATTCGGTCTCCCCGTCATGGTGCATGTCGGCAATGAACCTCCCGCATACGCAGACGTGCTCGATCTGCTCGTCGAGGGCGATGTCGTCAGTCATGCATTCCATGGAAAGCGGGGAGGCCTGTTTGGCGGCGGTAACCAGATCAACGACGCGGCGGTCAGGGCGCGCGATCGCGGCGTGCTCTTCGACGTCGGTCACGGCAGCGCTAGTTTCTCCTTCAACACCCTCGAGCGTGCTCTGGACTGCGGCTTCCCTCCCGACCTCGCAAGCACCGATTTACACGTGCAGAATATCGATGGACCCGTTCACAGCCTCACGACGACGCTCACGAAATTGCTGGCGCTCGGCCTCTCACTCGGCAGTGTGATCGGTTACGCCACAACAAACGCTTCTCGTGTTCTCGGGGACAGCGACACACGCGGATCACTGTCTGTGGGCAACATCGCTGACTTGAGCCTCCTCCGCCTCGCAGATGAGCGCGCTGACCTCACCGACTCCGAAGGCGAAACCCGCACCACATCGATGATGCTTTCTGCGGCCGGCGCTTTCCTCGGTGGCACCTACCTCCCGGCCGGAGCTCGCTCATGAGCGCGCCCATGCATGCCGCGGTGGAGGCCCTCGCAGCGAGCACTTCCCTCACGGAAGACGACCGTGCGGACGTCACCCAGGTTGTGACGGTGGTCGAAGACTTCATCGTGACCTCAGGCTTCACACTCTCCGACGACCGCCGACTCGGACTCTGTGCACACACTCTGGCGTTCACCCGTCGCCTGAAGAGTGGCGAGCAGCTGCCCGACATCGACATCAACGACTTCCCTGAAATTCCGGAATCGACCATCTCCGGCCTGCGAACCGCTCTCACTCCATACTGCGAGGAGCACCGGGGAGAGCTGAGGCTGGAGGAACTTTTCCTCTTCGCCATGCACGTCGAAGTCGCACGACTTGCCCCCTGAAATTCGTTCAACACACCGACCCCATCCAGCCCATCGATCAACGGAGACCCCTCATGTCAGAAATGCATTCATCCCCCTCAACGGACGCTCACGTTCCAACCATCGTTATCGGCCACCGGCTCGGCAAGGGGCAGCAGGTCGCGAAAGGCGTTGAGGCCGCCGGCGCACGCGCCGTGCTCATCGCAGGGCCAGCCGGCGACATGCGTGTCGGAGACGTCATGAAGACGGAAAACGCCGATTTAGGCATCAGCTTCTGCGGCAGCGGAGGCGCGGGTGCCGTTACCGCCAAGTCGAAATACGGATACGACATCGAGTTCAACATGCGCTCAGCAGACGCGGGCGTCACCGCGGTGCAGACCGGCAAACAGGTGCTCGGCTTCGGCTTCCTCGACACCGAAGAACTTGGCTTCCGTGTGGCAACCGCACTTCTGAAGAAGCAGGAGGACGACGCATGAAAACCGAAACGATTGAGTGCACGATCTCCGGCAAGGGCGATACACAAGACCGCGCTCTGTCCGATGTGTTCCGCCAGGTACCGGAGAGCGTGCGCAAACAGGCGAGCGGAACGTGCTTCCGAATTCAACCTGTCGACCTCGCTGTCACCAGCGCCGTCGAGTTTCGCAAGCGCGAGAAGTTCCTCGGGTTCCTCTTTGCGCGCACCCGCACTCAGTTCCGGATCACGGCTCGAATTGTCGTTGAGGTCAGCTTCATCGACCTCGAGTCCATTGACTTCGTCGTCAAGAACGAGTCTTTGAGCATCACCCAGCACATCCTCCAACTCCGATGATCCGCGACGACAGACAGGACAATTCCGCATGAGCGAGTGGCTCGTCATCATCTTCAGCTCCATCATCATCGGCGCCCTCTCCGGTTTCGGGGCGGGGGCCGGCGTGGCCCGCATGTTCCACGCTCCGAAAGTGCAGGGCGCGGGTTCATTCCGCACACTTGGGGAACTCAACGCGTGTGAGAACGACCCCATCGCCCACGGATCATTCGGGCTCGGGTTCTTCTTCAATTCCTGGGCCTCGGTCGTCGGTTCCGGCGCGCTGACCGCCGACGTCGATCACCGCATCATTCCGCACTGGGCGGCGGCGCTCTCGCTGTGGCATAACAAGAACCTCGACGAAACCCTCCACAATCCACGGCGTATGGCCTGGATGGGCGCGATCGTCGGTGCCGTTCTCATTACATTCCTGAACTCAACCGCGAGCGCGGTTCCCGAGGGTCTGAAGTCGGTCGCCGGTGGCGTCCTCGGCCCGGCGTCGGCATGGCTCATCAACCCGGTGATGCCAGCCATCTTCTGGCTCGCAGCGATGGATGCCGGCCGCCGTGCCGGTGCGTGGGGAACCGTCCTGGGTGGACTGGCGCACATGGTGTTCGGCAACGCCGTTCCTGGCATCGTGCTCGGCATCGTCATCGCCAAGGGGGTCGACGACCTCGGCTGGACGAAGGTCACCAAGTCGATCACCACCGCAGTGGTACTGCTGTTCATCGTGAGCGGGTTCCTGCGCGGAGTGGACGTCACACTACTGACCCAGCTCAACCTCACTATCCCCGACTGGTTGGCCGAACTCCATCGGATCACCGGCACAACCCCAGCCAAGTAGGAGCGGATCATGGCAATCATCAACACAAACGTCGGCACCAAGGAAAAACTCCAACCCTGGCAGGGCGGATTCTGGCTTTCCGAGATCGCATTCCCCATCTTCATCGCCGCAATCTGCGCGGGAGTGTTCGCCGGGACACACATGTACTACATGTATGGAACCGGAGTCTTCAGCGACATCGCCATCGCCGCGCTGCTCCAACAGGGGTTCGACGGCAATGGATATGGGGCTGCGGCTGCCTTCGGAGCCGGCTTCCTTCTCGCGAGGCTCATCGAAGGACCGATGGTCGGCATCCTCGATATCGGCGGGTCCATCCAGACGGGCGTCGGCATTGGCATTCCCGCAATGCTCCTGTCGGTCGGCATTACTGCCCCGATGGAGAACTTCTGGCTCGCACTGGCGGTTGGAGCGTTCATCGGGCTCGCAATGGGCTTCCTCGTTCTGGCGATCCGCAAGGCGACCGTCGCCTCGAGCGGAGCGCAGAGCACATTCGGCGCCGACGTGATGATGGGTGCAGGAAATTCAGCGGGTCGCTTCCTCGGACCGCTCATCATCCTGTCCGCCGGTAGCGCGTCACTTCCAGTGGGGATCGGTTCGCTTCTTGGCGCCGGCCTCTTCTACTGGTGGAAAAAGCCGATCGCCGGAGGTGCCATCCTCGGTGCTATGGCCGCCGGAGCGTTCTTCCCCATCGTCGTTGCCTGACGACCAAAAAAGGAATTCAGATGAGTATTTACGCTGAACTAGGACTCGAGCCCGCGATCAATGCGAGCGGAAAAATGACCGCCCTCGGCGGGAGCGTCCTCGCTAAAGAAGTAACGGATGCCATGGCTGCGGCCGGGCGGGAACACGTCGTCATCGCAGACCTGATGGTTGAAGCGGGCCGCCGCGTCGCTGATCTCGTCGGTGCTGAAGACGCGTGTGTCTCAAGCGGCGCGTCGTCCGGAATAGCTATCGCGGTGGCATCCGTTATCGCTGGTACCGAGAAGCCGCTGATCCAAGGGCTTCCGGGCCGCGTTGGGAAGCCCTTCGAGATTGTGATCCAAAAAGGTCACGCCGTCGACTTTGGCGCACCGATCAGCCAGATGATCGCCATCGGTGGGGGCCAGGCGGTTGAGGTAGGTTCCGTCAACCGGGTAGACGTCTCGGACATCGCCGCGGCGATTGGCCCGGACACCGCGGCGGTCATATTCGTGCAGTCACACCACACGGTGCATAAGGGCATGGTGAGTCTCGCGGAGACAATCCGCGTCGCGCATGAGCGAGGCGTTCCGGTGATTCTCGATGCCGCAGCCGAAGACGATCTGAAGCGATGGACCTCGACGGGCGCCGACATCGTCGTCTTCAGTGGGGGCAAGGCAATCGGTGGACCGACGTCTGGCATCCTGTGCGGCAACAGCGAACTGATGACGGCCGCTCGAGCCCAGTATTCGGGGATTGCACGTCCGATGAAAGTCGGCAAAGAGCAGGCCATGGGCCTGATTGCAGCGCTGACGAGCTTCATGTCCGCTGGCGAGACGGCCGTGGCGGAGGGCGCGGCCCAGCGTGAGCGAATGGAAGGCATTGCCGAGAAGCTCGCTCGGCACCCTGGGATTCGTGCCACGGTCGAACAGGACGAGGCAGGACGAGAAATCTATCGGGCCGTCTTCACGGTCACCGCCGAGTCGGGCACAACCGCCACCGCCATTGCGGCGGCCCTCGCAGAGAGCCGTCCGCCGATGTACGTGCGCGATAACAAGGCCGCGGCCGGGCAACTCGCTCTGGACCCGCGCCCGTTGAGCACTGACGAGGAAACCCTCCTACTTAACCGACTCGACGACATCCTGACCGGAGCCGCCAAATGACCCCGCTCGCAATTCACGAAGCCGTTTCACGAATCGTCGAGGGCAGGGTGACCCCTACTGTCCGCGCCTCGAGCGCGGATCAGGCAGATTCTTGGGCTCATCAGATTGGTGAGGGCGGTATTCATACTTTTGAGTTCACGGCGACAACGCCCGGGTGGGAGGAAGTACTACAACACTGGGCGTCCACCCAACCGGCAGCCACCGTAGGGCTCGGGACCGTGACCAGCGCGGAGGTTGCCGAGCGGGCAATTGCCGCCGGGGCCGCTTTCCTCGTGAGCCCGTTCGCCGTCCCGGAAGCTCGCGCCGTCGCCGATAGCGCCGGAGTGCTGTTCATCGAGGGCGGGTTCACGCCGAATGAGATCCGTGCTGCGGCGTCCCACGGAGTGGCAAAGTTGTTTCCCGCGTCGATCGGCGGCATCGCGTATCTCAAGTCCCTGAGATCAGTTCTGCCGGGAGCGCGAATTACGGCAACCGGGGGAATCGGGCTCGGTGATGCGGCGGACTGGCTGGCTGCGGGCGCGGCAGCCGTAAGCATTGGGAGCGATCTGTTCGCCCGGCCAGACATCGCGGCGGCAAGCCGCGACCTCCTTCAGTCACTTCATGGACTGGGAGTGTCCGCATGAGCAGCGAAAGAACAGTCCTGATCACTCGCGAACACGGGTTGCACGCCCGTCCGGCCCTGGAGATCGTGAATGCTGTCAAAGCGTCCGGTGCCACACTCACCATCGGAGCGGCTGACAAGGCGACGGTGGGCGCCAACAGCCTGCTGGCTGTGCTGTCGCAAAACTTCGCCCAGGGAACTGAAGTGGTATTGACCGCTATGGGCGAGGGAAGCGAGGCGCTTCTCGACCGCGCGGTCGAGATCCTCGGTGAGCCTGCCTGACCCGCGCGTTACCCGCGAACTGGAACCGGTGTTAACAGAGCCTTCCCACGCTGGCCGCCCTGCACCCAACACCACTGCTGCGGCGCTTTGCTCACTCGCCTTCTCCCCTGGTGCGCTCGCGCTCCAATCGAGACATGCGTAGGCAATGCGCTGCAGCAGTGTTGTGTGCGACTCACCGCGCAGGATTGTGGTGAGGCTGTCGCCCTACTCGATAACGTGGGCGTCGCGCGAGTCGACCTCGCGCTCGTCGACCTCAGGCTCTTCTTCGCCGACATAGTCGACGTCGGTCGGGTTCATCACGGTCGGCTCGGGGTTCGGCTCGAAGCTCATTGGTTCGGTGTTCGACATGGTGTGTCCTTTCGAGTCGGGCAGCGGCGTCGCTGTCTGCCCACCATACGCGTCGGCCTCGTCGTCGAAGCAGGGGTTGCGCCGCGGCCAGCCGGTGCGTCAGCATTCCCCCGGCGAGTTCTCTCCGACGGCCATTCTCGGTGAGCGGGTCGGCTCGATTTACCAAAGAGTGCGTCCACTCGGGGTCAGATACCCGAGTAGCGAGCCAATTTTGGCAAACGGTCGACCACTGCCCGCGAGCGCCCCGCCCTCTATACGCGCTCAGGTGGCGGGGTTACACTTTCGAGCACGGTCATTGCCGATCTCCCCGACTCGACAGGAGATCAGATGCGCACCCCACCCCGACTTCGCAGCTTCGCTCTCGCGGCATCCGTTCTCTACGCCACAGCGTTGGCGCTCATCGCGTTCTGGCCGACGCCCGTCGACCGGCCGGTCGAGAAGCCGATTCATCGGGCGGTCGACTGGTCGCAGTCGCACGGTGCCGAGGTGGTGACCTACCCCTTCATCGAGTCGATGGGGAACGTTGCCCTGTTCGTGCCTGTCGGTTTTCTGCTGGTCCTGGTTCTCGGTGCGAAGCGCTGGTGGCTCACGCTCGTGATCGGGGCCGCTCTTTCCGGTGTGATCGAACTCGGTCAGCACCTGTTTCTGAGCGCGCGGTTCGCCATGCTGAACGACGTGCTCGCCAACACGGCAGGCACGGTTGTGGGCACCGCCCTCGGAATCCTGCTGCTGCTCGGCATCCACCGGGTCACCGCGAGGCGGCAGCGCGCGGCGAACGCCGCTATCCCGCTCCCCCGTGTGTCGCGGCCAACGGATGCCGGAGCATCCGTTCATTAGATCCTCGCTCGACTCCGCAGCACCCCAGCGACGCGAACCACATCGACACATAGAGTGGATGCCGTGGGCCCCGTGAGTACAGAAGGCGATGAGCTCGCCCGCCGCGCGATCGCGCTGATGCAGCAGGACCAGCGGGTGATCCTCGGGATCACGGGCAGCCCGGGCGCGGGCAAGACCACGATCGCACAACAGCTCGTGGCCCGGATCAATGGGCTGCTCGATCCGGGCGGCGAGCAGGAGCCTCTCGCCGTCTACCTGCCGATGGACGGGTACCACCTAGCGAACTCGACGCTCGACCGTCTTGGCATCCATGACAGGAAGGGCGCGATCGACACATTCGATAGCTGGGGGTTCGTCGCCCTGCTGCGCAGGCTTCTCGACGAGACCGACCACACCGTGTTCGCGCCGAGCTTCGACAGGAACGTTGACGAGGGCATCGCCGGTGAGATCGCGATTCCTCCGTCGGCTCGCCTCGTGGTCGCCGAGGGCAACTACCTGTTGATCGATCAGGCGCCGTGGGCGGACATTCGCGGCCTTCTTGCCGAAGTCTGGTTCTGTGAGACGCCCGAGGACGAGCGCCTGCGTCGCCTGGTCGACCGGCACGAACGCCACGGCCGCTCCGCCGAGGCTGCGGAAGCCTGGGCGAAGACGGTCGACGGATCGAACGCCGCGTTGATCGAGCCATCCCGGTCCAGAGCTGACGTGACGATCTCGGGAGCATCAAGCGCCAGCGGCTAAGAGACACCGCTGATCGAAGTCCACGTGTGGGCGGGGCTGTCAGGTGTTGCTATTTACTCATCAGCGCCACCCGTCGGAAGAACCTCACCACGCCATCGACAGCGGGGAGCAGCTCGGCCGCCGAGCGCTCGTACACCTCGGAGGGTCGTCGATACGGATCAACAACGTCATCGTCGTCCGGCATAGCCGGGCGGTCGACCATCCCGCGCATCGACGCGACAACCGCAACAGCCGCCGACAATCGTCCGGCTACGTCCGACGCGGGCAGCGCAGCCACATCAGCCAGATCCTCATCCGTGATTTCGGCGGCGATTCGTGCAAATTCCCGGATGGTAAAAGTGCGACGCGCTGCTCTGGGCTCAAACTCAACGACCGCGCGACGGTGCTCACGCGCCATCGCGAAGACCAGGTGCGCGTCTCCAACCAGGGACGCATCGAGTTCGCGGGCGACGTGCTCTCCGGTGTCAGTCACTCCCAGCTGGGCAGCAAGGGCAGCGGCCTGTGCGTCCATCGGGTGCCCGACGAGGCCAACGGTTCCCGCACTCGACACCCGGATCTCCGGGCACTCGGCGAGACCGGCGCGCAGAAGCTGCTCCGCCATCGGCGACCGGCAAATGTTGCCCGAGCACACAGTCAGGATGGAAAAGTTGCCCACAGTCACTCCACTACCCGCCGTGCTGGTTTCCGGCGCTACGGCAAGCTTTCCACACTCCGCCACCTCGGTTGGGGAAGGCGGTCCACGTGGCGTCGACGCCCTCAACACAGGCAACAGTCACGACGGTCTGGCCCGCAAGTAAGCCCACGCAGGAAACCACTAGAAAAATAACATGAGCACCCCTCAATAAATGGTGTACTCTAGCTACATCGGGTTTTCCCGACCTCTGAGTAGAAAATCCCCCCAGGACTGACTGCAAAGAGCAAGAGAGGGTTCCAGGTCCAACCTGGAACCCTCTCTTGGCATCTGGGGCTATCAGCCCGCGACAGATGCCGCGGGTACCAACGACTTGAACCGAAGCGCCGGCCTCTCAACGAGAACGCAGCTCAGCAGCGCAAGAGGCATCGTGAGACCGAGACTCAGGGCGATAAACCACCCGACATGGAGTCCCGTGCCGAAAGTGACCAGAGCGATGAGCTGTTGCACCGGCCAGCCATAGATGTACATGCCATAGGAGATATCAAAACGCCTTCCGACCCGATGTAGAGGCAGTACAGCACCCAGCCGAATCAACAGGAGGGCAGCGGGCAGCGCCACCAGCACCGCCGCTTGCCCCACAAGAACCACCGCAACGACAACCAGCACGCAGGCCACCATCATTGGCCAGGAAACGTCAATCCGCGTTCGAAGTAGATAGGTTAAGCTACCCGCGAAGAACGCGATGAACAGGGTAACTACCGGCTCGAGTGTGGGATCCGGCTGGAGCACACCGGCAGCAATGAGGACGCCGACAGCTGTTGCCCCCAGGAACATAACCGCAACCGCCCTGGGCAGTACGCGGCGGCTGATGACACTAACCGCGACGCCAATGATCACGTAGCAACAGGCTTCCCAGAACAGTGTCCACAGCGGACCATTCCAGATGCCGGTGACCGGCAGCCCCTGCAAGGTCCTCTCGATTCCCACGGTCGCGACGAACTGGGCACCCAGCGGCAGGTTCGTGACCACGTAACCCAGGGCACTTCCCACGGAATAGGAGGAGTCCGCGCCCAGCAAGACCGATGCGGGAGCGAAAAGGAATGCGACGGCGAGGATGCACACCAGAAATGCCGGCCCGATCCGGAGAAGGCGATTTCGATAGTAAGCCGCGGCCGAATCGCTCGAGAGTCGACTGCGCGTGATCAGGAAGCCCGAGAGCGCAAAGAACCCGATTACCGCCCAACTACCCAGCCCGATGCCACCGAGTGCCGGCTGCGGGCCGGATCCGCTGAGCAGCCACGAGTGCGAGACGACCACCAGAGACGCCATCACCAAGCGCAGAGCGGTCAGCGAGTTCCGCCGGGGATCGAACGATTCGTCTAGCGTCATCGCGCGCTGAATCTCAGCGACGCCCAAGCCCGATGTAACGCCAGCCCTCCGCCCGCCAGGCCGAGGCATCCAGACAGTTGCGCCCGTCGACCAGGATCGGTTGCTTGATGACCGACTTCGTCTTCGCCGGATCCAGCGCCCGATACTCTTTCCACTCGGTCAGGACGACAACAATGTCAGCACCGTCGAGAGCCTCAGCGGTCGACCCGAAGGTTAGTTGCGGGTGCTTGACGTGCGAGTTCGCGATTGCCTCGGGATCTGTCGCGACGACGTGAGCGCCGAGACCGTGGAGCCGGACCGCCACATCGAGCGCTGGCGAGTCACGGATGTCGTCGCTGTCCGGTTTGAACGCCAGACCGAGGACGGCGACTTTCTTTTTGTACGCGCTGCCCCCAAGCGCATCGACCACGAGTTCGACTACGCGGTCACGGCGCCGAAGGTTGATAGCGTCGACCTCTTTGAGGAAGGCAACGGACTCCCCTCGGCCGAGTTCTTCGGCACGAGCGGTAAATGCCCGAATGTCTTTGGGCAGGCACCCCCCACCGAAACCGACACCGGCGTTGAGGAATTTGCGTCCGATCCGGACGTCATAACCAATCGCGTCCGCGAGCTCTGTGACGTCTGCACCGGCAACCTCGGCGATCTCAGCCATCGCATTGATGAAGGAGATCTTCGTCGCGAGGAAAGCGTTGGCCGCCACCTTGACGAGTTCGGCCGTGGCGTAGTCGGTGACGACGAGTGGGGTTTCGTTTGCGATGGCCTGAGTGTAGACCTCGTTGAGGATGTCGACCGCACTGCGGGGCCCGTCCGTTTCCTCAGACCCGGAGCCTTGCCGCACTCCGTACACCAAGCGGTCCGGGGCGATCGTGTCTTTTACCGCGAAACCCTCGCGGAGGAACTCGGGGTTCCAGGCGAGCTGCGCTCCCGTGGGTTCGACGAGAGCGGCCAGGCGTTCGGCGGTGCCGACGGGGACCGTCGACTTCCCCACGACGAGGTCACCCGGCTTGAGATATGGCAGAAGCGCGTCGATGGCACCGTCCACGTAGCTGAGGTCTGCGCCCGAGCCGTTCTTCTGCTGCGGAGTTCCTACCGCGACGAAATGGGTGACGGCGTCTGCAGCGTCAGCCATCTCCGTACTGAATCGGAGCGACCCGGCCTGAACGCCCTCAACGAGCAATTCTGGCAACCCCGGTTCGAAGAAGGGAGCACGCCCCTGGCTGAGTGCCTCGATTTTGGACTTGTCGACGTCAATTCCGACGACGTCATGTCCCAGTTGAGCCATGGATGCTGCGTGGACGGCGCCGAGGTATCCGCAGCCGATTACCGATATCTTCATAGTGCTCCAGCCTAGAGGTTCGCTATTCGTGGCCTAGACGCGAAGAAGGCCCCAAGCCGGAGCCTGGGACCTTCTTCGGTGATTTGCTTAGAGCCTCGCAAATGTCGGGTTTGCGAGTCCTAGTCCTGCGAGAGACGCTGGCGACGAACGATCGTCATCACAGCGATCAGAGCTGCACCGAGAGCGAGGGCTCCACCGGCAGTCCAGAGCGCGAGGACGGGTACCTCTGCACCGGTGTCGGGCAGTCCGTTGCCGTCTGATCCGCCGTTCGATCCGGCGTCAGCGGCAGCCACAGTGAGCGTCGCGGTGCCGATATTTCCAGACGTCTGTCCGGTCGCGGTCACGTTGTAGCTGCCCGAGGCATTAGCCGGGAGAGACGCAACAGCGCTAACGGAACCGTCGGCTGCCGCGGTCTTCACCGCGTTATCGGTCGCTGCCTTGAATGCCGCGATCGTTACTGCGCCGTTACCCTCAATAATGAAGGTGACGTTCTCTGCGCCGGCGAACGCACCGGGGCCGAAGTTGATGGTGACGTTGCCGCCGGCAACCACGTCTCCGACGACCGTTCCGTCTGACTGCGGCCCATAGGCGGTCGCAGCCGCCGGGACGGCGAAAATTGCCATTACTGCGAGCGCGAGCGCCGCAAGTGATTTTTTGAACATGTTTATAGACCCCCAGGACTATGTGTTGTCGATCCGACAAATGCGTGTCTCAAGTGACACGAGTCCTACCATAGGGGAGACTCACAGCTGAGCGCCAGCTTTTTTGTTTCCTGAAGATTAATTACCGGAGTCTGCTCGGTCACGACCTCCCCGCTAAAAGGTGCCAGCCCTAGGAATCCAAACTGCAGCGTGGCGCTCTCCCCTGGAGCTAGCTCAACGGCGATCTGGCTGACTTGATAGCCGGAGTCCGTAGCTGGCAAATACGGCACGACCGCGCCGTCTCGCGTTACGCCAAGGTTCTGCAGTTCTGGGGTGCCGTAGACGTTGACGAGCGTCTTGATGTTGCCGGGCATTACACCGAAGGCACCGCCACCCGTCACGTACTCCGGAAAAACGGCTGAGGCATTCCCGGGCGCTGTGTTCTTCAGCGTTACCGTGACCCCATAATTGGGGCGCCCGTCTTGGCGGCAGCTGACTTGAGCATTTCCTATTTCGACATCAAGGTAGAAGTCCATCTTCCCCGCAGTCGCGTCGTTGAGATACACCCCGAACGGCTGGACGGCATCGGTCTTCACCGGAAGGGTGCCCGAAAGGCTCGTGGACGCAAGCTCCTGTTGTTCCGATTCGACCGCGCTCCACAGTTTTATGCGTCGTTCCTCCCCCGCCTTTGCGAGCCCCTCGATCAACTTTGCTCCCTCCAACTCACCGCTCGCCACCTTGTCGAAGACGGCCGACGCTGCTGCGGCGAAGAACCGGTCTTGTTCGGCTGGTTCGCTGTACCGAAGGTATACATCCTGAAGCAGAAGAGGTACGGCGTTCTCGGCGGACAAGATATCTCCGGTAGCTAAGACAACTGGACCAGTTGCCTCCAGAATGTAGCTCAGCGCCACAGGATCTATTGAGACAACTCCGTCGACAGCGGTGCCGTAGCGGGCGCTCCACATTTCCCGAGCGAGCGCTGCCGAGAGAGGGAAGTCCGGCGTGAGGTTGACATTCTGAATGTATTCTCCGGTGATGGCCCCGTAGAGGCCCAATGTCGCGTCGGAGAGCGGCAGCACGGGTGCGTTAAATCGTGGAAAATCGGTGGTGGATGCCTGTCGGATAAGTTCGATCCGACCAGCGTCGGTTTTGAGCAGGGCAAGAGCACCCGATATGCCCCCGCCGGCGCGCAGCTCCGCCGGGTTCTGAACCAAAAGCAGCAGCTCTCGGGCACCCGAAGCGCCCAGCATGTCGGGCGCGAGGACTGTCGCGAGGCGCAAGGCCTCTACTGCTGGCTCGATCTTTGCCAGTTGCTCGTCGAAACTGCGTTTGGCGTCGTCTAGCTGGGGCAGCGCCTCGTCGGTCTGTATTTGCTGCAAGGCGGAACGAGCGGTCCGGACGGCATCTGCCGCGCTCCCCGCGGCCGGCGCGAGGTCTAGAAGACTCTGGACATTCACCGCCCCACCAACCGGTTTAAAGTCTGCGACCTCGAACGACGCGGCTACCTGCGTCAAGGAGTCCAGCCCGTCATCCGACAGATCGGCTACAACGGCAGATATCTGACGGATCCCGGTTAGATTCACCCCGAGCCAAGGCACGCCTTCCACCCATCTCCATAGCGGGTCGTGCGTCAGATTCTTCGCGCTTTCGGCATGCTCTCCCAATGATGCCGCCGTTGCCTCAACACCCGCGCGGTCCTGCGAAAGAACTTGGTCCTTGAGCTGCGGCACCAACGTCGCGACTGCCTCCAACTCGCTCTTCGCCAGGAGCGCTCGTACGCCGACCCACCCCACAAGCGCCACCGCCACGACGATTACGACGGCCAATGCCCAGAGCCATATCCTGCGTTGTGATCGCTGCGGGGCTGCTCGACGCCGTGAGGACTGCCCAAGGTTCATGCGCTCATCCAATCAGCCCGGGTAGCTTTGAGCAAAACCACGAGACGCTTCGACACACCACCGGACAGACGGTCCGGACCACCTTTATGGACACGCAATCGACCCGGCGCGAACATTATGTGAGGTCCACTCACTTAATCCGTTATGCTCAGTTCACGCGAAGTATCTCCGGATCGGAAACCCTATGTCCCATGCAGCAAAGGTCCTGTCCCTCGTATCGCCGAGGAATCTGACGCGGGCGTTCCTTTCCCAAAAAAAATGCAAACAATGCCACCGGCCCCTCCAAAGCGGGGAGGCTGCATTTTGGTGCTCAGCCGAATGCGAAGCGCATTGGTCAGATGACTGCATCTGAACGCGAGTGCATCCGCGGTGCCCGCTGGCGGTCCCGACGAGCATGAGTTCGGGCGATTTCCCTCCGCTCCTGCGCCACGGGTAGCCCATCCACACAAGCGAACCAGATCCACATCACGCAGTCCCCTTGAGGGGATTACGAACCCCCGCTAGTTACCTCCACCGCCCGCCGGAAGGGAGGCTGACCAGAGGAGTCGCAATACAGCTAGGCTATGCGCCTAGGCAGTTCGGCCCTCTCGAGTGACCTCGAGGGCACAGGGAAGGTATTAGGCGCACGTCGTGTGCGACCTTCCTAAAATCTGGGGGGATTGAGTGTGAGTAAGCGGGTTGCAATCATCGGCACGCGCGGTTATCCGAGTTTCTATGGCGGCTTTGAAACGGCGGTCAGAAGGCTGGCGCCGTATTTAGCCGACCGCGGGTGGGACGTAACCGTCTATGGACGTCGCGGGGCTATCCATGCAGATGCCCCCGGTCGTCACCCCCTCGTATCCTCAAAGATCACGGGTGGAATCGAATCAAAGTCGCTGAGCACTTTGACCTATGGCTTGACTTCGGCCGTGGATGCAATGGTCACAGGCACAGACGTGGCGTTGGTGATGAACGTAGCGAATGGGTTCTGGCTCCCCTTGCTCCGCGCAAAGGGGGTCCCGACAGTCGTAAACGTGGACGGAATCGAATGGGACCGAGCCAAGTGGGGCCGCTTCGCGAAATTCGTTTTCCATACCGGGGCTCGAATGACCGCGCGTTTTGGCTCTCGATTAGTTTTTGATTCGAAAGTGATCGCGAGGCGCTGGCAAACCGAATTCCGTCGAGATGGCGACTTCATCCCGTACGGCGGGGACCCCAACGACAGTTTGCCTATTGAAGAAGGGTTACGCCACCGGGGCTACGCGTTGATTGTCGCGAGGTTCGTTCCCGAGAACACCATTGACGAGTTCTTCGACGCAGTGCCACTCATAGCTAAGAACCACGACGTGGTTATTGTCGGTTCTGCCGGATACGGCGGCGAGCTCGACGTCCGCGCCCAACAACTGGCTGACTCAAGCGATCGCGTCCACTGGCTCGGGCATATCAGCGATGACACGCGCCTTCACTCACTCTGGCAGCATGCTGGAGCGTATTTTCACGGCCACAGCGTTGGCGGAACCAATCCGGCCCTCGTCCAAGCAATGGCCTGCGGCGCTCCGATCGTTGCGCGCGATACGGCATATAACCGAGAGGTCCTGGGCGATGTGGGGACGTTTGTACAACCAACCAGTACTTCGATATCTCAGGGCATGGCTGAGATGCTGAACAACACTGAGCGAATGGATCAGGCATCAACGAGCGGGAAGCAGCGCGCAACTGAAGCGTATTCGTGGGAGAGCGTGTGCGCGGCGTATGAGCAGAGCCTTCTCTCGGCGCTGAAGCGCCAGGCGAGCTGACATGGCGGGCGAGACATCGACCTCTCGGGGAAGCCGACCACGAGTCTTGTACTTCGGGGTGCGTGACGAGGGCTACCCGCGCAATGAACGGATTCGTGAGTACCTCTCTCTGACGTACGACGCCGAGATCACGGTCGTACCTGCGGTTGCATCCAAGTCGCGTTACCGCCGATACATCAACCTATTCAAGAACACATGGCAGCTGGGTACCGACTACGACGTCGTCATACTAAGTGAGTTCAGCCTCAACAGCTTCCTGTTTTCCTGGATGGCGGCAAAGCGTTCGCGCGCCCTGCACGTGGTCGATTTCTTTGTCGGCCTCCATGAAACTGAAGTGGGAGACGCTGGCAAAACACCGAAACGTTCTGTTCGTGCAGCCGCGCTCCGCTTGTGCGACCGTGGCGCCATACTGAGCGCAGATGTGTGCCTGACCGATACCGCCGCACGGGCGAGGAGATTCGCCGCGGACGTTCATAACCGCAGGCCATTTCTCGATTTGCCCGTTGGGGCGCCCGAGTGGGCAAGATCTCAAGCCGATCCTGCTCGAGGCGTTGCAAATTCTGATTCGGTGCATTTCCTTTATTACGGCAGCTACCTGCCGCTGCACGGTCTGGATAGATTCATTCGCGCGCTCGGCGAAATTGACCGCTCGGGTTTCACGTTGACTCTGATGGGAAATGGCCCGACGCGCCCACAGGTAGAAGACGCAGTGAAGCGCGCGCATCTCGAAGAAGTGACCACTTTCTTCGATGCCGTCAGTCCGACCGTGTTAGCGGAGTACATCCGAACCGCTGACGTAATCGTCGGAGTCTTCGGCACCTCCACCAAAGCTTCTGAGGTTATCGCAAACAAGGTCTGGCAGGGCCTCTCAATGGGAAAACTGGTGATCACCCGGGAGAGCCCTGCGTTGGCCGAGATCTCGGAAGCCGCTGGGCGCGCACTCGTCCAAGTCAACCCCGAAGACCACCTCAATTGGGCCTCCGCTTTCCGATCTGTCTGGTCGCAGGTCACCTCCGCTGAACAACCGATCGGGATCGCCCACCGGCTGGAAGACTATGTTCGGGGTCGGTTCGACGACGGCTTTGGGACATCGCTTCTTGTATCCCGGTTGGGCGAACCAAGGCACCGCGTTTGACCGGCGGGGGCACCGTGAAACGCAGCCTAGGTTTCCTGCTGATACCCATGCTCAGTGCGGTAAGTCCGCTTCTTGCCCTGCCGGCCGTTACGAGCGTGGGCGGTGCCCACGCGTGGGCGGCTGTCGCAATTGGGCAGTCGTTGGGAATGGCCGGGGCAACGATTGTCGAACTAGGGTGGGGTCTCACCGGGCCGCAGCGAGTGGCCCGGGCTGCGCATGCGAAAAATCGTCGACGAGCTCTCGCTGCATCCTCCGTAAGCCGGGTGGTGATGCTTCTACCGGTGGCTATGGTGGTCAGTCTTATCGCGTGGAACCTTAGCCCGGAGTTCGCTGCGACGTCTGCGCTTGTAGCAGTCGGGACCACGGCCGGTGGCCTAACCAACGCCTGGTACTTCATTGGAACCGGGCGCCCGAGCCAGGTGTTGTTTACCGACGCGCTCCCTCGGCTTTTATTGGTAACGGTTTCCGCGTTGCTTCTGGTCTTCGCAGGCGCTCCTATGCTCATCTATCCATTGGTCGGGATTCTTCTCCCGTCCCTCATTGCGCCAGTTGCCGGGCTTTGGGCCGCAGGCGTCAATCGGAACGATCTAGCCGCTCTCAGCCTCCGCCGTGTCCTGAGAGTGATCGGAATTCAGCGGGTCGCCCTTAGCGGCCGACTGATAAGCGCGCTTTACATCGCCCTCCCAATAACATTGGTGACGATCGTGGCGCCCAGCGCGGTGCCGGTCTTTGCATCCGTTGAGCGATTGCAGCGGATGTATTTGACGATACTGTCGGCCATTCCAAACAGTATGCAGAGCTGGGTCGGGCGCCAGTCATCTCACCGAGAACGGTTCGCGATCAGCGGCAAAGCAATCCTTCTCAATGTATTGCTCGGTGCCGCGGCAGGAATCGCCTTCGCTCTAGTCGCTCCCTATGCTGCGCAACTTGTCTTCTCCGGCGTCGTCAAGATTGAATGGCATCTCGCTGCCCTAAGTGGCGTCCTAATATTTTTGGTTTGCATTTCTCGTGCGGTGGGGGGCTTAGCGTTGGTAGCTGCCCGTCGTGTTCATGTGGTCACCCGGAGCGCCGCTGTGGGCGCAACCGTGGGCGTGCCAAGCATCCTGGTACTCTCGGCCACACTCGGTCCGGCCGGAGGCTTGATCGGAGAAGTGATCGCGGAATCATCGGTACTAGCGGTGCAGTTCAGCGGTTGGCATTCCACTCGCCCGCGAACTTAACATGCCCCTCCCAGCGCCGGTCGAGGTGCTGCTCAAGACGGGACGCCAACGGATGGTGGGGATGCTGCGGATGCTCAACGCTGCTTGATCATGGTGTGCAGACCTCTTCTTCTTAGGCTGCGCCGAATACGATACGCAGACCGAACTCCGTCCCAACTCGACCGTTCTACCGTCGCCGCAGCCAACACGACAACTAGGTCACGGAATAGCGCAACCGCGGAAACCCCGGGGCGAAGAGTACCCAGCCGCCAACGTAGGACTAGCCGGTTCCGAACGCCCAGCAGGTCAGCAAGGCCGTGGCCTCTCGCGGCTCCTCGAACAGTTCGGATATGTCCAAAGCCACTCATTTCGATCACCCGGGATGTCACGCCTAAAGCACCCGCGCGGATGCCTAACTCTGCATCCTCGCGATATGCAAGAAATACATCGTCAAAGAACCATCCCGAATGTTGGACTATCGCGTCATACGCAGCTCGGGTCACAAGTAGGCAGGCACCGCTCACCCCAGCAACGACCGAAATACGGCCGTCCTCTATCGTCCATTCCTTGCCTTGTGCGATGTCGAAGTGACGGCCGGACCGCGTCCACTCGATCCCGTTGCTATCGAAGGTGGGCGTTGCTTGCGCCCCTTCGAGCGGTATGCGGCACAAGGACGGGCCAAACAAAGACAATTCGCTTCCCAGATGCGCACGCTCCACAAACCGCGAAAGGGCACCTGGCTCGATCGATATATCTGGGTTCAGAACGAGCACTGAGGGTGCCCCCTCCTCGAAAGAATTCTCCAACAAGCGATTGTGCCCTGATGCGAATCCGAGATTGTCGTACCGGTGCTCGAAACGGACCTGCGCATGAAGCCCCGTAGCGGCGACTAACTCCTCGATCGCGTTGCACTCCAGTCGAGTGCCCGAGACCAATATTCTCAGTGTTCCGAATTCAGCGCGGACGTCCGCGAGGTTACGTAGGGTCGGCGCGACATCGCCTGCACTGGGACGATAGAGCACCAATGAAACATCAGGCCGCATGGCTCACCAACAGCGCGGCGATTGCCCGAGCACGCGACTCCCAGGAATGCTCGAGGACAAACGCGTGGCGCGTTTCCTCCGTGATTGATACGTTGTCTGTCCAGTCCGGGAGGATAGCGCCCAGATCGACACCGAAATCCAGCAGTAACGCATGATCCTTGGACACGTGGTCTGGCCAGAGGAGCCTCGGAGAAATAACCGGTAAGCCGAGCGCCGTGAACTGATACACCTTCATCAAATCTTGACTCAACGTGTAGTCGGTGACCAAGTGCGGAATCAAAGCCACAGTCCGATGCCCCGCGATTTTTACCAAATCCTCTGGTCGGAGCCAGGGGAAAGACCGCACCGATGCGAGTTTTTCCTTAGCGATCTTGTCAAGTACTTCTCGCAGTTGCCGAGAATCTCCTGGGGCACCCACAACTATCTCATCGAAGCTTCCCGCGCGTGCCACGTCGAGAATCAGAGAGAAGTCAGTCCTACCAACAAAGAACTTCCCGAGGACCACCAAACGACGACGGCCGTCGCCGTGCCGATGCAAGTGGGCAAAAGACCGCTCAACGCCGTTCGGAACCAGCGCTGTGTTCGGCAAATCGAGCTTTGCCTGCATGTACTTAGAATTGCAGGTGACCATGCCGAATGCCTCACGTCGAGCGCGTACTTGGCGATACGTCATCGCACTAGTTGTCCGATTGACGACGTTAATATCGGGAGCCAAAGACCAATCGTCGTAGAAGTCCGACCATGCGGGGGCTCCCACAGAACCGCGTACGAAGACAGGTGACATCACCCCGACTCTCTCCGACTCCCCCGATACGCGACTGACTCGCGGCATCACGATACCCGCGTTAACATCCCGGCCGACTGATCGCGCCCGACCGTGAAAGTACGTACCAAAGTCGGGTTGAATCAGCCCCAACCGCACTAATTCCGTCGTCAGGCTTCGAGGACGATTGGCTGCGGACGACCCCGGCGGTGCCGCCCACGCGATGCGGTCAATGTTCATTTTGGAACCTTCGATTCTCTGGTACCTACCATCCGCATCACCACGAGCGTTAACGCTCCGGCTAGGGGCATAGTACTTGCCCCTGCCAAGCCCGCCACCTGAGAACCGACTACCCACAACACCATATAGCCATATACGGCCGCCGTGAGCGCGCGCAAACTCGCGTCCCCAGACGCAACGCTTTCGCGATACCTCGCCGACCAGTAGCGGAGTAGGGCGACAACAAAAGCCCCAATTCCCACTGTGCCAAGTACACCAAAGTTTGCGTAACCTTCACCCATTAGTGTCGGCGGAGTCCCGCCTCCCACAAAGTCCTTTCCCGACGCTTGCTTGATTTGGCGGTCCAGGGAAAGCTGTTCGCCCGGCAGAGCAGATATAAACAGGGTGAGATAGCTGGTGCCGTACTGATGAGGCAACGCGCCGCGGTCAACGAGGTCTTTGGTCAACACCGCGTTCTCAGCGACGACCTCAGCGTATTGCTCGAAGGTTGTAAGCGCGACGCCTACGTAATCCCGTGAGGCGATATCGCTACGGAACTCGTCGTACCGCGCGAACTCGTCTTGACTGAAAACTCGGAACGTACCTAGCCCGAGGATGACGGTTGCTATGACTGCGGCAGCCGCCAAGATGCGCACCGAGCTGAGCCGAATGCGTTGCTGGTCAAATAGGACGAGAAGCAGCGGCACATAGAGATAGAGCAGAGGGCTACGGTTTGCAAGTCCCAGGATAATAAGTGTGCTCGTTGCGACGACGAATAGCGCGTATCGGTGGCGGAGCGCGACTAATACGTGCGCAGCGGGAATTCCCAGATAAGCCACCAGGCGGAAGTAGCCAGTACCCTCCACAGCCGCGTCCACGCGACCTTGCTCAACGTTTCCGCCAAGCGCGGGGATCCCTTTCCACGCGAAGAAAAATAACGCCGCGAGGACGCTAATAAGGAAGACTGCGCCCGCGATCTGGATGATGAGGCGTTCGTTGACCACGAGCACTGAACGGGGGGCCCGGTGCAGACGTGCGTCAACGCGCGCACGCCGGTCCTGCGTGAGTAGCACCCCCGCAAGGACCCCGAGAACTTGGGCGACCCATAGAATCAGGTATCGCGAGTAGTCGCTCCCAACGAGACTCGGCGCTGCCAAGGAGCCAATGACGACTGCGGCAGCGGTCGCGATTCCCGGCCGCATGAGGAATGGGAGGTCTCGGTCCTGAGCGAAGTCAGCGCAGATGCAGATCACCAGCAACCCCAAGCTGATAGTTACATGCATTGCCATGGGTGTATCAGCCAGACCGACGATCCAGCCCACGAAACACAGTACGCCCAAGGCTCCTAGGCCCGTCAAGGCAAGACCGAACCCCGTCGGACGAAACACGGACAGACTGCTACCAGAACGGGGTGCTCGCGGGGAACGACCGCCATCAGACGCTTTTCTTGCCGCTCCAGTCCGTACGCGTTCCAGCGCGACTGCGCGCCGTTTCAGTAGCGATCCGCCATCTAGTGTCATGAATTCGCGAGTGTACGAACCGTCGGTTCCGCCGTGTATGTGTACCCATATCCATACCGGCCGTAGCCGTATGCGTCTGGACCCTTGGTAGGCAGCATCGTCAGAATCACACCCGAAACTGGAGCGCCGACGTTTTCCAGGGCCTTCACAGCGCCCTGGAGTTGGTTCTTATGGGTTTTGCCCGCCGCGACGACAACTATGGAGTGGCCCACCGCTTTCGCGAGGATGGCTGCGTCCGTCACTGGCAGGAGGGGTGGAGCGTCGAATATCACGGCGTCGAACTCTCGCCCGAGTACCTCTATGAGCTTCGACATCGACTGAGACCCCAAGAGTTCGCTCGGGTTCGGCGGGATCCGACCAGCGGGGAGAACGAAGAGTTTCGTCTTACCCCATGCTTGGACCACGTCGAGCAAGTCGGCCCGACCGATCAGCACGTCGGTGAGCCCCACTGCCCCTTCGATACCCATGTACTCCGCAATTTTTGGACGTCTCAGGTCCGCATCAACAAGAAGGATGCGGGCCCCAGAATCGGCCAGGGAGATAGCAAGATTCGCGGCAGTTGTGCTCTTCCCTTCGCTTTCAATCGAGGACGTTATAACGAAGTTGCGACCGGAAGCGCCAGTTTGCAAGAACGAGAGATTGGTTCGCAACGTGCGGAACGACTCCGCACGAGGGCTTCGAGGATCGGCAAAAACGATTAGTGGTCGCTGAGCCGCCTTGGGGTCGAATGAAATTCCACCCACAATTGGAGCATCTGTGATTTGCTCAACGTCGCGCTGGTTTCGTATACGCGTATCGAGAGTCTCTCGCAACACCGCTATTCCGAGCGCAAGGGCTAGCCCGACTATCCCGCCCAGAGCTAGGTTCACGGGCATTTTGGGTGCTATGGGTGCGGATGGGACTTCTGCTTGTTGCACAGGAGTGAGCTTCACCGGAGAAACGGCGCCGCTAGCATCGGATTTTTCGATTTCTTGAACAGCGGAGGACAGCGAGTCGGATATGGCGTCCGCAATATTTGTTGCCATCACGGGGTCCGCGTCCCGGACGGAGATTTCGATGATCGTGGTGTCGAGAGCCGCGCTAACGCTGACGTTTTCCCCCAACTCGTGCGCCGTCGTATTCAGTCCGAGGGTCGCGATCACGGGAAGGAGCACGATGGGCGTCTTCGCCAGATCCGAATAGGTCTTCACGCGCTGTACCGTGAAGCTGTTGCCCTGGACGAGTTCGTTCGCGGTCTCACCGGAGGAAGTCGAGACGAATACCTTTGACGATGCGCTGTACTGCGGCGTTTGAGCGAGGGAGTAGCCAGCAGCCGCGCCGACTCCCAGAAGGGTGAGCAGAACGAGAAGGACCCAACTTTTACGTAGAATGCGGATGTATTCACGAAGCTCCATACCGGCAGCCCTCCCCCTTGTTGCGCCGATGAGCCGGTCGGTTCCGCCGACTCTACAGCCATGTTGCCATATCGGCGCTGGGACGAATTACAAGATCGCATACGCCGCACAGGCAGCTTCGCCCCACTTTGGGACACGGGCTCGGCTGCCAGCACTCACGCTACGTCAGTAGGGCTACTAACGCCCGATACCCTCCACCGCAGGGACAGACCTCAACCGTCGCACGCCAGAGGACACGGCGTCGATTCGTGTCACGCCTCAGTAGGCACCATCACGTGCAAGAACTGCTCTGGCTGTCTTCCACAGAATCGACAAGTCTCCAGTGAACGACCAATTCTCAACATAGTAGAGGTCGAGGCGCACGCTCTCCTCCCAGGACAGGTTAGACCGACCACTCACTTGCCATAGTCCCGTTATCCCCGGTTTTACGAGGAACCTACGGTGCACATGGCGTTCATAAGCAGACACCTCTCGCTCAAGTGGAGGGCGCGGGCCCACCAGCGACATCGTTCCCCCGAGGACATTCAGTAGTTGCGGGAGTTCATCCAAGCTGAACCGACGAAGTAGCTGCCCTACCGGGGTCACTCGAGGATCATTCTTCATTTTGAAGAGAATCTCGTTCCCTTCGCTGCGATCGGTATCACGCAACGCAGCTAGCTGCGCCTCAGCATCAACGACCATCGATCGAAATTTCAACATGAGGAAAGGGTCGCCCCCTTTACCGATCCGCTCCTGCTGAAAAAAAACAGGGCCACGAGAAGTGATTTTTATAGCCATGGCGATTCCAAGTAGCAGGGGGCTCAGCACAAGAAGTAAGCCGAGAGACCCGCAAACGTCCAGCGCGCGTTTCGCCACTGTTTTCACCCCGCCGTAGCGAGGCGTTTCGACATGAATCAAGGGCAGGCCCGCAACAGGGCGGGTGTGGATGCGGGGTCCCGCAATTCCAGTGAGGCTTGGAGCAACCACCAAATGCTGCTGCCCCGGCTCGAGGGACCAGCTCAGTTCTCTCACGCCGTGGGCGGATAACTCATCGGCGCTGGTGATCACGACTGTGTCTGCGCCGGAGCTAGCCAAAACCTCTTTCATAGTGCGGAGGTCGCCCAACACCGACACCGACGTGCCCGGAAGTTTCGTTACGCCATCGTGTTGAGGGATGCACGCACCGACCACTCGGTATCCCGCAAAAGGGGCTCGTGCCAATTCTTTGGCGATATGTGTTGCAGAGTTTTGAGATCCCACGAGAAGGACTTGTGACGAATACTTCCCCGCCGCGCGCTGCACGCCGAGCCATTGGCGCCACATCCATCGTGAAAACAGAAGAACCAGGACGCCGAGTGGGAAGGCTATCAAAACGTATCCGCGGGCGAGATCAATTTTGAACAGGAACGCGACAATTGCCACCAGTCCGAAAAGCCATACGCTCGAGTTGACGATGAGTCTGTACTCCGTTGAGCCGACGCCGACCACCCGATCGGCACGAGAGCCGTACAAACTGAGCACCAACATCCAGGCGACCACGATGGCAGTCGAGATCACTGTATAGCTAATCTCACTGCCAGCGTTCGTTAATCCTTGAGCCTCAACGTCAAAACCCAGCCACGCGAGCTGCACTCCGAATACCACCCAAACCACGACGAGAAAGTCGGTGATTGCGAGCCGGAAAGAGTACTGCTTCCGCCAATCGTTTATCACCCACTGTGCGGGGTCCACCCGCCGCGCAGGCACGGCTTTTTCCTCGACTGTCTCGCTCACTCAATCCCCCCATACTGCGCACAGCGATGCACGTCCACGAGCTTATCGAGACGGGGGACGCGTGGAGTCGTTAATGCTGCTTACCCTGCCTCGCGACATTTACATTCCTTCGCGGTAGAAAGTGCCTTTCCTTCAAAGGAGCATTCCAACCTGTAGACGATATGAGGAAGCGAAAGTGACGGCCGGCCCGGTGCTCCAGCCGCCACTTGTGCCTCCTCTATTAAGGAAGGGTCCTTATCAGGCCGTGCTGGCCCGCTTCCGCCGCACCCCGAACGCAAGCAGCGCTCCGAGAAGCAGCGCTGCCCCGGCGCCAACGAACGGCCACGCCGCCAGATCCGCGCCGGTATCCGACAGTTTGTCGCGCTCGGATCCCGACACCGGGTCGGCGTCCTCCCCCGCTGATCCACCGGGCGTCGCCGGAGCCGCCGGAGCGGCCGACGGCGACGTCACCGGCGCGGGCGGAGCCAGCACCTCGACGTCGGCCGAGGCGGCATCCGCGACGACCAGCGACACCGCATCCGCCCCCACCAGCTCTGCGTCGAGCGCGAGCGTCACATCACCCGCGCCGGTCGCCTCGAACGACAGGGTCGCGAGCGTCAGGTCACCGGTCGCACTGGGAGAGGTACCGAGCTTGGTGTGCACATACTGCAGCTCACTGCCCTCCACGGTCGCGGCCCCGACTCCCGACACCGGGGTCTGCGCACTGCCGTCCACATACTCGAGCACGTCCGGGTCGAAGCCCAGCGCGAGCTCGTACGCGTACACGTCGACCGCACCCGTGACCGAGACCGTGACGTCGACAGTCTCGCCGACCTGCACCGTGGCATCCGACACCGCAACCGCAAAGGTCGCGACGCTCGGAGCCGCCGTTGCCGACAGCGGTGCGGCCAGCACCAGGCCGCCAACCATCGCGGCGAATACCGGGCCCGCGAATGTTGCTCGTCGACGGATGCTCCCCGCTGATGACATGGACTCGTTACCTTTCAGTTCTGTCTGCTGTTGCACTCGCCGTATCGTCGCCATGGCTCAACCCACCAGTTCCGGGAAGAGGGACGGCGAGGTGCGGTGCTTCGTGGCCTGCTCGTAGTCGTACGCGAACCCGAGCAGCGTCGGCTCGGCGTATGACCGGCCGAGGAACTCGATGTTCGATGGCGCTCCGTCGATCGCGCTACCGTCGATCGCGGTCGACGACATTCCCATCGGAACGGTGACCGCCGGCATCCCGCCATACGGGCTGAGGCGGTTGTTGGCGCCGGCGTTGTACTGGCCCGTCGTCGTCGGGTAGATCATCGCCGACACGTTGTACGTGTTCATGGCACCGGTGAGGATCGACTCACCATTGGCGATTTCAGCGTTGTGCTGCGTGATCCAGGCCTGGTACTGCTCCTCGGTCACCCGCTCCCTGGCGTTGTACGTGTTGGTGCGCGACGGGTACTGGTAGTCGTTGGCGGCGATGATCTCGCTGAGCGTCTCGTACGGCACGTCGGGGTCGGTGACGAACTTGGCGAGGTACTCGTTGAGGTCGTGCTTGAACTCGTTGGTGCTTCCGCTCGAGTAGTTCTGAACGGTCGAGAGGTTGGGGATCACCATCTCAACGAGGGTCGCGCCCTGCGCCTCGAGGTCGGCCTTCGCCTGGTTGAACAGGCGCACCACCGCGGGGTTCGAGCCGACGATCGACGGAACATAGCCGATCCGCGCACCCTCGAGGCTCGAGTCGTCGAGGCTCGAGGTGTACGTGCCCGGGATGTTGCCGTTGGATTCTGCGGTAATCGGGTCTTCGGAGTCGAACCCGACGACCGAGTCGAGCGCAATCGCCGCGTCGGCGACCGTGCGGGTCATCGGGCCACCGGTGTCCTGCGACAGCGCGAGCGGGATGATGCCGTCACGGCTGGCGAGGCCAACCGTCGGCCGAACGCCAACCAGCTGGTTGAACGACGACGGCACGCGTATCGATCCGCCGGTGTCTGTGCCGAGTCCGATGATGCCGAGGTTGGCGGCGATGGATGCGCCCGTTCCTCCGCTGGATCCGCCCGCGTTCTGGTTGCGGACGTATGGGCTCATGGTCGGTCCACCGAGCGAACTGTCGGTGGTCAGGTTGAACGCGAACTCATCGAGGTTGGCCTTCGCCAAAATGACCGCCCCGTCAGCGCGCATCTGTTCGACCATCTGGCTGTCGGCATCCGTCTGGTTGTTCTTCAGGCAGGTGCAACCAGCGGTCGTCGGCATGTCGACAGTGTTGTAGTTGTCTTTTGCGATTACCGGGATGCCGTGGAGCATGCTGCGGGGACCGCCCGCGGCACGTTCCGCATCCAGCTGGGCGGCAATCTCCAGCGCGTGCTCGTTGACCGAGATGATCGAGTTGAGTTTCTCGCCCTGGTCGTCGTATGCGGCAATCCGGTCGAGGTACATCTTCGTCAGGGACACGGCGGTGATCACGCCGGCGTTCATCGCCTTCTGCGCATCGATCGTGCTCGCCTCGACCGCGGAGAACGGACCGTCGTCGTAGAGCGCACGCTGGCTCAGCTGCGCGACATCGGTGACGGTGATCGTTCCGTTGCCGTCGAAGTCGGCGACACTCACGCCCGCCCAGGACGGGTCTGCACTCGTGCTGCCGAGCGCCGCCATGAGCTTGGCGATATCGACCTCATCGACAGCGTCGTCTCCGGTGAGATCTGCCTCTATATATAAGGGAGCGAGAAAGTTCAGTCCCGTGGTGTCTGACGGTGCCGCGGTGGCGACGGTGAGGCCGCCGAGGCTCGTGGCCGCGACTGCGACCATCGCTCCCGGCAGTAGAACGAATTTTCGGAATCGGTGCCGTGGTGGCTGGCTCAAGGTGTTCCTCTCGGGGCAGGCAAGGAATCGACGCGCAAGCGCGGCGTGACGACGCATTCTGCGACGTGATTCCGATGCTCACAGCCCCGTGTTGCGGGGGTGTAACGCCGGGGTTTCGAGGGCTGGCATACCCAACGGGCGACGCTCCGGAGAGTTCCGAAAATTCGCTGTCAACCTCTCGCATCATCCTCCCCTCGAACTGGAGGAAGCTCTCTCGGCCCACTTCGGATATCGTCGCCACGTGCCCATAGTGCGTCGTAGTACTCCTCCTGCCCCCTGCTGCGCAAGGAGTACAGCGTCCAGTGCGATGAATGGTTGCGAGAAGTAGATGGCATCAGCTCTCGCTCCGGCCAGGCCGGACCCGATGCGCCTACGACTTACACTGTTGGGCTCTAGTGCCATCGCAGCGGCTCTCGCGTTCGCTATGTGGATCTTGGGATGGTTACCTCACCTTGAAGGACGCCCTGCGGTCATCACCCTCTTGCTAGGGACATCCGTGCTCTGCGCTGCAGAATACCTCTCGGTCTCTCACCGCGCGCACACGGGACCCTCGCCGTTCCCTGAAGCCGACTCTTCGAACGGCCACACGGAGATTTCAGCCGATGAGGTCGAGGCGATCGTTTCGTCGTCTGGAGATTTCGCTCTTTCCAGCGCGCAGGTGCTGTCTTTTGTCGGGTGCATTCTCCGCCCTTCCAGCTACTTCAGCCGTATAACCGAGCACATCGAGTCGTACCATCGTTCAACCCTCGTGCGCTCAACCTTCACGTTGGCCCTGACAAAACCTTCTACTTTGGGCACCAGCGAGGCAGCCAACCAACCCACAGAGCGCTACGACTACGTTGTCCCTCTGTTTCTGCCAAGGAAGGATTCGCTTCAAGACGGAATTCGCGTAACGGATGTCACAGGGAAGCGAATCTCAACTTTAGATTCGTCCACGCACAACGTTTTCTCTGCAGCAGTGATCCGGTTGCTAATCTCTATCAGCGCTGCTGACGCCCTGGACCGTTACCTCGCTAACGACCGCGAGCTGGAGCTCGCGGTTTGGGGTGTGATCGCGAAATCCAATATCTCCCCCGCGGCGGTTAAGATCCTCAATTCGCGACTGAACAGTCTCGCCGACGGCGAACAATCGAGAAGTGTGATTCAGACTGTTACCCGTTTGATAGATGTGCTAACAATGCACAGACCTATCTCCATTGCCGTGCCGTCCGACGCCGTTCGCTCCACGCGATGGCCCTCGACGTTGCGATACACGCTCGAACGTCGGTTTATTGCGCCCGTTGAGGAGCCGCCCTCCCCTCTTCCTCCCACGCGGAATCCTTCTTGGCTGGATGCTCTACGACTCGGGCTTGGGGTGCGGCTGAACCGCGTCTATTTTCCTTTGACGGCGGCGTATCGGACGCCGAGTTACCATCTAGAGGTAGAGGGCCGCGAGGGGACATTCTTCGCGGAAGAGAAATTCGTGCCGCCCACGCTGGAACCCGGGGAACGTCTCAGTATTGGAAATCTGGAGTCGCAGCCTCGTTTCGGCCAGAGGCGCTCGCACCTTTATATCAACGGTATGAGGGGGAAAGAGGGCGCATACTACGGGGCTCGCTTCTTCGAACGAGGGCCGACCTCTTTCTCAGGGATCACCATTGCAGCCGTGGTTTCCTCGGTTCTGATCACGCTTCTCTTCCTCATGAACGTAGTCGATGGAGGGAGCAGGAGTACCGACCGGATCAGCAGCCTGATCCCGGCTCTTCTCACACTTCCCATCGCAATCTCCGCGTTCATGGGATTAGAATCTGAAAAAAGTAGTCGGCACCCAAGCTTGGCGAGCCGGTTCGTGGCGTTGCTCGTTACGATGATCAGCCTCTCGGCCTTCGTGCTCGCGATCGGCTCAAGCACCGTCGATTCCTTGGAGAACGAGATTTGGCACGCATTACTGTGGGCGAGTATCGCAACCACGGTTTTGAGCGTCATTTGTTGGCTTGTCAGACTCAGTGTCGAGGTCAGCTTCATCCGACGGAGGTCACGGGTAGACTCAACTCATCGGAGGTCGTAATGGCTGGTCGCGTTTATGAGTACGGTCAGGTCTCAGCAACGACTGCGGCGTGGGGCGCCGGAACCGTCTTGCGAGACGCTGAAGGCTCCATCGGCTACGGCAGCGACTCGAACGATGATCTAGAACTCATCGAGCGTCTACTACTCACTCGCTCAGCCGATTCTCCCAGGCCGGTGAAGCCGTCACGGCAATAAAAGACACTGACCGGCGACCTGGCCTTCAGATTCCATGGTTCGAAGTGAGGCGGCTCAGCGGGGGTGTAACGCCGGGTTTCGAGGGCTGGCCCAATCGGGCGACGGCGTTACAACCGTGCTCCGGATGCCGTCACCCGGTTCGACACCACCCTGAGCACCACGGCTCCGCACCCCATCACGACGGCGCCGGCGCACGTCGCGACCGGGGCGCCGAAGGAGAAGTAGAGCGCCGAACCGAGGAAGGCGCCGAGCCCCATAGCGAGAATCGCGAGAAGCTTGCGCAGCCAGTGCGGGTCGTGCTTGCCGGAGAGCCAGCCGTCGTGGGCCAGGTTCACCATGGTCATGGTGACGACTACAGTGCTGATGTCTCTGATGCCCACCGGCTTGAGGGCCGAGGCCTGGGCGCCGAGGGCGAAGGCGAGCACCCCCGTGATCACGACGATCGCGGTGTCGTTCGGCGGCCCGATCACCGCCCACCCGACACCGACGCCCAAGGTCACGACGGTGCCACACGCGAGGGTCGCGGTCGTCGCGAGCGGGACCCGATCGTGTGTCGGCCTGATCCGAAGGACCCGGGCTGCGGTGACCGCACCGAGGAAGAAGACTCCGAGGGCGACGAGCAGATTGACGACGGGGAGTTCCTGCTGCCCACCGAGTGCGAATCCGAGAAACAGCACGTTGCCCGTCATGTTGCCGGTGAAGACCTGATCGAGCGCCTGATAGCTCACGCCATCGAGGATGCCGGTGGATATCGACAGGACGAGAAGCGCGGCCACCAGCCCGGTGTCGCGGGCAGCGGTCGCCGACTGTGCCGCTGGGGTGCTGGCTGGGGAGTTCGTCATTGTCGCCTCCTGGTGGTGTGGCGACGCACTCGGCGTCGGCACCATGACAGTGCCGTTGCCGGTGATCGGCCAGAGGCGGATGACACGGGGCCAGCTGCCTGCCGCCGCACCAGGTCGCCCGGATGGAAGGTATGCTCACTTTTTGTTGAGAGGTCTATGCAGAGTGATGAAATAGGCTGGGCTCGGAGGCCGTTATGCCTCTAGACGGTTCGGAAGAACCGCCCCTATCCAGAAACGCGGGACTCCGTCCCGAGCAAGGAAACACAATGGGCAACTTTGAAGGAAAGACCGCACTCGTCACCGGTGGCGGCTCAGGCATCGGCGAAGCGATCAGCAAGGAACTCGCCAGCAACGGCGCCAAGGTCGTCGTCGCTGACATCAACCTCGAGAGCGCGACCCGCGTCGCCGACGAGATCACCGCCGCTGGCGGAACCGCTGTTCCGTTCCAGTCGAACACCATGATCGCTGAAGACAGCAAAAAGGCCGTCGACTTCGCCGTCGAGACCTTCGGCGCCCTCAACTACGCGGTGAACAACGCCGGCATCGGTGGCGCCCCCGCCCTGACCGGTGACACCGACCTCGAGAACTGGGAACGCGTCATCGGCATCAACCTCAACGGTGTGTTGTTCGGTATGCGGTACCAGATCCCCGCCAT
The DNA here is from genome assembly GCF_059445325.1 of Mycetocola sp. Y791. Classification (NCBI taxonomy): domain Bacteria; kingdom Bacillati; phylum Actinomycetota; class Actinomycetes; order Micrococcales; family Microbacteriaceae; genus Mycetocola; species Mycetocola sp. Y791. Next base: position 471,416 of record NZ_JCAIUC010000001.1, on the reverse strand, counting down.
CCTCGAGTCCGGTGCGGCCGAAGGCGGCATCGTCAACATGGCCTCGATCCACGGCACGGTCGCAGCCCTCGGCTCGTCGGCGTACACCGCGTCAAAGCACGCGGTCGTCGGCCTCACCAAGAACGCCGCTGCGGAGTACGGAGCACAGGGCCTGCGCATCAACGCCGTCGGCCCCGGCTACATCGACACCCCGCTGCTCGAAGCCGCTCCCGCTGAGATGCTCGAGGGCCTCAAGGGCAAGCACCCGCTCGGACGCCTCGGCCGTCCCGAGGAAATCGCCAACGTCGCAGCGTTCCTGCTCTCAGACAAGGCAAGCTTCATGACCGGCGCGTACGTGCTGGTCGACGGCGGCTACACCACCGTCTAAACGTCTCATCGATCAGCGGACCGGTCACGGACCGCTGACCTGGCATGAGACACGCGAACGGGCACCGGATGATGACATCCGGTGCCCGTTCGGCGTTTCGGCGAGCGTCAGCCTAGCTGAGCTGGCTCTGTCGACGACGGAGCGCGACGAGCGCACCGGTGCCGATTAGCATCGCAACCGCCGCAGCGACAGCGAGACCAAGCGGGCTGTTCTCGGTACCGGTGTTCACGAGCCGGTCGCGGGCATCCGTCGTTTCATCACCGGGCTCTACCGGAGCGACGGCGCCAGGAGCAGCGCCCGGGGCGGCCGGGGCCGGCACTTCAGGTGCGGGATCCGCGGGGTCCACGGGAGCCGGTGGGATGACCGGAGCCGCGGCGCCGATCGTCACCGTCTGGCCGAGCGCGTTGAGACCGGTGGTTGCATCCCAGGTGCCGACGTTCGCGGCCTGAATGGCGAACCGCGGGTCGTCGCTCACGGCCTGACCGGCCAGGGGGGCGTCCACACTCGTGCCGGCATCTCCCGCTGGAAGAGCGAGGTACGCCTGGTACTCCCCGTCGGGGACACCCGCGAACGATGCGGTGAGCGTTGTGGTCGTACCCGGCATCCACATGCGCGCATCGTCGTTGTCGGTGAACGGCACTTCGAAGCTGCCAGCGTCACCCTCGAGCACCAGAACGGCGGTCCTTGGGTTGTACGGAGCTGCCCAACCGTCATTACGCACCCCGAGGGTGAGCTGTGTCGCGCCGTCGGCATCCGCCGAGACAGTGCTCTCGGTCATCACGAAGCGGTAGCCCAGTCGCTGCGCTGTCTCTTCGATGCCCTCGGCACCCCAGGTGTTGAGGACCGCCTGGTTGTAGTCACGGTTGAGGTAGCTGTAGTTGTAGCGCGCCATCTCTGCGGACGCGCTTTCCCACTCGGAGCGCGGCGGGTTGACGTTGCAGGTCTCACCACCGATGGGCACGTACTTGCTGTCCGCCTCGAGGTACTCCTGGTCGAGTTCGATCGGGTCGGACAGGAACGTTCCCCAGTCATCGGGCGCCGCGAGGAAGCAGTCATTGTGGTGACCGACGCGGGAGATATCGCTGCCGTCGTGTGCCTGGGCGGGGGTGATTGCGCCCGCTGCGCCGGTGGGCACGTCGAAGAGTTCCTGCTTCGAGAGCATCGTGCGCACCTGAACCGAACGGTCTTCGGGAAGTGCCTCGAGCAGCGCATTGGTCACCGCTGACCGGTTGGCCCAGTCCTGCTCCGTGACAACCCCGGGGTTGGCTGGGTCTGCGACGAAGTGGTCGGTGTAGTAACCCTCGCCCCAGAGGCCGATCAGTCCGTTCTGAACGACGGGAATGACATCCGCGTTCGCCCGCAGAATCGGGGTGAGCTGCTCGATGTGCGCGAGAACGATGTCGAGCGGTGCGTCACCGTGCGGCGGCTCGTATGGCCAGGCACCGCCCTGCACGTAGGCGAACCGGGTGATGACGGAGATGCCAGCCTCACGCGCGGTGTCGTAGTCGGCCTGCACGAGGGCGAGGAATTCGGGATCGAGCGTCGGGGTGTTGACGAACTTCTCCAGGTAGAACACTCGGAGGATCTGGGTGATGCCCTCCTCGCGGAACGCCCCGATGGTCGAGGCGTCGAGCGGCACATAGCCGGAGCCGTCGGCGCGGTAGTGCGTTTCGGTGTGGTGGTAGAACCCGCGCTCGGGGTTGGCAATGACCTCATCGCTTGCCGTGTAGCTGACGGTGACGTCCCCCGGCGCGGCGATCGCGGCGGACGGGATGGCCAACGCCGCAATCCCCGCCAGTGCGATTCCGATCGGTACGAATTTCTTGTGGTGTTTCCTTTGGTGCACGGTGGATCTCCTTTGAGTCGGATGATGCTTTGTGTGAAACGGAAAATTGCGTACTGGATGCCGGTTACTTCAGCCCGCTGGAAGCGAGGCCGTCGATGACCCGACGTTGCAAAACAACGAACATGATCAACACGGGTGCCATGGCGAGCAGGCTCGCCGCCATCACAACCGGGTAGTCGGTGGTGCGGTCACCAATGAGCGTTGCGAGCCCCGCCGATAACGGCATCCGATCGCTGAATGTGGTGACAACGAGCGGCCAGAGCAGCTCGTTCCACGACCACAGCACTGTGGTGATCGCGAGCACGCTGATCGTCGGGCCGGCCAGCGGAAGCATGACCTTCCAGAAGACCTGGAACGGGTTCGCACCGTCGAGGCGGGCCGCTTCTTCGAGCTCGACCGGCATCGCGAGGAACGCCGTTCGCATCAGGAAGGTGCCGAACGCGCTGAACAGGCCGGGCAGCACCAGGCCGCCGAGCGTGTTGAGCAGGCCGAGGTTCTGCACGATCTGGTACTGCGACAGCAGGTACACCTGCGACGGCACCATCAGGATGGAGAGCACGAGCGCGAGCAGGATGCCCCTGCCCCGGAACCGCATGCGTGCGAACGCATACCCGGCGAGGGTGCAGAACAGGATCTGGGCGACCGTGCGGATCACCGTGATCACCACCGACGTCGTCAGCTGTTCCAGGAACGGCAGGCGGGTGAACACGGCGGCGTAGTTCTGCCACTGCAGTTCGGCCGGCCAGAACACGGGCGTGACGCTCTGCACCTCTGCGTTCGTCGACAGCGACATGATGATCTGCCAGACGAACGGGAAGGCCATTAGCAGCCCGCCTCCGCCGAGGATGATGTGCGCGAACACGTGCGACCCGCCGCGACGCGGGGCTCGGCGACGCGGGGTCGGTTTCCTCGCTGCGGGAGGAACCCGAACGGATGCCACTGCCTCAGTCAACCTGGACCCACCGTTTCTGCAAGCGGAACTGGATCGCGGTCACGATTCCGATGATGACGAAGATCACCATGGCGATCGCCGCCGCGTAACCCTTGTCGTTGTTCACGAAACCCTCGCGATAGAAGAAGTAGACGAGCGACATGCTCTTGGGCAGCACCGGGTTGGAGCTGCCGAGGATGGCGTAGAGCAGGTCGAAGACCTGGAAGCTCGAGATGATCGTGACGATCGAGATGAAGAAGATGCTCGGCGTGAGCAGCGGAACGGTGATCGAACGGAACTGCCGCCACCGGGTTGCTCCGTCGAGTTCGGATGCCTCATACATTTCGGGCGGGATGCTCTTGAGTCCGGCGGCGAGCACGATCATCGCGAACCCGAGCGACGACCAGAGGCCGACGATCGCGACGGCGACTGTTGCGGCACCGGGGGTGCTGATCCAGTACGGTCCGTCGATGCCGAGAAAACCGAGCCCATAGTTCAAGAGTCCGAAGTCGCCGTTGAAAATAATGCGCCAGACCATGGCTACCGCCGTCGGCATCGCCACGTACGGGAGGAAGAACAGCACCCGGTAGAGCGACGCGAAGCGGAGGCCAGGCAGGTTCAGCAGGCTGGCGAGGAAGACGGCGATCGGGATGCCGAGCAGCACGATTGCCGTGTAGAGCAGGGTGTTGCCGAAGGAGAGGTAGAGCGCCGGGTCGGCGAACAGGGCGACGTAGTTCTCGAATCCGGCGAAGTCCCACCCGCCGAATGCTCCCCAGTCCGTAAGCGAGTAGAACGCGGTCTGGAGGATCGGCCAGAAGTAGAACACCGAGATCCCGCCGACCAGTGGGGCGAGGAAGAGCCACGGCCAGATACCGTCACCGGCGAAGCGACGCCGCGGTGTCTGGGGCGGGGCGCCGCTCCCGGCTCGCGCCGCCCGACCCGTGCGGGTCGGGGCGGGCGAGCCGGGAGTGTGCGTTTCGGTTGTCACTGGTTACTCCTCGGCGAGAGCCGCGTCCATCTGCTCGGCGAGTTCCGCGGTGACCTCAGCGGTCGGGCGCTCACCCGAGAACGCCTGCGGCAGCAGTTCGGTCTCGAATGCGTTCCAGACGGCAGAGTTGTTGCTCACCGGGAGGGGCTTCGAGTACTCGACAGCGTCGAGGAAGATCTGCAGGTTGGCGTCAGGCATCGACTGGGTGAAGGCATCCTGTGTTCCGGTGAATGCCGGGATCATCGCGCCGGCGTCACCCTGCTGCTGCTGGGCTTCTTCGCTGGCGAGGAAGACCTGGAACGCCTGGGCGGCCTGCTTGTTCTTGGAGTCAGCGGCGACGACGTTCGAGACACCGTGGATGACGGTGGCCTGCTCCTCGCCCGTGGGCAGCGGAAGAGCCGTGATGTCACCGGCGAACGGGAGGTCGGTCAGTGCCGAGCGGAACCAGCTGCCGCCCCAGTACATGGCGAGCTTGCCGGAGGTGAACCACTGGTCTGCCGTGGTGTCGGTCAGCTGCTGGATGGACGGTGACCCGCCGCTCGCGATGAGGTCGCTCCAGAACTGGATGCCGGCCTGCGATCCTTCCGAGGCGTACCCGGAGGTGTCGCCGTCGATGACCGAGCCGCCGGCCTGGAAGATCGTGTTGTAGTAGGTGGTCTGGCCGTCCATGCCGCCGGCGCCGCCGTAGATTCCCTCACCCGCGAGTGCGGTGGAGATGTCGGTGGCCGCGGTCTGGAAGTCGTCCCAGGTCCAGTCCTCGCTCGGCAGTTCGACCCCGGCCTGTTCGAACAGTGCCTTGTTGGTCCAGACGCCGATCGTGTCGAAGTCCTTCGGAACGCCGTACTGCTCGTCACCGACGTTGTAGAGGTCGACGAGCGACTCCGGGTAGTTCGACAGCTCGATGTCGCCGGCGTCAACAGCGTCGGCGATCGGCTCGAGCAGGCCGTTGGAGGCGTACAGGCCGATGTTCGGGCCGTTCATCCAGAACACGTCGGGAAGTGTCTTGCTCGAACCCTGCGTCTGCAGCTTGGTCCAGTACTCCGAGTACGGAGTCACGTTGACGTTCACTTCGATGTTCGGGTAGAGCTCGTTGAACGCGTCGATGTTCTCTTCGATCGCGGAAACCTGGTTCTTGTCCCACAGCCCGTAGGTGATGGATGCCTTCAGGTCTTTATCGGGGGCGCCGTATTCGCCGCTGTCGCTGGTTCCGGCATCCGAGCTGCAGCCGCTGACCGCGAGCATGAGGCCCATGGCTGCGGCCACTCCGGCGGTCAACCGCCGGGCGGAGGGGGTGGACGAGGTCATGAGGGGGTCCTTTCACTGGGTAGCGCGTCTGTTGTGATTGTCGGGTGGTGCAAGGGGGCAGTACGGGAGGTGAAGTGGGAGAGAACCGCCGGCGCCAGGTCCGGGACGGTCATGGGAGTGGAACCGGCACGGAGGGATGCCGCGGCGAGCGACCCGGCGGCGACGGCTTCCCGTGCGGCGATGGGCGACACGATAGTGGGGGCGCCGTCGAGCACGTGGGCCAGGAATTCCGTCATCGTGAGCAAATCGGCATCCGCGTGCCCGCTCGCGACGCCCTCGATCGGGTACTCGGCGTCTCCCGATTCCTGCCACTCGTGGCGGCGGTTCCAGACCTTGACGGTTCCGCCGGCGGTGTCGCCGAAGTTCTCGAGGCGACCCTCGGTGCCGATGACCGTGTAATTGCGCCAGTAGTCGGGGGTGAAGTGGCACTGCTGGTAGCTCGCCTGCACGCCGTTGTCGAGGGTCATCAGCATCATCGACACGTCTTCGACGTCGACGACGGGGTTGAGCCCGGTCTGCGCGGCCGGCGGCCAGTTGTCGTAGGAGAACCAGTCCTCCATGACCTCACCCGGGCGCTCCCGGCGGTCGGTGATGTCGCCGTAGACCATGAGGTCGCCCATGCCGACGACGCGGCGGGTGTAGCCGGAGGCGAGGTAGTGCACGATGTCGATGTCGTGGCTGGCCTTCTGCAGCAGCAGGGTGCCAGTCTTGGATCGGTCGGCGTGCCAGTCCTTGAAGTAGTAATCGCCGCCGTTGCCGACGAAGTGGCGGACCCAGACGGCCTTGACCTCGCCGATCTCGCCGCGTTCGATGATCTCGCGCATCACGCGGACCACACCGGAGTGTCGGAAATTGTGGCCGACGTACAGCGGGGTGCCGGTCTCGGCCGCTGTCGCGAGCACTCGATCGGCGCCCTCGAGGGAGATGGCGAGCGGCTTCTCGAGGTAGACGGCGATGCCGGCCTCAAGCAGGGCGACAGCGATGTTCTCGTGGGTGTGATCGGGGGTGGTGACGATCGCCGCGTCGATTCCGCCGGCGGCGATGAGCTCGTCGAGTGACTCGTAGACCGTTGCGTCGGGGAAGAGGGCTCGTGCCCGGTCGCGGCCGGGTTCGGTGGTGTCGACTGCAGCGACGACCCGTGCGCCGGGACGTGCCTCGGCGACGTGGTGCGCGATCACGCTGCGGGCGCCGGTTCCGATGACGGCGACGGCCAGGGATGGGGCCGTGGCGCTGCCGTTGCTGCCGTTGCCGGTGCCCGTGCTGCTGGCGTTTCCGCTGCCTGCGCCGTGCCCGTCACCGGCGTCGCTGGTGCCGCGAGTTGAACTGAGATTCATCTGCTGGATTCCACTTCGTTGTGTCTTCTGCCATCTTGCACCATGTTGCGCGAGTTTGTCACGTTTGATATGGAAATGATCACAAAACAGCACACTAGTGCTGCTCGCCCTTGACAGGGAAGGATCGGTTTCGCTTATTTACCTGGCCGTAACACTGCGCCGGTGCAGTGCTGGGACTTCAGCGGATGCCGGGGGCGGGGCTGTGGGCCGCCGCTCCGGCCGGGTCAGTCCGCGTCTGTCGACGTCGGGCCCGGTCCGTCCGTGTCGCCCGCCTCAGCGGGTGCGGCCACGACGAGCTCGACGCCAGCCGCGGCGAGGTCAGCGGCAAACCCGGGCGACACCTCGGAATCGGTGACGAGGATGTCGATCGCGTTCAGCGGGCAGATGCGGGCGAAGGTGCTGCGCCCGAGTTTGGTGGAGTCCGCAGCCACGATCACACGCTGGGCGACGCCGGCGATCTCGCTGCTGGCATCCGCTTCTCCCTCGTGGATGGTGGTCGCGCCGAATGCGGCGCTGAGCCCGTCGACGCCGAGTACTGCGGTGTCGAGGCTGAAGCCGCGCAGGGCAGCACCGACGAGCGGGCCGACCAGCTCGTACGACTGACGGCGCGGGAAACCGCCCGTGACCACGATTTTGATGTGGTCGCGCACCGACATCTCGTAGGCGATGTTGAGGGCGTTGGTGACGATCGTGACGCCGACCTTGTCGGGGCCGACGCGGAGCCGCTCGCTCCGTCCGAGCATCCGTGCGACCTCGCTCGTCGTCGTGCCGCCGTTCAGGCCGACGGACTCCCCCGGATTGATGAGGTCGGCGACGGCCCGGGCGATCGCGACCTTGGCCTCGGCCTGGCGCGCGATCTTGTACTGCAGCGGGAGCTCGTATGCCGAGCCGAGCGCGGATGCCCCGCCGTGGGTGCGGGTCACGAGGCCCTGCTCGGCGAGCGCGTTGAGGTCGCGGCGCACGGTCGCCGTTGAGACGCCGAGCGCCTGGCTGACCTCGGCGATCGACACATTGCCCCGTTCACCGACGAGTTCGAGTACGACATTGAGGCGGCCCTGTTGAATCACGGCGACCCTCCTTCTCGCGCTGTCATCACATCCGACACGACGTGATTGAAATTGATCAAGTCTGACCATATCGATCATTTCGAGCAGGAGGTAAGGGATGTGGCGCGAAGTTGGGCTTTGATGGCAGCCGGGACGGGTGGCCTATGTCAGCGGCGACCCGTAGCCTTAACCGGTGAGTTCTGAGCCAGCCTCATCATCTACTGACGACTTATCCGCTGACGGCATCCTCGCGACCGGTGCCGAGGCATCCGCTGTGCCCCCGCACTGGAAAAGGAACGTCGCGCTCTTTCTCAGCGGCCAGACCATCTCGCTGTTCGGGTCGATGATCGTGCAGTACGCGGTGATGTGGTACGTCACTTTCGCGACCCAGTCGGGTTTTGCGATCGCGCTTTATGCCCTCGCCGCGTTCCTTCCGCAGGGCGTTGTGTCGATCTTTGGCGGTGTCGTCGCCGACCGGATGAACCGGCGCGTGCTCGTGATCATTGCCGACACTACGATCGCGGCGGTGACGCTGGTGCTCGCGATCGCAATGCTTAACGGCATTACCGACCTCTGGGTGATTTTGCTCGCTGTGGGAGCGCGATCGATCGGGGCGGGGTTCCAGACGCCAGCGGTGCAGGCGATGATCCCGCAGATCGTGCCGGCCGAGAACCTGATGCGGGTCAACGGGCTGTTCGGGTCGATTCAGTCGGCGATGGCGCTGCTCGCGCCCGCTGCCGCCGGTGCTGTCTTCGGGCTGTGGGGCATCGTGCCCGTGTTCTTTATCGACGTCGTCACCGCGGTGATTGGTGTCGGTTTCCTCGCCTTCGTCTCGGTGCCGACGCTCGCGTCGATCGCGTCCAAGACCACCAGTTACCGCGAGGACCTGGTCGAGGGAATGCGGTACATCTGGCAGCACCGGGTGGTTCGCTGGCTGCTCGGTGTGTTCGCCATCATCTTCCTGCTGACCGTTGCGCCGTCGTTCATCACGCCGCTTCTGATCGCGCGCACCTTCGGTACCGAGGTCTGGATGGTGACGGTACTCGAGATCGCGTTCAGCGTTGGCATGATTCTCGGCGGGGTTCTGGTGGCGACCGTGTTGGCGAAGTTCGGCCGGATGCCGCTCATCCTGTTCGCGACGTTCGGTTTCGCGGTGTTCACCGTTGCGCTTGGGCTCGCGCCCGACCTGTGGCTGTTCTATGGGTTCATGTTTGCGTTCGGGCTGCTTGTTCCGCTGTTCTCTGCGCCGTTCATGACTCTCGTGCAGGAGACGGTGGAGCCCGAGATGCACGGGCGGGTCTTCAGTTACGTCGGCATCGTGATGGCGCTGGCGACCCCGATCGGCATGACGGTGTTCGGGCCGCTGGCCGACGTGATCAGCGTGCAGATACTCCTCGTCATCGCCGGAATCGTGACCATCCTCGTGATGGCGGTTGCCGTGCTGCTGCCGTCGGGGCGGGCGGCGATTGCGGCGGCGAGGGCGCAGCGTCCGGCGGGTGCGGAGGGTGGTGCGGGCGGGGCGGGTGCCGCGGACGCCGCGGGTGCCGCGGGTGCTACGGGTGCTACGGGTGCTACGAGTGCTACGGACGCCGCGAAGCGAGGGGCCGACGCGGACGACGCGAAGCGAGGGGCCGACGCGCGGTAGCGGCGGCGCCCCGGGCCTCCCGTCCCACCGCGAGCGCTCGACATCCATGCCTCGCGGGCTCACATCCGTCCCGCCTTTTGCCGAGCGCTGCACATCCATGCCCAAGCGGCAGAAGTATCTGCAGCACGAGCATGGAAGTGCCGCGCTCAACGCCGGGACGCCCCTCCGCACGTCAGCGTGCTCGCGCCGCGCGGCATCCGCACCCGCACCCGCACCCGCAGGCTGAACCTCCACACCCCGTCCCTCATCCGCACGCTCGCACCCGCGTCCCTCACTCACCCAACACCATCCGCGCCCCGCAAACTCGCCCTCTCATCCCGCCCCTCCCGCGCGAGCGCTGCACATCCATGCCCAAGCGGCAGAAGTATCTGCAGCGCGAGCATGAAAGTGCCGCGCTCGACGCCCGGGGGGATGCCATCGCTTCCATCCGCGACCGCGCACCCAACACCGGGCCCGCGACCCCTCCACAGCAGCGTGCAGTCGCCCGCCCATCCCCCATCGAGCGGATGCCGCCCCGCCACCCCTCGAAACGTCCGACAGTTGAGGGGTGCCCGATTTCATCATCCGCAGACACGAGGAGCTGGCCACGGGAGCCAACGACTCGACCCTTCGCCGATCGTCCCGCACCGGCGCGATAGTGCGCATCGCCCACGGCTCGTACGCCCCCTCGGCGTTCTGGAGCGGCCTCGCGCCCCACGAGCAGCACCGACTCAAGGTTCTGGAGGCCGCGGGTCGGGCGCGAGGCACCGTGCTGTACTCCCATTACGCGGCCGCCGCCCTCTGGGGCATCCGGATTCTGGGTTCCTGGCCGGAAAGAATCGACGTGACGACCGAGCAATCGCGTGGCGGCCGTTCATCCGGTGCGGTGAAGCGCCACTGCCGCCCGCTCACGTCTGTCGAGATCGTGGCGCTCGACGGCCTGCTTCTCACCACTCCCGCCCAGACGGTTGTCGATCTCGCACGCGACCTGCCGTTTGCCGACGGCGTCGTCGCGATGGACTCCGCACTCCACGAGGCGCGCCACGCTGGTGCATTGACCACGACGGATGCCATCACCGGCTGCGTCGAAGCGGCATCCGGTCAACGGGGCTACCGCAAGGCGCAGGCGGCGGCGGGCTTCGCGACGAGCCAGTCGGATTCACCGGAGGAGTCGCACAGCCGTGTGTGGATCCACCTCCTCGGCTTCCCCCCTCCGTTGCTTCAGGTGGAGTTCCGCCTCCCGAGCGGACGCACAGCCAGGCCGGACTTTTACTGGAACGACTTCGATCACGCCGGGGAGTGCGACGGGCGAGCCAAATATACGGATCCCCGCTACCTTCACGGGCGCACACCTGAGAAGGCCGTCATCGACGAGAAGAACCGGGAGAACGAGCTGCGCCAGGTGGTCGGCCGCCTCTCTCGCTGGGAGCCCCGGGACCTCTACCCGCCCCGCCGGCTCTACGACAGGCTCACCTTCGACGGGCTGCCCTCGTCGAAGCGGCGCCCGTAACGCGCGCCCACAGCACCTGCCCGCCGCCCGCTCACCCCTGCCCGTCGCCCGCTCGCCCTGCCCGCTAGCCATCCATCCGCCCAGCGCTGCAGATCCATGCCCGCGCGGCAGAAGCTTCTGTAGCGCGGGCATGGAAGTGCAGCGCTCGCGCACCATCCAGCGCTCGGCACCGACCAGACCCGCTCACGGACGGGCGCTCCCCTGCCACAATCCGGTGGCGGTACGCTGGCGGGCAGGTGGCGGCACACTGGCGTCCTCCTGGCGTGGTGCCACCGAACCGGGCGGAGCGAGCATGGGTTCTATGAATAAGACACGAATTATTGAGCTTCGACAGGCACAGGGCTGGACCCAGGAGCGACTCGCGACCGAGAGCGGAATCGGGCTCAGAACGGTTCAGCGGCTCGAGGCGGGCGAGGACGCAAGTCTGGAAACCCTGTCCCTGGTTGCGGACGCCCTGCGGGTTTCGGTGCGCGACCTCTTCTCAGCGATCGACGACGCCGACCTGAACAGCCGGGTGGACTCACTCGAGGACCGCACCGCGCACCAGCAGGCCGCGCGCGACCGGATCACCGGCGCCTGGCGCTGGCTCTATCTCGGGATCGGCATCGTCCTCACCCTGGTCAGCTTCACTTTCGCCCAGGGCATGGTGTTGTTCCTCGGCTACTGGGTGGGCGGCACGATGATCCTGCTCGCGCTTCGCCGGCTCTACCTCGAACCGCACCTCGACGAGAAGTACCCGCTGTCGCGAACCACCCCGTCCCGTCGCGAACGACGCGCGAGCCGCAACCGCGCCCAGCCCACGGCAGAGAAGACTCCCGCCGAGGCCTAACACGCGAACGGATGCCTGCGGGCCGCGGCTGACGCCGTGCGATCGATCCGCTCTGCAGAAAACGGATGCCTGCGGCCGCGGCTGGCGTCGTGCGATCGATCCGCTCTGCGGGTGTAACGCCCCCATCGTGGATACCCGACCGTGGACCTGACGCGCCGCGCGCCCCGGCATCCGGCCGCACCCCGGCATCCGTACGCGCCCTCATCCCTCGCCGCCACCCGCACCCTCTCTCAACGCTGCACATCCATGCCCGCGCCGCAGAAGCTTCTGTAGCGCGGGCATGGAACTGCCGCGCTCGACGCCGAAGCGCCCAGCACATCTAATCAACGCGCCTCACGCGCGCGGGCGAGCAGCAACAGCCCCACCACCGCGAACACGAGCCCGGGAAGGGCAGCCCACGCCAGCACCCCAACTCCCGCCAGCGACGCAATCGCTGCCCCGGCCGCCGCGCCGCCACCGATGGCCGCGTTGAACGTGCTGGTGAGCCAGGCGGATGCCCGCGGGCGTAACTCCTCGGATGCCGCAGCCAGCACCGCGAATTGCAGAATGGCGGGCACACCGCCGAAGGCGATCCCCCACACCCCGACTCCCACGACACCGAGTACAGGCCGATCCGCAGCGAGCGCGAGCAACGCGACCCCGGCCGCGAGTCCGGCGACGAGTGCGACCGGTGTCGCGTGCGGCCAGCGCGTGCCCGCCACTCCCGCGCCGACGAGCCCGCCGATGCCGAGCACGCCGTAGACGACGAGCACCATCGGGAGCGCGTCGGGTGCGATGCCGACGACGTCGAGCAGGTACGGGCTCACGAGTGAGAACAGCGCGTATTGCGACCCCATCACGAGAACGACGATGCCACAGAGCGCGAGCACCCGCCCGCGTGAGCGGTCCGCTCCCCCGGTTCCGCCGGCGGTCAGACCGTGCCCAACCCCGGGAACCCGCGGAAGCACCAGCCGCAGCATCCCAACGACGAGGAGCAGGGCAGCCGCGACGACGACAAACGGCATCCGCCAGCCGAAACCGTCGGCGAGTGCCGCTCCCGCCGGCACACCGAGCACGAACGCCGCGCTGACGCCGGCACCGGTGATCGCCACAGCCTGCGCCAATCGATGCCCCGGCACGAGCTGAGCGGTGTAGCTGCCGGTCACCGCCCAGAACAGCCCGTGCGCCGCGCCGGCCACGATGCGCGCGAGCACGATCATCGGCATCCCTCCCGCTGCAGCGGCGCCCAGGTTCGCGAGCGCCATTACGGCGAGCGCGATCATGAGGAGGCTGCGGCGTTCGAAGCGCAGGGTCAGCCGCACGAGCAGCGGGGTGAGCGCAACAACGGCGACCGCAAACACCGTGACGAGGAGGGGCAGCGCTGCGGGGTCGACGTGCAGGTCCCGGGCCATCGGCGTCAGCACGGCGGTCGGCAGAAACTCCGTCGTTACGCTGACGAACACCGCGACGGCGAGGGCCACGAGGGGCACAACGGGGAACGGCGTCGTCGCACGCAGCTCCGAGCGCGTCTCCTCCGTACTCACAGCACCCACCGCTGCAGATCCATGTTCGGGCTACAGAAGTATCTGCAGCCCGAGCATGGAAGTGCAGCGCTCGTCACGAGGGCCGCTCCACCCGCACGAACCGCGCCGCGAGGTCGTCGCCGCCGGCCACGTCGACCCGCGGCATCCGTTTCGTTAACCCGCGAACCGGACGCCGACGGGCCCTGAGCGCAGGCCAGCACCCACCGCTGCAGACCCATGCCCGCGCTGCAGAAGTATCTGCAGCGCGAGCATGCAAGTACAGCGCTCGTCACGAGGACCGCACCACCCGCACGAACCGCGCCGTGAGGTCGCCGCCGCCGGCCACGTCGACCCGCGACATCCGTTTCACTCCCCCGCGGACCGGACGCCGACCCGCCCTGAGCGCAGGTCAGCACCCACCGCTGCAGATCCATGCCCGCGCTACAGAAGTATCTGCGGCGCGAGCATGCAAGTGCCGCGCTCGTCACGAGGACCGCACCACGCGCACGAACCGCGCCGTCAGGTCGTCGGAGCCGGCCACGAGCGAAACCCGGAACGACGGATGCTCCGCGAGGGCTCCCGGCGGAACCGCCACCGTTGCGGTCTTCCATTCGCCGTCACCGGTGCGCTCGACCGGTGGCGACGACCAGTCCCCCACATCCACGGTGAACGCGCCGGCCCCCGAGTCAAGGTACGTCACCTTCACCACGCACGCGCCGGATGCCGCCGTGAATCGGGGATCGAGCTCGAAGACGAATCCGGTGTCGCCGCCAGCGGCATCCGTTCGCAAGCCCTCGTGAGCAGTCCCGTTGTCGGGTTCGAAGACCTCCACATGCACGTCGTCGTCCGAGCGGTGCGCGACCGAACCCGGTTCATCGACCTGCACGAGCCAGCGCTCCAGGTTGCGCACCCACGGGCGGCTGGCCCACGACCCGGCACCAACCGGCCCGACCTCGTCGCCCGCCCAGTAGGTGTCCTCGGCGTCACGCAACGCCGCCCAGGCATCGGCCGACGTCGTCGCCGTCGCGCCCATCGACAGCCGCACCCAGTCCCAGTGCTCCGGGTACTCGGCGAAGTACGACGGGCCTGGCACGACGTAGATCCAGTTCGTGCGCAGCTGCAGCGCCTTGAGGTTCGACTGCCGAACGGCGTAGTACGGGTCGTCGGTCTCATAGCCGCAGTCGTTGTAGCACTCGTTCTCGGTGGCGACGATGCGGGTGCCGTCGTGCACCGGCAGGGTGTCGTCGAGCGCGAGGTGCCCATTCGGCAGGATGTGCGCCCCGTACGCCGGCGCCTCGCTCAGGTGAAAGTTCGACAGCTCGGTGATGCCGGTACGGATGCCGAGACCCGCGTCGACCGCGTCGGCCGCGAGCAGGTCGTCCTCGGCCCCGAACGGACCGAAGGGGTAGTCCTCGCCGGTGAAGACGAGCTTGTTCGCGTGCTCACCGAACAGATCGGCGAGGTCGGTCCAGGCGTGATCGTACCAGGCGAGGTAGGTCTCGAGGTCGAGGTCGCCCGCGTCGACCGCGGCGGTCACCATCTCGTAGTCGAACTCGGCCCAGGTGAACGCGCCGGGAACGTAAACGAACGACAGGCGCGGATCGGCGGCGAGACCGCCGTCGATAAAGACCCGCCGGTAGGTGTCGAGGAGGTGCCCCCACACGCACTCATCCCAGATCGGCAGGTGCCGCTCGCCGTCATAGTCCGGCCCATACGTCGACACCCCGCACTCCTCGGCGACCCACTCCGGCGCCCAGCTCTCACCGCTCGCGAAGATGCGCATCCAGAACCGGTCGGGTCCGGCCAGCTGCGCGTCGAGCGAGTCGAAACTCAGGCCCTGCGCCTCTCCGCTCGCACCGCGGTCGAGGTCACCCTGTGTCGGCTGAATCTGCCGCCAGCTGACATCGACGGATCGAACGAACACATGGTCAGAAACGGATGCCTCCTCCGAGAAGAACCCGGAATTCGGCGCCGGTCGCGCGGATGCCGGCAGGCTCCAGTCGTCGCCCGTTCGGATCTCGACGCCGTTTCCCGCGTCGAGGAACTCAAATGCTGGCCCGTCCGCATTGGGGGCCGGCGGGGTGGGTGTAGCCGGGGCGGGGCTCGCGCACGCGGTCACGAGGCTGACCGCAACGAGAGCGACAAACGCAGCCACGCGGCGCGGCAGAAGCCGGGAACGGGCGGGCCGCCCGTCTCGATCGACGTACGCCATTCGATCTCCCGTCGTCGTGGCATCCGTTTCAGGACCTCACCGTATCGGAGTGCGTGTGGACGTGAACCCCGAGGTGTGTGTTCAGTTCGGCCCGCGTCGCCTGCGCGGCCGTGCCACCGGCCGCACGGACGGAGAGCGATCCGGCAACCGCGGCCCAGCGCACCCGCTCGGTCTCGTCCGAAACCCCGGCGATCAGCGCCGCGAGGTAACCCGCATCGAAGCTGTCACCGGCACCGGTAGTGTCAACGACGTCGAGCGTGAGTCCAGGCGCGGCGAATTCGCTGCCGTCCGGCGAGAACGCCCGGCCGCCCGCCTTGCCCGACTTGACCGCAACGACGGGACCGAACGCTGCAATCCGCGCCGCTGCGAGCGCGACCGGATCGTCACCCGCTGCAGAACCGGCACCGGGAAGAGCCTCAGCGATCGCGAGCACCTCTTCGGTGTTGGGGAACAGCACGTCGACGAGGGGAAGCACCTCGGCGAGGCCCTCCCATCGCTCGGCGGGATCCCAGTTGGTGTCGAGGCTGACCGATGCCCCGGTAGCGCGAATGCGCCCCAGCAGCGCGGGCAGCTCTGCGGCCAGTCGCGGCTGCAGGAAGAAGGATGCCATGTGGACGTGGCGGGGACGGAGACGAGTAACCGCCGCATCGACATCGGCTGCGGTGAGTGCCGGGATCGTGCCCGGCAGGGTGAGGATTGCCCGGTCGGACGCGCTCGAGAGGATGACACTCAGCCCGGTCGGGATGACCGGGTCCACCCGGATGCCCGACACGTCGAGTCCGGCATCGCGAAGGAGCCCGACGGTGAATCGGCCGAACACGTCGTCGCCGACAACGGCGGCGACAGCGGTCGAGACCCCGAGCCGGGCCAGTCCGCACGCCGCGATCGTCGCGCTGCCGCCCATCACCAGGTCGGCGGCGTCGAGCAACTGCTCGGCCTGCCCAAACCGGGGGACGACGTCGCCCCGCAGCACGAGGTCCGGGTTGGCGTCGCCGACGACCAGCACGTCAACCGAGCCGTCCGGGGAGTCGCTCGCTGACGGCATCCGTTCGCCTCCCATCAACCCTTCATTCCGGAGAACGACATCGTCGCGATGAACTGCCGCTGCGCGACCAGAAAGAACAGGATCAGCGGAAGCGTCGCGATGACGTTGCCGGCCATGAGGAGGTCCCACTGGGTGCGGCGGGTGCCCTGGAAGTTGGCGATGCCGAGCTGCAGCGTGAAGGCGTTCTCGTTGTTGATCGCGATGAGGGGCCAGACCAGGTCGTTCCACGAACTCAGGAGGGTGAAGATCGCGAGGGTGGCGATCGCCGGCTTCGCGAGCGGAAGGACGACCCGGAAGAACACCTGCCATTTGCTGCAGCCGTCGATCGTCGCAGCCTCTTCAAGCTCCGCCGGGAGCGAGAGGAAGAACTGGCGCATCAGGAAGATCCCGAAAGCGGATGCCAGCCACGGCACGATCGCCGCACCGAGGCCGTCGATGAGACCGAGCCGGGCGAACAGAATGTAGGTCGGGATCATCAGAAGCTGGGTCGGGATCATGATCGTGCCGAGGATCAGGAAGAAGCCGAGGCCGCGGCCGGCGAACTTCATCCGGGCGAAGCCGTACCCGGCCAGGGAACACAGAACGATGTGCGACAGGATCGCGGCGCTCGAGACGATCACCGTGTTGCCGAGCCACAGCAGAATGTCCGAGTCGGCGAACAGACCAGCAAACCCGTCGAGGGTGAGCCGCGACGGGATGAGCGGCGGCGGGAAGCTCACGAGTTCCTCGGCAGGAGACAGCGCGGCGAGGAACATTTGCGCGAACGGCAGGAGGAACAGCAGTGCGACCGGGGCGAGGAAGAAGTGCCAGCCGCTGAAGCCGCGACCTCGTTTCTTCGGCGTCGCGAGCTCAACTGCCGGGTTCAGCAGGGACGTGCTCATCAGAAGGCCTCCAGGTTGCGGCGCCGCGAGTACCAGACGACGAACAGGGTGATCACGAGAGTGAGGGCGAAGAGGGCATACGCAACGGCCGAGCCGTAGCCGAACTCGAGCCCGCGGAAGGCGCGCTCCCAGAGGAAGTACACGATCGTTTTCGTCGCGTCGAGCGGCCCGCCCCTGGTCGTTGTGTAGACCAGGTCGAAGAGCTGGATCGCGCCGATGACCTGCCAGATGGCGACGAAGACAGTGACCGGAGCGAGTTGCGGCCACACCACATGCCAGAAGGCCTGCCAGCGACTGGCCCCGTCAATGCGAGCGGCCTCAAGCAGTTCCGGCGGGATGTCCTGCAACGCCGCGAGGTAGATGACCGTCGTGAATGCGGCCTGGCCCCAGAGCGACATGATCGCGATGACGACCATGGCCTGGGCCGGGTCTTCAAGCCATCCCTGCTGCGGGAGCCCAAGCATCCGAAGCACGTTGTTGACGATTCCGTACTGCGGGTTGAACAGGTAGGTGGACAGGATGCCGGTTGCTGCGGCCGACGCGACGAACGGCACGAAGATGGCCGTGCGATACAGCCCG
Organism: Mycetocola sp. Y791; assembly: GCF_059445325.1. Classification (NCBI taxonomy): domain Bacteria; kingdom Bacillati; phylum Actinomycetota; class Actinomycetes; order Micrococcales; family Microbacteriaceae; genus Mycetocola; species Mycetocola sp. Y791. The sequence goes on along the minus strand of NZ_JCAIUC010000001.1, from coordinate 453,417 downwards.
ATGAAACGGATGTTCCGGTTCAGTGCGACCGCGAGAAACAGCCCACCGAGCACCGACATCGGGACGAAGAGGATCGTGTACAGCCCCGTGTGGGTGATCGCGTCGAAGAACTTGTCGTCGCTGACGAGCCGCTCGTAGTTCGTGGTCCCGACAAACTGCGGATCGCTGAAGCCGTCCCACTTTTGCAGCGACAGCACGAACGCCCACACGGCCGGGAAGATCGACAGCCCGAGAATGATGAGGGTCGCCGGCCCGACAAAGGTCCAGCCGTCGAGTGCACGCCGACGGCTGGCTTTGCGTTGCGCTTGTTGCCGCTGGGCTGTCGGCACCGTGAAGGTGAGCGCAGGCGCACCGGTCTTGCCGGCGCGCCTGCGACTGTCCTTACCGGTGGACAGAGACGCCGTCATTATTACTCTTCGCTCAGCGCGGAGTTCGCGCGCTCAGCCGCTTCCTCGAGAGCGGCCTGCGGTTCGCCCTGCCCCTGAAGCACTTCGGCGATGGCATCCGCGATCGCTTCCGACAGGCCGACGTAACCCGGAACGGTCGGTCGCGCCTGCTTCGCGTTGGCGTTGTTCTCGGCCATGATGTCGAGTCCGGGATAGTTCTCGACTTGGGCGGCAAACGCCTCAGAATCCGCTGACGAGGCCCGGATCGGGAGGTTGCCGACCTCGACGTTCCAGCGCTCATCCTGCTCCGCCGACGTGAGCCACTTGGTGAACTCGAACGCCCAGTACTCGCGGTTCTTGTCCTTGTGGTCAAACAGCGCCCAAATGTCCGGTCCCGAGACTGTGGTGTGGTCGCCATCGGTTCCCGGCAGAACGGTCACGCCGTAGTTCGTGCCGGCGGTGTTGAGGTCGTACAGCTGCCACGGGCCCGAGGTCATCATCGCGATCCGGTCGGTTGCGAAGAGCTGCGCGAACTTCGTGTCGGTCTGGTCGAGGTAGACGCTCTTGTCATCGACCGCCATGCCCTGCAGGAAGGTCAGTGCCTCTACTCCTGCATCGGATGCGAACTCCGCGGTCTTCTCGTCGTCGCTGAGGATTGCACCACCGCGCTGCCACAGGTGTGGCCAGAACTGCCAGGTGGTTTCTTCCGATCCGGAGACGGAGTAGGCGTATCCATAGGTGTTGGTCGCGGCATCCGTCAATTCAGCAGCCGCCGCACGGAAGTCCTCCCACGTCCAGTCGGCGGTCGGATACGCGACACCGGCAGCGTCGAACACCGTCTTGTTGTAGATGAGCGAGAGGTTGTCGACGATGGCGGGGAACCCGATCGTCTTCTCCCCCGTCGGCTGCACCGTCTTGCGCGCGGCGTCAGAGAAGTCGTCCCACTCGACGTCGGCCTCAGCGACCTGGTCGGTGATGTCGAGGGTGCGGTTCGAGCGTTCGAGCTGGCTCGCCCACGACCCGAAGGCGTAGGAGATATCGGGGTATGACCCGCCGGCGAACCCGGCGGACAGCTTCTGGAGCAGGTCCTCGGTGGACGAGGCGCCGGGCGACAGATCGATGGTGACGTTCGGGTGTTCTTCCTCGAACTCCTCGGCCAGGGACTCCAGGATCTTCTGGGCGTCGTCGGTCTGTCCGCTCCACATCGTGATCGTGACGTCAGCGTCCTCATCGAGCGTCGTCGCGCCCTGGGAAGATCCGCCGCAGGCTGTCACTCCGATCAGAACCGCGACGGTGCCGAATATAGCGGAGACGCGCCCGATACTCCGGGCAGTGCGTGTGTGGCGTCCGATCCTCATGGTGTCCTCTGTTCCTGGTGGGTTGGCGTGTGGGGTAACGAGCGGGGCAGCTCAGGTGAGCACGATTGAACGGGTGAGATGACGGGGAGCGTCGGGGTTGAGGCCGCGTGATTCGGCGAGCGCAACGGCCAGTCGCTGGGCCTGAACGAGTTCGACCAGTGGGTCCGCGACGGAGGTGACGACGTGAGCGCCGGTCGCTTCGATCTGCTCGACGAGCGCAGGATCGGTGTCACCGAAGATCCAGACGACGGATGCCTCGCTCGCGACGGCCAGAGGGCCGTGACGGAAGTCGAGAACGGGATACGACTCCGACCAGGCCTGGGCGGCCTCACGGATCTTGAGCGCGGCCTCCTGGGCGAGGCCGTAGGTCCAGCCGCTCCCGAGGTAGACGAAGTGGCTCTTTCCTTCGATGCTGACCGGAAGAGGTGCGCTCAATGCGGCCTCGGCCTGCTCGACAACCCCGGAGATGTCGTACCCGAGCGCGGCCCGTGCCAGAAGGAGGAATGTCGTCGGGAATCTGGTCTGGACGACGGATTGCTCATCGGCGAAATCAAGGCCGAGCACCGTGTCAGCGAGCTCGGTGACCGGGGATTCCGAGACCCCCGTGACCGCAATGCGGTGGACACCGGACGGAACCTCGCGCAGTGCGTCGAGTACTTCGGTCGTGGTGCCCGAGCGGGTCAGCGCAATCACGGTGTCGTAATCCCGCCATGCCCGCGGTTCTGACGCGTACGCGGCATCCGTTCGCCCCCAGCCGCCCTGCTCACGCAGTGCCGCAAACGACTCGGCGACGTACGCCGACGTGCCGCACCCGATGACGAGAACATTCTCTCCCCGGCGGCAGAGCGCATCGCGCGCCGCGTCGAGGCCGCCGAGGGCTTCCCGCCACGTGGCGGGCTGACTGGAGATCTCGAGCTGGGTGATCGTCATAGAGAGTCCGATGGTCGAGGGAGCGATCCGTCGAGCGAGGGAGAGAGCGTCCTCGACCCGTCGTTGGGTTGTCACACAGTCTCGGGGAGAACTGCTCACCTGACAAGAAAAATGTCTGAGTTAATCATTTCGAGTGATTGATTGCTACAGGAAGGTTTCGGCGGGCGAAACGGGCGCGACAAACGGCGCCTCCCCTTCCTCGATCGATCGATCGTGGAAGGGGATGACGATTCCGACAATGCGGAGTCGGTTACGCTCCGACCGACGTCAGGTCGTGGTCGAGGGTGCCTCCGAGTTCACGAGGCAGGTATTGCGCGTGCGCCGCGGTGAGCTCGTCGCACAGCGCCCATATCTGCGCCGGGGTGAGCGTCGAGGAGGCGTTGGGATCGATGAGGACCGCCTGCCGCACCCGCTCCGGATCGCCGTGGCGCGCGGCCTCGATTGCCAGGGCAGCGACGGAGAGGTAGGTGCGGTTGAGTGCGGCCCCCTGCTCGGCGATCGAACCGACCGCGATCGGGTGCACCCCTTCCGCGTTCACGAGCGCGGGCACCTCGACTACGGCACCCTCGGGCAGGTTGTCGATGAGCCCAGCGTTGACGACGTTGACGTGGATGACCCGCTCGGTCCCTGTGAGGATCGAGTGGATCACCTGTGGCGCGTACTCGGCCGCTCCGTCATCGAGTTCGAGATCAGCGCCGGAGTCGAGCGCCTCGCGGGCGGCGTGGAACTCCGCGACGTTATCGTCGCTGATGCCGATGTACTGCAGCGGTTCGATCCGGAAGTGTTCGATCTGTGCCGGATCGCGCAGGAACCACGACAGGTATTCGGACGAGTGCTCACTCGTCTCGGTCGGATAGAAGCCGATGCGCCGGAAGATCTCGGCGCGCACCCGGCGCTGCAGCTCGGGGTCCGACTCGATGAGCGCACGGAGTCGTGGATAGAGGTCTTCACCGTTGTGCGACCACTCGTAGAGCCAGGACTGGTGGTTAACCCCGGCCGCGCGGTAGTGGGTTTCCTCGAGCGGAACACCGACGAGATCGCAGAGATCGTTGACGGTCCAGTAGACGCTGTGGCAGAGGCCGAGCGTTTTGATGTTCGGCGCGACCACCGACGTCCACCAGACGTTCATCGCCATCGGGTTCGTGTAGTTGAGGAACCAGGCGTCAGGGCACAGGTCCTGCATGTCGCGGGCAATCCCGCTGAGCACGGGGAACGTGCGCAACGCGCGGAACACTCCGCCGACGCCCGTCGTGTCGCCGATTGTCTGGAGCAGGCCGTGCTTCGCCGGGATCTCGAGATCGACCTTCGTGGCGGCGACGCCTCCGACCTGAATCATGTTCACGACGAAGTCCGCACCGGCAAGCGCAGCTCGACGATCCTCCGTGACCTCAAGGTCGAGCGCCCTGCCGCGCCGGCGCGCGACCTGACGCGCTGTGCCCTCGGCGACAGCCAGGCGCTCGGCGTCGATGTCGTGCAGCACGATGTTGAGCGTCGGCAGGTCATCGAAACGCAACAGGTCGTTGAGGAGCTGGCGGGTGAAGACGACGCTTCCCGCGCCGATGAAAACAATTCGAGGCATGCCGAGAGTCTGGCCCGCCTTGCGCGAATCGTGCAACCAATTGAGCGAAAAATGGCTAAAGTGAACAACCGTACTGCTCGCTCATCGACCCGACGGAGGTTCCCGTGACACTGCCCTGGACAGGAACTCCGCGGCTGCGAGCCGCCTCAGGCAAGCGATCGGAGCGCATGCTTTCCATCCTCGAGGTCGTGTCAGAGCGCGGAACGATTAGTTTGAGCGATCTCGCTGAGACGCTCGATGTCTCAGCCGCGACTGCTCGGCGCGATCTCGCCGAGCTCGAAGCCCAGCGACTCTTGCTGCGCACCCACGGAGGAGCGGCCGCAATCGAGTCTCATCCGGAGCTTCCCGTTCCCCTTCGCGACTCGAAATTCCACGAGGCCAAGCGCGCGATCGCAGCCCACGTTGGGAGCCTCATCCCGAATGGCGGTCGCCACGCCGTCGCGCTCTGTGGCGGCTCAACGACGTCTGCCGTTGCCCACGCGCTCTCAAACCACCGTGAGCTCACCATCGTCACCAACTCGCTCACCATCGCGGGACTCATCACGACCTACCCACAGCTGAGCGTGGTGATGACGGGCGGAACGCTCCGGGCCGAATCGCTCGAACTCGTCGGTGTGCTCGCCGAGCGTACGTTCAACGCCATGAATGTGGGCACCGCCATTCTCGGGGCCGACGGAATCTCGGCATCCGGTGGGGTGACGACGCACAACGAGACCGAGGCGCGCACGAACAACGCGATGATTCAGAACGCGCAGTTCGCCATCGTCGTCGCCGACGGGTCGAAGGTTGGCAGGCTCGCCCTCGCCGAGGTCGCGCCCATCACCGATATCAACCTGCTGGTGACGGATGCCTCCGCTGACGCAGACGCCGTGGCGGCGATCCGCGCTGCCGGTGTCGATGTGCACATTGTGGCGGCCTGAAGCCCCGCGCCCCCGGCATCCGCGCGCACCCGCCCGCATCCGCGCCCTCCCCGCCCGGCGCTGCACATCCATGCCCGCGCTGCAGAAGCTTCTGTAGCGCGGGCATGGAACTGCCGCGCTCGCGCGACGGAGACCGCGTACGCGCGCCCTACGCCGAGCCGCGCCGCACCATCTGGGTCGGCAGCGTCATCGCTGCAGCCGGGTTCCCGTCGATCACCTCGAGCAGGAGCCGCACCATCTCCGAGCTGATCCGGTCGAACGGCTGTTTCATCGTCGTCAGCTGCGGGTTCGTCTGGGTGGCGACAGGAGAGTCATCGAAACCAACGACCGCGACATCCTCCGGCACCCGCCGCCCCGCCTCTGCCAGCACATCGAGCGCGCCCGCAGCCATCAGGTCATTGCCCGCGAACACCGCATCGATCGACGGGTCACGCTCGAGCAGTTCGCGCATCCCGCGCATCCCGCTCGCCCGCGTGTAATCGCCAATGGCAATGAGCGACTCGTCTACCGCGGCACCGAGCTGGTCGCGATACCCAGCAAGCCGGCCGATCCCGCCCGATGTGTCCTGCGGTCCGGTGATCGTCGCAATCCTCGTGCGCCCGAGGTCCTGCAGGTACTCAACGGCGGTCTGCGCCCCGTGCTGATCGTCGGCGGCGACGTAGCCGATCTTGCGTTCAAAGCCCAGCGGGATGCCACAGGCGATCGCCGGCACCTTCGACCGCACGAGCTCGGACAGAAACCCCTGCCGACCGGCGTGCGAGGAGACGAGCAACACCCCGTCAACGTGCCCGGCGGTGATGAAGTCGGTGACCCGGCGTTGCTCCGCCTCGGTCCCGGCCATGAGCAACACGAGGGGAATGTCGCGCTGCTCGAGCGCCTGCGCTGCACCGCGCATCAGCAGCGAGAAGTTCGGGTCTTCGAACAATCGCTCATGCGGTTCGGTCAACAGGAACGCCACCGAGTTCGCCCTGCTCGTCGCCAGGCTCCGCGCGTGCGGGTTGATCCGGTAGCCGGTCTTCTTGATCGCAGCATTCACCGCCGACAGCGAGTCAGGGCTGACCCAGTGCCCGCCGTTGAGTACGCGCGACACCGTGCCGCGGGACACCCCGGCTTCAACGGCGACGTCGTCGATCGTCGGCCTGCGACGCGGTCCCTGGGTGCTCACGCCCCCAGCATAGGTGACCCGGTTCGTCACGCCTTCACCGCGCCAGCGGCGAGGTCCACCTTCCAGAAGCGCTGCAGCAGCAGGAACAGGAGGATGAGCGGGATGACGGAGAGCAGCGCCCCGGTGATCACAAGCGTGTAGAGCGCAGGCGCCGTCGCACCCTGGTTGAGCAGACCGCTGAGCCCAACGGTGATCGGGAACAGGTTGTCGTTTCCGAGCATGATGTACGGCAGCATGAAGTTGTTCCACACAGCGACGAACTGGAACAGGAAGATCGTGACGAGCCCGGGCAGCATCATCGGTGTGGCGATCTTCGCGAAGATCCCCATCTCCCCCGCACCCTCGGTGCGTGCGGCTTCGATCACGTCGGTGGGTACGGATGCCGCGGCGTAGATCCTGGCCAGGTAGATGCCGTACGGGCTGATGAGCTGCGGCAGCAACACGGCCCAGTAGGTGTTCGTCAGCCCCACTTGCGCCATGAGGAAGTACTGCGGAATCGCGAGGATCACGCCGGGGACCAGCACTCCCATGAGCAGGATCTTGAACACCATCGACTTGCCCGGGAAGGTGAACTTCGCGAGCACGTACCCGGACAGTGCCGACACCCAGGTGCTGATGAGCGCACCGACGCCAGCGTACAACGCGGTGTTCAGCATCCAGCGCCAGAACAGGCCGTCGCGATACTGCGTCAGCTCGACGATGTTCTCCCACAGGTGGGTGCTCGGCATCAGGGTGAACGTGGAGAACAGCTCTGCGCCGTTCTTCGTCGACGCCATGACGACCCAGAGCACCGGGAAGAGGCAATAGAGGGCGCCAAGAATCAGGATGCCGGTCGAGACGAAACTGATCGGCTCGCGTTTGGCCTTCGCGTGGGGCGCGGCGCCGGTCGACCGGACCCGGGGTGCGGAGAGAGTGGTCATGTCAGTCTTCCTGTCCGAAAGCGCGCTTCTGGACGATGCGGAGGAATAGGAACGAGAGCGCGAAGGTCGCGATCGCGATCACCATCGAGGTCGCTGCCGCCGAGTAGATGTCGTCGCGGGTGAACGCGTCACGGTAGACGAGCATGAGCGGTGACCAGCTTGTTGAGAGGCTGTTCGACAGCGGACGGAGGATCGTCGGCTCGCTGAACACCTGGAGCGTGGCGATCATCGAGAACAGACCGGTCATCACCAGGGCGGGCGCGATAATCGGGATCTTGATGCGGAGCGCGATCTGCACCTCGCTCGCGCCGTCGATCTTCGCGGCTTCGTAGATCTCGGTTGGCACGGCCTTGAGCGACGTGTAGATGACGATCATGTTGAAGCCGACGCCGCCCCACAACGCGATATTCGCGATGCCGAAGAGCACGAGGCCACTCGACAGCATGCTCGGCACGTCCCAGCCGAGCAAATCGAAGATGTAGTAGAACGGGCTGACCGCCGGCAGGTAGAGGAAGCCCCAGAGCAGTGAACTGATTACGGCGGGCACCGCGTACGGCAGGAAGATCGAGATGCGGGAGAACCCGGCTGCCCGGGTGCGCTTCGAGTCGAGCAGCAATGCGAACAGCAGGGCGAGCGCGAGCATCGTCGGGATGAGCACGACCCCGTAGAGCAGGACCCGGCCGACGCTGGCCGCGAACTCGGGGTTGGTGAAGGTGCTGATGTAGTTCTCGAAACCGGCGAAGACGCGGGTCTGTCCACCGGAACCGAGCCCGAGACCGACGACCTTCTTCTTCTGGAAGCTGAGGAAGAGCGTGTACACGATCGGCGCGAGCATGAACAGGGTGAACAGCAGGATGCCCGGCGCGAGCATGAGATACGGGGTGAGCACCCGCGTGCGGAAGTTTCCCGGCCGCTTTCGGGCGGCATCCGTTCGCCGGCTCTTTCCAGGTGCGGATGGCGCCTTCTTCGGCGCGGGTTCAGCGAGGGATGTCACGGAGATCTCCGGGGGTTGAGGCCACCGGGGCGCTTGAGGCGCCCCGGTGGCGGGTGTTAGTGCGGGCGACCTATTTGACGGTGAAGCCGCTCTTGGTGAGGTCGTCCGTGGTGATCTTCTGCATGGCAGCGACCGCGTCGAGGAAAGCCGTGATGCTCTTCGACTCGGCAGCCTTCGCGAACTCGTCGTTATATGCGCTGAACGTCACGTTGACGTTCGGTCCATAGCTGAACGGGGATACGCTCTCGGCTGCCTTGGCGGCGACATCGTAGAAGTCGGCCTGATTGCTGAAGAATTCAGGTGATTCGGTCAGCGCTTCGGCCGCGGCCTCGGTCGCCGCCGGATAGATGCCCGACGTGTCGATGAGGGCCTGGATGGCCTCAGGGTCCGTGTTCAGCCACTCGATGAACTCCATCGCCTGCTCCGGGTGCTTCGACTGCGTGGTCACTGCGGTCGACGAGCCGCCCCAGTTGCCGTTGGATGCCTCACCGGACTCCCAGTTCGGCAGCTCGGCGGCGACCCACTTGCCGGCGGTGTCGGTCGCGTTGCCCCCGAGTACGCCCGGTCCCCAGACGGAGCTGACCCAGCCGGCCTGCGTTCCGTCGTTGAGACCGGCGTTCCACTCGGGGGTATACATCGGCTTGTTGTCGATGACGCCCTCTTCGACGAGACCGCCCCAGTACTCAGCGACCTTCTGCGTGGGCTCTTCGTCGATCTCGACGCCCCAGCTCTCACCGTCAATGGACCACCAGGAGGCGCCGGCCTGCTGCGCGAGTCCGGTGAACCAGCCCGCGTCGTTGGCCGAGAACGTGCCGAGGTACTTCGTCGGGTCTGCGGCGTGCAGCGCACGGGCGGTTTCGGCGTACTCCTCCCACGTGGTCGGGATGCTGAGGCCGTGCTGGGCGAGGATGTCCTCGCGGTAGTACGCCATCATGGGGCCGGTGTCCTGCGGGATCGCGTACACGGCGTCGGAGCCGAGGGTGACGGAATCCCAGACGGATGCCGGGAACTGGTCGGCAACGTCACTTGCGCCGCTCTCGGAAAGGTCAGCGAGAGCATCTGATGCCACGAGTGTCGGGATCTTCTGGTACTCGGCCTGGATCAGGTCGGGAGCGCCGCTGCCCGCCTTGATCGCGGTGAGCAGCTTCGTGATCGCGGGGTCGCCGCCGTCCTGCTTGTTGACGGTGACCTGAATGTCGGGGTTGTCTTCGTTCCAGATGTCGACGACCTTGTCGAGGTTGGGGGCCCAGGCCCAGTAGGTGAGCTCGACCGGACCGGAGCCTCCGCCAGCGGAGTCGCCTCCGGCGGAGCATCCGGTGAAGAGCATGGTTGCGGCGGCTACGGATGCCAGCGCTCCCATGCGGACTGATGAACGCATGTCGTTCTCCTTGTGGCTGTGATGTTGTGCAGGGGCGGTGCAGCGCGTGCTGCAGCCTGCGAAGTCGGATCGTTGACTTCGAGCGGAGAACGGCACTGTACCTGTGAGCGGTTCTAGTAAGGCACACAGCCGATCGAGTTGTCAAACAGCTTGTCTGCGTCATTGGCCGCAATATATGCTGTGATAGAACTGGGAGCGCGCACAGTGGGTGCGTGTGTCAAAGGAGATCAGTACATGTCGTGGATTCCCGGTTCAAAAGGCCTTCGTTACGGTGGCGACTACAACCCCGAACAGTGGGACCGCGAGACCTGGCTCGAAGACATCGCACTCATGAAAGAGGCGGGCGTCAACCTCGTCAGCATCGGCATCTTCTCCTGGGTGGTACTCGAGCCGCGTGAGGGCGAATACCACTTCAGCTTCCTCGACGACATCATCGGCCTCCTCGCGGATGCCGGTATCGACGTCGACCTCGGAACCCCGACTGCCGCTCCCCCGGCCTGGTTCTGGAAGAAGTACCCGTCCGCCCACCCGGTCACCCGCGACGGCCGCACGCTCGGCTTCGGTTCGCGAGGAATGGTGAGTCCGAGCTCACCCGAGTACCGGCGCGCGAGCGTTGCGATCGCGACAAAACTCGCCGAACGCTACGCGCAGCATCCGGCCGTCGTGATGTGGCACGTGCACAACGAATACGGTGCGCCGATCAGCGACAGCTACGACGATTACTCGGTGGCCGCATTCCGGGACTGGTTGCAGGCCCGCTACGGCACGCTCGACGCGCTCAACCGCGCCTGGGGAACGCGGTTCTGGGGCCAGTCCTACGGCGAGTGGGACGAGATCGACGCGCCGCGGGTCTCAGCGAGCACGTCGAACCAGGCCCAGCGACTCGACTTCCAGCGATTCACCTCCGACGCCCTGCTCGCCTGCTTCATCGGCGAGCGCAACGCGATCCGGGCATTCACCGACGCACCGATCACGACGAACTTCATGGCAACGAACTGCCCGTCCATCGACTACTGGAAGTGGGCGAAGGAGGTCGACATCGTCGCGAACGACCACTACCTCGTTGCCGAGCGCACCGACAACCACGTGCTGCTGGCGATGGATGCCGACTTCACGCGTTCGCTCGCCGGGTCCAGGCCCTGGATCCTGATGGAGCACTCCACCTCGGCGGTCAACTGGCAGCCGCGCAACATCGCCAAGCGCGCCGGCGAAATGGCCCGCAACAGCCTCTCCCACGTGGCGAGAGGGTCGGATGCCGTGATGTTCTTCCAGTTCCGTGCGAGCCGGTTCGGCGCCGAGAAGTTCCACTCGGCGATGCTGCCCCACGGCGGCACCGGCACGCGCATCTGGAAGGAGGTCGTGCAGCTGGGCTCCGACCTCCGGGCACTTGAGCCTGTCGCCGGATCGCGGGTGACGGCATCCGTTGCCATCGTCTGGAGCATCGAGTCGTTCTGGGCGCTCGACCTGGAGTGGCGGCCCTCCGTCGAACTCGGACACCGCGAGCGCATCGAGGCGTTCTACGGCGCGCTGTGGGGCTTGGGCGTCACCGTCGACTTCGTGCACCCGAGCTCGGACCTGTCGGGGTACGACGTGGTCTTCGCGCCGAACCTCTACCTCCTCGCTGAGGCAGACGCTGCGAACATCGACAGCTACGTATCGAGCGGCGGCACACTCGTCGTCTCGTACTTCTCCGGCATCGTCGGCGAGAACGACGAGGTCCCTGCCGGTGCGTCGCCGGGAGCGCTGCGCGACGTGCTCGGCCTGTCGATCGAGGAGTTCCTTCCGCTCTACGCCGAGCAGTCCGTTGCGCTCAGCGACGGGTCGACGGGCAGCGCGTGGGCGGACGACATCGTGCTCGACACGGCCATGACTGTCGCGACCTACGTCGACGGCCCCGCCGCCGGCAAGCCCGCGATGACCCGAAACGACCGCGGATCGGGCACCGCCTGGTACGTCTCGACGAAGCTCACCGGCTCCGACCTGCGCGGGTTCGTAACCGCGGTGCTCGGCGACAGCGGCGTCGCGGTCGACGCGCCCCCCGCTGGCCTCGAGGTCGTCACGCGCTCGAGCGATTCCGAGAGCTTCACCTTCTTCATCAACCACGCGGATGCCGCTGCTCCGGTTTCGATCGAGGGCACAGACGTCGTCACGGGTGAACCGGTGTCGGCCGGTTCGGTGGTTCCGGCCGGCGGGGTGCGCGTGGTGGCGACCGCGCGGCGGTAGCCTCCCCGGGCATCCGCCCCGCCCCGGGCCGCGGCATCCGTGCGCGCCCTCATCCGCCCGGCGCTGCACATCCATGCCCGCGCTGCAGAAGCTTCTGTAGCGCGGGCATGGAACTGCCGCGCTGGGCCGCCCTCCCGCGTACGCAGACAGCCTCCCGCGTACGCGAATGGCTTATACACCCGTCGATGTCAAGGGGCAACAGGCAATTCACACATCCTGCCCACCGGCTGCTTACATAGCTCAGGCGCAAGTGCGCCACGATCGTCACATGAAAGAGGGACATCATGAGCAACACCACCACGAACGGCCGCGTCTCGCGCCTCTCCACCGAGACCAAGGCTGCATTCAAGACCACTGAGTTCATCGCTTACGTCGTCATCCTGATCTCGATGTTCATCGCTTCCGCGATGGTCGACAACGGCGAAGACGGACAGGGCTTCGGCGCTCAGAGCGTTTGGCTTTACGCAACGCTCCTCACCATCGGCTACATGATCAGCCGCGGACTCGCCAAGTCCGGAAGCCGCGAGTTCTACGACCGCGACGCCAACAACACCGACGCTCGTCGCTAGGTCTCACTGACTTAACACACAGCGTTACTGTGAAAGGCCCCCTGCTGAGCAGGGGGCCTTTTCGCGTGCCACGGGCGCGTTGAGCGCAACCGGAGCTCAAGCGCGAGCGGACTCAAGCGCGAGCGGAGCTTGCGTGAGGCGGGCACCTGCATCCACCGCTGCAGATCCATGTTCGCGCTACAGAATCTTCTGCAGCGCGGGCATGGAAATGGAGCGCTCGGCGGATTGGGTGCGGCTGCGGGGCGGGTGGGCCGTGCGCTCCGAGGCCTGAAGGACCAGACTTGACCCATGAATGACCGAGCGAAAGTCTCCGCCACCGCCTCCACCATCGAAGACTGGACGGATGCGCTCGCCCGCGCCACCGGCTCACCAGGGGGCGGGGCCGCCTCGGGCGTCATGCTCGCCATGGCGTACGCACTGACCTCGATGGTCGCCGGGTACACCGAGGTCGACGGCCCACTCCAGCAGGAGCTCGACGCCCTGAAGGACCGCGCGACCGCCGGCCGCCGCGCCGCCCTGCGTCTGGCCGACGAGGATGCCGCCGCCTCGAAGTCGTTCGGCAGCGCGTTCCGTCTCGAACCGGGCGAGGAGCGGGAGAACGCCATCCGCGAGGCATCCGTCAACGCCGCCGAAACCTCCGCCAATCTGGGCCGCACCGGCGCAGACGCGGTCGGCGACCTGGAGTGGCTCGCCAGGCACGGTAACCCCGCTCTCGTCGCCGACGTCGCCGTCGCTTGTGGGGCGCTCCGGGCGGCCGTCGCCGGAGCGCGCACGAACATGAGTTTCGATCTCGGCTCCCTTACCTCGGGCGGCGAATCGCTCGATGACGTTCGCGAACAGCATCCGGTGCTGTGGGAAACCGTGCGGCAACTCGATGAGATCCTCGGTCGGATCGATCGACTGACCACTGACATCGAGGGCAAGGCCGTGCCCGCGGAGCTCCAGGGCTGACCGATGTCGCCCGCGCATCGCCGAACGCCGCCGGTTGTGCTGATGTGGGTGCGCACCGATGTTCCCGGGTCCGAGGTCGTCACACTCGACACATCGACCGGGCTCTACGCGCGTGGTTCGCAACACGCGGTCGATCCGCTGCCCTATCGACTGAGCTACGAACTCTGGGCGGATGCCACCTGGGCGGCAATGCGGTTGGTCGCGCACGCGGAGGGGGCGGGATGGACTCGCGATCTGGAGCTCTCTCGCACCGGCTCGAGGTGGACCGCTGTGGGAGAGGCCGACGGGGTGCCCGCTCTGGCAGCGTTTGACGGCAGCGGTCTGCGAACCCCGGCACCGCCCGGTATTTCGGACCAGGAATCCCTGTCCTCCGCGGTCGACCTCGACATCGGTGGGTCACCACTCACTAACGCCCTGCCGGTGAACCGCCTTCGGCTCCTCAACGCGCCGCGCGGCTCTCACGCCAGCCTCGTCAGCGCGTGGGTCTTACCTCCGACGCTTGAAGTGGTGGCATCCGCACAGACGTACACGGCCCTCGGTGAGGGTATCGTCCGGTTCGGCGACGGGGCGACCGGCGCAGACATTCGTTACGACTCACACGGATGGGTCGTCGACTACCCCGGCCTCGCGCGGCGCGTGACTGTGGCGACCGAACGCTAAGCGATCCGTCCGCCCGCCTGATCCCCGACCGTCAGCGCGCGCCCTATCGTTGGGGTATGAGTACGACTGTCCCCGGCACAGCCGACGACCGCCCGGTGAGATGGGGGCTCAACGACGCGACCGTCGGCGTTGGGCTCGCCGTTGTTCTCGTGTGGGCTGTTGGCTGGGCTGCGCTCCGCGGCTGGCCGGCGTCGCCGGAACTCCGCACCGCGCTGAGTTACCTCGCCGCGTGGGTCCCGCTGATCGGTGCGATCCTCGCCGCCTCGTACCTGCGGGGCCGCCGGTCGCTCGCGCGCGACTTCGGTTTGCGGTTCGAGTGGATCGATCTGTTCTTCGGCCTCGTCGTCGGCGGGATGATGCGCGCGGCGACGACACTGATCGAGATTCTCCTCTACGGCCGGGTCGCGAGTGGCGGGGCAACGTTCGGCCCCGTCGTCTACGACGTCTGGTGGTTCGTGTTCGCCATTCTCGCGCCGGTGCTTGCCGCACCGGTCATCGAGGAGCTGTTCTTCCGCGGGCTGATGCAACGGGCGCTGGTGCGAGCATCCGCCCGTGCGCTCTCACCGAGGGCTAATGCCGCCCGGGTCCCGGTCATCGTCGCCATCGGTGTGACGGCCCTCGTGTTCGCCGGCGTCCACATGTTGCAGACCGACGGCGGGCTGGAGGGCGCTGTGGTCGGAATCTCGACGCTCGTCGTCGGAATCGGCACCGGCATCCTCGCCGCGACAACGGGCCGGCTCGGTGCCGCCATCATCGCGCACATCACCTACAACGGGCTCATCGTCGCCTGGTCGCTGCTCTAAACCGCTCAGAGTCAAGCTAGCTCGAGGCGCGACAGCGCACCCCAGTCCCCGGCCCTGAATGCGCGGCCCTACACCTGCGGCTTTCCGACCTGCGTCCGCCACCACGGCGTCTCCACGAACCCGCGCTTGAGCACGAGCAACTCCATCGCCGCGGTCCAGCCACGCACACCGACGAGTGGCGACACCGTCGACGTCATAAAGCGGTGCAGATCATCGGTCGACGCGGTGATGATCTCGCAGAACAACGAATTGCGGTCAAGGGTCGCCGCCACGTAGCGCACCGCAGGGTAGGTCGCGAGTTCCTGTGCCACCGACTCGAGCCGCTCGGGGTCAACGTCGACGGTGAGCAGGGTTTCAGCCCCCATCCCCAGAGCGGATGCGGGGACGAGCGCCAGCGTGTCGACGCACCCGTTCTGCCGGAGACGCTCGAAGCGACGCCGCACACTCGACTCGTTCATCCCGAGACCGTCGGCAACCGACTTGAACGCCATCCGTCCGTCCTGCTTGAGGAAGTCGAGGATCTTGCGGTCCTGGTCGTCGAAGTGGTCGGGCGCGCACCCCTTGCCTATCCCTGCAGCGTGAGTCTCAATCGGCTGAGCGGGAAGGTGCATGGTGCGGTCGAACAGCTGGCGGCTCCAATCGAAGCTCACCTTGTAGACGTGCATGATGAGGTCGCTTCGCCAGCGCTCGACGCCGCGGATGGACTGCAGCTGCTGAATGAGCTGTGGGTAATGGGCGGCGCCACCGTGAACGACGAGTTCCGCAATGACGTCGTACCCACCGGTGACGATGGTCAGGAACCGCACGTCGCGGTTGCCGGCCAGTTCCTCTGCCACCTGCAACTGGGTGCCCGGCGCGCAGTTGATGCGCACCAGGAAGGAGTCAACGGCGCCGCTGCTGCCGAGAGTGGGCATCACGACGATCTTCACCACCCCGGAGGAGAGCAGGTGCTGCCCCCTCCGGGTCACGGTCGGCACTGTTCCGTCGACCATCTCAGCGATGGCACGCCAGCTCGCGCGGCCGTCGTGCTGGAGTGCAACGATGATGCGCCGGTCGAGATCGCTCAGTTCATCGAGCAGCTTGACGCTCACGAGGCTGTTGTCGGCGTTCCCGTCGCCGGAAAGACTCGGTGCAGGAAGTTCCGCACGTGCGTCGTCCATGCTTCTGCTTCCTCGATCTGGGGCGAATGGCCCGACTTCTCGAAGATTACAAGCGTGGAGTCGGGAATCAGACTGTCA
Organism: Mycetocola sp. Y791; assembly: GCF_059445325.1. Classification (NCBI taxonomy): domain Bacteria; kingdom Bacillati; phylum Actinomycetota; class Actinomycetes; order Micrococcales; family Microbacteriaceae; genus Mycetocola; species Mycetocola sp. Y791. The sequence goes on along the minus strand of NZ_JCAIUC010000001.1, from coordinate 437,343 downwards.
ATGGTCTCGCTACACGATACTGGCGTAATCCAGTCAGTACGGCCCACGGTGATCAGTGTCGGAGCCGTGATTTTAACCAGGTCCGACTTGATGTCCCATCCGGGCAGGTTGTGGGCGAACGCGAAGTTGTGTGCCTCGAACCGGTACGGGGTCGCCTCGACCTTGCGCTCGACAGCCGCCGGGTCGTAGTCGAAGTCATACAGCGGGAGGATTTCGCGCCAGCAGTCACGGAGGTCGTCGTTGTCGCGGACCTGGCCGAAGTCAATGCGGTCGAACTTCTCCATGTCGATCGTCACTCGATCGGTGGCGAGCGCGTTTTCGCGCGCAAGCTCGCTGTGGCTGTTGTCGGCGGCAGTGTCACGCAAGACGAGCGCTGAGACCCTGTCCGGGTATCGGATCGCGTACTCCATCGCCATGAAGCCACCGTACGAGCCGCCAGCCATGACGATCTTCTCTGCGCCGATCCACTCGCGCAGTCCTTCGATGTCTGCGGCCCACTGCTCGTGAGTGTACGGACCAGCACCCTCGCTCTGGCCTGACCCGCGTGCATCGAAAACGACAACCCGGTATTCGTCGGCAAGCCGTCCGAAACTCGCGCGAGGCTCAGCGCGCGAGCCCAGCCCGGGTGCGCCGTGGTGGGTGATGATCACCGGTGCGCCCTCGGGGCCAAGGACCTCGACGGCGAGCTTGTTGCCGTTGATCTCCACCATCTCGGCTTCGGTCGTTGCCCTGGCGAACTCGGGCGACACTGTCTCGTTACTCATGGGCGTCTTCTCTCTCTGTACATAATCGAACGGATGCCGTTGGGCGGCTAGATCGGGATCGTGCAGTCCGCGAGAGTCCGCGGATAACTGGTGAGCGGCCTGGCCCCGTCCGCTGTGACGAGCATGCTGTCACTGATGCGGTAACCGGCGTGGCCCGGGACGTAGATGCCCGGTTCGTTGGAGACGACCATGCCCTCACGGAGCACGGTGGCGTCGCCGGCTTCGAGCCAGGGCGCCTCGTGCATGCCGAGCCCGATGCCGTGTCCCTGGCGGTGAAGGATGAAATCGCCGAACCCCGCTTCACGGATCACGTCGAGGCAGGCCGCGTTGGCCTCGCGGCACTCGACACCGGGACGGATGGTGTCCAGCCCCCTCTGCTGTGCATCGCGGATGGTGTCGTGAAACAGGCGCTGCTCCGGCGTTGGTTCGCCAAGCACAAAGGTGCGCTCACCCTCGACGAACCTCCCGCCGACGGCGCAGCCCAGCGACAGCATGAAGGTGTCACCCTTCGACAGCCGGTAGCTCGACGGAAGGCCGTGCGGAAGCGAGCTGTTCGCACCGGCATAGACCAGGCCGCCAGCCATGAACGACACGACGACGACATCGCGGTGCTGGGCATACATCATGCCCGTCCCGACACTGCCGACGTGGGCAGCGAGTTCTGCCTCGCTCGGCAGCTCAGAGCCGTCGGCAATGGCGCCGGTGATGAGTTCGACCCCGGCGACGATCATGGCATCCGTGATGCGTGCCGCCTCCTGATGGAGCGCGACCTCGCCCGGGTGCTTGATGTACCTGGCCTCCATGATGAGACCGGAGGGAATCAGGGTGACGTCCTCAAGCGCGTCGGTTGCTGCCGCCAGGCGTTCGTACGAGATCGTCGTCGAGTGCCCGACCCGGCGCACCGCGGGGTCGATCGCGCGCGCGAGGACCGCGTAAGGACTCTCCAGACCGGGGAACTCCGCATAGTCGATGATGTCTGCGTGGGCGTTCTGAGACTCGGCGTGGTCGCGTTCGAGCACGGGAACCAGCAGCAGGCACCGCCCCGTCGCTTCGAGCCAGACCGCTACGGGCCGCTCGCACGGGTGGTGGAAGAAGCCGGTCAGGTAGGCGACGTCTTCGGGATCGACGGTGAAGATCGCATCGAGCCCTGCGTCACGCATCCGTCCGATCACATCCGATTGCACCGCGTCGAAGAAGCTCGCGTCGAGCCGTTGCGAGAAGAGTCCGAGAGAGGGTTCCGTCATGGTTTCCTTACCTGCGCCGCGACTTGGGGTTGCGGGCGTCGTTGTACGCGATCGAGAGCAGCGTCGCGGAGAGCACGAGCGCGAAAATGGCGATCGAGGGGAAGAGGGTGAGCCACCACGCACTCGACATCGCACCGGACTGCTGTGCTTCGTAGAGGATCCGGCCCCACGACCAGGTGGTCGGGTCGCCGAGGCCGAGGAAGGCGAGGCCTGCGGCGGAGAGGACGGCGCGTGACGCCGTGACAACGACCGAGACCACGATGACCGGCGTCACGGCGGGGATCACGTGTTTCGTGATGATCCAGACCGGCGAGGTCGTCATGAGCCGGGCCGCGTCGATGTACGGCAGGTTCACGACGGTCAGTGCCTGCGAGCGTACGAGCCTCGTGACCTCCGGCCAGCTGAACGCGGCGACCACGAGGATGATCGTGGTCGTGCTCGGCCCGACCAGTGCGGCGATGAGGATCATCAGGGGCAGCACCGGCAGCGAGAGCATCAGGTCGACGAAGACGCTGATCGCACCGTCGAGGCGACGGAAGTACGCGCCGATGACGGCGACGAGCGTTCCTACGGCGATCGCGATAACGCTCGCGGCGACGGCGACGAGCAGGCTCTGCTGCGTACCCCAGATCACCTCGCCGAAGACGTCCCGCCCGAGCGGGTCGGTGCCGAACCAGTTCTCGGCGCTCGGCGGTTTGAGCACCGCGGTGCCGTAGCTGGCGGGGTATGGGGCGAGGAGAGGCGCAGCAACGGCGACGAAAAGCAGCACGAGCATGACCACGGCGGCGATGATGCCGAGCGGTTCCTTGCGGAACGCCCGCCAGGTGGCAGCACCGGCGCGGCCGGATTCGGTTGCAACGGGTTCGGAGCCGACGTCGGGGATCGGGACGCCAACGGCTTTGTCTATGCTCATGCTGTTTTCACCCGGGGGTCGAGGAGTCCGTAGACGATGTCGGTGATCATGTTGATGACGACGACGGTGACCGCCAGCATCAGGAAGGCACCCTGGAGCACCGGGAAGTCGAGTTGGGTGACCGCCTCGAAGATGCCACGGCCGATGCCTGGGTATGCGAAGACGGTCTCGGTGAGCACGGCGCCGCCCACGAGGAACCCGAGCTGAAGGCCGATGAGGGTGGTCGTCGGCAGGAGCGCGTTGCGAAGGGCGTGCTTCCACAGCACCCTCCGCGGCGGAACGCCATTGGCCTGGGCGAGGGTGGTGTAATCCTCGCCGAGGGCTTCGATCAGGGTCGAGCGCATGGTCAGCACGTAGGAGCCGAGCTGGATGAGAACGAGCGAGACGGCGGGAAGCACCAGGTGGCTGAGCACGCTGAGGTACCACTCGCCACCGTATGTACCGTTCGTGTACGCGCCACCGATCGGGAACCAGCCGAGCACGAGACCGAAGGTGTAGAGGAGCAGAACGCCGACGCTCGGCACAAAGAGGGACTGGCCGGTGACCCCGATGACCTGGACCAGTCGGTCTGCGAACCTGCCTCGTTTGGCCGCTGCGAGAACGCCGAGCGGGACGCCGACGATCACCGTGAAGACGAGGGCAGTTCCGGTGAGGAGCAGGGTCCAGGGCAACCGCTGCATCAGCACGTCAAGCACAGGGATTGACTGTGTGAAAGATACACCGAGGTTGCCCTGGACCAGTTGCCAGAGATACAGCCCGTACTGGACGAAGAGTGGCTGATCAAGGCCGTACTGGACGAGCAGGGCCGCGCGGGCCTCTTCCGTCATGTTCGGGCTCGCCACCGCGAGCGCCGGGTCACCGGGAAGCAGGCGCAGCAGGAGGAACGTCACGGTCACGGCGAACCAGATCGTGAGTATTCCCCGCCCGAGGCGACGAACAATGAATGAAGAGAGAGACACGCGCGGCCCTTTTCTTTCTACTTGAGGTGGGCGCTTGCGACCGACACGGGATGGACGATCGAGAGCAGCTCACTTGGTTTGCTCTCGAAGCCCGTCCACTTGTCGCTGTGGGCGAAGTAGAGGTTCTGCGTGTACATGATGTTGTCGTACACGTTCTCGTTCACGATCGCCGCGGCATCCCGCATGAGGTCGATCTTGGTGTCCTCATCGGTGGTTCCCATCGCGGCCATGATGGTCTCGTTCAGCTCGGGGTCATCGACGTAGGTGTAGTTGATCGCTCCGTCGCGCAGGTACGACAGGGCCATGTTGGTGACCGGGTCGTCCATGATGGCGAAGTTGCCCGCGTAGATGTCGAAGTCACCGGCGTCCGTCTGAGCCAGGTAGGTGTTGCGCTCCGTGCCCTGCAGCTCGATGGTGATTCCCGCTTCGGCGGCGCTGTCCTTCACCAGTGTCGCCCACTGGCTCGTGACCGAGTCCTGGAGCGAGTAGATGAGCCGGAAGCTGACCGGGAACATCCCGTCTGCCCCTGCGGTGTATCCCGCCTTCTCCATCAGTTCGCGCGACAGGTCGGTGTCGAACTCGTACTCTTCGATCGACTCGTCGTAGTACTTCTCGAGCACGGGCATGAGCGGGCTTGACCCCGTCGACACTGCCTGGCCCTGAAGTACGACCTCGCGGATGGTCTCGTAATCGACAGCGTGGGCAAGCGCCTGGCGCACCTCGAGCTTGGCCAGGTCCGGCTTGGTCATGTTGTACGTCATGTGCGCGTAGCCGAGACCGACAGACTCAGCGACCTCAATGCCCGGGGTGTTTCGGAGCGTCTCGACCTGCGCTGGCGGCAGTGCGTTCGCGATCACATCGACCTCGCCGCTCTGCAGCGCGAGGATCTCGGTGTTCACGTCGGGGAACACCCGGTACACGACCTTCGCCGCGAACGGTGTTCCACCGTCGACGAGTGGGTAGTCCTCCACGCGTTCCATCGTGTAGCTCTGGCCGACCTGAACGTCGGTGAGGACGTACGGCCCTGCGCTGACCCAGCCGCCGTCCGATCCGTCGTTCGGGAAGTTCGCGACGGAATCCGCCTTCTCGAAGATGTGCTTCGGCAGGACGTTGCCCCAGAACCCGATCTCGTCAACGATCGAGGAATCGCTCGTCGCGAGGGCGATCTCGACACGGGTGTCTGACACCGCTTCGGCCGACTCGAAGTTCGCGAGCTGCCCATAGAAGGTGCCTGACGGCTGGTCCTTCTTGACCGCGTTCATAGTCCAGGCGACGTCTTCTGCCGTGAGCTTCTCGCCGTCGCTCCACTCAAGGTCATCACGAATCTCGTAGAAGCCTGTCATGTCGTCGACGTAGCCCCAGTCCGTCGCGACGTGGGCTTCCTTGGAGCCGTCGTTCGCGATCGACAGCAGGTTCGGGTACATGAGACTGGTGATCCAGCGGTCGCTCCGGCTGTTGCCGATGACCGGATTGAAATTCACCACGTCAGTGGTCGTCGCGATGGTCAGCGTTTCGCTGCCGGCCGTCGCTTCGGTTTCGGCGGGGGCACTCGGAGCGCAGGCGCTGAGTGCGAGCCCGGCGGTGAGGACTATGCCTACCGCTGCGAGTCGTTTCCGTAACATTAAACCCATACCTCTTTCAGGACGCGCAGGGTGTTTCCGCCGACAACGGCGCGGATTTCGTCGTCGGAATAGCCGTGCTTCACGAGCCAGCCAATGATGTTGAAGAACTCCTCAGCGGGGTTCTCGAGGCCGTCGACGTACTCGACCTTTTCGTACTCGACGGTGCCGTGGGCCTGACCGAGTGAGAGGTTTGAGCTGAAGGCGTCGTGCAGGCCGACGTGGTCACCGAAGAGGGTGTCGGGGCCGAAGCTGACGTGCTCGAGGCCAACCAGGTCGACGCAGTACTCGAAGTGGTCCATCACGGACTCGAGCGAGTGACGGGGGTGCTTCGGCGACAGGGTCGTGTGCGGTGCGGCCTCGAGGCCGATCACTCCGCCACGCTTGGCGCACTCGACGATCGTCTCGTCGGTCTTCATACGGTTGGTGGGCCAGACGGCGCGCGCGCCGGCGTGGGTGATGAAGACGGGCTTGGTGGATGCCTTGATCACGTCGACCGAGGTGCGGTCGCCCGAGTGCGACACGTCGATCGCGATGCCGAGCTTGTTCATCCGCTCGACGGCGCGCTCACCGAAGTAGGTGAGTCCACCGTCGCCGCGCTCCTTGAGGCCAGAACCGAGCGTGTTGGCCTCGGAGTACGCGATGCCCATCTGGCGAACACCGAATCCGTAGAGGACGTCGAGCCGATCGACCTCATTCTCGATCATCGTGGCTGCCTCGAGTGCGAAGATGTGGGCGATGCGGCCCGTCTCTGCCGCGTACTCGATGTCCTTCACGGTCTCGCCCTTGATGACGAAATCCTGGTGAGCGAGGTCTGCCATGCGCACACCGAGGTCGAAGAGCACGTCCTGGTACTTCCAGCCTGCGTCGCTCGAGATGCAGCAGGTGCCGTCCATTCCGTTGTCGAAGACGGCGGTGAGGCCCGAGCGGGAAAGCCCCTCGTAGCCCGTTGGTTCGCGACCCTGGCGGATGTGGTCGCGCAGCTGCGTCATGTCTTCGGGGAACACCTGGACGTGGTCATGCAGGGAGATGACGGTCTCCTGACTGAGCAGGCGCCGCGTGCGCTCCTCCTCTGCGTCGCTGAGGTCGAGTCCGGCATAAGCGGGAACCCGCCCGATCTGCTCCGAGTAGGCGAACTCTCGATAGTCCTTGCCTGCCTCGAGGTAGTCATATGCCTTGTAGCCGGTGTAGCGCTCTGCGGGTTCAAGCACGCGTGATCTCCTTCGTCGTTCCGTCACCGCAGTACGCGGTGCGCACCAGCCTTCGGCGGCGCGATACATCACAATCTCGCGGATGATCGGTGCCCATGTCAAACCAAATAGATAATTTCGGCAGGATGTTTACGAATTTGAAACATATCGGCGCGAATTGCGTGCAAGGATGTTTCTGTGAACACCGAACGATCCTCCGAGCCCATGCCCGCCATGCGCGTCTCAGGGCTATCCGTCACCTTCACGGGTGGCGAAGCTCCGATTCCCGCCGTCCGCGACGTGAGCTTCGACGTCAAGCGCGGCGAAGTAGTCGCGCTCCTCGGCGAGTCCGGCTCAGGCAAGTCGGTCACCGCGCGCGCCCTCATGGGCCTCACCGATGAGTACACGACGATCACGGCGAACGCCCTGGCACTCGGCGCTACCGACCTCCTCTCCCTCAGCGACGACGCGAAGCGACGCCTTCGCGGCGAGCGGATGAGCCTCGTGCTGCAGGACGCCCTGTCTGCGCTCAACCCCGTGCTGTCGATCGGTGACCAGATCGGAGAACTGTTCAGGGTTCACCGCGGTGCCAAACGCAAGGATGCTCTCGCACAGGCCGCAGAGCTGTTGGCGCTCGTCGGCATCCCCGACCCGAAGAACCGGGTGAACGACTACCCGCACCAGTTCTCGGGCGGCATGCGCCAGCGCATCCTCATCGCCATGGCCATCGCGCTCGAACCCGAGTTCCTCATCGCTGACGAACCAACCACCGCTCTCGACGTCACGGTTCAGGCGCAGATCCTCGAGCTGCTCGACGGACTCCGGTCACAACTAGGCATGGGCATCCTTCTGATCACCCACGACCTCGGAGTCGTGACCGAGGTGGCCGACCGCCTGGCCGTGATGTACGCCGGCCGCATCGTCGAGCGCGGCGACGCAGACACGGTCCTGGCCAACCCGGCCCACCCGTATACCCGCGCCCTGCTCAGGTCTGTGCCGCAGGCGAGCCTCCGGGGTGGCGAGTTGCTGACAATTCCCGGCTCGCCACCCAGCCCCGGCCAGGTTCCGCCGGGCTGCTCCTTCCACACCCGCTGCCAGTTCGCCATCGATATCTGCCGGACGGAACGCCCCCCACTCGAGCTCGTTGCGCCTGAGCGCCAGGCTGCGTGCCACCGCGCACACGAGGTCCTCACCGGAGCCATCTCATGACCACACCGCTCACACTCGGCCCCACCCGCACCGAAGCGAAGGTCGTGCTCGAAGCGCGCGACCTCGTCCGCACCTTCACCGGCGGGTCGAGGCTCAAACCGAAGACCGTCTCCGCGGTCGACCGGGTAAGCCTCACGCTCCGCGCGGGAGAAACCCTCGGCATCGTCGGCGAATCGGGTTGCGGCAAATCAACCCTCGCCCGCATGCTTGTCGGCCTCGAACGCCCGGACTCAGGCACCCTGTCCTACCACGGTGAGGATGTCACCGCCGGCCGGGCCCGTGATCGCCGTCTCCTGCGCCGTGGGGTGCAGATGATCTTCCAGGATCCCTACACGTCGCTCGACCCGCGAATGACCGTGGCCGATCTCATCGCCGAGCCGCTCGCAGCGACCCGAACCGGCACAGCGGCTGAGCGTCGCGCCCGGGTGGCAGAGCTGCTCGAAATGGTGGGTCTCTCGCCGCAGATGATGGGTCGCTACCCGCACCAGTTCTCCGGCGGCCAGCGCCAGCGGATCGGGATCGCCCGGGCACTCGCCCTCGATCCCGAGGTGCTGGTCTGCGATGAGCCTGTGTCTGCCCTCGACGTTTCGGTCCAGGCGCAGGTGATCAACCTCCTCCGCGACCTGCAGAAGCGCCTCGGCGTCTCAATACTCTTCATCGCGCACGACCTCTCGGTTGTGCGGCACATTGCCGACCAGGTCGCCGTCATGTACCTCGGGCGGATCGTCGAGAACGGTGAGACGACGGCCGTCTACGACAACCCGGCGCACCCGTACACGCAGGCCCTGCTCTCCGCCTCACCCACCGTCGATCGGGCCGAACGCGGTCGACTTGGCCGACGCCGCGTGCTCGGCGGCGAGCCCCCATCGCCACTCAACCCGCCCACCGGCTGCCGGTTCAACCCGCGCTGCTGGCTCGCGACCGACGAGTGCCGCGTCGAATACCCGGAACGCCGCGTCTTCCCCCACGGGGCGGACCGGGCGGTCGCCTGCCACCACGCTGAGCAGGCCGCCGAGCTGTAATGGTCGCACCTGCAGGCCGGTAGTCAGTGCTCCCCCACGGTGCCGGCCTGCAGGTTTCCCCGGTGACCGGTATCACTTCAGGCAGGGAGGCACGCCAGGATCTTCGTCTCCCGGACGAAGCCGCCGCTCCTGGTCTGACGTGTCTCTGGAAAAGGTCTCGTCAGTGGAGAAGGCGGTATGCCGAAGATCGCTCAGGGGGATTGCTCCGTCACACGGCAGGGCGAGCAGGTCGCCAACGTCGAGGTCGACCGGAAGTCGAACGCATCCGAGTTCGACAGACGAAGCGGAATACACGGCCACACGCCGTCGGCGCACCGCGGTCTCTCGGCCGAGCAGGCGAGCTGCCCCGAAGTTCGGGTGACACCGATCGAGGTCAGCGTCGACCCGAATCGCGAGTCGCCGGTTACCGAGGGTCAGATCGATCTGCTCGACCCGGGTGAGCAGCACCGTGACAAAGCGTTGGGGCGTTCCCGGTGCTGGCCCCCACCCTCCTGCCGCTCCGATCCGCACGAGCGGCGTGGGAGCTGACGCCGCTGCGTGGACGAGGGACGACCTGTTGACGATCACATCCGTCGCGGTATGAACTGTGCCCTCGGGCCAGCACGCGAGCACGGCCGATCGACGGGCGAGGCTCCAGCTCGCTGAGATGCTCTGCATGAGTGTCACCCCTGCCCGTCCCCATCCACGCCCCAGCCCGTCGTCGCCCGCCCCGTCAACGCTGCCCACGCCATCAATGCCGCCCGCCCGCTCATTCCAGCGCCGTCAACCAGTCCGGCCGGTCACCGAACTCCGCCTCGGCCCCCTCGACCGGACGGATGTCACGACGGGTCAGGATGCCAGCGCACGGCACAGCGAGCAGGTCGCCTTCCCGGAGGTCCCCGGGCAGTGTGATCACTCTGCGGCCAAGGCCGGGACTCTGGTGCGCCTCACCGGCCAGCACCACAGCCGAGGCATCCTTCACGGTCGACACCCGGCCGATCAGCCGCATCTCCGCCCACAGGACGGGGACCGAATCGAGGCAGGCGTCGATAAGCACAACGCGTTCTGCGTCCCAGTTCGTCAGGACTGCGGTGACGCGCACGACGATCACGGCGGCATCCCGTTTCGGGTTGGCCTTACCGTTCGTGCCGGGAAGCACAGCAACCCCGGTGTGCACGCAGGGCGTCTGGCAGAGTTCGACGAGGCGGACCATCGACACCCCGGCGACCGTAAGGTCGGTGACGGTTGCGCTGGTGTGCTGCGGCCAGGCGTCGACCCTCAGCGGGTCGGGAATGGACCGCCGCAGGGTCGGCAGAATCGAGGTGAGGGTCATGCGACGACTGCAGCGGCGGGGTGTTCGATTGGCAGGGTTAACGGGCCGGTAAAAGTGGTCATGACTCAGTAGTAGCCCGCGCCGGGGCGGCAGACATCGACTCTCACGGAATCCATACGACGCCCCGCACGATACACACGAAAGCGCAACGGATGCCGTCCCGTCGCCGCCGCCCAGCGGAGCGTCAACGGTGGAATATCACGCCATCAACCACTCCGCCGAGCAGCCTGTTCCTCTCATCCGCTCTGGCCGAATTGGATGCCACCCCGCCAGGACAGACCACGTATGCCGCGCGACCCGTCGAAGCGAGCAGGCATCAGATCGATGAATGCGGAGGAACGTGACCGGTCCATGACATCCACCCCCAACCTGCGCCTGTTACCCCTGCTTACTCCTCGATCGCCCCGGTCGAGCACCGTTGATTGATTGCGCTGGTGGTGGTATAAGCGGGGATGCCGCCCGGTCAGGCTTGTGGTTCGCCCGGGTCCGGGTCTGGGTCTGGGTCCCCGCCGGTCCCACCCTCGTCAGCGGGAGGGGTCGTGTCGTCGACCGGTGGCGCGGTTGCGGGCGGCGGAGTTACGGGAGGCGTCGTCGACCGGGGGCGGCTCGGCGTTCGCGGGGCGACGCGAGGAGTGGGTTCGGCATCAACCTCGGCGTCCGGTTCCACCTCCTCGGTCACCGCCTCCGAATCGAGACGAACCTGCTCGGCCTGCAGCGCGGTCGCCGCGTTCGCGTACGCCTGCAGCTCCGCCACACCGGGTTGCCCGGCTTCCAGCGCCGCGGTCAATGCGGTGACGGCCGTGGTGACGGCATCCGCGAGGGCGGAATCAGCATCCGCATTCGCGTCGATGACGCCGTCGGCGGCCTCGGGAATGGTCGAACCGAAGGCGATCATCGCCGCGACGAACGTGTCGCGGGCTGTGGTGAGGCTCGTGAGCGCCGTGGCAGCGGTCTCGGCCTCTGACTCGAGAAGCAAGGCCTCGGCGTTGAGCGTGTTGATGCCGCGGGCCAGGTCCTCCACACTCGATTCGGCGTCGAGTGCCTCGTCGGCATCGGCGTCGGTGTCACCGGCCTGCCGCGTCGGCGACTGGGCTGCGATGCTCGACTCGAACGCAACCCGGGCCGTCTCGGCGGTGAGTCGCGCTGGCTCGTCCGCGAATCCCGTCACGGCGGTCAGGGCGGTTGTGGCCGCCGCGTTGAGAGCGGAAGCCTCGCCATGGAGTTCGGCGAACGATTCGATATCGGATGCCGCAGCGCCGGCAATCGAATCCAGCTCGCGCTGCTGGGACTGGTATGCCTCGAACATCGATCGCTCGAGAGTCGGGTTCTGGTTCTTCGTCCACAGCAGGATGCCGACCACGATCAGCGAGAGGACGGCGAGGCTCGCGACGCTCACGGTCAACGCGCGGTTCCCGTCGAACCGGCCGGGCCCGCGGCTCTTCCTGCCCGTGGGCCGCTTACCGGCGCCGGTCCCGGTCCCAGCGGCGGGCCTCGACGCTTTCCCGGGCCCGGACGCTTTCCCGGACCTGGACGGTTTCGGAGACGCCACGGCGGCGGACGCTCTCGACGCCTTCCCCGGCCGAGCCTGCTTCGGAGCCTTCGCCGGCCTGGCCGGCTTTGGCTTCTTTCCGGTCACTCCGTGCGGCCGCGTCGGGCTGAGTTCGGCGTTCGCGCGACGGGCCTCCCTGGTGGCGAGCGTCGACGGAAGCCGGGGTTCGAGCGGTCGCGCGAATGCCGCCGCGTCGCCCGCGAGCGGTCGCTGCGCTTCTCCGCGCGAGGTCTGCCGTGGTTCGCCGCGTGCAGGCTGTGGCCTGTCGCCATCGAATATGCCGGTCACCGGTCCCCTCCCCCGTCGAGCGCGAGCGACGCCGAGGTGCGCTCACCGAGCCAGACTACCGCGACCGGAACCGGCCGGGCAGACACCGGTCCGGGGGTTACGCCTGAGCGTGTCCCGCCTGTGGCACCACCATGGGGGTGCCTGTCACCGGGTCGGCGATGATGACACAGGAGAGACCGAACACGTCGTGCACGAGCTCCGCCGTCAGGATCTCGCCGGGATCGCCGGATGCCACAATGCCGCCGTCCTTCATCACCACGAGATTGGTGGCGTACCGGGCGGCCTGGTTCAGATCGTGCAGCACGGCGACGAGGGTGCGTCCCTCGCTGTGGAGCGCCGCGCACAGCTCGAGCACCTCGTACTGGTGCGCGATGTCGAGGAACGTCGTCGGCTCATCGAGCAGCAGCAGTTCGGCTTGCTGGGCAAGCACCATCGCGATCCAGACCCGCTGCCGCTGTCCGCCGGAGAGCTCGGATACGTAGCGCTCCGCCAGGTCGGCACACCCTGTCGAGTCGAGCGCATCGGCCACGGCACGCTCGTCGGCGTGCGACCACTGCTGAAGCAACCCCTGGTGCGGGTAGCGCCCGCGCCCGACGAGGTCGCGCACGGTGATCGCCTCCGGCGCGATCGGGCTCTGCGGCAGCATCGCGAGTTCGCGCGCGACGGCCTTGCTCCGATACGAGGTAATCGGCTTGCCGCCGAGCAACACCGTGCCTGACTCCGGAGCCAGTGTCCTCGCCAGCGCCTTGAGCAGCGTCGACTTTCCACAGGCGTTCGGCCCGACGATGATCGTGAACCCGCCGTCGGGCAGGTCGATCGAGAGATCCTCGACGACGACCCGCTTGTCGTACGCGAGGCGCAGGTTGCGCGCGGCAAGTCGGCTTTCGCCCTCCCGCGCGTTAATCAGTGCAGCGGATGCCATCAGCCTGTCCCCTTGTCCACGTTTGCAATCTGTCCGGATTCTCTCTCAGCACGACGCACCAGCATCCGCATCAGATCGTTCCCTTCCGCCACTGTGCCACCAGCAGGTAGCCGAGATAGATACCGCCGAGAACCGCCGTGAGCACCCCGACCGGCAGGGTCACGGGGATGGGCAGCTGCTGCGTCAGCAGGTCGGCGAGACTCAGCAGGAACGCGCCCATGAGCGCGCTCGCGAGAATGTTCGGGCCGGCGCTGCGGCTGAGCCGCCTGGCGATCTGCGGAGCGACCAGTGCAATGAAGGAGATCGGTCCTGCGACACTGACCGCCGCTGTCGCGAGGCCGATGGCGACCAGGATCGACAGCGCTCTCGCAGAGGTGGAACGTGCGCCGAGGGCATCCGCCTGCTCATCGCCCATCTCGACCAGCTGCAGTCGGCGGCTGAGCAAAAGCGCGCACGGAATCAGCACGACGATGGCGACCCAGATGGTCGCGGCGTGGTCCCAGTCGCGGGCTGCGAGGCTGCCGTTGAGGTAGGTGGCGAGCACCGTCGCCTGCTCACGGCCGGCACGGACAAGCACCCATTGCACGAACGCGAGCGACATGGCGGAGACGCCGATGCCGATCAGGAGCATCCTCGAGGGTGAGGAGAAGCCGGTGCCTGTGCCGAAGAAGACGAGGGCCATCGCGGCGAAGGCACCGACGAGGGCGCCGACGGGCAGCGGCAGGATGCCTTGCCAGAGCAGGCCGAAGGCGGCGGCGCCCGCGGAGGCGCCCGCGGTGAGTCCGATCACGTCGGGGCTGCCGAGCGGGTTGCGCGTGACGGTCTGGAACAGCGCGCCCGAAACGGCGAGGGCTGCGCCTGCGGCGATTCCGACGATCAGCCGTGGCCCGCGGAATGCGGTGAGCACGACCTCATCGCGACGCTCACCCTCGCCGAGCAACGTCGGCACGAGGTCGCCGAACGCGATCCCGAGTTTGCCGAGGGTGAGCGTGAGCAGCCCGGTGACGAGAATCGCCACGATCAGGATGCCGCCAAGCGCGAGAGAGCGCGGCCGCACCGCGAGGCTCAGCCAGGTGCCCACCCGGAGCACCGGCAAGGGCGTGCTGCGGGTCGCGACCCGTGCCTCACCGGTGAGCGACGCCCCGGTCATGCGGTCACCTCCGCGTGCGGGCGCGCCGGGGCGGTGGCGCCTGCGCGGGGTGCGGCATCCGCTCGGGTGGCGGTTGCCGCGGTTGGGGCATCCGCTCGGGTGACGGCTCGAGTGACACTTGTCGCGGGTGTCGCGCCCCACGACCCACCCGAAGTGTCACCTAAAACCCGGGCCCCGCTCACAGCGCTGGCTCGAGTGACAGTTGCTGCGGGTGTCGCGCCCCGCGACCCACACGAAGTGTCACCCGAAGACCGGGCCCCGCGCGCGGCGCTGGCTCGAGTGACACTTGCGGCGGGTGTCGCGCCCCAAGACCCACCCGAAGTGTCACCCGAAGCCCTGGCCCTGCGCGCGGCGCTGGTCGGGCGCGCCGGGGCGGTGACCTTGGCGATGCGTGCGGCATCCGCTCGGGTGACGGCTCGAGTGACACTTGCTGCGGGTGCTGCGCCCCGCGACCCACCCGAAGTGTCACCTAAAACCCGGGCCCCGCTCACAGCGCTGGCTCGAGTGACACTTGCTGCGGGTGCTGCGCCCCGCGACCCACCCGAAGTGTCACCTAAAGCCGAAGCGTCGCGGCGACCGTCCGCCCACGCCCCGGTCATACGGCGGCCTTCATCCGGCGCACCGCGAGCAGCAGGATCGGCCCGCCGACGAACGCGGTAATCACGCCGACCATCAACTCGGCAGGACTGACGATGATGCGGCCGAGGATGTCGGCGGCGAGCAGCAGCGCTGGGCCGGCGACGAGGCAGTACGGCAACAGCCAGCGGTGGTCGGCCCCCGTGAAGCTGCGGACGATGTGCGGCACGGCGAGTCCGACGAACGAGATCGGGCCGACCGCGGCGGTCGCCGCCGCGCACAGCAGCGTCGTCGCGACAGCGCCGAGGAGCCGGGTCCGCCCAACGTGGGCGCCGAGCGCCCGCGCCGTGTCATCACCGAGCGCAAGCGCGTTGAGCGAGCCGCACAGTGCGATCGCGAGAACGAGCCCGACGACGATGAACGGCAGGACATCCAAAATGACATCGGGATCGCGACCGGCGAGCGAGCCGATCACCCAGAAGCGGTACGTGTCGAATACCCGGGGGAGGCTGAGCGACACCGCCTGGATGTACGCGGCCAGCACGCTCGACACGACCACTCCGGCGAGCACGAGCCGTACCGGTGTCCCCCGGCCGCGGCCGGTGCCGATGAGGTAGACGATGACGACGGCGATGAACGCGCCCGGCAGAGCGATCCACACGCTCATCGCACCGCTCACACCGAGCGCTGTCGCGGTGACGATGGCGGCTGCGGCACCGGTGTTGACGCCGAACAGCCCGGGGTCCGCGAGCGGGTTGCGGGTGAGCCCCTGCATCACACCGCCGGCAACCGCGAGAGCGGCGCCGACGAGCAAACCGAGGATCGTGCGCGGAATCCGGCTGGCGACGACGGTGTCTGCGTAGGTGTCGCCCGGCGCGAACAGGGCGTCCCAGACGTCGGGCAGCGGAACGTACTTGTTGCCGACGGCGAGGCTCAGCATGGCGATGAGCACGAGCGCGACGAGAGCGATGACCAGCCCGGTCGCGAGCTTCGGTGTACGCCGACGAGCGCCGGGGGTCAGCCCGGCGCTCGTCGGCGCAACCGTCGCGGTCATCTCAGGAGCAACGTGAGGTTACTTGGCGACCTTGGTGACAGCATCCTCAATGAAGGGAATGTACTTGTCGAGAGCCCACGGCACGCTCAGCGGCGTGATCATGCTCGACGCCATGCCCAGCTGGTTGTCGACGCTCGGCACGTAGGCGCCGCTCTGGAAGGCGGGAATCTGCGCGAAGAGCGGCTGCGCCTCGATGAGCTTCTGGTTCTCCTCGTCGTTGAACCAGGTGAAGAGCACGTCGACGTTGTCGAGCAGGTCGGCGCGTTCGAGGCCGACGGTGGAGCTGAAGCTGCCCTCCGTGAGCGGAACCTCGGCGACCGTCTCGTCCATCGTCAGGCCGAGGCCCGAGATGAGGTCGACGCGCGAGTCGCCCGCCTGGTAGAGCGAGAGTGCGCCGGGCTCAGCGGTGTAGACGTAGGCGAAGCTCACGTCGGCGAACTCGGGGTGCTCGGCTGCGGCCTCGGCGATGTCGTCTTCGATACCGGTGATGAGGTCGGCTGCCTCGTCGCTCTTGCCGAGCGCCTTGCCGATGATCTCGATCTGCTCATCCCAGGTGGTGCGCCACGCGGCGTCCGGGTATGCCACGACAGGAGCGATCTCACTGAGCGTCGCGAACTCGTCCTCGGAGATGCCGGACTGCGGCGCGAGAATCAGGTCGGGAGCGAGTTCGAGCACTGCCTCGACGTCGATCTCCGGGTAGACGTTGAACGTCGCCGGCAGCTCGTCGCCCTTTTCCTCGATCGCTTCACGAACCCACGGGAAGTACAGGTCCTCGTCGCCACCCCAGGTAGCGGCCTCGACACCCACCGGTGTCGTGCCGAGAGCGATTGCCGTGTCGGCGGAACCCCAGCCGATGGTGACCACGTTCTCTGGTGCGCTTTCGATGACAGCGTCGCCGAGCGCGCTTTCAATCGTGACGGGGAAGGCTGAACTGTCGGATGCCGTGGCATCCTTCTTCTCGTCTCCGCCTGTCGCACAGCCGGAGAGTACAAGCACGCTCGCGGTTGCCGCTGCGAGAACGGCTGCGCCTCGCGTGAATGGGGTGGTGCGCATCGGTGTTTCCTTTCGAAAGATGCGGGTGGAATCGAGACGGATGCCGTGCGGCAGGACCGTCAGGAAAGGGGGTTGATGGAGCTGAGTGGGCGCTGCGCGCTGGTCAGCTGTGGTTAGCTTTCGGCCCGCCCGACGCGCCAGTAGCCCATGAAGGCGACCTGGTGCCTGTCGAGTCCGGTCTCGGAGACCAGGAACCGGCGGAGTGTCTTGATCACGCCGGCTTCACCGGCGAGCCAGGCGTACAGTCCACCGGAGTGGCTTGCCGGATCAGGGACTTCCCAGAGGATCCCGTTGTCGATGTCGACATCGGCGAGGCGTTCGCCCCGGTGACCGTCTGTAATGAAGTTGTCGGTCCAGGCCCGGACGGCCGGGTCGAGTGCCGAACCGTGGGCAGCGTCGCCGCGGGCCAGCCAGGTCACGTGGATGCCGTCGGGGGCGTCGATCGGGAGAGCATCCGCAATCGTCGGCACCTCGATGAAGGCACAACCCCTGGCGTCGCGCGGAAGCGACGAGACGATCGAGCAGATGGCGGGCGCGGCGGTCTCATCACCGGCAAGCAGGACGCTCGTGGCGTCGCCGGGCTTCCATTCGACGCCGGAAACCAGTCCGTCTGTACGCACGGTGGGGCCGACGACGATGAGCTCGTCACCGGGCTGGGCGTGAGTGACCCAGCGGGAGGCCGGACCTGAATCGCCGTGCGCGACGAAGTCGATGTCGATCTCGCGGAGTTCGGGGCGAACGGCGCGGACCGTGTATGTACGGAGCGGGTTGCGCTTCTCGTCGGGCAGTTCGCGCCAGGCGCCGTACCAGTTGTTCGCGTCCAGCGGGGTGAAACCGATCCCGGGGAGAGGCAGCATGACCTTGACCCTCTGGTCGAGGCCGTCAGTGCCGAACTCGTGGAGTTCCGCCCCGGTGAACGTCACCCGGCGGAACGTTGGCGTGAGTTCCTCGATGCCGGTGACGGTGACGGCATACGGGCGCGCGGCCGGCTTCACCGCGCGCACCGGGACGCCACCCGCCGCCGTCGTCGCGCTGGTCCGCACCCGTGAAGGTGCGACACGGGCCGACGCGGCGACCGGGACATCCGTGGTGGTAAGCATTGCCTAAGTATGGCATGCCTAACCTATGTAGTGTCCAGCTTTATTCGACGTCGAGGTAGCCCCGGGCGTGGCGAGCGATGAGTCCCCCGCCACGCCCGACGACCTGAGCGCCCCGCGACGCCTAGCGCCGGAACATCCTCGCGGTCGTCTCGTAAAGACCCTTCACCGGTCGCTGCTGCTCCCCCTGCTGGGCACCGAGCACGATCATCACGAGCGTGAGGGCCGGCGTCACCCACTGCAATACCTTCTGCACCCGCTGCGCGGTCTGCAGGCTGTCGGATGCCTCCGGCGCCGGTTCGGTGATCCCCTCGGCGCCCTCGTCTGCGTGCTTCGCGATAATGCCGCCCAGAATCCCGGAGATCACGGATGCCGCACCCGCGGCAATCGTGATTCCCAGCTTCACCGCCGTGTTGGTCCGGCTCTCCTCCTGGTTCTTGAGGCGTTCCTTGTTCCCGCCGATGAGACCGATGCCGCCGATGCCGTGCATCACTATCGCGGCGATCTCGACGGGAGCCCAACGTGCCCAGCCAATGGAAGCGAGCTTCAGGCCCTCGGCCGATGAACTGGCTTTCGCCGTGGCGCCGTTGAGGCCGACGGCCCCCATCAGCGACCCGCCGAACCACGCGGCGAGGCCGATGTCGTGCATGCTGCGGACTACAGTGTTGCGACTTGGCATGGAAGTGTCTCCTTCGAAGGTGAAATGTCCGAGGGAAGTTACGCCGAGAAAGAGGACGCCGGCAGGGACTTGACACACCGCGGCGATTCCTCTGCCCACGCGCGACGCTGTCGCCGCTATCACACAGAGGCGGCGGTGCGGGAGCCCCCTGCCCTTGCAGGAAACGCCGGATAACGGTCGGTAGAGTTGTCCTCCCACCATTCGAAGGAGACCCATGTCGGTAGGCTTGCTCGCCGTCGTCGATGACATTCTGACCGCCGCACTCAAGGCGTCAGCAAAAACGGCCGGCGTTGTGATCGATGACGCCGCCGTGACCCCCCAGTACGTGCAGGGACTCACGCCGGCGCGAGAGCTGCCGGTCGTCGGGAAGATCGCGCTTGGGTCCCTGCGGAACAAGTTCATCATCATCATCCCGATCGCCCTCCTGCTGACGGCGTTCGCGCCCTGGGTCCTGCCGTATCTGCTGATCATCGGCGGCGCATACCTCTGCTTTGAAGGCGCTGAGAAGGTGCTCGAGTGGTTCGGCCTGCACCACGGCCATGCCGACGAGGGTGCGCGCGATGAGAAGAAGCTGGTCGGCGGCGCTGTTCGCACCGACCTGATCCTCTCCACCGAGATCATGCTGATCTCGCTCGCGAGCCTCGACCCCGACATGGGTATCTGGGCGACCCTCGGCGTCCTCGCCGTGATTGCGCTCATGATGACCGCCGTCGTCTACGGCGCCGTTGCCCTGCTGGTGAAGATCGACGACATCGGCTTGAGCATGGTGAAGAACCAGGACAAGCGCGTCAGGCACACCGGTGTCCGGATCGTCCGCTCGATGCCCGCCGTGTTCCGCATCATCAGCATCGTCGGGACCGTCGCGATGCTCTGGGTCGGAGGCCACCTGATCCTCGAGAACCTCAGCGAGGTTGGCGTCCCCCTCATCGGTGACTTCATCCACGGCATCGAGCATGCCCTCGCACCCCTCGGCGCCGTGGTCGTCTGGCTCGGCGACACCCTCGTCTCCTTCATCGCCGGCCTCGTGCTTGGCCTGGTCATTGTCGGCCTGATCCTGCTGATCGGTCGACTTCGGGGCAAGGAGCCGCGGTTCAACAGCGGCGCACAGTCGCCGTCGAGCGTTCACGTCTAGCTCTCGGTCGACCGCGGTCTCAGACAGACGCGTGGGCCGTGCACCGCTGATCCGGTGCACGGCCCACGAACACTTTGTGGCGCGAAAACCGGCTCGCGCGTTACCGTGACGGGCGCGGGGCGAGCTTTCCGCCGGACTCCTGCAGGTAGCACGCACCGCAGAGCGACTCGTACTCCACCTCAACGCCGTCGATCGCAACCTGGTCACCCGAGAAGATGAACCGGTCACCGACCCGTCGGCCGTTGAAGATCGCCTTGCGGCCACAGCGGCAGATCGTCTTGAGCTCCTCGAGGCTGTGTGCGACCTCGAGCAGGCGGCGGCTGCCAGGAAACGCCATGGTCAGAAAGTCGGTACGGATGCCGTAAGCCATCACCGGTATCCCCTCGAGCAGCGCAATGCGGAGGAGATCGTCCACCTGTGCGTCGCTGAGGAACTGTGCCTCGTCGACGAGCAGGCAGGAAATGTCGGTGGCCGACTCGGCCAGCGCGCGCGCCCGGTGCAGCGCGAACAGGGCGTACGCGTCAGCATCCGGTTCGATGATGAAGTCGACGGGGCGGGCGACGCCGAGCCGGCTCTCAATGTTGTTGTTGCCCTTGGTGTCGACGGCGGGCTTGGCGAGGAGGACCTGGTGGCCGCGCTCTTCGTAGTTGAACGCCGCCTGAAGGAGAGCCGTGCTTTTGCCCGAGTTCATCGCGCCGTACCGGAAGTAGAGTTTTGCCACGGCCTCAGTTTAGCGGCGAGAGGTCGGCGACGGTCCCGGATGCCGTGGGGCGGGCGGGTGGTCTGCGTCAGTTCACCACCCGGAACGACAGGGCCGGACTGACACCGACATTACCGGCAGCATCCGTTGCCCTCGCCGTCGCCTTGTAGCTTCCGTTGGCGTACGCTCCCGAGGAGATCGTGGCTTCCCAGATGCCGGGGGCGACCTGCACTCCGGTCGCCACCCGCACCGTCCCGACCCAGAAGGTGACGCCCGTCACGCGGACGTTGTCACTGGCCTGCGCCCTGACGAGAACCGTGCCCGAGACCGTCGCACCGGATGCCGGCGACGTGATGGTCACGGAGGGTTTGGTCGTGTCCGGCGTCGGCGTGGGCGTCGGACTCGGCGTCGGCGTGGGTGTCGGACTCGGCGTCGGGGTTGGGGTCGGTGTCGGTGTCGGTGTCGGCGTGGGTGTTGGGCTTGGCGTCGGTGTCGGCACAGATCCGGCGGGCACTGTCGATGCGAAGTATCCGAAATACTTGTTGCCCACCTGGCTCAGCGGATCGCCGGCGAATACCCGCCCACGATTGACCGCGGCGGCCCGCGCCTGTGCGATGACCGTCTGTCGCACCTCAGGCACTGACTTTCCGACACAGGCGCCGCCGGGCCTGAGGCAATTGAGCACAACGCCGGTCACCGCTGCGCTCGACATGCTCGTGCCCGACTGGATGAAGTCGTATCCGTTGCCCTTCTTCGTCGTATACGGGCAGGTGCCGTTGGCCGCTATCGTGTGCGCCCTGTCTGCGGTGGAGACGGCGTAGTTGCTCTTCGAGGCCGGTTTGTCGTCGGGCGCGGTCACTCCCGAGCAGGGAGGTGAGCCGAGGCCGCCGGGCTTGCCGTCGTAATTCACGACGTTTGTCGCCGCAAGCACCTCGTCGTACGCGGCGGGGATGGTCGATGCGAGGTCGGTTGCGCTGTTGCCGGCACCGGCGACCACGACAATCCCCGCCGCGGTAAGGTCGCAGATCTCCTGGTGTGCAACGTCGTTGTTGGTGCGGCCGCAGTTGCCGTCATCCGAACCAGGGAACCCGATGCTGAGGTTCGCCACCCGGATGTTGTACCGCGCCGCGTTCGCCTTCAGCCAGTTGGTCGCGCAGACGAACATCTCGGGCGTCCCCCTGTTCTTCGCGTCGAGAATCCGGATCGAGTAGATCGGCACCCCGGGAGCGACACCGACGATCCCCTTGTCGTCGTCGATGGCGCCGATGAACCCGGACACGCCTGTTCCGTGGCCGTTGGCATCGGCCGCCGTTCCCGACCCCGTGCAGTTGATCTGCGCGGCGACGTTGAGGTCGGTATGCACGCTCACACCGCTGTCGATCACGGCGACGGCCGGACCATCCCACGGCCGGTTCGCCGACCCCGCCGAGACGGGTGGCTTGTCCGCCTCGTGCGACGCGATCACGGAAGGGATCGTCTCAGCACCCCACGCGGGCGTAGCGACGGTGAGTGGGATGCTGAGCGCAAGAATGCCGATGGCAACGGATGCCGCACGGCGCGACCTGGTACCTCCAGCCGGTTGTGAACGTGACATGAGAGCTGGTCCTTCGTCAGTGAGGGTGGTGTTCGGCGGGTGGGCCGAATCGGGTGAGTGGGCGGTGCCGGGCGGATGCGCCCCGCACCGAGCGATAGGCCGCGACGGTCTGGCCGGCAACGGTGGACCAGTCCAGGGCTGAGAGGTCAGGGCTCTCGCCGCGGTCGGTGTTACGCAGCCAGAGAACGACATCGTCGAGCACGTCGGCGGTGAGCTCGCCCTCAAAGGTGTAGACCCAGTCGGCGCCGACCTGGTCCCGCAGCTCAGCCATCCCCCCGAGCGCGGGAACAACGACCGGTCGGTCCGCACTGAGCGCGAGAATCGCCGAACCCGAGTTCTGAATCTTCGAGTACGGCAGCACAACCACATCGGCGGCGCGCAGCCAGGTCGCAAGGCGGTCGTCCGGGAGGAACGCGAGGTCGAGAACCACGTCGTTCGAGGCGGATGCCGTGATCGCGGCCCGCAACGCGTCATCCGCCGGTTTCCCCGCGATCGCGAGGATCTCCCTCTGGCTGGCGTCGGACTCCGCGCCGGCCAGAACCCGGACACCGCGGCGGGAGAACACGTCGACGAGATGCGGCACGTTCTTGTAGTGCCGGATCTGACCGACACTGAGCAACACGGTGGCGTCGATGGACTCGGGCGGCAGGAGACCGAGCGCCGCGCGGGCGTCTTCCCGGGTCGCCGACAGGCCGTAGCTGTCGCGGTAGTGCCCGTGCGGTGTGACGAACGCCGGAACGCGCCCGAGTTCGGGGTAGCCGTTCCTCGCCGCGCTGATGCCCTCGCTCGTCAGGGCGATGATCCCGTCGACGTTCCGGACCAGCAGCCTCGAGTACCAGGCGCGGATACGCGGGGTGGACCGGCTCTCGTGCGACGACACGTTGTGCACGGTCCAGACCAGCTTGGTGCCACGCAACCGCGCGACCCGGAGAAAAGTGAAGAAGAGCACGAGCCTGGCGACCTGCCGCCACCGGCGGGGACCGGAAAGGAAGGTGAGATCGGGCCAGTGCAGGTGCACGATGTCGGTCCTGCCGACCAGCAGACGCAGGTAGCTGAGATCGCGCACCTCGGCATCGTCCGGTGACATGGCCGAGTAGAGCGCCGCGTTGTACGGGTTGGCGTGCCGAGTCCGGAACGCGGGTTCAGCTTCAACCCGCAGCGGACGGTCGGCGCGCCACCGGGACCGGGCCGTGCCAGGAGGTGCGCCAGCGGGCGTGCCAGCGGGCGCGGTATCGGACATTCCCCCGCCTTTGTCCTGCGGTGTCCGTCCGAACAGCGTCGCCTCGGCCTCCGGGTAGCCCTGGCGCCATTTCGCCCGCGACCGCCACACGGTGAGCCAGGTGCGTTTGGGGCTCCGGCTCACTACCTCGAGCGCTCCGCGAACGAGGGCCCCGACCTGCAGCAGCGCGATTCCAGCCCGAGCGCGGGCCGGCGTCCAGGAGGTGCGCAGCAGTGTCGCTTTGCCCGCCATGACGAGGCTCATTTTTCGGCCGGAGTCGCCGGTCGACCCGCCGACGTCGTGCACGATGACGGCCGTCGGGACGATCACCGGGCGGAGGCCCGCCCGGCGTGCGCGCACCGAGAACTCGGCGTCTTCGCCGTAGAGGAAGAACCGTTCGTCCATCCCGCCGATCGCCAGGAACTTCTCCCTGAGGATCAGGGCGAGACACCCGGTGACGATGGGCACTTCGCGAACGCTGTCACGCTTCCACGTCCCGAGCGATTCCGGATCGAACAGCAGCGAGTGCTTGAACGCCGTCGACAGGCCGAGCGCAAACGAGGTCAGCGACCACAGGGTCGGCTCCCCCCAGCAGGAACTCGGGTCGACGACCCCATCCGTTCGGAGTGTGCGCCCGCCGAAAAGTCCGTACTCCGGATGCTCGACGGCGAACGACACGAGCGTGCGAAGGGAGCCCGGAAGAACGACGGTATCGGGGTTGAGCAGCAACACGTAGTCGTCCGTCGACGCGGCGACTCCGCGGTTGACGCCGCGGGCGAAACCCAGGTTCTCCCCCGCTTCGATGACGACCGTTGCGGGAAACCGCTCCCTGATCACATCAGCGCTGCCGTCAACGGAGCCGTTGTCGACGACAATCACCGTGAGCCCGTCGAGCGGGGGTGGAAGAGCAGGGTCTGCCCCGGTCGCTGCGACGGTTTCAGCGAAGACCGATTCGATGCACTCGAGCGTGGCATCACGGGTGTTGTAGTTCACGATGATGACGGAGACCGTCGGCTGGCCGGTCATGAGATCCCCGCCCGGTCCGCGCTGAGGGCGTGGCGTGCTGGCGCCGATTCGCCTCCCGGCTGGACGACATCCGTCGCTTCACGCTCATCCGACCGGGGACGGTGCCCGAGCACTTTCGCCGGAACGCCTCCCGCGATGCAGTTCGCCGGAAGATCACGTGTGACGATCGCGCCAGCGCCGACGATCGCGCCAGCGCCGATGGTGACGCCGGCCGTGACGACAACGTTCGCGCCGAGCCAGGCGCCCGGCCCGATCACGATGTCCTTCTCGATTTTCGCCTGGTCCATCACCGGCGTTCCCTCGACGATGCCGTAGTTCGACGCGGTGATCGTCACGTGCGGCGCAAGCAGGCACTTCTCCCCGAGGATCACGCGCGACCGGGAGTTGCCCGCCCAGATCACGCTGCCCTCGCCGATGTGCGTGCCGGAACCCAGGAAGATGCGCTCAGCGTTGCGGAACGACACGGTCGGGGCGAACGACACGGCGTCTCCCCGGTTCAGCTTCCGCACCTGCTGCACATGGCTGTACCCGTAAAAATGCGCAACCCTGATGAGATGCAGCGCGGTCCGCGGGTCGAGTACGGACCGCAACACACCACGTATTCCCTTAGACGCCACCTGGCACCACCTCTGTTCGTTCGACGGGAACTGACGCCCCGGCTGGAACCTCGGACGGATCGAAGACGCGAGCCAGGGCATCCGTCACCCGATCGATGTCTGTTGCCGCCGTCGTCACAACGGCGACGGCAAAGCTCGCGGCGTAACTCGTGGTGAATACCGCCATCCGGTCGTCGAGGTCGAGAACCGGCCAGAGGGTGATCGACGTCACCTCCGCCGGGCCGAAGTACTGGCGGCGCGGGTGCATCGGCAGGTGGGACGCGTACCCGGCCTCATCGACTGGCGACATCGCGGTGGTCCTGCCGGTGCTCCCCGGTGTCCTCACCGCCGAGCTGAGGGAGTCGGAGACGGATGCCACGACACCGGCGAAATCCGTCACCTCGCCCACGTCAATCCTCACCATCGAGATGTGGTTTCGTGCGGAGGCCTCCCGTTGGAGCGACAACGGCACGGACAGCGCATAGCCCTCCCGCTCCGGTTCGACGGCGGCGAGCGCGCAGAACGCGGCGGAAACCGTGAGCGCGGTCGGTGACACTCCGAACCGGGATGCCAGCGTCTTCACGACCGGGGCTGGCACCACGAACATACGGAACTGCCGTGGCGGGATGAGTTGCTCCGCCCGTCCCGACCGCACCAGGTAGAGATTCTTGAGCGGGCGGGTCAGGCGTCCGGCGGTGCGTTTGAGCCGTTTGGCGACCGGCTTGCGGCGGAAGTCACGCCACGCATCGCCCACCGTTGCATGCTGGGACCGCCAGGCGGCGTAGTGTCCCCTCACCAGTTCGAGTTGCGTTCGGGGCGCCCGGCCGACGACGGTACCGGATACCGTGCCGTCCGCGTCCCGCACACCGGCGGGCATTGCCGGTTGGTCGGCGAGCAGGCTCGAGACCATGCGCACGCCCTGGATTCCATCGCCGACACTGTGGTGGATGACCCCGACGATCGCGATCGTGCCGTCGTCGAGGTCGGCGACCGTGAACGACCAGAGCGGCCGGGAGAGGTCGAGCCTGTTGGCGGCACCCGCGAGGAGGCTCGCGTCCGGTCCGCTCGGGTGCGTCCCCGGCAGGATCGTGACGTGCCAGTTGAGGTCGACGCTCCCCGCCGGCACCCACGCCGGGGTGGCGAGGCCGAACGCCACACGCATCAACCGCTGCAGCATGGCCGGCTCCGCCGGAATTCGCTCGGCGACGATCGCGCGAACGAGATCGGCATCGATGGTGCCGTCGTCTCGCCGCAGCCCGGCCCCGTCGAGAATCATGGTGAGGGCAGGCCGAGCCAGGCGGAACGCCACCTCGTTGACGAGAAATTTCTCGTCGAGCACCCTCAGGGGTTGCACGATAACGTCAGGAGCCATCGATCTCTCCTTGCGCTGAGGTCGACGCGGCGACACCGGTGGAGGTCGCGACGGAGCGGTCCGTGCGCCCGCCGTCGGCGACGGCATCCGGCAGCACGATCGGCTCTGGACGGGTGGTGTCGACGAAGAGCTTCCCGTCGAGCGGAAGGCGCGACGCCAGGGCGAACCCGCGCAGAATGCCGGTGAACATCGCCAGTTCGGCCCTCGCTCTCGCCCGGTTCCGCGGGAACGCCCGAGCAGCCTTCCTGAGCTGGCGGGAGAGGACAGTGGGCAGCATCACGAGGCCCACCGCACTGTCGAGCCTCAGCCACTTGTTGACGAGCGCGCCCATGCCGAGGCCGTAGCCGTGAAGCAGCTCCCGATAGTTCTCCCCCACCCGGGTGAAGGTATGGTGCACGACGCTCTCCGGCTCGTGCACGACCTTCCAGCCCGCATCGATCATCCGGCAGAACGCGTCGAGATCCTCAGCTCCGGCGAGATCCCTCCCTGCGCCCAGGACGTCGTCGAAGCCGCCGATCGCGAGAATCGACGCCCGCCGAAAGGCCATCAGCGCACCGTGCCCCGCGTCGAGACCGCCGGCGACGTCAGAGAACTCGAGCTTGTGGCGATACACCTCGTCCGATCCCACCTTGGTGTGATCGAGCATGCGCCCGGTCACGACTCCGATGTCTGGTGTATCGAAATGGTGCAGCATGGCGTCGATCCAGCCGGGGGTCGCAACGCAGTCGTCATCCGTGTAGACCACGATTTCGCGATCGGATGCCTCGAGGCCCAGGTTGCGGGCGATGCTCAGCCCCTTCACGTCGGTGCGCACGCTGCGAACGCCGGCATCCGCTGCCACCTGCCCCGTGGCATCCGTCGTCGATCCGGAATCGACAACGAGAACATCGACATCGGGCGGCGTCGCGGCCGCGATGGAGACGAGCGCGTCCCTCAGCAGTTCGGGGCGTTGACGCGAGCAGATAACGAGAGTGACGTCAGCCGGAAGCACCATGCACCCTGCCCCCTCGACTCGGCAGCCACGGGGATCCCGATCGTGCACATGGCACGGTTCCGGTCGCCTCACGGGTGTTCGTGAATCCCTCATCGAGGTCGGGGTATTCGCCCGTTCCCGGGTGAAGTTCCGAGGGCCTGCCGCGATCTCCGCCGGGGCGGAGCCCGTCGATCACCCGACGGTAGCCGTCGACGAGCACAGCGTTCGCGGCCTGCCAGGTGAGGCTCGGCGCCTGGGAGAGGACGCCACTACGGAGCGCTCGGCGCCAGCGCTGGCTGCCATAGACGAGGTCGATCTGTGAGCCGAGCGCGCTCACGTCGCCTGCCGGGTGGATCAGCCCATTGACCGCGTGCTGAACCACCGCACCGCTCGCCTGCGAGACCAGCGGAATCACCCCGGCGCCCTGCGCCTCGTAGGTGACGAGCGCGCTGCCCTCCTCGACCGACGGCAACAACAGAACATCCGCCTGCGCGTACGCCCTGGCCGGCCGGTCGGTGAACCCCCTCACCTCAACCGATGGGTGAGCCAGTCGTTGCGCGAGCAGCTCCCGATAACCCGGTACAAAGTCGCCGTAGATGAGGAACTTCCCCGACTCGCTTGCCCTCGAGGAAAGCCACGCGTCGAGCGCGTAGTGGAGCCCCTTGCGGGGTTCGCACCTGCCGAGGAAGACCGCGGTGAATGGCCTCGCCGTCTCGTCACGGGCCGGAACCCGGATCGTGGCGGGATCGAACCCGTAACGGTGGCGCACAAGCCGCGATGCGTCGAATCCCCTGGACAGAAAGGTGTCTGCGACGGCATCCGACGGCACGAGCAACCCGTGTGCCGCGGCGTACTCGCGGTCTTCGATGACGAGCCGCTCACCGTCGAACTGGTGCGACCAGCCGTTCGGCACGGAGAGGCCGAGTCTCGCGTATTCGCGTCCAACGACGTCGTAGGCGTGTGCCGTGTGCGTGTTCGGCACCTCCCGGAGTCCGGCGACGCCCTTGGCGCGTGCGGCGTGCAGGGTACGGGAGGATGCCAGCGGCCAGGCGTGGACGGCGTCGAAGGTTCCGCGCTGCAACAGGCGCGCGGCAAGAAGATCGTGCCATCCGAACGCCCGCATTCGACCGATTGCCCGGTGCGGTACGCGCCGCCCACCGACGATGAGGGTCTGCTCGAGCGCCGTCAACCGGAGAATGGGACGGGCTACGCTCGCGGTCACGAGGGTGACGTGGTGCCCGGCACGAATGAGTTCATTTACCTGATTCCACGCGGTTTCACCGATGCCCTGGCTGCCGATGGCGTGCGGGAAGCTGTACAGCACGCGGAGCGCGTCACCACCGCGTTGCGGCGCGGGGCGCTGACCATCGGTCTGCCTCGTCATGTTCCTCCCCGCTCGGGCCAGGTGCGCTCTTCGCATCCCAGGAGGGGACGTGAGTATCTGTCACGAAATTTACAAGCACTGATGGCGTGTTTGACCGTGGCCGATCGATTGTTAATATACTCGTAATACTGAGGGTTCCTCAATTTTACAACGCGCGTCCACGATGGAAGAGGACACAGCGGTTCGCCCACCCGCGGGACATCCGTGTCCCACCAAGCAGAAAGTCGATAAGCATGGATGTTCCTCTCTACCTTCGAGTCCTCTGGAGCTACAAGTGGTTGCTCCTCGTTGGGCTGATCGTCGCCGGCTTTGTGGGCGGGATCGTCGGATACAGCTACGTTGACGGGCAGCTGCAGCCGCGCGCCGTCCAGACCTACAGGGCGTCGACGACGGTTCTCGTCGGCAGCCCGCAGCAGCCGCTCTACCAGTCAGTGATTCCCGGTGCCCCCGTGCAGGAGGGAGTCGCTCCGGATGTCACCCGCGACCTCGTCTCCACCACGGTGGTCTACGCATACATCGTGTCCGGCTCGGAGATCCGTGCCATGGTCGAGGATGTCGTCGGGCCGCTTTCCGACGAAGAACAGGTCACAGCGGTTCGACGCACGACCCAGCCAGCCGGAGACGAACAGTTCCCCGGCCGCCTCACGCTGCCGATTCTCGACATCGTCGGCTCCGCGAATTCCCCCGGCCGTGCCGAGGAGATCTCGCGGGCGGCCAACACGGTCTTCCAGGAGTATGTGCGGGCGGAGCAGGACACCACCGCGGTGCCGGAGGGCGAGCGGGTTCAGCTGCAGACACTGCGCGAGAGCGAAGCGACCGAGGTCGAAGGTAGCAATCCGCTGATCCCGGTCGTGCTCACCGCTTTCGGCGTCCTGATCCTCGTGGTCGCGTTGATCTTCGTGCTGTACAACATCCGGATCAGCCGCGAAAAACGACGCGCAGCATCCCGCCGATCCCAGGCCGTAAGCGCCGCAGGAAAGAATGACGACAGCGATTCGTCGTCGATCGACACGGGATCATCGGTGACCGCAGGGGCGAGGGGAACATCGACGCCAACGGACGCCGACGGCGCCGGGCAGCCTGTCGGTGATGGAGACCCGGATCACGACGAGCACAAGCGGTCCGACGACACTCACGCATACGTTTAGGCCGTCATGACGACGACCCTCCCTGGGCCAGGCGCCCCACCGACACCGGCAGAGCGCGGCGTGCCGCAACTGCCGGCCCCCGCGAACGATGCAGGCCAGATGGCGATGATCGGCGAGCGCGTGAGGGACGCCGTACTGAGCTTCCGGCCGAGCCGCTCAGGAATTGCGCTCACCGTCCTCGCTGCCGTTGTCCTGTTCATTCCCGTTCGGCGGTACGCGATCCCGATCCCGCTGTCGTTCGCCCTCGAGCCCTATCGCGCCGTGATCGTGCTGCTCATCGTCGCTGTCGGGGTGGCCCTCCTCATCGACCCGCGCTTTACCTGGCGCCCGATCGCCTTCGGCGCTCCGCTCCTCATCTGGCTCATCACCATGATCGTGTCTGTCGCCGTCAACGCGACGATTCTCACCGAAGAGGGCCTGGCATCCGGAGCGATCGGCGCCCTCGGCAACTACGCGATCGTCGTCGCGCTGCTCTACCTGACCCGCCAGCTGCTGCGCTCTGCCCGGACCGTGAACACACTGCTCACCGCCCTCGTCATCTTCTCGGGAATCGTGGGCTTCTTCGCTCTCGTCGAGAAGGTCACGAGGGAGAACGTATTCATGAAGCTCTCGAGCGTCCTGCCGCTCGAGCTGCTGCGTGACGGAGGAGAGGCATTACGCGCTGGCGGGGCTCGCGCGTATGCGTCAGCGCAGCATCCGATCGCGCTGAGCGTCATGCTGTGCATGCTCATCCCGCTCGCGCTCTACCTGGCGAAGTACGCGGCCTGGCCACACAACATCTACAACCGCAAGATCTTCTTCGGCGGTATCGTTGCGCTCCAGCTGTTCGGAATCGCCGCAGCCGTCTCGCGCACCGCCGTTGTCACGCTCGCCGTCATGTTCCTGATCATCCTGATCACGAGGCCGATCCTCGGGATTGTGCTCGCGAGCTTCGCCCTGCCCGCCGTCGTGGTCGCGGCCGCCATCATCCCGAAACCATTCGAGGCCATGTTTGGCGGGTTCCTCGACCCGGAGGCCCTCATCGCCTCTCAAAAAACATCGCCGGGGTTCACGGGGGCCGGCCGCCTCGCCGACCTCGACCCCGCGCTCGAGATCGTCTCGCAACAGCCGTTCTTCGGATCGGGACTGGGCTCGCGGATCGTCATCGGCGACACGGCGAACTCGTTCATCCTCGACAACCAGTGGCTCGGAACGCTCATGGAGGTGGGCGCGCTCGGTGTGATCGGCGTGCTCGCCCTGCTCCTCATTCCGGCGTCACGGCTTGTCGCATACGCGTTCAGCCCAGCGCACTCGCCGCAGTACGCGGCGCTCGCTCTCGCGCTGGCCATCTCGATTGCCGGCTACGGCACGGCGATGTTCTTCTACGACGCGTTCGGATTCTTCCAGACCTTCATGCTGCTGTTCATGCTGCTTGGGGTCGGCGCGTGGGTGCTCACGGAAGCACCGACGCGAAACACTGTGGCCGGGTCGGCATCGGGGCAGGTGCCGGCCCGGTCACGCCCTCTCGACGGGCTACGGCCGCGACGGCGGCGGGAGCTCGCGTGAGCGCGCCGCGGGCGTCCGGTGCCGGGATGAGCGTCATCATCCCGGCACACAATGAAGCGGCGGTCCTCCCCCGTCTGCTCCGCGAACTCCGGGCGGATGCCGACCTTCGCGTCATTGTCTCCGCCAACGCGTGCACCGACGACACCGTCGCTGTGGCGCGGGCGGCAGGCGGTGATGGTGTGCGCGTGGTCGAGACCGCTGAGCCCTCGAAGACTGTTGCGTTGAACGCCGGTGACGCGATTGCCGGCGACCACTATCCGCGTGCCTATGTCGACGCGGACGTCGTCGTCTCCGCCGCGACGCTGCACGCCCTCGCCGCCGCCCTCAGCGCGCCGGGCGGTCCCCTCGTCGCGGCACCGACGCTCTCGGTCGACACGTCGGCGGCGAGCTGGGCTGCCCGCGCCCACTACCGAATCTGGGAACTCAGCGATTACCGCCTGGCCGGTCACGTCGGATCCGGCATCTACGCCCTGTCAGCCGAGGGACGGGCGCGCTTCGGCGCTTTCCCCGATGTCATCGCCGACGACAGGTTCGTCCAGCAACTGTTCTCACCGTCGGAGCGGCTGACCCTCGATGAGACGTTCGTCGTTCGCGCGCCCGCAACGCTGCGGGCTCACATCCGCAGGGCAACACGCATCGCCGCGGGAAACCGACAGTTGCGCCGACGCGCCGAGGTGGCGCGGATCGCGGGAGTGCCGGGCGCAGCAGCGGGCGCCTCCGTTCCGACACAGACGGGCGCCGCAGCGGGCGCCTCCGACGCGGCACAGACCGGCGCTGCACCGACCGCCGCCCAGGCACAGACCGGCGCTACACCGGCGTCCACCCTGGCGCCCGGAGGACGTTTCGGGAGGAAAAACCCGGCACCCGGCCACCCATACCCACCGGACCCCCCGATCCACCTCCCGAAACCCGCCGCCGACCCGGTGCCCGGCGCCACAGCGGGCGCCTCCGACGCGGCACAGACCGGCGCTGTACCGACCACCGCCCAGGCACTGACCGGCGCGGCACTGGCGTCCACCCCGGCGCCCGGACGACGTTTCGGGAGGAAAAACCCGGCACCCGGCCACCCATTCCCGCCGGACCCCCCGATCCACCTCCCGAAACCCGCCGCCGCGTCGGGCTACCGCCACCTCCTGGCTCGGGTCGCCGTTCGCCCGCCCCTGTGGCCGTCGTTCCTCGTCTATTGCGTCGGGTACGGCGTCCCTCTCGTTCTCGCGGCGCTGTCGGAACGACGCGGTCGGCTGCCCGGCTGGAACCGAGACGAAACGAGCCGCGCATGAGGCCGCCCCGCACACCAACGGCTCCGGCGTCGGCACCGCGCGTTGAGGCGCCGGCGTCCTCGGCAACATCCGCGTCAGCGAATGACCGGCTCGGCCACCAGGCCAGCCGCGGCGTCCTCGTAACGATGGGCGGAACCTGGTCGAAGACCATTCTGCAGACCGTGTCCACGGTTGTCCTCGCTCGACTCCTCGATCCGTCCGACTTCGGACTCATCGCCATGATCATGGCCATCGTCGGCATCGCCGACCTCGTCCGGGACTTCGGCATGACCGGCGCCATCATCCAGGCGAAGAAGCTCAACGACAGGACCTGGTCGAGCGTGCTCTGGCTCAGCGCCGGAGTCGGCGTGATCGGCACCGCGCTCATCGCCCTCGCGGCTCCCCTGATCGCGTCGATCTACGACGAGCAACGACTCGTGCTGCTGAGCATCGCCGTCGCACCGACCCTCCTGATCAACGGCCTCGCGATGCCGCTGCAGGCGAAGGTTCAGCGCGACCTCAAGTTCGGCGTGCTCGCGCGCATCGACGTAATCTCCATGGCGCTTGGCGTCGCACTCTCCATCGCCGCTGCCCTCGCTGGCTGGGGTGTCTGGTCGCTCGTCGTTTTCACCGGAGCGGCGAGCGTGTATCGACTGATTGCGCTGTGGGTCGCGGCCCGCCCCCACTGGGGACGACCGCACGTCGACCGCGAGGTACTTCCCCTCCTCACCACGGGTGGCTCGATCTTCGGCGTGCAACTGCTCAACTACCTGGCGCGCAACGTCGACAACGTCGTGATCGGCCGCCAACTCGGCTCGGACGTACTCGGCCAGTATTCGCGGGCATATGCACTCTTCATGCTCCCGCTCCAGCAGCTCAACGGACCGCTCGGCCGTGTCGCGCTGCCCGTGCTGAGCCGCCTGCAGGATGACGGGCCGCGCTACCGGCGATACGTCCGCGCCTCGCTGATGGTGATCGCCTACCTCACGCTGCCCGCGTTCGCGATCGCCGCCGCGCTGGCGCATCCGCTGGTCCTGCTGCTTCTCGGTCCGCAGTGGGATGCCACGGCGTCGATTTTCGCGCTGCTCACCATCGCCGGCGTTGCGCAGGCCATCGGCAACGTGCAGGGCTGGATCTATATCTCGCTCGGTCGTGCGCACCGGCAACTGGTCTACTACATCGTCTCGCGGCCGATCATCATCGCCTCGTTCTTCGTCGGGCTGTGGTGGAACGGGGTCGACGGGCTCGCCCTCGCGTACGGCCTCGTGTCGCTCGCGGTTCTCGTTCCCGGGTTCGCCTGGGCGATCCGCGGCACCTTCGTCACCGGGCGCGATGTCGTCCTGCCCGTGCTTCGGCCCGCCCTGCTCGTGCCGTTCGCCTTCGGAGCGGCGTGGGCGACGACGCTGCTCGCGCTTCCGGCGATCCTCCAGGTGCTGGTTGGCGGTGTGGCTGGACTGGTTCCGCTCGGTCTCGCCATGGTCATCCCCGCCTATCGGCGCGACCTGGCGCAGATCATCGAGTTCGTGAAGAAAACCCGCAAACCACAGCCCCCGGCGGAGTCCGCGGATAGCGTTGACGACACAGGCCGCGACGACGATGAGCGCCGACCCGCGGGGACACCACAGGTTTCGCCGGTGGCAGCGCAGGCTACAACGCCGGCCACATCGGCGAAGGATCGGGGGACGTCAGCGTGAGACACCCATCAAGGATTCCAGCCGTTCGGATGCTGATGGCCGGCATCGCAGCGGCTCTCGTGCTCGCGGGATGTTCGGCACCGGCACCAGCGCCGACTCCGCCACCGTCCACGGCATCCGCACCGTTCGAGATTTCGGCGATCGCGTCGCTCGGCGATTCCATGAGCCTCGGCGTGAACGCCTGCGACGGCGGCGGCCACTGCCCGGAAGCGTCGTGGGCGACGGGAACCGACCCGATGGTGCAGTCACTCGCCTCCAGGGTGGCGGAGACCAGCGGTGCCGTTCCCACCACCGAGATTCTCGCCGGTGACGGCGCCGGCGTCGAAAGCCTGCCGGACCAGGCGGCCAGAGCCGTGGAGCTGGGCCCGGACCTGGTCACCGTACTCATCGGCGCGAACGATGTCTGCGCCCCGTCCTACGACGACATGACACCGGAGGCCGCGTTCGCTGAGAACGTCACGGCGGCATTCGACACCCTCGCCGCCGGGCTCCCCGACGCACGCGTGTATGTGTCTTCGCTGCCGAACCTCGTCCGTCTCATCGATGCCAAGAAGGACGACCCGACGGCGGTCGCCACCTGGAAGAAAATCGCGCAGTGCCGCTCGCTGTTATTCAACGCGACAAGCAGCGAACCGGCCGATGTCGACCGCCGAGCGTCGATCTCCGCCCTCATCGAGAAATTCAACGGCGTACTCGCCGACGCGTGCGCCACGCATCCGCATTGCATCTGGGATGGCGACGCTGCGTTCGAACTCGAATTCACCGGCGACGACGTCTCGTCGATCGACTTCTTCCACCCATCGACGCTCGGGCAGCAGAAGCTTGCCGCCGTGGCGTGGGACGTGATCACCAGTTCGGGTGAGCTCGCCACGTCTTCAGGCACCGGCGTCGACGGCGGCGCGGTCGACGCGTCGAGCACCGTTCTCGACCCGCCGGGCGCGACGGGATCGCGCCTGGCATCGACCGGAAGGCTCGACAGCTCGAATGCTTTGGCCGCCGCGCCGAAGGGATCGGGATCGGCGTGCTCGACCGGGTCACCGTGCTCCCTTGAGACAGCGCTTGGCAAGGCCGGCGCCGGCAGCGTCATCACCCTGGCCGACGGCAATTACGGCAGCAAGAACCTCACGGGCATCGACAACCTCGCGTCGCTCGGTTCCGCTGTGGTCGTCGCTCCTGCCGCGGGCGCGACGCCCACATTCGACAGGCTCGAGGTGGGGATCCCGTCGGTGACCTGGCGCGGCATCACCGTCACCGGTGTGATGTTCGTGAACAAGCCGGCCGTCGACACCCGGCTCGAGAACGTGCACCTCTCTGGAACCGGGTTGTTCGTCCGGTCGCAGCATGTCACCGTCAGCGACAGCCTCTTCGAGGGTGGATCGAGCGTTGATGGAATCCAGGTGGGGGGAGCATCCGATGTTCTGATCGAGAACAACGAGGTGCGCGACTTCGACCAGAACAAGGACAACGGGCTGCACGCGGATTGCGTGCAGATTTTCGACAGCGCGAATGTGACGCTTCGGGCCAACAAGCTCAGCAATTGCTACAACGCCGGCATCATCCTGTCGTCGGGCAAGGGCACCGGGATGAAGAACATCCTGATCGAGTCGAACTTTGTGCAGGGGTGCATCGTGAAGACCGATGACTGCCAGGGCGGGTCTGCTGCCGACCTGCGCTACGCCAAGACGAAGAACCTGGTCGTGCGAAACAACTCGTTCTCGGGCGGATCGCTGCGGCTCGACCCGCTGCCTGGGCTTGTTTTCGATCGCAATATTGTGGCCTACCTCGCCGACTGTTCGAGCCCGATGACGAACTCGATTGTCGAGAAGTGGAATGAGAAGTCGTGTTCAGAACCGGATGCCGTGGGCGCCGGGGGCAACCGCACAGGGGATGTGCTCTATGTGGATGAGGAAGCCGGCGACCTTCATCTTCGGGATGCGGGCAGTGCGGCGATCAGTCCGGCCGGCCCCCACGTGCCGGCGAGGGCCGACATCGACGGGCGACCGCTCCCCGCTGAGGTGGCGGGGGCGGCGGGGTAGCCGGGAGTCTTCGCAGCGCGGCGTTCCGGGTTTGCTCGAGTGACACTTCCTGTGGGTGCGCCGCCCCAGCACCCACCACAACCGTCACTCGAACGTCGGGACCACGTCCCCGAGCCGCCCGCTCGAGTGACACTTCCGCCCCTGGCCGCCCGCTCAAGTGACACTTCCCGCGGGTGCGCGGGTCCAGCATCCACCACAACTGTCACTCGAACGTCGACACCGCCTCCCCTCCGTCCCGAGCCGCCCGCCCGCCCAAGTGACCCCACCACCCCGGGCCGCCCGCTCAAGTGACACTTCCCGCGGGTGGGCCGCCCCAACACCCACCACAACTGTCACTCGAACGTCGACACCACCTCCCCGCCGCCTCGAGCCGCCCGCCCGCCCGCCGGAGTGACACTTTCAGTGGGTGCGCCGCCCCGGCACCCACAACAACCGTCACCCGGATGTCGACACCACGTCCCCACCAGCCATCGGGCCGCCCACCCAAGTGACACTTCCCGCGGGTGGGCCGCCCCAGCACCCACCACAACTGTCACCCGAACGTCGCGGCGCCCGCGTGACAGCAGGAGCGCGCGCCACACGCATCCGTGCCGGCCCGATAGTCTCAGGCGGGTTCAGGCATCCGGCGACCAGCCGCGCGCGATGAGCGCGACTCTCACGCGGCGCACGACCTCTGTCGGATTCGAGCCGAGCAACGAATCCCGAACGCGAATGAAGCGCCATCCGTGCTCCACGAACCGGTCGATGCGGTCGATATCCCGATCGAACTGGTACCGACTCTCCCTATGCTGCTCACCGTCGAACTCGACGATGACCTTGTACTCGGGATAGGCGAGGTCCGCCCGTCCAAGGAACGTCCCGCCGGCCGTATAGATGTTCGCGTTGATCTCCGGCTCCGGGAGGCCGGCATCCACGAGCGTGAGGCGCAGTACCGTCTCCTTCGGTGACTCGACCCCTTCTCTGATGCGATCCAGTGCCTCCCGAAGCTTCGCGGCCCCGCGGCGACGGCACCAACTGGTGGCCGTCTCGAGCTCCGCCCGGGTGGCGAGCGGGGTGTACACGGGTCGGTACCCGTACTTCTCGAGCGGATCCACACCGCGGAGGATGAAATCGCCGACCGCCACAAGTTCGTAAGTGGTTAATGCGCTCGCCAGTTGCGTCCAGGTCGTCGCCGGCGAGGCCACCGGCAGGCCGAGCCACTCTCTCGTCGTTGCGGTTCCTGGTTTGAGGTGGTGCCCGACGGTGCCCGCGCGCCGTGTCGGTCGATTCGGTTTGAACGCGGAGACGTGAACCACCGGAGCTGCGCCGAGAGCCCAGGGCAATGGCATCCCCCAAATGAGAGCGGCCGTCTGATGGCTGAAGAACTGGCCGTTCTCGAGGACAGTGGCTAGTGCTTTCGCCCGCGCCAGTGGCTCGGCGACCATGGGCGCTGGCACCCGCACTCCCCGAAAGGGAGACTCGAGGTCCGAAGCCCTCAACCTGCCTGGCGAGACCCCAAGCTCCCGGGCCGCCTTCACGCTGACAGGGCCGGTGCGCGCGACCGCCGGAAGTGGTTGCCTTCTCGTCATGCGTCGATGGTCGCGCACTCGCGACAGCCGCGTGAGGGTTATCCACAGGCGAGAAACAGCCGCGGACGCGGCGGCCTCTTCGGGCTTGTCCCGCTCCTGACCGTTGGTGTGACGGATGCTGTGGGTGCGCAGTCGCGACACCCACATCAAGTGTCACCCGAGCGCCGACACCGCTGTGGACGGGCAACCCGGTTGGAGTGACAGTTTGTGTGGGTGCGCGGCCGCGACACCCACATCAAGTGTCGCCCAAGTGCCGCCACCGGAAGCACGGGCCGGTTGGAGTGACAGTTCGTGTGGGTGCGCGGTCGCAACACCCACATCACGTGTCACCCAAGTGCCGACACCGGCAACGGCAGGGCCGCCAGACGGACGGCGAGCTGGGTGGAGTGACAGTTTGTGCGGGTGCGCCGTCGCGACACCCACATCACGTGTCACCCGAGCGCCAGAATCGCGTCGGCGGGCCGCAGCACGGCGCGCGGCAAGGCGGCACCGCCTCCCGCGGCGCGGGGGACGAAGGAGGATGGACGAGGGGGGTGGACGGCGGCCCGGCCTTCGGGATGGTCCGGGCCGCCTGCCCCTCCGGCCGGAACGCACACGACGCCCGACCGGCAGGATTGGTCCTACAGAACTGCCATCGCCGCCGGCACCAGTCCATCGAGGTCGAAGCTCGGCGGTTCCACCCGCTGCGCCGTGCGCACGGATGCCGCGACCAGCGTCGCGAAGTCAAGTCGCTCGGGCGGGCAATCGATAGCGAGGCCACGCCGCGAGAGTTCGGCCGCGATCTGAATCTGGTGGTCGTCCACGTGCTCCCCGAAGCGCGCCAGCCGCGGCACAAGCACCGGGACCTTGCCCGCCTCGATGGCGGTCAGCGCCGCCCCGGTTCCGGCGTGGGCAACGACCACATCGGCCTCGGCAACCGCTCGAGCGAGCTCCGAGTGCAGCACGCTCGCTCGCCCGTCGATTCCGTACGCCGAGACATCCGCTGCGCCGACCTGCCACAGCACCTCACAGCCGTCGAGCAGCGGCACCAGCTTCTGGAACAACCGGTCGAACCCGTATGACTCCTGGGTGCCGAGCGACACCACCGCCCTCCGGATGGGCCGCTCCGGACGGTTGGGGCCAGGCGCAAACTCGTCGAAGATGCTGCCGCGGTACGCCCATTCACTGTCGCTCGCCCAGACGGGGTACTGCGAATACGTCTTGACCCCTGGCATCCTGGCCACAATCCGTCCACTGAGCGATGGCCCCTCCGCTCGCGCCGCGCTCTCGATGTAGTGGCACGGGATACCGCGGGCAAGGGCAACGGGGAACGTTGAGACCGCGGGCGACGAGCCGGTGCTGATCACCGCGGCGAAGTCCCTCTGCGCCATGACCTTCGCGGCGAGCACAGCGTTCCTCAGGATGTTGAATCCGTCACGCGGGGCAGCGAACCTGGCGAAGACCCGGTCGGTGCCGTCGGTGAGCGTACGGCTGAGCCCGTTATCAAAGGTGAACCAGAACTGGTCCTCCGGTGGGATACCGATACGGCGGGCAAGGGTGTGGAGCTGTTTAAGGTGCCCTCCGCCCGAACAGACGAACAGATATTGAGACATTGCGACCTCCCGAATGAGCACAACTGAAAACGGACATTGCTAGTACGCGCCCTCCCTCCTCAAAACGGCACGGACGGTGCGGAGCAGGATCATCAAATCCCCGGTCACTGACCAGTTCTCCACGTAATAGAGGTCGAGCTTCACGCTCTCCTCCCAGCTCAGGTTCGAGCGCCCGGAGACCTGCCACAGCCCAGTGATCCCTGGCTTGATGAGCAGGCGACGCGCGGCGGCGTCTTCATACCGGTCCACCTCGGCCGGCAACGGGGGGCGAGGCCCGATGAGGCTCATCTCCCCGCGCAGCACGTTGACCAGTTGGGGCAGCTCGTCGAGTGAAAATCGTCGGATGAACGACCCGACCCGGGTGACGCGCGGGTCGCTTCGCACCTTGAAGAGCACACCGTTGCCCTCGTCGAGGTGCGAGATCTCGGCACGCCTCGCGTCGGCATCCGGCACCATCGACCGGAACTTCAGCATCGTGAACGACGACCCGCCCACACCGACGCGACGCTGGCGAAAGAGCACAGGAGCGCCGTCCTCGAGGTACACGGCGAGCGCGATTGCGGCGAACACCGGCAGCAGAAGCACCGTGGCGATACCCGCAACGACGACGTCGATCAGGCGCTTCATCCAGTGGTTGAAACCGGTGTACCTGGGCAGCTGCACGTGCACCATCGGCAGTCCCTCGACGCGGCGCATGTGGATGCGCGGGCCGGCGACGTCGGTGAGGCTTGAGACGAGGATCAGTTCGGTGCTCGAGTTCTCGAGCGACCACCCGATCCGTCGCAACTGGTCGCTGCCGCCCGGCAGGTTCCCGGCGACCATCACCGCCTTGGTGCGCGACGAGCGGGACGTTTCCGCAAGAGCATCGAGCGGGATGACGGGCAATCCCTCGAAAACGGATGCCGTCCTGTCGGTGATCACAACGCCGATTGGTCGATACCCAGCCGTGAGGGTAGCGCGGAGCTGGTCGATCACCTCGCGTACGTCCCTCGTCGACCCCACAACGAGAGCACCGGTCAGGCAGCGGCCTCTGCGCCTCAGCTTCGTCAGCCGCACCCGCCAGAACTTTCGCCCGGCGAGGAGGAGGACGAGGCCAGCGGGCAGGGCGACCGCCAGGTAGCCACGGGCCAGGTCGATCTGGAACAGGAACGCGACAGTGGCAAGAAGGGCGAGCGTGATGAGAGTGGCGTTGGCGACGCGCTGGTATTCAGCGAGCCCGACACCGATGAGGCGCGGGGCGCGTGAGCGGGTCGCCGACAGGGCGATGAGCCACACCAGGGCGACAACGACGGCGATCACGCCGTACTCGATCCCGCCCTCGGAGATCCGGAGACTGTCAGGGCCGAACCTCACGAGTTGGGCGAGCAGGAGTGCCGTGAGGACGGCACCGGCGTCGGTGAGAGTGGTCGCGAGGAGATACCGGGTCGGCCAGCGAAGCTTGAGCGGCTGTGGCAGAACGCGCGGGGCCGTGTCCTCAGCCGGCCCCCCATCCAGCCGGACTTCCCCCGGTGTCCGGTCGGCGGGGCGCACCTCTTCTGCGACAGCGTCGATCGACCGTTCCGGCGCGAGCAGCGCACTTTTCCGAGTCGTCGCAAACGTACTGCGCATGAGTGAGAACCAATCATCGTGGGCAAAGATGACGCGGTTCAGGGCCGCATCGAGAACTGTTTCTCACGCTAGCGCAAAAGTGAGGTTTCGTCAGGTTTTTTCGGGGAGGTGTAACCCAACGTTCTTTCGTGTTTACGAACCCGACATCTGGGGTCGCACATCAGGCAGCGTCAGAGCACGCGAGGCCACAATTCGGCGGGAAACGAGTTCATCAACGGCAGCGGGTCCCAGGTCGCCCCCGGGGCGCCGCCGGCTTCGATCGCGACGTCCACCGTCGGAGCCAGGGGCAGCTCAGTGCGGCCCGTCGCCTCGAAGTAATCCCGGTACTTGAAGAGGTTCTCCTTCGCCGGGGCCACGAGCCGCGCCGGAATACCGAGCGATTCAGCGACGATGATGCCGTGCAGGCTCGAACCGACAACAAGTTCGCTGCGGGCTATCCGCTCCAGCACGCGCCAGGCGGGCGCCCGGGGCGACACGACGTTCGGCCGCCCCGCCAGATCGCGGAGGTCATGAAGGTTGGGAATGACGGTGACGCCGTACCGCCGGGGTTCGCTTGCCCAGTCGGACAACTCGGGAAAGAGAGTCGGCAGAAGCAGCGCAGGGTCGCCGTACACCTCCGGCACGGCGAACCCGTGCTCGAGCAGCCGGGCGCGAGTGCGCGGCCCACGGACCGCCCGGATGTCGAGGGAGTGGAGGGTCGCCCACGACGGGTCGACCTTGCCGTTGATCCCACTCCCCCACACGACGTCGGAATTCCTCGCGTAGTGCAGGATCGAACCCACCGTCAGCAACCGGCGGTCGGGAAGCCCGGCATGGATATCGAGACCGAGGCGTTCCCGCATCCGTTCCACGACCATCGGGCCGAGCAGGTCACCAAAGTTACCCACGGCCCGCTTCACGGGCACAAGCCTGCCCAAACGCCCGCGGAAGACCGGACGGCGCGGGTTCCAGTGAACGACCTCGACCGTCACCGCTGTCCCCTTGGCGCTGCGGAAGCAGACCCCGACCTGCCGAACTGGATCGCCGGGTACGTCAACCCCGCCGCCGCCCACGCCGTCGTGAGGATGGTTTCGTGCCTCGACTGCCACGAGTTCTCGCTGAGGAACCGCTGTCGCTCTGTCGCTGACGCGGCCCCGAGCGCCAGCGCCTCATCGAGCCGATCGGCGAAATCGGCGACCGAGCTGGTGAGCAGCACACGCTCGTCGATGTGACGCACCGGCGGCAAGTCAACGGCCAGCACCGGACTGCCTGCCGCCAAATACTCGTACACCTTGAGCGGGCTCATCGCTTCAGTGAGCCTCGTCACGCGGTGAGCGAGCAGGCACACGTCAACGTTGCGCATGGTGGCAACGAGCTCGGTTCTGCCCACCTTCGGACGCACGGTAATCGAACGGATGCCATCGATCGCGGCCAGATACCCGGGATCGGGCAACGGCCCGAGGAGGATGATCGACAGGTCAGGGCGGCGGCGAGCCAGCGCGGCCAGACCCTCGACATCGAGGCGCGTGTCGAGCGTTCCGACGTACAGTGCACGCGGCCCGGGGATCCCGGACAGCCACTCCGGCTCCGGGGGAACATGCCCCTCCCACTCAGCCGGCTCGACCGCGTTGGGGACGACGACGCCAGGACCTCGGGGGTTGATCCGTTCGAGCACCTCTTCAGACACGGCCGCCACTCCCAGACCGCGCTCGGCGATCCGGCGGTAGGCCTCCCGGTACGCGGGCCAGTACTCCTGGCGTGCCGGCGAGCTCAGCCAGTCATCCCTGGCGTAGAAGGTGACGCCGGACGCCCACTCGAGCGGCGCAAAGCCGGCGATGATGGGGTTCGCTGAAATGGTCACGGGCGCCGACTGGCCGAGTTGGGCGGAAGCACGCCGCAGCACCCGGTCGTAGGCGCGGTAGTCGCGCTCGAGGCT
This sequence comes from Mycetocola sp. Y791, assembly GCF_059445325.1. NCBI lineage: Bacteria > Bacillati > Actinomycetota > Actinomycetes > Micrococcales > Microbacteriaceae > Mycetocola > Mycetocola sp. Y791. Next base: position 394,382 of record NZ_JCAIUC010000001.1, on the reverse strand, counting down.
GGGGATCGAGATCCCATCGGCGCGCCGCAGGCGCACGGGAGACTGCAGCATGCGCTTCGGCGTCGCAGGAAACGGAGACTGGGATCGCGACAGCGCCCTCACCGCGTGCGATGGCAACCATCGGTACGGGTTGGCTACGAGAAGCCTGTCGACCGCCGGGCTCTCGAGCAACCGCGACAGCAGCCGGTCGGGGGGACGCATCATGCCGCGACTGACGGCATCCGTCCAGGTCTCGTAGCTGAAGGTGAAGACGACATCGTGCGGCGCTGTGCTCACGAGCTGTACTCCGTCGCTGCGACGGCCCCCGGCAGGGAGCGGATGATGCGGGCGGGGATGCCTGCGACAACGGTTCGCGCTGGAACGTCGGTGCGCACAACGCTGAGGGCACCGACGACGGCCCCTTCTCCGATGGTGACGCCAGGCATGATTATCGCGTTCTGACCGATCCAGGCGCCCCGCTTGATGCGGACGGGGGCGACCCGGTCGAGCGGCTGGTCACGGATGAAGACGTCGGGCAGCTCGAAGCCGTGGCTGTGGTCGGAGATATACACCCCGCGCGCGATCGCCACACCATCCTCGATGACGACGCTCGACACGGCAGAGATCTGCGTCTGGTTCATGCGGACCCTGTCGCCGATGACGATCGTCGGGGACGGCGAGTCCTCGACGGGGATCATGAACCACGAGTTGGAGCCGATCAGGCAGCCATCACCGATCGCGATCTTCTCACCGTGCGCCACCCGGAACGGCAGGAGAATACGGCTCCGGCGCCCAAAGCTGTGGAACCCGGAGCGGACGGTGAGGCTGAACAGAGCGTCGCGTATTCGCTGCAGTGCCGTGAGCGCAGTCAACCCGTTCACAATCCTCCTCTGAATGCCTGATGGCGATGAGAACTCACGCCCGCTACCAACATAGCGCGCAGTGAGGATTTGTCACATTCTCCGGTCGGAACTTCACCTGACCGAAACATCCGGGGTACGTGAGGTCGCCGGTGTTGCGCGGTATTGTCAGGTGTCAGAGGGGGAACTCGAATGGTGGCTCCAGATACGCACGCGCGCAATGCGCTCGGCCAGACAACGCCAACGCCAGCGCCGACGGAGCGCGGCGGCGCAGAGGGCAGCCGAACCACACGGCGGTTCTCCCTTGGCACACTCCTTGTCACTGGCCTCGCGACGGCCATCGTGGCGAGCGTCGTGACGGCATCCGTCTTCACTGCCAGCAGCAGGGAGGACGCCCTCGAACAAGAGATCGAGGCGCTCACCGTGCAGTTGGCCGCCGCGGCGCAGACCCTCGAGGACTGCCAGGGTTCACGGCAGGCGATAACGGATGCCGTCACCGAGATTGCGGCCGCCCGCAACGATATGGACAGCGCACTCGGCGCATATGACGCGGGTGCGTCGATCGACGTGACCAGGCAGGCCATCGTCGCCGCGAACGCGCGCTACGCCGGCGCGCTCGAGGACATCGAAGCGATCCCCGGCTGCGGCTAGCGGGTCAGCTCGAGAACCGCTGCCGTTGCGGCGAGGACTTCTTCCGCGCGCTCAGGCTTGTCGTTGAGAGTGACACCGTAGCTCGGGATCATCGACCTGAGCTGCGGCTCCCACCGTTCGAAGTCATCGGGGAAGCAGGTCTTGAGCACATCGAGCATGATCGGGACCGCTGTCGACGCACCGGGGGACGCACCGAGGAGTCCGGCGATGGTGCCGTCTTTCGAGGCGATGACCTCGGTGCCGAACTGGAGGACGCCACCCTTTTTCGCGTCCTTTTTCATCACCTGGGCCCGCTGGCCCGCCGTGATGAGGTACCAGTCCTTCGGGTTCGCGGTCGGCATGAAGGTACGCAGCGCCTGGAACTTCTTCGACTTGCTCGCGACGAGCTCGCCGACGAGGTAGCTGATGAGGCTGGGGTTGTCTTTGGCGACGGCGAGCATCGGGATGAGGTTCGACGGGCGAACCTGCGTGACGATGTCGAGGATGGACCCGTTCTTGAGGAACTTCGGGCTGAATCCCGCGTATGGGCCGAAGAGGAGGCTGGCGTCTCCGTCGACAACCCGCGTGTCGAGGTGGGGCACGGACATCGGCGGCGCGCCGACGGCGGCCTGGCTGTAGACCTTTGCCTTGTGCTCAGCGACGATCGCAGGGTTGTCCGTGCGCAGGAACTGGCCCGAGATCGGGAAGACGCCGTAGCCCTTGATTTCCGGGATCCCCGACTTCTGCAGAAGCTTGAGCGCCCAGCCACCGGCACCGACGAAGACGAAGCGGGCGCTCGTTTGTCCGGGGGTTCGGCCGACGAGTTCGCGGTGACGGATCAGCCACGTTCCGTCCTTCTGCTTCTTCAGAGAGCGCACCTCGGTATTGAGCCGAAGTCTCGCCCCGGCATCCGTCACCGACTCGAAGAGCTGGGACGTGAGCGCTCCGAAGTCGACGTCGGTCCCTGACACCGTGCGCGTTGCCGCGAACGGCTCACCCTTGAGCCGCTTCTTCATGAGCAGGGGTGCCCACTGGTGGATGACCCGCGAGTCTTCGGAGTACTCGATGTCCTCGAAAAGCGGCTGCTTCTTGAGTACCTCGTAGCGGCGGCGGAGGAAGTTCACGTCCTTCTCACCGCGCACGAAGGTCATGTGCGGGGTGGAGTTGATGAAGGTCTTCGGCTCCCGGAGCACGCCCTTCCTGACGAGCGAAGACCAGAACTGCCGGCTCAGCTGGAACTGCTCGTTGATGCTGATCGCCTTGGACGGGTCGATCGAGCCGTCTTTCGACTCCGGCATGTAGTTGAGCTCGCACAGCGCGGCGTGGCCGGTACCGGCGTTGTTCCACGGGTTCGAGCTCTCCTGGGCGACCTCGCCGAGTCGCTCGAAAATCACGACCTTCCAGTCCGGCTGGATCTGCTGAATGAGGGAAGCGAGAGTAGCGCTCATGATGCCGCCACCGATGAGGGCGACATCGACCGAGGCGGAGGAAGTCATGCTTCTAGTTTAGGCGGCAGCGCGGGCCCACTGGCCACGCGCGGCACACGCGAACGGATGCGACGAATGCGCTTTACCCCGATTCTTCCGGCGCCTGACCGAACCGCTTCGCAGCGATGTCCTGGTGGGCGAGCCGCCGCATGGCAATAATCACCGGTTCGTGGAGCGCCGTGCCGAGCACCGCGTACTCGATCGGACTCAGGTCGCTCCCGCCCATACCCGCCATGTCGAACTCGGCAATACCCCTGACCTGCCGGGCGTACAGGTCGAGCCGCTCATCGCTCAGCCCTACCCCGGCCTCTTCCGCAGCCTCGAGCGCGTACTCAAGCTGCGCCGTCGCGGCGTACTCCGGGTCGTAGACCTGGCCGAGGCGCTCAAGCACGGCCCGTGCCCGGGGATAATCGGGACCCGTCTGATCGCGGTAGGGAGGCAGGCTGCCAACCGCGCGACCGAGGGACGAAAAGAGGTCGTCGCCCGGGTTGTCGATGAGGTCCAGAACTATTTTCACTTTGGACAGGGGAAGACCCGCAACCGAGGTCAGTGCCTTGATCACCCGCAGGCGCCGCACATGGTCCTCGGTGTACTGAGCCTGCGTAGCACCGGTGGAGATTCCGGCGGGCAGGAGTCCCTCGCGGAGGTAGAACTTCACTGTCGCGCGTGGCACACCGGTTCGCTCAACGAGAGCAGAAATTTTCACGTTCCCCCTTGTGTTGGATTGCTTCAGTATCCAAAAATGGATACCCCTACTATCCCTCTTGGAGTCTACCGTGCACGCAGCAAACCTCATTAACGCCGGAATCGTCCTCCTCACCGTGGTTGCCATCGAATCCGGAGGCGTGTTCCTCCTCAGGGTGGTGGGAGGACGACAACGCGCGAACGACCTGCAGAAGAGCTTTTACCGGGCCGGCCACGCTCACGCCGGCGTTCTCGTGATCCTCGGGCTCGTCACGCTCCTCCTCGTCGACGGAAGCGGCGCAAGCGGACCTGTGGTGTGGGCCCCGACCCTCGTGCTTTCCGCGGCCATCCTGATGCCCGCCGGATTCTTCCTCTCCGCGATCGGCGATGATCCGAAGAAGCCGAACCGGTTTGTCGTGCTTCTCTTCATCGGGGCGGCTGTTCTCGCCGCTGGCCTCATACTCGGAGGGGCCGGCCTGATCATGGAGGGGGTCGCAAACGTCGGTTGATCCTCACTCGGGTTTCCTTGTGAGCAGCCTCCCCCTCAGCTGGCTACGACGAGGCGCTGCTCGCGGCGGAGGTCGCGACCCGCGAGCCCGCGGCAGCACGCGCTCGAGCGCAGGCAGCGGTCGCAGCCTCGAGCAGCGCATCGAAATTGTGCTCCTCGGAGAAGGAGTCGCTCGTGCCGATGCTGACGCCAAGCCGAAATCCCTTCTTGCCCGCCACGGTCACACCGACGAGAGCGTCGAGCAGTTCGAGTGCACGTCGCTCGCCGTCCTGTGGCTTGGGAGAGATTCCGACGAGCGCAAAGCGTCCGGCCCCCCGGTACCCGATGAGCGTCGTTGGATAGAGCTGCTCTCGGAGGAAATCGGCGAGTGCCCTGATGACGTCATCCCCGAACGCGGCGCCATAGGTGATGTTGATCTCCTCGAGGCCGTTGATCTCCACCACGAGCACCGCTGAGTTCTCGCCGTAGTTTTTCACGCGGGCGACGCGGTCACGAGCGCCGGGGACGAACGCTCGCCAGTCCAGGACCCCCATCGCGAAGGTCGTGACTGCGCTTCGAAGAGCCGCATTCCCCATCCGCGCCGCCGCCAGCATGGCCGTCGTGAACGCGACGATCGTGTAGGTGACGAGGCAGACGAGCGCCGTCGTCGTCGCGTTGAAGTACTCAACGAACACGGGGTGATCAGGGCCGGCGATCGCAAATGTTGCGAGCCTCGCCGCGGTCCAGGCAGCCCCGATCGAGCACACGATGGTGATGACACGGCCGTTCACCCGCTTCGCCAGGTCTCCCCTGAGGCTCTCGATGCCGCTGGCGATGGCCAGCAGGATGATGGCCGCCATCGTCACAGAGGCGCCGGCCCATTCGCCGAGCTCGGGGACCTCAATGGCGGTGACGACCCCGGTCGCCAGGAAGAACACGCCGACGACGAGAAGTCGGGGGCGACGCGCGTTGAAGGCCATGCACCCGCTCCAGAGTCCGCCGACGGCACCGACCGCGGCCACGTTCGGCACGATGTTGAGCGCGGACTCCGGGCTGAGCCACGGGGCGAACGCGGCGGCGACAACGCACAACGCGGCGAAGACATACATCATGCTCCACGCCTGCATGAGCCTCACCTTGGAGGTCATAGCCACGTTGAGCATGGCCGCGGCACCAATCGCCAGCACAACGGCAACGCTGACCACGATTACTGCATCATGCACGGGAGTACTCCTCGGGGTGACCGACGATCACGTTGCCGCCCGCCGCGCGCCCTTCGTCGATGAGCAGCGACACTCGCCGGGCCAGACTGGCGAACCGCTCACCTGGCTCCGGAACAGCGAGCGCGATCGTCACGCTCGCTCTGAGGCCCTGGGATTCATCGATGGGAGTATCGACGAGCAACGAACGGATCTGCTGTGCTCGCTCCAGGGAACGGTCGAGGTCGTCAAACAGGAGACCGTCGAAGCCCGCACGGGTTGTGTGGCCGAGAAGAGCGGATGCCGGGGCGACGGCCCGGAGCGTCGAGCCGACCAGACGTGCGGCTGTGGCGGTGAATGAGTGCCCGAACGCCGTGTTCATCTCCGCCAGGTTGTCGATCTCGATCCGCACGAGCACGCAGGTTTCACCCGGACTCTCGAGACGCTCGAGGCGGTCATCAGCGACGCTGGCAAACTGGTCAGGGGACGCGAAGCTGCCCAACTCGCGGGGGGCGTCGGGGTGTGCTCGCCGCGTTTGAGTGCCTTCGGTCCGGAGCACAGCCATGGAGGTCGACGCCGTGATGACGAAGAGAATAGTCACGAAAGTCGTCACATCAGAGTCGAGATACGTGCGGAACACGAAACTGTCTGGCCCGCTCGAGGCAAACACGACGGCGCGGACGGCATAAAAACCGCCAACCACCGACATGACCACCGCGAGCATCCGTGCGTTGAGGCTCCGTCGCATCCGGCCCGAGAACGACTCGACAGCGGCGAGCAGGGCAAATACCGTGACGCCGAGAAGGAACACCAGACCGCCGGCCCAGCCGCCCGCGGCCGCGTCGACCCAGGCAGCGATGACAACGACGAGGCCGCCGGCGATGCTCACAACGTACAGGGGCCTTCGGCCGTTGAAAGCTCTGCTCCCCGACCAGACGAACCCCATGGACATGGCCAGGGCACCGTTTCCGATACCGACCGAAATCATCGCATCGGGGACCACCGCCCAGACGGCGTAGGACGTCATCGTCGTGACGCCCAGAATGAACGCCGCGGACCATAACCGGCTGGCAACATCGTTGTGCTGCATCACCGTGCTGAGGATGAAGATCGTGCCGCACAGTGTGACGACGAGGCCAGTCGCCAACAGGAGCGTCGGCAGGTCGAGGGAGACCGGACCGCCCATGAACGCGCGCATCACTCGGCCTCCGACGGTACGCGGGGAAGCGTGATGACCATCGTGGTTCCGGCAGGGCTCGACGCAGACATCCGTATGTTCCCGTCGTGTGCCTCAACGATTTCCTGGCTGATGGCCAGCCCGAGCCCGGTTCCATGAATACTCGAGTTACGCACCGACTCCGCGCGGTAGAACCGCTGGAACAGACTCTTCTGCTCCTCGGCCGTCATCCCGCTGCCTGTGTCAGACACGAAGATCTCCACCTCGTCGTCATCCCCGATGACCGCCACGCTCACGCGGCCTCCCGGGTGGTTGTACTTGACGGCGTTCGACAGCAGGTTGTCGATGACCTGGCGGACGCGGAACTCGTCGGCGTAGACGATCGGTGAGCCGATGGAGGTGAGCAGCAGCGAAATCCGCCGCTCGTCCGCCATCGGCTTGAGCGATTGGATTGACTGCTTGGCGAGAACCGCCAGGTCGGTCGGCGCGAAGTTCAGGAGGAACCCGGCGTTCTCGTTCTGTGAGGCGCGCAAAAGGTCGCTCACGATCGACAGCAGCCGATCCGCGTTGTTGAGCGCGACATCCACGTATTCCCTGTCCTGCCCCTTCAGCGAATCACCGTCGAGCACAAGCTCGAGATAGCCGAGGATCGAGGTGAGCGGGGTGCGCAATTCGTGAGAGACGGATGCAACGAGGTCGTCTCGGGCGCGGATCGCGGCGAGCTCTGCGGTGAGATCGCGGGAGACCATCACCGCGCCCTCGCGTTTTCCCTCGGCGTTGGTGAACGGGCGACTGGTCATCCCCAGCGCGAGTCGCTTCTCCCCCGGCTCGCCGTACCAAACGATCAGGTTCTCAAAACTCTCGCCACGCAGCATCCGTTCGAGGGGGCGCTCTCCGACCGGGAGTGGTGTGACGCCGTCCTCGCGATAGCCGACGGCGGGGAAGTACGACGACGATGGCGTCCCGAAATCATCGAGCCAGCGCCGGTAGGTCCGGTTGACTATGGTGTGACGCCCGAACCTGTTGGTTGCGACAACACCGAAAGACACGGTATTCATAACCTGGTCGAGGGTCCGCTCGTCGCGCCGTGCCCGATCGAACGCGCTCTCGAGGAGTTCGGCCTGCTGCCGGAGAAGAACCCGCTGCGCCTGGGTCTTTCGCGTGCCGATATAGGTCGCCGTTGAGACGAAGATCAGCACGACAGGGATGATCAGAGCGCCGATCACTCTCGTGCCGGACGACGGGTCCTGCACGACGAAAAGACCGGCGATGAGCAGGACCGTGGACATCGCCGGTCCGGCGATCGCACCGGCCAGGCCGAAGTATGTCGCCATCCAGAGCACGGGGAAAACCAGGAAAAGCCCTGCACCGAGCGCGGGTTCCGCCACCCGCAGCACGACGATGGCAACGATGTCGAGCAGGGGCACGAGGACGGTCCACTTCTTGCCCAGTCTGCCCCACGGAACCACCCCCGCCCCCGCTGTCGTGACGAAGACAAACGCGACCCCGAGAAAGAACAATTCGGGATTCGAAACGGTGCTGGGGATTGTCAGAGCAATGCCGACGAGCAGGAGGACTGCGCCGGCGAGGAGGAGTTGCCACAGGAAAACGGAACGCTCGAGGTGCCATCGGCTCGACGGCGAAGCCTTCGTCAGGGGCAGTGACATGGCTCTGAGACTAGCAAGCTCCCGCGGTGCTCCCCGACACGAACATGCGGAACCCCTGGTGCGCCCCCGCCATTGGTCTGGGCTGCCGACCAGCGTTGGTCAGGCCCGGGCAGCATCCCCGAGTTTTGCTGCGACGAGTTCGGCGATCTGCACAGCGTTGAGCGCGGCGCCTTTGCGGAGGTTGTCGTTCGAGATGAACAGGGCGATGCCCTTGTTCTTCGGTGCGCTGAGGTCGGCGCGGATCCTGCCGACGAACGAGGGGTCCTTGCCCGCTGCTTCGAGGGGCGTCGGGATGTCTGCGAGCTCGACGCCCGCGGCATCCGTCAACAATTCGGTCGCACGTTCCGGGGTGATCTCGCGCGCGAACTCGGCGTTGATCGACAGCGAGTGGCCGGTGAAGACGGGCACACGAACGCAGGTGCCCGAGACCAGCAGGTCGGGCAGCTCGAGGATCTTGCGGCTCTCGTTGCGGAGCTTCTTCTCCTCGTCGGTCTCGTTGCTGCCGTCATCGACGATCGAGCCGGCGAGCGGGACGACGTCGAATGCGATCGGGCGCTGATAGATCGTCGGAGCGGGCATCGTGACCGCTGAGCCATCGTGCACGAGCTGGAGCAGGTTTTCGTCCTGTACCGCGGTGCGTACCTGGGTGGCGAGCTCGCGTGCCCCGGCGAGGCCTGAACCGGAGACGGCCTGGTAGGTGCTCACGATGAGACGCTCGAGTCCCGCCTCATCGTGCAGCACCTTGAGCACGGGCATCGCTGCCATCGTTGTGCAGTTCGGGTTGGCGATGATTCCCTTGGTCGCTTCATCGATGGCGTGCGGGTTCACCTCGGAGACCACGAGCGGAACATCCGGGTCCATCCGCCAGGCACTGGAGTTGTCGATCACCGTAGCGCCAGCGGCCGCGAACCTCGGGGCCTGGGCGCGGCTGCCTGTCGCTCCCGCCGAGAAGAGGGCGATATCGAGCCCGGTCGGATCCGCGGTTGCGGCATCCTCGACCGTGATGTCTTCGCCACGGAACGTTATCGTGCTCCCGGCCGATCGCGCGGACGCAAAGAACCGGATGCTGGCAATCGGGAACTCCCGCTCCTCAAGCAGCCTGCGCATCACGGCGCCAACCTGCCCGGTGGCTCCGACGATCCCGAGGTTCACTCCGTTGGCCATGGTTCTCTCTCCTGTGCGTGCCGGCTTCTTCAGCCGGGTGTGACGAAAGGACAATTCTCCCAAACCGCGCCGGAAAGAGCGATGCCTGGTGGGTGCAGGGAACGGTCAGCGACCGGTTCCGCCGTGGACGACCGCCTCAGTGGCGCTGTCGAGCCCGAACGCCGCGTGGACGACGCGAGCGGCCTCCTTGACGTTGTCGGCGCGGGTGATCACCGAGATGCGGATCTCACTGGTCGAGATCATTTCGATGTTGATGCCGGCGAGGTGCAGCGCTTCGAACAGTCGAGCTGACACGCCGGTGTTCGCCTTCATGCCGGCTCCGACGAGCACGAGCTTGCCGATCTGGTCGTCGTGCTGGAGCGACTCGAATCCGACGTCGTCCTTACGCTCGAGCAGCGCGGCGATCACCTGTGGCGCTTCGTCCTGCGGCAGCGTGAAGGAGATATCGGTCAGGCCGGTCGCTGCGGCAGAGACGTTCTGCACGATGATGTCGACGTTGGCTTCGGTCGAGGCGATGATCTTGAAGATCTGCGCGGCCTTGCCCGGTACGTCGGGCACCCCGACAACGGTGATCTTGGCTTCCGTGAGGTCGATCGCGACGCCGGTGACGATGGGCTGTTCCATCTCTTCGCCCTCTTTCGGGTTGATGACGAGGGTTCCCTCGTTGTTGTTGAACGATGATCGCACGTGCAGTTTCACGCCGTGCCGACGCGCGTATTCGACGGCGCGAATGTAGAGCACTTTCGCGCCGTTTGCGGCGAGTTCGAGCATTTCTTCACTCGTGATTGTGTCGATCTTCTTTGCCAGCGGAACGACGCGGGGGTCCGAGGTGAAGATGCCGTCGACATCCGTGAAAATCTCGCACACCTCGGCGTGAAGCGCGGCAGCGAGGGCGACAGCTGTGGTGTCTGACCCGCCCCTGCCGAGGGTGGTGATGTCTTCGGTCTCGTCGTTGAAGCCCTGGAAGCCGGCGACGATCACAATTGCCCCCGTGTCGAGGGCCTGGCGGACCCGGACCGGGTTGACGTCGACGATGCGGGCAGAGCCGTAGTGCTTGTCCGTGCGCATGCCCGCCTGAAGGCCCGTGAACGAGCGCGAGTCAACGCCAAGGTTTTTGATGGCCATGGCGAGCAGCGACATCGAGATGCGTTCACCGCTCGAGAGCAGCATGTCCATCTCGCGCGGCTCGGGCGGGAGCGGAGAGACGGCGCTGGCCAGGTCGAGGAGTTCATCCGTCGTGTCGCCCATGGCGCTCACGACGACGACCACTTCGTTGCCGGCCTTGTGCGTCTCGACGACGCGCTTCGCGACACGCTTGATGCTCTCGGCATCCGCGACGGATGATCCGCCGAACTTTTGCACGATAAGGCTCACGTGTACTCCTGGGGGGTGGATCGGACAAGACCGATATCTCATCCTAAAGGCGCTCGCATGCCGGGTTTGCTATGTGACGGATGCCCCGGTGCAATCCTCACGGAATCCGTGCAGCATCCACTCGGCGCACGTGCGCTGGTGCCTCACGGCGCCCGACCGCCTGCGCACGGCAGGGCGGGCGACATCTCGAGGGTCAGCGAGAGACGACAGTGCGGCCCTCGAACGCGCGGCCGAGGGTGACTTCGTCCGCGTACTCGAGGTCGCCGCCGACGGGCAGGCCCGACGCGAGTCGCGTGACGCGAATCTCGAGGACGGTGAGCAGCCGGCTCAGGTAGGTCGCCGTCGCTTCGCCCTCGAGGTTGGGGTCTGTGGCGATGATTACTTCCTGCACGACGCCGTCTGCGAGGCGCTGCATGAGCTGGCGGATGCGGAGGTCATCGGGACCGATGCCGTCGATGGGGCTGATGGCGCCGCCGAGCACGTGGTAGAGGCCGCGGAACTCGCGGGTGCGCTCGATGGCGACGACATCTTTGGCCTCTTCGACGACGCAAATGCTCGCCGGGTTGCGACGGGGGTCACGGCAGATCGAACAGGTGGGCTGTTCGGCGACGTTGCCGCAGATTTCGCAGAAGTGGACCTTCTCCCTCACCTCGACGAGGAGTTCGGCCAGGCGCGACACGTCGAATGTCTCCGTTTGCAGGATGTGGAACGCGATGCGCTGCGCGGACTTCGGGCCGATTCCCGGGAGACGGCCGAATTCATCGATGAGTTCCTGGACTATGCCTTCGTACATGTGTGTTTAGTCCCTGTTGAAACGTGTGGGTGGGGTGTGTGGTTGTTCCTCGATGAAACTGGCCCCGAGGATTTCCCGCACAACCGATTCGCCGTAGCGAGTGGATGCTTTGGGGTGCGCTGGTGTGAAGACCCTCGACTGTGGCTCCGTCTGCTGCTGCGTTGCCCGTTGCTGCGGTTTTTGCTGTGGCGCGGGCGTAGCTGGTGCCGGGCGCGTGACAGTCGGGGCGATCCGTGCCGTGACGTCGCCGATCGCGACCGGCTCCGCGTATGGATCGCCATATCCGTCCGGGTACGGCGGCTCGTCGTCTGCGGGAGGTGCATCGTCGTCGCTGGGGAGTGACGGATCGGTGCTGACGGGGCGCGCTGGCGCCTGACGTGTGGCCGGGGCTGCGGTGGACGGCGCTGGGACGGACGGCGCTGCGGTGCGCTGAGCGGCGGGTGCGGGCGCGGCGGGTGCTTCGACGGGAGCACCTGAGCCAGGAATCGCGACAACGGCCCAGCCGCCATCAGCGTTGAGCGGCGCTGCCTGCGGTTCCGGTGCGTCGGTCTGGACGGGGCCCGGTGTAGCTGGCGGAGTTGCCGGTGCTGCCGGAGTTGGCGGAGCGGCCGGAGCTGCCGGAGCTGCCGGAGCTGACGTCGAAGCCGGTGGTGCCGGTGGGGTTGCAGGCACAGCGGGGGCCGTTGGCGCGGCGGACTCGGCCGAGCGCTGCGGAACTCCCGGAACCACCCACTCCGTGGGGATCGCATCGCGGGCGGCGCGGGACTCGGCGTCTGCACCGACCACCTGACCGACGACGACGGTCGGCCAGGCCGGAGGTGCTGGTGGAGTCTTCGGCGCGACGTCGCTCTCGGCCGTGGTCGACGCAACGGCAGGAACAGTGTCCGTTCCACCGGACGCATCGGTCGACGCCCCATCGCGGGCTTCGGCGACTGCGGTGCCGGTACCTGCTGTACCGGCGACTGCTGTACCGGCGGGCACTGAACCTCCTTGCGAAGCCTCAGTGGCGGACACCATCCCTGCGACCTGCTGGCCCGTACCTGCAGCCGGCGCACCCTCGGTCTCGCGATCGGCGGCTACCCCCTGGGTGACGTTGGCCGAGTCGGCATCTGCCTGTGCTGCGTTTGCCTGTGCTGCGTCGGTTGGGCGATCTTCGGTCGGCGACATGCCGGGTGCGGCGGGCGACGCGGGCGGAGCATCCGTTGTTGACGATCCACCGTGACCATCGCCCGGAGGCGCCACCTGGGCAATGAATTTCACACTGACGCCGAGCACGTCGAGAATCGCTTGCCGCACGTGCGACGAAACGCCCTCGCCGGCGTTGAGCTTCTTGAAGTCATCGACGTCGGTCTGGCTCGGGAAGGCCAGCCGCAGGACGAGGTCGTCGCCGAAACCGCGGATGGATGCCGTTGTCGCAACGAGCCAGGAGGAGCGCTTGGTCTTGGCCACGCGATCCAGGATCTCCGGCCAGGCGTCTTTGAGCTGCTGCAGTGAGACAGGTCCGATGGGGCGGACGGTCACCGGTTCGGCCGGAGCGGGCGTCGCGGCCTCCGCCGCAGGGGCCTGACGTGATGGCGCGGACCCGGCCGGCTCGGCGGCTGTTTCGACCGGGCGCTGTGCCGCTGGCGTTGCCGTGGGAGGCGCGGGCGCCGCGGCCACCGCTGCCGGTTGCGCGGGCGGAGCGAGAACGCTGTCACCCATGCCGACGCGACGCTCGAGCCTCTCGACTCGGGCGAGGGCGCCCCGCGCCGTGTCGTCCATCGACGGCACGAGCACGCGCGCCACCATGAGCTCAAGGTGGAGCCGGGGCGAGGTGGCGCCCGTCATCTCGCTCAGCGCGGTGTTGACGATGTCGGCTGTCCTGCTGAGTTCCGCCTGGCCGAAGCCCGTCGCCTGCACAGACATGTGGTCGAGTTCGTCTTGCGGGATGCCGCGGAGCACGGCAGATGCGTCGGCTCCGGTCGCGCCGACGACGATGAGGTCACGGAGTCGCTCGAGCAGGTCGTCGACGAAGCGCCGGGGATCCTGGCCGGTCTGGATGACCCGGTCGACGGCGGTGAACGCCGCGCCAGAGTCACGGATGGCCAGTGCGTCGATGACCTCGTCGAGCAGGGCCGAGTGGGTGTAGCCGAGCAGCGCGACGGCCCGCTCGTAACCGACGGTGTCGCCCTCGGAGCCGGCCATGAGCTGGTCGAGCAGCGAGAGCGTGTCTCGGGCTGAACCGCCACCGGCGCGAACCACCAACGGCAGCACGCCAGCTTCGACCTTGACCCCCTCGCTCTCGCACAGGGACTGCACGTACTCGAGCATTTGCGCGGGCGGAATGAGGCGGAACGGGTAGTGGTGGGTGCGCGAACGGATGGTGCCGATGACTTTGTCGGGCTCGGTCGTCGCGAAGATGAACTTGATGTGCTCCGGCGGCTCTTCGACGATCTTGAGCAGGGCGTTGAAGCCCTGCGGCGTAACCATGTGCGCCTCGTCGAGGATGAAGATCTTGTACCGGTCGCGGGCCGGAGCGAAGACAGCACGCTCGCGAAGGTCGCGGGCATCGTCGACGCCGTTGTGGCTTGCCGCGTCAATCTCGACGACGTCGAGCGAGCCACCGCCATCACGGCTGAGTTCGACACAGCTCGGGCAGACACCGCACGGGGTATCGGTCGGACCCTCAACGCAGTTGAGGCAGCGAGCGAGGATCCGGGCCGAGGTCGTCTTGCCGCAGCCGCGCGGGCCGCTGAAGAGATAGGCGTGGTTGACCCGGTTAGTGCGAAGTGCAGTCATGAGCGGATCGGTCACCTGAGACTGACCGATCAGCTCGGCAAAGGACTCTGGCCGGTAACGGCGATACAGGGCGGTAACCACCCCCTTATCGTAGTCGCCGCCGCCGACAACAAGCCGAGCTTCTCCACAGTGGCCGTCCCGATCCGGTGGGCCGCACCCTTGCGCGCGCCTCACCACCCGCGCACGCCTCACGCCCCGGGCCCCGCGCTCGTGCCCCGGGAGGAGAAACACAGCCCCCGTCGACGTATCGGCCCCACACCCCAGGGTTCTCCTCCCGAAACGACGACATCCGGTTGTCCGCGGTCCCCCGAGCTCGAGCCTGCGCCCGGCGCTCGTACCCCACGGCGCGGCGCCTCCGCCGTGGCCGTGCTTGACGCCCCGGGCCCGGCGCCCGTGCCCCGGGAGGAGAAACACAGCCCCCGTCGACGTATCGGCCCCACACCCCAGGGTTCTCCTCCCGAAACGACGGCATCCGTTATCCACAGCCCTCCGACGCTGAGAAAGTTCCCCACCGGTTTGGTCGCGGGACGGCGGCCAGCCGCGAGCACGGGCCACCCTCGGGTCATGACCGACGAATTCAGCATCCTTGCCCGGCGCGGCGGACTCGCGCACCTCTCAGTCCTGGAGTCTGACGGCGCCCGCCGCGTGCATCTGCAGCGCATGGTCACCGCCGGGATACTGCTCCGCCCGCGGCGCGGGTGGTACGCGGTCCCCGACATCGACCCACTACTCCTCCGGGCCAGCACACTCGGCGGCATGATCACCTGCGTCAGTGCACTCAGAAGGCTCGGGGTGTGGTGTGAAAACGACCATGCCCTTCATCTTGCTGTTCCAGTCAACGCGGGTCACGGGCCCCATCGAGCCGACGGGCTGGTCACCCACTACTCGCTCCCGGCAACCCAGACTGCGGGGCTGCCGACGGTCTCGGTCCTCGACGCACTCATCGACCAGTTCGGATGCCAGAGCAGCGAGAACGCCATAGTCGCGATCGACTCAGCACTCAATCGGCGCCTGATTGGACGATCCGACCTGCCCGAGCTGCGGTCCCGGGTACCCCGGAGGTACTGGCCGCTGATCGAGTGCGCCGACGGCAGGTGTGAGTCAGGACTCGAGACGAAGGTGCGGCTGAGACTCCGACGCCGCGGCATCCGTTACCGCACGCAGGTGTGGATCCGCGGAGTAGGCCGGGTCGACATCCTGATCGGAGATCGGCTCATCATCGAGACCGACGGCATGGAGTTCCACACCGGCGAGTCGGCGACGAAAGACCGCGAGCGTGATCTTGTGCTCCATCGACTGGGTTACATCGTCATTCGCGTGACCTACGCCATGGTGATGTATCGATGGGCGGAGGTCGAGTCGGTGATCGGCGAGTACGTCTCCCGCCGTGAGCACCTGTGGGCCGCGCGCCACATCCGCGCGGGGTTGGCGCGCTGAGACGGCGGACTCGCAGGTCGGGCCGCCGACACGTCAGCCCGTCGACCCCTTAAACCATCGGAACGGCGTGCGTAGCACGTGTGTTTCGGGCGGAGGATGCGCGGGCCCTGGCCGGTATGGGCGCCGGCACCCACGATTTACCTCCCGAAGCATCTGCACCCGCCCGAGTGTCGGCCGCCGAACCCGAGCGAGAGACACCTCCGACTCCGACACGACACCGCAGGACGCGCGGCGGAACGATCCACTCGGGCGCGCAAGTGCGTCGTCGCGTCAGCACCTCGGGCCGTCGCACGTGAGTTTCGGGCGGAGGATCCGCTGGGCCTGGCCGGTATGGGCGCTCGGACCCACGATCGACCTCCCGAAACATCGAGCCGTGGCACTCGAGTTTCGGGCGGAGGATGCCCGGTCCCTGGCCGGTATGGGCGCTGGCACCCACGATTTACCTCCCGAAACACCAGCACCCACCGAAGTGCGGCCACAGCCACCCGGACGCGATCGAGCGGATGCCGCCCACGCTAGGCGGGGCGGCATCCGCTCCAGGCCGACGCGCTAGAGCGGCGGCCCGCCGGGCGCGCCCGGATCGTCTGTCGGATCGTCCGCCCAGAAACAGGTCAGGACTGCTGAGGTGCGGTAGAACACGATTTTCGCATCGGTCGTGCGTGCCATGTCTCCACCCGGCCAATCTCCGCCCGCGCTCTGGGTGCCCGGCGGAAGACACCCATTGGAAGCGACCGCAAACACCGGTCGCTTCGGGGCGGTCCAGTCCCCTTCCTGGTCGCCGGGACACCCGCTGCAGGGGTCGGGCACAGGAATGAACGCCGGCAGCGAGAAGTAGCAGGCGACGAGAAGTGACCCGCCGTGTCGCACCACCGTGTAGGTCGTCGTGTGAATGTCGACCGGTGGACCCGCGGGCAAGTAGGTCCCGTAGTAGCAGTCACCACCCTCGTCGAGGTCAGCGCCCGCGTTGTGATCCGCGAGCGCCGGGGCAGCTCCCACAAAGACCAGCGCGAGAGCTGCGAAAAACGTCACCAGAATTTTGGTCAGTCTGGACACAGCATGTCCCCTTTACTGAAGGCCGCTACGGAACCGGCGTGACGGGAGGGCCGCCGGGCGCACCGGGGTCGTTGGTCGGATCGTCCGCCCAGTAGCAGGTGAGAACGGCATGGGTCCGATAGAAGATAATCCGAGCGTCAGTGGACCGCGCCGACTCGCCGCTCGGCCACTCTCCGCCAGGGCTCATGGCCCCCGGCGGCACGCATGCACCTTGTGCGATGTACTGGACCGGCCGGCTCGGGGCAACCCAGTCGTCTTCAACATCGCTGCCGCAACCCAGGCAGTCCTCATCAGCCGGTATGACGCGGGGCAGCTGGAAATAGCACGCGACGAGCAGCGAGTCCCCGTTCCGGATCAGCTTGTATGTCGTCGTGCGGATGTCCTTGGGCGGGCCGGGCAGCAACTGACCGTAGTAACAAGAGCCGCCCTCATCGAGGTCCGCCCCCGCGTTGTGGTCGGCGAGCGCCGGGGCTGCGCCCGCAAAGAGCAGAGCGAACGCCGCAAAAAACGTCAGCAGAACTTTCGTGAGCCGTGACACGGAGCACCACTCCCCTACGGCACCGGCGGCCCACCGGGCGCGCCGGGGTCGTTCGTCGGGTCGTCCGCCCAGAAGCAGGTCATCACCGCGTGGGTCTTGTAGAACACGATCCTGGCATCCGTCCACCGCGCGGTGGGCTCGCCGCTCGGCCAATCGCCGCCCGGGCTCATCGCACCCGGTGGCACACAGGCACCCGGGACGTTGTAGTAGAGCGGCCGGGTCGGGGCAACCCAGTCCTCTTCATCACAGCCCATGCAGTCATCCTCAGCGGGAATCTCACGGGGCAACGGGAAATAGCAGACGACGAGCAAGGACTCCCCGTGCCGGATCAGCTTGTACGTCGTCGTGCGGATGTCCTTGGGCGGACCCGGCAGCAACTGGCCGTAATAACAGTCACCGCCCTCATCGAGGTCCGCCCCCGCGTTGTGGTCGGCGAGCGCCGGGGCCGCGCCCGCAAAAAGCAGGGCGAACGCCGCGAAAAAAGTCAGCAGAACCTTCGTGAGTTTTGACATGGAGCACGACTCCTTCGTCGAAATTTGCGCACAAGTTAACCCCTGAGGATTCCTCATGTCAAGGCACCGGACAGCTGCGTCTCCGCCATCGTGCCCCCGACGTCGCTACCGTGGCGCCCGACCCCGGCACCACGAACTCAGCGAGCGCCGGGCCTCATCACAAAACGGCGAGGGTCTGGCGTGCGATCTCAAGCTCTTCGTTGGTGGGGATGACCAGCACATCCACCCCTGAATCGTCGGTCGAGATCCGGCGGGGATCCCGCGATCGCTCCTCGTTGCGGTCATCAGACAGCCGGATGCCGAAAGCCTCAAGCCCCGAGAGCGCCGCCGCGCGCACCTCTGGCGAGTTCTCACCAACTCCCGCGGTGAACGAGATAACGTCCACCCGCCCGAGCTGGGCCATGTAATTGCCGATATACCCCTTGATCCGGTGGGTGTAGACATCGAAGGCGGCGCTGGCAACCTCGTCGCCGGCGTCGGCGCGCTCCTGAAGGTCACGCATGTCGCCGACGCCAGCCATGCCGAAGATGCCGCTCTTGCGGTTGAGGAGGGTGTCGAGTTCGTCGAAGCTCATACCGGTGCGCCTGTGCAGGTGAATGAGCACGGCGGGGTCGAGATCGCCGGACCTGGTGCCCATCACGAGTCCCTCGAGCGGAGTGAGTCCCATCGAGGTTTCCACCGACCGCCCACCCGCGATGGCGGATGCCGATGCACCGTTGCCGAGGTGGAGGACGATCTGGTTCAGCTCGCCGAGCGGGCGGTACAGAAACTTCGCTGCTTCCTCCGAGACGAACTTGTGGCTCGTGCCGTGAAAACCGTACTTCCGCACCCGGTGCCTCGCTGCGAGTTTGGCGTCGATGGCATAGCTGTACGCGGCGGGAGGAAGGGTCTGGTGGAACGCGGTGTCGAAGACCGCGACGTGCGGCACGTCGGGAAAGGCACGCTGCGCGGCCTCAATCCCCTGCAGGTTGGCCGGGTTGTGGAGCGGCGCCAGTTCGGCCAGCTCCTCGATGTTGATCTTCACCAGGTTGTTCACGACAGTGGCCTCGAAGAAGCGCTTGCCACCGTGCACGACGCGGTGTCCGACTGCCCCGAGCGGGTGGCGGCTGAGCGACGGCCCGTGCGTTTCGAAAGCCTCGAGCATGACCCGGAACCCGGCCGTGTGATCGGCGATGGGAAGGATGCGCTCGGTCGTCTGCGGGGCGTTCGAGCGCTCGACCGACGGAACGGCATCCCACGGGATCGTGTGCACCGAGCGTCCTGACGCTTCGCCGATCCGCTCCACCAGGCCGGTTGCGAGCATCTGCTCGGTGTCCATGTCGATCAGCTGGTACTTGAACGACGACGAACCCGAATTGACGACGAGGACGGTGCTCATGCCGAATCGCCCTGGGCCTGGATTGCCGTGATCGCGACTGTATTGACGATGTCCTGCACGAGCGCACCGCGCGAGAGATCGTTGATCGGCTTGTTGAGGCCCTGAAGCACTGGCCCAATGGCCACGGCGCCCGCCGAGCGCTGCACCGCCTTGTACGTGTTGTTGCCCGTATTGAGGTCGGGGAAGATGAAGACCGTTGCCCGGCCAGCCACCTCTGAACCGGGCATCTTCGACGCGCCGACCGCGGCATCCGCTGCTGCATCGTACTGAATGGGACCTTCGACGAGGAGATCGGGTCGGCGAGACCTGACCAGAGCGGTCGCCTCGCGCACCTTCTCAACGTCGGCACCCTTCCCGGACTCGCCCGTCGAATACGACAGCATGGCGACGCGGGGATCGATACCGAACTGGAGCGCCGTCTCGGTGGACGAGATGGCGATGTCGGCGAGCTGCGAGGCATCCGGGTCAGGAATCACGGCGCAGTCACCGTAGACGAGCACCCGGTCCTGGAGCGCCATCAGGAACACCGACGACACCACGTTGACGTCTGGCTTCGTCTTGATGATCTCGAACCCTGGGCGAATGGTGTGCGCTGTCGTGTGCATCGCACCGGACACCATGCCGTCGGCGAGCCCCAGGTGCACCATCATCGTGCCGAAGTACGAGACGTCGGTGACCTGGTCGCGGGCCTGGTCGAGGGTGACCCCCTTGTGCGCTCGCAACCGCGCGTACTCCTCGGCGAACCTCTGTCCGAGTTCCGGGTCATGCGGCGAGAGCACCTCGGCGCGGGAGATATCGAGCCCGAGTTCGACGGCGCGGGCACGCACCTCGGCTGCCTCACCGAGAATGGTGAGCTGGGCAACCTCCCGGGCGAGGAGGGTGTGCGCGGCGCGGAGGATGCGGTCGTCGCCACCCTCGGGCAGCACGATGTGCTTCTGGTGGGCGCGCGCCCGATCGAGCAGGCCGTACTCGAACATCAGCGGGGTGACCACCTCGGTACGGCTGACCTCGAGGAGCTGCAGAAGAGCGGATGCATCGACGTGCTGTTCGAAGAGAGCGAGCGCGGCATCGTACTTGCGCTGAGAATCGGCGGCGAGCCTGCCGCGGGTGCGGGTGATCGCGACGATGGTGTCGTAGGTGCCGAGGCCGGTGCGGATGACCGGGAGTGTCTGCGGCAGGCCGTCGAGCAGCCGCTCGACCGGCTCGGGCAGTTCGAAGCCGCCGTTGAGCACCACGCCGGCGATCGAGGGGAAGGTACCCGAACTCTGGGCCATCATCGCGGCGAGGAGGACCTCGGTGCGATCACCGGCGACGACGAGGACGGCGCCCTCGATGAGCCGGGGAAGCACGTTGACCATGCTCATCCCGGCGACGACGACACCGAGCGCCTCGCGGGACAGCAGCGCGGGGTCGCCCTTGATGAGCGTCCCGCCCGTCGCCGTCATGATCGACTCCATGCTCGGGGCAATGAGGTAGGGATTTTCGGGGATCGCCCACACCGGAACGCCCGGCTCGGTGCGCTCGATCGCGGCCGTAATCTCGGCGAGTTTGTCCTCGTCGGCGCGGTTGGCGATGATCGCCAGGAGCGTCGCGTGGGCGTGCCGGAGTTCGGAGAGCGCGAGTTCAGCGAGGTCGTTCATTTGCGCGGGTGTGCGGGGGTCCGCCTGGCCGAGGCGCTCGCCGGAACCCTGGCTGCTGCGGCCGCCGAGCACGAGGAGGACCGGAGCGCCGAGGTTTGCGGCGATTCGGGCGTTGTAGCTGAGCTCGGTCGGGCTGCCGACGTCGGTGAAGTCGGACCCGAGGATCACGACGGCGTCGCACTGCGCTTCGACTGCCTTGTACCGCTGCACGATGGTCGCGAGGGCAGCGTCCGCGTCGGAGTGGACGTCGTCGTAGGTAACGCCGATGCACTCGTCGTAGTCGAGCTGGACGCTGCTGTGGCCGAGCAGCAGCTGCACCACGTAGTCGCGCTCGCCCGTTGAACGGGCGATCGGGCGGAAGACGCCAACGCGCTCCACCGAGTGAGAGAGGGTGTCGAGCGTGCCGAGCGCGATAGTCGACTTGCCGGTCTGTCCCTCAGCGGACGTGATGTAGATGCTTGTGGCCACGGTCCAAGACTACGACCCAGCGGGCCGGGCCGTAGTCGCGAAGGTCCCACCGCTCAGCTGTTGTCGCCCCCGGTCTCGTCAACCCGTTCCTGCGCGTCCTCCTGCGATACACCGGCACCCTCGCCTGCCCATTGCCACTTCGCAACCTCGGGAATGTCCTCGCCGTGGTCCCTCGTGTACTGGCGCGCGGCGAGCCGCGCATCCTCCATCAGCTGCCGCAGCCCGGCCGAGCGTGTACCGATCCCGGGAACCCGGTCGATCACGTCCATGACGAGCCGATACCGATCGAGGTCGTTGAGCATGACCATGTCGAACGGGGTCGTCGTCGTACCCTCTTCCTTGTACCCGCGCACGTGGATGTTCTCGTGGCCGTTCCTCTTATACGCGAGACGGTGGATCAGCCACGGGTAGCCGTGATACGCGAAGACGATGGGCCTGTCGACGGTGAAGAACGAGTCGAACTCCCGGTCGCTCAGCCCGTGCGGGTGCTCGGACTCGTTCTGCAGCCGCATCAGGTCGACGACATTGATCACGCGCACGCGCAGTTCCGGCAGGTGTTCACGAAGAAGGGATGCCGCCGCGAGCGTTTCGAGCGTCGGAACGTCGCCGGCGCACGCCAGGACGACGTCAGGTTCGGTGCCTGGCTGCTCGGATCCCGCCCAGTCCCAGATCCCGATGCCGCGAGCGCAGTGCGCGATGGCCTGGTCCATGGTGAGCCAGTTTGCCTGCGGCTGCTTGCCGGCGACAACGACGTTGACGTAGTCCACCGATTTCAGGACGTGATCATACGTCGACAGCAGGGTGTTGGCATCCGGTGGCAGGTACACCCTCACCACGTCGGCCTTCTTATTGACGACGTGGTCGATGAAGCCAGGGTCCTGGTGACTGAACCCGTTGTGGTCCTGCCGCCAGACGTGGCTGGAGAGCAGGTAGTTGAGGCTCGAGATGGACCGGCGCCACGGAATCTCCGACGTCGTCTTCAGCCACTTGGCGTGCTGGTTGAACATCGAGTCGATGATGTGGATGAACGCTTCGTAACAGTTGAACAGGCCGTGCCTGCCGGTGAGGAGGTACCCCTCGAGCCAGCCCTGGCACTGATGCTCGCTGAGCATCTCCATCACCCGCCCGGCCCTCGCGAGATTCTTATCGACCGGGAGGATCTCGGCATCCCACTGTTTGTCGGTGTGCTCGTAGACAGCGGGCGCGAGCCGGTTGGATGCCGTTTCGTCCGGGCCGAAGATACGGAAGTTGTCGGGATTGTCGCGAATCACGTCGGCGAGCCAGACCCCGAGCACCCGCGTCGCCTCCGCGGTGGTTCCGCCGGGAACAGGGACGTCGACGGCGTAGTCGCGGAAGTCGGGAAGCTCGAGTTCCCGGCGCAGCACCCCACCGTTGGCGTGCGGGGTCGCGCTCATCCTCAGGTCGCCGGCCGGGGCGAGCGAGGTGACCTCAGCGACAGGACGACCGGTTTCGTCAAAGAGTTCGTCGGGGCGGTATCGCCGCAGCCACTCCTCGAGGATTTTCGTGTGCTCTTTCGTGTCGCGCGCGTTGGCAAGCGGGACCTGGTGCGCGCGCCAGGTGTCCTCCACCAAGAGGCCGTCGATCTCGGCGGGGCAGGTCCAGCCCTTGGGCGTGCGCAAAATGATCATGGGCCAGCGCGGGCGGGTCACGTCCTCCCCCGCGTCGCGCTGCTGCCTCGCGGTGCGCTTGAGCTCGTCGATCTCATCGAGGACCGTGTCGAGCGTTTTTGCCATCCTGGCGTGCACGAGCATCGGGTCTTCACCGTCGAACCCGCCGGAGACGATGTACGGGTTGTGACCGTAGCCGCGCATGAGGGCGAGCAGTTCATCCTCGGGGATACGCGCGAGCACCGTCGGGTTGGCGATTTTGTACCCGTTGAGGTGCAGGATCGGGAGGACGACGCCGTCTTCGAGCGGGTCCACGAACTTGTTCGAGTGCCAGCTGGTTGCGAGCGGTCCGGTTTCGGCTTCACCGTCACCGACGACAGCGGCAACGAGCAGGTCGGGGTTATCGAACGCGGCGCCGTACGCGTGACTGAGCGCATAGCCGAGCTCTCCGCCCTCGTGGATCGAGCCGGGCGTCTCCGGCGCGACGTGGCTCGGGATGCCGCCGGGGAACGAAAACTGGCGGAACAGCCGCTTCATTCCTTTTTCGGTCTGCGAGATACGGGAGTAGATCTCGGAGTAGGTGCCGTCGAGCCAGGCGTTCGCCACCATACCTGGACCGCCGTGGCCAGGGCCCGTGATGTACAGGGTGGACTGTTCCCGCTCGGCGATCACGCGGTTGAGGTGCGCGTACACGAAGTTGAGCCCCGGGGTCGTTCCCCAGTGTCCGAGAAGCCGCGGCTTGATGTGATCCTTGGTCAGCGGCTCACGGAGAAGCGGATTGTCGAGGAGGTAGATCTGCCCGATGGAGAGGTAGTTGGCCGCCCGCCACCATGCATCGATCCGGGTGAGCGTCTCTTCGCTGACCGAGGTTGGTTCTGCCGTAGTCGTGCCTGCCGCTGTCGTGGGTGCCGTAGTCGTGTCTGCCGTTGACGAGGTCATGGGGTCATCCTAGGAAAGGGCACGCCCGTCCGATAGGGGCTGTCCCTCGGGCCAAACGCGGGGGCCAAGCGCGCGGGCCAAACGTAAGAGCCGGCGGGAGCAGTCACTCCCGCCGGCTCGTACGACCGAATTACCTGGCTGCGCGGCGCGACCGGACCAGTGCTGCTCCTCCGAGCAGCAGCAGCATCCCGATCAGTGCCAGAGGGGCGACGTCGGCTCCCGACTGGGAGAGACGGTCAGCGCCTGCACGGTCAGCGCCTGCACCCTGCCCGCCCGCACCGGGCTGAGATCCAGCACCGGGTTGCTGCGGTCCGGCACCCGGCTGCTGCGGTCCAACGGCCGCAACCGTCACGGTGAGAGGAGCCGACGCACGCGCCACCCCATCCTGCAGCGCGGCGATCTCATAAGCGCCGGCAGCGGTGTCCGCCGGGATGGTAACCCGGGCGAATGCCTCGCCAGCGGCATCCGTCGTCACCGTCGCGAGGACTGCCGGGACCTCGAGAGCGAGAACCGAGAATCCTGCCGTTTCAGGTGCGGCTGGCTCCCGCAGCTGGAGCGCAACCTCGACTCCCGGATCGAACCCGCTGAGTTCGACGTCGACCGTGTTGCCGGCGACGACAGACTCGGGCGAAACCGAGATCATCGGCTGTGAGCCCTCGACCGCTGACACGAGCTGAGCCACTCCCCAGCGCGCTGTCGACTGGTAGCCGGCGCCTGACGGGTCTGCCCAGTTGCGGATGCCGGTGCGAGCGCCGTTCGAGGCGTCGTTGACCTGCAGGTCGAGTCCTTGGAAGGACCCGGCCCCGCCGGATTCGAGCAGGCTGACCGCAACTTCAACGCGGTAGCCGGTCTCGGTCCGTGCGGTGGCGGATGTGACCCGGTTCCGCTGGAACGCCTCGTCACCGGTTCCGAACGACACAACGTTCTCTGCGCTGATGCGGATCTGTGTGTCGTCGTAACGGTATGAACCGTTCTTCAGGTTGCCCGGATCCACGTAGATCTCGACCGAGTCCTGGATCCAGGGGTCGGATCCGGACACGTCGACGGTCGGGTCGGTGACCTCGGCGAGCAGATACAGCATGTTGTCGCGCCACAGCGTGCTGAAGACTGCGGATGCTCCCGCGGTGCCCTCTACCTGCTTGAGGGTCTCGACGGTTCCGGCGGAGCTCCACGAGTCGTCGACGACGCCGTCGATCGTGGGAGCGGCGTCAGTCTCGACGACTTCCTGGTACGACAGCGGTTCGAGCAGTGTCAGGGTCCCGACCGTTCCCGCGGTGTTCCACCCGGTCACTGTGCCGTTGTTCTGAACCCGGACATCGAAGGCAACGGTGTCCCCCTGCTCCGCGGCTGTCAGCGGAAGGTGCGCCACGATGCTGTAGCCACCATCGGTCTCGGTGACGACACCCTCGACGTCACCTGTCCCGTCGCGGCCGAACGTCGCGGTCTCCTCGCCCCACGTGAACTGGATCTCGTCAGCGGCATCCGCTGTCGCATCGTCGACCTGGACGAACACGGTCAGGTGATCCGGTTGCCAGCGCAACTGGAACCCGGCGCTCTGCTCGATGGTGTGCAGCGGGAGTTGCTGCCACGCGAGCGCGGTCGTCGCCTCAGCGTCGAGTGGAACGTCGCCCTGGAACACGTTCGCTGTGCGCAACCGTGCGGGCAACTCGCCGTCGACGATGCCGTAGTACGCGGGCTTGGCCGCAAACGCGTCGTTGAACACGAGCGGCGCACCCGAGCTGTTGCGCCAGCTGCGTCCGTCGGTCAACCCCCAAACCGTGACCGAGAACAGGTCAGCGGCGTGTGCGCGGAAGATCCGGAACGCGTCACGGTAGTAGTACCCCTGGTCGACCAGTTTCGCCTGGGTCACCGGGGTGCCCGTTGTCACATCGAGTTCGGTGACCGCCTGGGTGAGCCCGAGGTCGGTGAATGCCGACAGGGCGGTTTCGAGCGCCTCGACCGGGGTCGAGAGGCTCACGTGGAACTGGTGGCCGACACCGTCGACCGGTACTCCGCGCTCCAGCATCCGTTCAACGAGTGCGTGCAGCCGCTGCTGTTTGCCGTCCTGCTCGGTGTTGTAGTCGTTGATGAAGAGCGTCACCGGCCGGTTTGCGCCAGCGGCAGCGAATTCGTCGTTAAAGGCTTCATCCGCATACTGGAATGCCAGGTCGATGAAGTCCTCACCGAGGATGCGGAACCACTCGCTGCGGCGGAGACCGTCGGCGTTTTCGTTGCCGTCCGAGACGACCTCGTTGACGACGTCGAAGGCGTTGAGCGGGTTGGAATCGCTGCCGAATTCGCCGTAGGTGTCACTGAGGTGTTCGGCGACGTTGAAGATGTGCGTGCGCATGCGGTCCCGCAGGATCTGCTGGTCGGCAGCGCTGGTGGTGAGTGCGACGCCCGCTTCGTTCTGGAAGAACCACGCCGGAGTCTGTGAGTGCCAGACCAGAGTGTGACCGTAGACCGCGAGGTCCTCATCCTGGGCGAACTGCATCAGGGTGTCGGCCTCGGCGTGCGGGGTGAACTCACCGTCGGCGTTGTACCAGGCCTCTGGCTTCATGTAGTTCTCGGAGGTGACCTGGTCGAAGTGCCTTGTGAGCAGGTCAGCCGCGGTACCCGTGGTCTCGCGACTGTCGATCGCTGCGCCGACGGGGAAGCTCACGGTGTCCTTGATCGGGGTGAGGTCCTCGACCTCGCCGCCGGTCGCGGGAACAGCGACGCTGATGTCGTCGATCAGGAAGGAGGAGGTGTTGCCGCCGTTGTACGCGGTCTCGAAGTAGAGCAGCGCCGAGTCGGCTTCACCCATCTGGAAGGTCTGGTTCACCTCGACCCAGGTGCTGTTCGACATTCCGGTGAACTGGCCGAGCGTGGCGTACGACGTGGATTCGCCCGTTGTCCTGGCGAGGCTCAGCCAGACGTCTCCGGGCGTCTCGCCCGCGGCGAACTTCACCCAGGCAGAGAGCTCATAGGTCTGGCCAGGGAGCAGGATGCCCGTGACATCGTGCCCGATGCCCTGGCCCTGCGATGTGCGGCCGGACACCAGTGCGGCCTGCGCTCCACTGTGGGCGTCACTGGTCGAGACGGTGACCGAGGCGGGGCCGCTGGCGTCGGCTCGGGGAACCCACCCGCCAAGACCATCCTCAAAGCCCGTGTTGAGCGACGAGAGGTCTGAGTTGCCGGGCGGGGTGGGGTCGGTCGGCGCGTCCACACGCACCGCGGAGACAGAGATGTCGTCGACGAGATAGCTGTAGCTCGACTTGTCGGGGAGGTCGTCCGTACCGATGTACGCCTGCAGCGCCGTGGCATCCGCGCCCTGCGGAATTTCGAAGGTTCCCTCGACCGTCGACCAGGCGTCGGCGGTGAGAGGGGTGTTCCCGATCCAGTTGTAACCCGGTTTCATCACGAATCGGATGTTGACCGGGGCGGGGGCTGGCTCAGCGAGGCGCGCCTTCATGGAGAAGGTCACGGTGTCCCCGGCCTCGAGGTCGGCGAACAGGCCAGCCGGTGTCTGGATGCCGGCGAAGTCGGTCGTCCGATCGCCGACGCGCAGGGCAGTACCGCCTCCGTCGGCTGGCTCGTAGGTGAGAACCGGGGAGCCGCTCGACTCCCAGCCACCGAGCGTGCTGTCCTCGAAGTCGGCGGAGATGAGCGTCTCAGGCTCCGCTGCCGCGGCAGGCGACGTGAGAAGAGGAACGAGCAGTCCGGCGGCGATGGCGCCCACCAGGATTTTGCGGGACACGGGTCTTACTTTCATGACGCTCCTTTGCGCGAAAGTGAGGTGAGCGAGCACGAGTTCGAATTTTTCGAAAACGTTGTCGAAACCGCTCAAGTGCTCGAAGCCTATTCGGGGGGCCTTTTGTTGTCAAGACCTACAAATACGAATTTCGGATGCTGTTCAGCACCGGCGGTCGGACCGCCCTCGCGGTGCGATTTAACAGGAGATCACACGTTTATCAGGACGGGATCAGCCCTCGGCATCCTGCTCTTCGCACGATGTCCTGCGAATCTCGCGGCCCGGCGAGTAGCTGGCAAGGGGCGACGGACCAATCGGGCGAAGGGCCAATGGGGCGAAGGACCCGTTAAAGAGAAAAGACCCCTCGCGCACCTCGGCGAGTGGCGCTGTCCCGGTTACCCGACGGACCCGTTAAAGAGAAAAGACCCCTCGCGCACCTCGGCGAGTGGCGCCGTCCCGGTTACCCGACGGACCCGTTAACGAGAAAAGACCCCTCGCGCACCCGCCAGAGCCCGGTTACCCTTGCTACGTTTCCGTCCTGGGGGAGTTGGCCTGGATGGCGCCACGCGAGGAGCCGTCACCCATTCTACAGACATTGGGCTGAGTTGTTTGCCGCTTGAGCCACACGCGGTCGGATGCCGCCTCAAGGCACGATAGGATAGCTGAGGTTGATTCGCTGCGGCGATGACACCGGCTAAGGAGAATTCGCCTAGTGGCCTATGGCGCACGCTTGGAAAGCGTGTTGGGTTAACGCCCTCGGGGGTTCGAATCCCCCATTCTCCGCCAGACACACAGAATCGCCCGCCCGCCAGGACGGGCGATTTCTGCATTTCCCCACGGTGTCGATTCGCGAATCGGGCACCTGCGAAGGCTCGCTAGCAGAACGCGGCGCCTCTTCGCAAAGCCCCCCGGGTGTCCCCCAAAGAGTGGATAGTGTTGCAGCACCCGACAGGAGAGACTTACTCCCGGGGGACGCGGAGACAATGACGGCGACAACAGATATGACCGGGGTGACGGTCAGAGTTCGCCGAAGTCTTCTGGCGCAGGGCATTATCGCCCTGTTGGCGCTCAGTGTCCCGATCATGATCGTGCTGTACTGGCTGACGATTCCAGCGGGAACCTGGGGCTGGGTCGGTGCCGCCCAGTTCGCCGTGCTCGTCGCCGTTCTCATTGCCGGGTACCGATATACCCGGGTGAGCATCACGGCAACTCCCACCTCACTGTTCGAGGTCCGCTTCTTCGGCGGGGTGACCCGCACGAACATCTCAGATATCGAACGCGTGATCATGCTCGAGATGCACCGCACCATGGCGTCACAGTCGCGACTGCAGATGTTCGTCCTGAACCCGTCCGGAAAGCCCGTTCTCCGCATGCGCGGGGAGTACTGGACCCGCAACAGCATCAACCGCATCGCCGCTCAGTTGAGTGCCGTGCCCGTTGAGCACATCGATCACCCGGTCACGCTCGATGAACTCCAGACCACGCGCCCGGAGATGCTCTACTGGTTCGAGCGTCGACCGATCAGGTTTCCCTGACCACTGGCATCCGCCGGAACAGAAATCGGCATGCCGTACGTCGTCGCTGACGGGGTACTCGAGGCGAGCCTGGTGAAACCCAGCCGCTCGTAGAAGGCCCCGGCGTTCGCGTTGTCCGCGCCCATCGTGAGATGCAGGCCGGGGATGCCGCGTTCGGCGAGGGCGGACCGAAGCGTGTCGACCAGCTGTCGGCCGAGTCCCTGCCCTTGCGCTTCGGGGAGGAGGTCGATGTGCAGGTGCGCCGGGTACTCATCCACCTCGTCGATGAGCATGCGCCCAGGATTCCCGGCGCCCTCGATCACCTGTGCCTCAGCAGGAGCAGCGCCGGCGTACTTCGGTTCCACGGTCGGCCACCAGGTCTCCGCGAACCACAGCGCGAAATCGCGGGTGTCGGCGGTCGCGATGACGTAACCGACCACGCGCTCTCCGTTGTCGACGACGAAGGCCAGTTCTGGTTCGCCGTCGACGTAGGGCAGTGCGTAGATGTCGGGCAGCAGGTCATCGCTGGAGTACAGTCCCGTGGCGTCGAGGCCGGTCCTGCCGGTGCGCACGCAGACATCGTAGATATCGGCCCTGTCGGCGGGGCGGTACGGTCGGATCGTCATCACGGTGCCGATTCTACGCACACCATGCTCGGGCCCGACAGCGGTCACGCTGCACCGGTGTGACCACCTCGATAGGGTGGCGGGATGACCAGCTGGCGCGCGGCATCCGTCGATGAGGTGCTCACCCGCTGGGCGCTGGAACCGCTGGGACCCGCGTTCAGCACACCATCGTCACACCTCCAGCCCGTGCGGAGGCGCGGAGAGCGCGCCATGCTCAAGGTCGCCCGGATCGAGGAGGAAGCGAACGGATGCCGGCTCCTCGCCTGGTGGGACGGCACGGGAGCGGCCCGCGTGTTCGAGCACGACGACACGGCAGCGGTGCTCGCGTGGGGTGGTTCGTCACTCGTCGACGTCGCGGTCGGTGGTGACGACGACCGTGCGACGCGCGTGCTGTGCTCGGTCGCTGAGCGGCTCCACTCCGTGTCCCGCCGGAAGTTCGATGACCGGCCGGACGGATTGATTCCGCTCGACGTGTGGTTCCGTTCGCTGTTCCTGAAGGCCGGAACCGGGGGCTTCTACGGGCGCTCGGTAGAACTCGCCAGGCGCCTCATCTCCGGCGGGAGTGACCTGTCCGAGCTCGTGGTGCTTCACGGCGATCTTCACCACGACAACGTGCTCGACTTCGGTGATTCGGGCTGGCTCGCGATCGACCCCAAGTACGTCGTGGGCAACCGGGTCTTCGACTACACGAACATTCTGTGCAACCCGACTCCGGACATTGCGGAGTCTCGGTTCGATCGACGGGTGAGTCTCATTTCGGAGCTCGCTGGCATCCCGGAGAGGAGCCTCCTTGAGTGGACAGTGGCGTGGACGGCGTTGAGCGCGACCTGGGCCGCTGACGACGGTGACGCTGAAGCCGAACGACGCACCCTCAGGATCGGTGCCATCGCGGAAGCGTCGCTCGGGCGCTGATCCGTCAGCCGCCGTGGTGCGGGCGCGGGAGCGCCGCTGCCGCCGCCGATTCCTCGGCAGCGTCTCGCGCGATCGCCGTGGTCTCGTCGGCTGCGGCCTGTGCGTCGGCGGATGCCGCGGATGCCGCGTTTGACGCGGCATCCGTTGCCTGTTCCTTGGCGGCTGTGGCAGCCGAAGCAGCGGACCGTGCAGCGACCGCCGCGCGGTCGCCGTCCGCCGAGGCGCGGGCGAGCGCCTCGGCGGCCTGCGCCTCGGCCGCGCGCTTCGCTTCAGAAGCGGCGTCCTCGATCCGGTGCAGCGCGGCATCCGCCTCGGCCTGGGCGTTGGCTTGCGTCTCGGCGAGTGTTTCGGCCGCTCGTTCTGCGCCCAGCGGCTCGGCGGGCTGGGCTGGCTGGTCGGTGGCGTCGCTCATGCAGTGAGCCTAGCTCTGCTTCGGGAGGAGAAACGTGGGGGCCGTCTCCGAATAGGGCTTCGGCACCACGATTTTCCTCCCGAAACGCGCGGGTGTGCCACAGCCAGCGCCTGTGCCCGGGTGGGACGCGCGGGCCGGCACCTCTGCTTCGGGCGGAAAAACGTGGGGACCGTCCCCGAATAGGGCTTCGGCACCACGATTTTCCTCCCGAAACGCTCGGGTGGCGAGGACTTAACCCGCGGGAAGCAGCTTCTGCTCGAGGAACTCGTTGACGAACACACGATCGGGGTCGAGCCGCGCGGCGAGCGCCCTGAAGTCGTCAATCCGCGGGTAGAGGCGCTCGAGCGACTCACGGCCGGCAGTGAAGACCTTGCCCCAGTGCGGTCGCGCGTCGAACGGCGCGAGCGCGGCCTCAAGCTCGGGCAGAAATGCCTCCACCTCGGCCTGCTTCTTGAACCAGGTGAAGTGAAGCCCAACGGCATCCGTCTCGAACGCGGAACTCAGCCACAGCGTGTCCGCGGCGATCGTCCGCACCTCGCACACCTGGAGGAGCGGCGCGATCTTATCGGCCAGCCCGCGCACGGCGGCGAGCGCCGCGACAGCGTTACGACGCGGCACGAGGAACTCGGACTGCAGTTCTTCACCGTTCGACGGCGTGAAGTCCAGCCGGAAGTGCGGCAGGCGGTCAAGCCACGCACCGGGCACGCCCATCTGCGCCGTGCAGTTGACGGCGGAGATTCCGGGCAGCGGATGCCGGTCGGCCGGCGCGGGCACCGCACCGAACAGGTCGGCGGGAGGAGCGGCGTCGACATCCGGGCGACGCTTCAGCCAGACCTGGTCGATGACGTCGGGGTTCCGCCAGGTCGTGAAAAGGGAGACGCTGTACGCGGCGCCCGTGATGGCGTCGAAGTTCGAGGTGGCGGCATCGAACGGCAGTCGCTCGAACACTGTCTGCTCGATGTCGTAGGTCGGCTCGATGTCGAGTGCAACCCTGGTCATGACGCCGAGTGCGCCGAGGCTCACCACGGCACCGTCGAAGTCAGCGTCGCCGCGGCGCAGTTGAACGACGTCACCGCTCGCCGTGACGATTTCCACCGCAGCGACGGATCCAGCGAGCGACCGCACGCCGTTGCCTGATCCGTGGGTTCCCGTAGCGATCGCGCCGCCAACGGAGATGTGCGGAAGGGATGCGAGGTTGGCCAGGGCCCACCCTTGTCGCTGCAGTTCGCCGGCAAGCTCCCCGTACCGCATTCCCGCCCCGACCGTCACGAGCCGTTCATGCTCCTGGATGTGCGGCGCGAAGACGAGGTTCGACGTCGACAGCAGAAGGTCTGCCGAATCCGCGATCGGGTTGAACGAGTGCCGCGTGCCGAGAGCACGCACCGCCGTCGCGTCTGCGACCAGCCGCTGCACGTCTTCGACGCTCGACGGCGCCTCGATGCGCCTGGCCCGGTAGGCGTGGTTCGCTGACCAGTTGGTTCCGATTTCGGCAGACATTTCCAGAGACACAGTGCCCTTTCGCTAGCTCGCCGGCAGCCAGACCCGCATGCCGCCGGGGCCACGATTGCCCCAGCGCGCGTACGGCACCGCCGACACGTCCATTCTGCCGGTCACGCCGGAGGGTCCGTCACGCCACTCCGGGTACGGGTCGCCGGGCACGTCGCTCCGCCGACTGCCCCGCAGCGTGACCAGCGGCATCCCGAGCACGGGGTCAACAGCACCGAGGGTGCCGCCAGCGGCAGGGTCGATGACGAGGTCCTCGATCGCGAGGTCGTCCGGCAGGTCACTCTGCTCGACGGCGTACACCACAGGCCCCCGCGTCACGGCAACACAGCCCCTCACCGCGTCGATGAGCGGGTGCGGCTGGTGCACGACGACAGGCATATCCAGGGTCAGGTCGAGCGAACGGATGCCGTCACCGGCGACCCGCAGGTAGCCATCGGTTTCCGTCGCGTGCGTCAGCACCCCATCCACGGCGAGGGTGAACGACTCGGCCCAGCCGGGGATCCGCAGCGACAGCTCACCGCCGGAGAAGGGCGCGTCGAACTCGACGCGGATGCCGCCGTCGAACGGGTATCCCGTCGTGATCGTCGCCGTCGTCGCGTCGCCGCCGACGGCCCCGAGCCGCACCGTGCCCGACTCGTAGAGGTGCAGCTGCAGCCCGCCGTCCGCCGTTGTCGCCGCGTACGAGTGCAGCGACGCGATCAGCCGCGCGAGGTTCGGCGGGCAACAGGCGCAGGCATACCAGCCGACCCGGCGGGCGGGTGCTTGCGCGTGGGCTCCCCCGCGCTCCGTCCGCACCTGCAGCGGGTTCGAGTAGAAGAAGGTGCAGCCGTCGGGACTGGTCGATGTCGCGACAGCGTTGTACAGCGCGCGCTCCGTCTCATCGGCAAAGCGTCCTTCTCCGGTGATCAACAGCATCCGCCAGTTGAACATGACGCTTGCGATCGCGGCGCAGGTTTCCGCATATGCACGGTCGGGTGGCAGCTCGAACGGATCGCCGAACGCCTCGTCGCGGTGCCGTGAGCCGACGCCGCCTGAGATGTACATCTTGCGACCGGTCATGTCGGTCCAGATCCGCTCGAGCGCCGCGAGAAGTTCGTCGTCCCCGTTTTCGACGTAGGCGTCCGCGACCCCGGCGGCAAGGTAGAGCTGCCGCACAGCGTGCCCCGCCGCCCCGTCGACCTCGCGGACGGGAGCGTGGTCCTGGAAGTACTCGAACCCGAAGGGGTCAGACCCGACCAGCTGGTGACCGCGGAGGTCGATCATGCGCTGGGCGAGGTTCAGCCAGCGCTTCTCACCGGTGAGGCGGTACACCTCCACGAGGGCCGTTTCGATTTCGGGGTGGCCGTCGACGGCATCCGTGTGCCCATCACCGAGGGTGTCGTCGACGAGGGAGGCGAATCGGAGCCCGATCTCGAGGAGGTCGCGGCGAGAAGTCGTTCGAGCCCAGGCGACACCGGCCTGCAGGAGGTGGCCGAGGCAGTACAGCTCGTGACTCCAGCGAAGCTCGGCGAACTTGTCACCCGGCTGGGTGATCTGCACGTGCGAGTCGAGGTATCCGTCGCCGTCCTGCGCTGCCTCGAGCATCTCGATTGTGTCGTTCACGAACCCGTTGAACGCGCTGACGTCGCGGCGGCCCGCCTCCCAGCCGATCGCCTCGAGCACCTTGTAGACGTCAGAGTCAGCGAACTGGAATCCACGGAAGTCGCCGGTGATGCGGCCGGCGGCGATGCGCAGGTTGTCGAGGGCACCGGATGCCTCCAGTTGCGACACACAGTGAGCGAGCGTGGAGTCGGCGTTGGTTCGCTGCCAGGCGGTAAGCATGCCGTCGCCGGTGAAGGTCACGGCGTCGAACGGGAGCGGGTCGAGTTTCGTTCGGTCGCCAGCGAGCGGGGCGACAGGACCTGCGGTCACGAACCCTCCTTATTACAACGTTGTATCACCGAGTCTCGAGACCGCGGGCGCGGGTGTCAAGGCTCGCCCGCTCGACAATGACCCGACTGCGGCTCAACAGCGGCTCAAGATCACTCGCCCCGGTCGAGAACACCCGGCATGACGAGTGATCTTGTCCGGGACGAGTGAACCGGGCTTCGGTCGGGCCCCGCACGCACGACGAAGGCCCTCCCTCTGGAAGGAGGAAGGGCCGTTCGTCGAGAGCGGGTCAGCGGGTGGCGGGCGATTCGTCTCCACGAGTCTTGCTGGCGCTGACCGAATCCACGTCGACCGCACCGGCGTCGACCGGGGTAGCACCGACCGGGGCGTCACCGGCCGGGGTATCCGGCGTGTCGGTCGGGGTCATGCCCTCCTGCACGATCGTCGTTGCGAGCGGCACTTCCTTGACGAAGCAGAGCAGCACCGCCGCGACCAGGATCAGCGGCGTCATGTAGAGGAACACCGGCGTGAGTGAGTCGTTGTATGCACCGACCACGATGTCCTTGACCGGGCCGGGAAGCTCCTTGACCATCGTCGGGGTGAACGAATTGGTGTCGGTCTCCGGAGAACCGGCAGCCCCCGGCATCCGCTCGGCCAAAAGGTCGGTGAGGCGGGCGACGAACAGGCTGCCAACGATCGCGGAGCCGAGCGAGGCTCCGATCTCGCGGAAGTAGTTATTCGAGGCCGTCGCGGTGCCGACCTCTGACGCGGGGAACGTGTTCTGCACGACGAGCACGAGCACCTGCATGCTGAGCCCGAGACCGAAGCCCATGATGGCCAGGTAACTGCAGAGCACCCAGATCTCCATGTCAGGAGTCATGGTGGAGAGCAGAACGAGCGAGACCGCGACGATGAGGGTACCGAGGATCGGCATCCACTTGTAACGACCGTACTTCGTGATCAGGAAGCCCGATCCGATCGACGCAACGAGGAGCGCGGCAAGCATCGGGATCATCAGGTAGCCGGCCTGGGTCGCGTTGACGCCGCTGACCATCTGCAGGTAGGTCGGGATGTAGGCGAGCGCACCGAACATCGCGATACCGATGATGAGGCCGGCGATCGTCGTGAGGTTGAAGTTGCGCTCGGCGAACAGGTGCAGCGGCATGATCGGCTCGACGGCCCTGCGCTCGACGACCACGAACCCGACGGCGGTGAGAACTCCACCGACGATGAGCGAGATGATGATGAGCGAGTCCCACTCGTAGGTGTTTCCGCCCCAGGTGGTGACAAGCACGAGGCAGGTCGACGCGATCGCGAGGAGGATCATCCCGGCGACGTCGAGCCGCGGCTTGCCGTTCTCGTTCTTCGGCAGACGGAGGAACAGAACGGCGGCGAGGATGGCGAGACCACCGAGCGGGAGGTTCATCCAGAATGCCCAGCGCCAGCCGATGCCCTCGGTGAACCAGCCACCGAGCAGCGGCCCGGCGATCGAGGAGAGGGCGAAGACCCCGCCCATGACCCCCATGTACTTGCCGCGCTCACGAGCGGGAACGACGTCGGCGATTATTGCCTGCGACAGGATCATGAGTCCACCGCCACCGAGGCCCTGCACGGCGCGACCGGCGATGAGCCAGCCCATGTCGCCGGCGAGGCCGCCGATGACGGAGCCGGCGATGAAGAGGCCGATCGCCGCGATGAAGAGCCCCTTGCGACCGACGAGGTCTCCGAGTTTCCCGTAGACGGGCATCACGATCGTCGTGGCGAGGATGTACGCCGTTGTGACCCAGAGCATGTGATCGACACCGTTGAGCTCGCCGACGATGGTCGGCAGCGCGGTGCTGAAGATGGTCTGGTCGAGGGACGCCAGGAGCATCGTGACCATGAGGCCGATGAACACAAGCATTACGTTGCGCTTGTTCTCACGCAGGTCAGGATTCTCGGTACTCATCCGAATACTCTTGCAGACGGTGCAAGTTTGCACAAAAGGCAAGCTTGCGTTGCGCGATGCTACCCGGCGGCGGTGACGCTACCGGGTGATCACCCGTGTGGGCACGAGTTCCAGTTCGCGAACGAGGTCGGTACGCACGCTCACTCCCGACCCTGGCCCGGTCGGCACCGCGAGCCGCCCGTTCGAGAGCACGAAGGGCTCGGTGATGTCTTCGCGGTAATAACGGTCAGACGCACTGGTGTCGCCCGGGAGCGTGAACCCGGGCAGGGCCGCGAGCGCGACGTTCATCGCGCGGCCGATGCCGGTCTCGAGCATCCCACCACACCAGACCGGGATGTCGCGTTCGACGCACGCATCGTGGATGGCGACGGCCGGGAGGTAGCCACCGACCCGCCCCGGTTTGATGTTGACCACCGACGTCGCCCCGCGCTCGATCGCGTCGATGGCGACGCCGACGGACACCACTGATTCGTCGAGGCAGACCGGTGTCTCAATGGCCTCGGCCAGGGCGACGTGCGAGGCGATGTCCTCCTCGTCGAACGGCTGCTCGATGAGGAGCAGGTTCGCGGCATCGAGTTCCTTCAAGCGCGGGATGTCGTCCCGTACGTATGCCGTGTTGGCGTCGACCTGCAGCGCGGCATCCGCACCGATCAGGTCACGAACACGACGCACAGGCTCGAGATCCCAGCCCGGCTTGATTTTGAGTTTGATCCGCAGGTACCCGGCATCGACGTAGCCCTGCACTTCGTCGAGCAGCGCGTCGATCGAGGTGCTGATGCCGACCGAGACCCCGCAGTCGACCTCCGACCGAACCGCGCCCAGATAACTCGCGAAGCTGACCCCGGATGCCCGCAATTCGGCATCGAGGACGGCCGCCTCGAGCGCCGCCTTGGCCATGCGGTGGCCCACGACCCCGGACAGCAGCCGCCCGAGGTCGCTGGCCACCACATCATCCGCGGCAAACAGACGCGGAGCGAGGTGATGTTCGATCACGTGCGCGCACCCGTCCACGTACTCGGAGCTGTAGCCGGGAGCCGAGCCGGCCACGCACTCGCCCCAGCCATCGCCGGTGTCGGTTTCGAGGTG
Source organism: Mycetocola sp. Y791 (assembly GCF_059445325.1). Taxonomy (NCBI): domain Bacteria; kingdom Bacillati; phylum Actinomycetota; class Actinomycetes; order Micrococcales; family Microbacteriaceae; genus Mycetocola; species Mycetocola sp. Y791. Next base: position 356,904 of record NZ_JCAIUC010000001.1, on the reverse strand, counting down.
AACGAGCAACACGTCACGTGCACTCTCGCGGCCGAAGCTGGTTTCAAACGGGCGCACGAGCGGCATCCCGACGCGGTGGAGGGTGATCGATCTGACCTTCATCCGCCGAGACTACCGCTCGCGCCGCCCGCGCGACGCGCTATCGGCCACCGGCGACCGGCCGGTTCCGCTGCTTCACGCCGGCTGTGCCATACGGGTAATCGTCCATCACTGGCGCGCTGGCATCCGTCAACCGGTCAAGCTCCTCAGCGCTGAGCTCGAGGTCGACCGCTGCCATGTTGTCGTTCAGCTGCTTGACGGTGCGCGCACCGAGGATGACCGACGTAACGGCGGGCTGCGCCCCGAGCCACGCGAGGGACACCTGTGACGCACTCACGGAGTGGGCCTCGGCGATCGCGGCCACCGCATCGAGGACCCGCCAGGTGCGCTCGCTCGCGTTCCGCGCCTCCCAGGCCTCCATTCCGCGCTCCGGGTTCTCGCCGAGCCTCGTCGATCCGGTTGGCGGGACGTCCCGCTCGTACTTGCCGCTCAGCCAGCCACCGGCGAGCGGCGACCACGGCAGCAGTCCGATCCCCGCATCGAGCGCAGCGGGCACAACTTCGTGTTCGATATCGCGCACGAGCAGGTTGTATTGCGGCTGAAGCGTGACCGGCGCCGTGAATCCCGATGCGGATGCCGTGTGCACCGCTTTGGTCAGCTGCCAGCCCAGGTAGTTCGAGAAGCCGTAGTAGGAAATCTTGCCGGCAGTGACGGCATCGTCGAGAAAGCGCAGCGTCTCGTCGATCGGCGTCAGGGCGTCCCAGGCGTGCATTTGGTAGAGATCGATGTGGTCCACCTGGAGTCGTGTGAGTGACGCGTCGAGCGCCGCCCGCAGGTGACGGCGAGAGAGGCCGACATCGTTGGGCCCGTCGCCCATGGGGAAACGTCCCTTGGTCGCCAGCACAATCTGTGCCGCCTCGGTGGGGTGCGTGCTGAGCCATCGCCCGATGATCTCTTCTGAGACGCCAGCCGAGTAGACGTCGGCCGTGTCCACGAACGTGCCCCCGCGCTCGGTGAACGCCGTGAGGATCTCTCCAGAGGTTTCCTCGTCTGCTTCTGCGCCGAACGTCATAGTGCCGAGAGCCTGCGCCGAGACGACAGCGCCGGATCGGCCGAGAGTGCGAAATTCCATAGGTGATCTCCTTCGATTCAGCCCCGACATTACCCACGTAGCCGTCAACGCCACAGGGGTTGCGTCAGGGCACATCACGGCCACCGGTTTCGAGGCTCAGGGCTCCGGGGTGCGCTGAACCTCGGTCGGCGGCGTGAAAATGTAGCCGCCGTCCTCGAACGTCACGGTGAGCCCCTCGGCGAACGCCGGCTCGAAGACCGCGCGCGACGCGGCCCGCAGCTCTGCCGCGGCATCCGGGTCGCTCTGTCGAAGCGCCTCATAATCGGGATGCAGTTCCAGGCGGATGCCCGTTGCAGCAGTGCCGAGGTCGGGTTGCGGCCCAGGCGCACCGGTGAGCGCCCGGTCAATGGCCTGGGCGACCTGGAGGGAGTCGAGCTGCCAGCTCACCTCGAAGCGGTCGGTCGAGTCCGTTCCGGAGATTGCGTCATCGAGCACGCCGTAGAAGTCGGGGAGGTACGCCCGCACCGTCGCCCCGAGCTTCTCCAGGTTGAGGTGCGCGTTGCGGCGGATCAGCGGGTCGAACGTCCAGCGCACTTCGGTGACCCCGTGCTCGAGTGCGAGCGCCCGCTGCGCCAGCTTGAGGGCAAAGCCCACTCCCCCTCGTGCCGATGGCCGCACCGCTGTGGAGTGCGAGTGCACGTGGAGTCCATCGTCCCAGCCCAGCACACCGAGAAGCGCCCCGACCACTTCGTCGTCGCGAGAGGCGATCAGGACCGTGTTGCCCGCGTGGGCAACGGCCTGAATGAATGAGGGTTCGGGACCGGTGCCGCGCCCCCAGGTCTCGTCGAAGAGGCTGGCGATTGCCGCATAGTCATCGAGCCCCGACGCCGACCGAACGAGAACGCCAGCGGCATCCGCCGCCGAAGTCGCGTGGTCCGCGGCCTCGGTCACAGAACCGGTTCCTTGCTGTCAGGCACCGCCGCCGATTTCTTGCCTCTCGGTTCACCGGAGATTCGCGACGCGAACGGCGCCCAGAGGATCAGCACAACGCCGGCGCCGAGCAGCGCGCCGCCGACGGTGTCCGTGAGCCAGTGCACGCCGAGATAGGTTCTGGAGAACATCATGAGCGCCACCCAGATGGCGCCGGCGGCCCAGACCCAGACCCGCGGGAAGATGATCCCGAGCGCGACGGCCATGGTCGCAGCGTTGGCCACGTGCCCCGAGGGGAATGAACCGAAGTCGCTCGTCACGAGCATCTCCTCGGGTCGTGCGCGACCAACGAGGCTCTTGAGCAGTTGGGCGACGCCAACGCTCACGAGCGACGCGACGGCGAAGAACAGCGATGACCACGGACGCTTGATGAGCAGCAACACGATCACGATGAGTATCGGAAGGATGTAGGTTCCGAAGATCCCGCCGCCGATCCAGTTCATGCCATACGACAGCCAGTCGAGGAACGGCAGGCGCTCCTCGAACACTTCCTCGCTCCACTCGGAGTCAAGCTCGAAGGGCAGTGTGTTGCCGCGCTGCGCGATGAGGAACGCGAGGACGACACCGAGGGCCAGGGCGATTCCGCCCGAGATGTATGGCCAACGGCTGGTGACGCGTTTCGCCGCGGGGTCTGCGTGTATCTCTGACATTGGTTAATCATGCCCTGCACAGCCCTTTTGCGCGCGGCGCACGCAACCGTTGACTTTCCCACCCACGCTGTGCTTCGCCGGGCGTGGGTGGGAAAGAAGGCAGATTCAGCCCACGGTAGCCGCGAGGGCGAGGGCTGCGACCTCAACCTGGACGTAGCGCGGGGATGCCGTTGTCACGAGCGCCTTGTCCCCCGTGATTTCCAGTCGAGCCTCGGTTTCGCGCGTGTCGCAGGACGGCCCGACCCAGAGTTCCACGGCACCCGGTTCGACGATCCGCTGCATCTTCGCGTCCGAGAACGCGAGCCGTGCCGTCGGCACCTGGAACTCGACACTGACTGCTTCTCCCGGCTTGAGGACGACCCGGGAGTAGCCGAGCAGCTGTGCGACCGGGCGGGTGACGCTCCCGTGCACATCCCGCGCATAGAGCTGTACGACATCCGCCCCCTCGACGTCGCCCGTGTTCCGCACGACGACCCGAGCGGTGAAAGTACCGCCAGCGGCGACGGTTGGCGCGCCAACGGTGAGCTGGCTGTGTTCGAACGAGGTGTACGACAACCCGTGGCCGAACGGCAGCACCGGTGCGCTCGATGCGCTCGTGATCTCCGACGGGCCACCCAGAATCGGGTGGAGGTAGGAGTACGGCTGCGCGCCGGCGGAACGGGGAAGAGAAACGGGCAGCCGCCCGGAGGGCACGACGCGCCCGCTGAGCACACCGGCAATCGCGCCAGCGCCCTCTTCTCCGGGGAAGAACGCCTGAACCACGGCACGTGGGGCCGTCGTTCCACTCACCGCCCAGTCGATCGCGTACGGGCGACCGGTGAGCAGCACGAGAACCACGGGGGTCCCTGTCGCGACCACGCGTTCGATCAGCTCGCGCTGCACGCCGGGGAGCTCGAGGCTCTCCACGTCGTTGCCTTCACCGACGGTTCCTCGACCGAACAGACCGGCGCGGTCCCCGGCGACGACCACAGCGACCTCGGCTCTGCGTGCGGCCTCAACGGCCTCGTCGATCGCCGATGTGTCTCTGCCTTCGACGTCACAACCGCGCGCCAGGACGATGTCGCTCCCGCCCAACTCGACACCGAGTGCCTCGGCGAGGGTGGGGATCTCAAACCCGAGGGGAACCTCGGGATGGTGTGCGAGGACGTGGTTTGCGAAGGAGTAGCAACCCATGAGCGCTTCGGAGGACGCTGCGTTCGGCCCGATGAGGGCAATGCGCTTCGGTGCGTCGGCTCCGCGGCCCAGGGGAAGCGTTCCGTCGTTGGTGAGGAGAACTAGCGATTCCTCGGCAAGCCTCCGAGCAACGTCGCGGTGAGCCGGTGAGTCCAGGTCGACGGCCTCTGGAGGCGAATCGAAGGTCTCATCGAGGAGCCCGAGCTCTTCCTTCTGCGACAGCAGCCGCAACACAGCGCGGTCCACGATTGCGACATCGGTGACGCCGCTCCTGATGCGCTCGGCAAGCGGCTCGAGGAAGGCATCCCCCGTCGGAAGTTCGACGTCGATACCGGCCTTCAGGGCGATCTCCGCCGCGTGGCCGAGGTCTTCGGCGACGGCGTGCATCACCTGGAGGAATGCAACCGAGAAGTAGTCGGAGACGACGACTCCGTCGAAGCCCCACTGCCCGCGAAGCACGTCGGTGAGGTAGGACTCGTCGGCAGCAACGGGGATACCGTCGATTTCGGCGTATGAGTTCATGACCGAACGCACGCCGCCGTCGAGCACGGCCATCTCGAAGGGAGGGAGCAGGACGTCTGCGATCTCGCGCCGTCCGGCATGCACCGGTGCGTGATTGCGCCCGCTCTGCGATGCGGAATAGCCGACGAAGTGCTTGAGCGTGGCGTGCACGCCCTCGGACTGCAGGCCGCGAACGTACGCCGTCGCGATGGTACCGACAACGTACGGGTCTTCGGCGATGCACTCGTCCACGCGCCCCCACCGGGCGTCGCGAATGACGTCGAGGACGGGGGCGAGCCCCTGGTGGATGCCGAGCTCACGCATCGACTGTCCGATGAGCGCGCCCATCTCCTCGACCAGGTCCGGGTCGAATGCGGCGCCCCACGCCAGCGGCGTTGGGAAGGTTGCCGCCTGCCATGCGGCGAGGCCGGTGAGGCACTCCTCGTGGACGAGGGCGGGGATCCCGAGTCTGGTCTCCTCGCGCAAGCGCCTCTGCTCCGCCCACAGCCACCCCGCGCGCTCGGTCGGTTCGACCGGACGGGTTCCGTACACACGGGTCAGGTGCCCGAGGCCGTGCGTCGTCGCATCCGAGTACTTGCCGGTACTCGCCATCTCGCCCTGCATCGGTGCAACGATGTCGTCGCCCTGGTCGACCCAATAGCCGACCAGCTGGGCAAGCTTCTCTTCCAGTGTCATCCGGGCGTGCAGCTCGCGCACGCGCTTCGATGTTTCAGGCACGCCCGAATACTCCATTACTGTCTCTCTTCTGTGTTTCCTGGTGCGAGCGGGTCGTGCGGCGTGGGAATCGAACAGTCGATCATCCCTTGACGGCGCCGGTCAACCCACCGACGATGCGACGCTCGAAGAGGCTGAAGAAGATGAGCGCGGGGATCATCGACAGCGACGTGAACGCGAGAACCTTCGCCGTGTCCACCGAATACTGCGAGGCGAACGACTGCACTCCGAGCGGCAGGGTGAACGACGCTTCGTTGTTGAGGATGAACAGCGGCAGGATGTAACCGTTCCAGCTGCCGATGAAGGCGAGGATGCCCGTTGTGATCACGCCGGGTACGGCGAGCGGCACAACCATGCGCCAGAAGAAACCGATCCGCGAGCATCCGTCAATGAATGCCGCTTCTTCGATCTCATCGGGGATGGCCCGGAGGAACGGCACGAGGATGATGATCGTTGTCGGCAGGGCGAACGCGATCTGGGGCAGGATGATGCCACCGAGGTTGTTCATCAGGCCGAGGTTCTTGATCACGAGGTACAGCGGGGTGATCGCGACCGTCATCGGGAACATCAGTCCCGCAGCGAACAGCGAGTACAGGATGCCCCGCGCGTTGAACTTGTACCGGGCGATGACGTAGCTCGCCATGAGGCCGAGAGCCACGACACCGATGGTGGTGGCACCAGCGGCGATCGTGGAGTTCAGCACCTGGCGCCAGAAGACCGACCCGACGAGCACGTCGATGTAGTTGCCGATGTTCCACGGCGCGGGGAAGCCGGACGGATCCGTCGAGATCTGCGCGTTGGTGCGGAAACCACCGAGGATGATGTACGCAACCGGCGCCAGCAGGAGGACGATGACAACGGCGGCGAGGACGTAAATACCGGGGTTTCCCCACGGCAGCTTCGGCTTCAGCTTCGAGAGGAGAGGACGGGGAGCGACAGCTGTTGTCGTGGTCATTTGCTGCTCTTTTCGGTGAGGGCACCGTCAGTGTCGCGCCGCAGCACGAAACGCTGGTAAATGAGGGCAACGGCGAGTGAGATCAGGAACAGGACGACGGCGACGGCGTTTCCGTAACCGAAGTTGCCGGAGGTCCGGCCGTTCGCGACCATGTACGTCGCCATGGTCGAGGTTCCCGCTGTCGACGCGATGTACTGGCCCCAGATGATGTAGACGAGGTCGAACAGCTGGAGCGAACCGATGATCGAGAGGAAGGCCCAGATACGAAGTGTCGGGCCGAGCAGCGGAAGGGTGATCTGGCGCTGGATCTGCCAGAAGGACGCTCCGTCGATCTGCGCAGCCTCGGTGAGTTCGTCGGGGATTCCCTGGAGACCGGCGAGGAAGAGGATAACGGCGAAGCCGATGTACTTCCAGGTGATGATGAGCATCAGGGTCCACATGGCGATGTCGGGATTCGAGAGCCAGTCCTGCTGGAGGAATCCGAGGCCAAGCTTCTCGAGCATTCCGTTGACGGCTCCGTTTGTCTGGAGCATGAGGCTCCAGCCGGTTCCGACGACAACCTCGGAGATCACGTATGGAACGAAGATCAGGACGCGAATGATCGACTGGCCGCGCATCTTCCGGTTGAGCAGCAAAGCCAGGAAGATCGCGGCTGGTCCCTGAAGGACGAGCGAGAGGACGACGATGATGCCGTTGTGGCGGACCGCGTCGATGAACGTCGGGTCCTGAAGGATCGTGATGTAGTTCTGAAACCCGACGAAGTCTGTTGCGGGTCCGTAGCCCTGCCAGCGGAAGAAGCCGTAGTACGCGGCCATGACGACGGGGAAGATAACAAAAGCGAGGAAGACGATCAGGGCCGGTCCGACGAGAAGGGCGATCTCAATGCGGGTCGCCCAGCTCATCTTCCGCCGGCGAACCGGGAGCGACGTGACGTCGCCCCCGGTTCGACCGTCACCCGCGGTCACCCGAAGTTCTGAGGGTGATTGGGTGCGAGTGGTCATAATGCGGCGAACCTAGCCCTTCTTGGCTGCGTCGTTGACGGCAGAGACGAGGCCCTTGGCGTCGGTCTTGCCGGCGAGCAGGTCGACAACGGCCACGTTCAGCGCGTTACCGATGTTGAGTCCGTAGACGGTGTCGAGCCACTGCGAGACGTACGGTGCTGCGTTGTACGTTTCGAGGATCTGCTTCAGGTACGGCTCAGTAACGGCTTCCTGGGCAACAGTGTTGACCGGAGGAGCGTTGAATGCTGCGTAGTACTCCTTCTGCACGTCAGCCGTAGCGAGGTAGTTGAGGAAGTCAACACACTCGGCCGGCGCGTCAGCACCACACGAGTAACCGTCAACACCACCGAGGACCGAGCCGGGCTCGCCCTCTCCACCCGAAACCTCGGGGAACGGGAACCAGGCGAGGTCGGCAAGCGGCTTCTCGTCGGGGGTGAGCGAAGCGATCACTCCGGGGTTCCATGCGCCCATGAGCTCCATGCCGGCCTGGTGGTTGGCGAGGAGTCCAGCTGAGCTGCCAGCGCCCTGCTGGGCGGAGGTGGTGAGGAAGCCGTCGTTGAACGGTTCGGTTCCGGCGAAGTCAGCCAGCTCCTGAGCTGCGTCTTCCCAGCAGGATGCCGTGAAGTCCTTCTCGTCTGCAGCCTTGGCCAGGGTCTCGGGCGAGCAGGCGCGGAGTGCGAAGTGGTAGTACCAGTGCGCTGCAGGCCATGCGTCCTTGGCGCCAAGGGCGATCGGCTGAACGCCGCTTTCCTTGAGCTTGGTTGCAGCGACCTCGAGGTCTTCGATGGTCGTAGGCGTCTCGGTGATGCCCGCTGCAGTGAAGAGGTCCTGGCTGTAGAACAGACCGCCGGGGAGTACGGCGACGGGCATTGCGTAGATCTTGTCTTCGAGCGTGTTGGCCTTGAATGATCCCTCGGGGATCTCTTCCTTTGCCGTGTCAGACAGCTTGTCGGTCAGGTCCATGAGCTGTCCGGCAGCCACCATGGCGGCCATCTTGCCGCCTCCGCGCTGCAGGAAGATATCCGGAGCGTCGCCCGAGTTGAGCGCCGTCTGGAGCTTTCCGTCGAGGTCTTCGTTCTGGATCGACTGGATCTTGATCTTTACGCCGTCGTTCTCCTTCTCGAAGTCGGCAACGGTCTTGTCCCAGAATTCTTTTCCCGGGCCCGTTGTCGAGTTCTGCCACAGAGTCATCTCGACGGATCCGTCGCTTGACCCGGCATCTGCGTTTCCGCATGCACTCAATGCGAGCGCGGCAGCCATCATGACTGCGGACCCGGCGAGGACTTTACGTGTCTTCATTTCTCACCTGTTCTCTTCTTTGAGCGACGTCCGCCATGGACGCCGTCGGTGCTTCACCGGCTGGGGTTGCCGGAGTTTCTCACTGCCGCGGTCCTTTGCTGTGGATGCGACGAGAGCCCGACCGCCTGGCATGTGGTCGGGATGCCGACGGAATCCCAACGGAAATCACGACGGTCGTACCCATGCTGAAGCGAACGAACCCTCGAAGTTTTGCAAGTCCCGAGCTCAGTGTCAAACGTTTTCGAAAACCTTTTCCACGGGTGCTAGTGTCTGCCCTATGACTCGACGAGCGACAATCCACGACGTAGCCAGGGAGGCAGGCGTCTCGGTCGCAACCGTGTCGAAAGCCGTCAACGGCCGGTACGGGATCGCGGTGGACACGTCGCGACGGGTCATGGATGCCGTGGAGAAGCTGGGGTACGCGTCAAGTCTCGTCGCGAGCAGCATGCGGTCACGGCGCACCGGCGTTATCGGAGTGCTCGTGGCCGACTTCGAGCCGTTCAGCGCTGAGATCCTCAAGGGCGTCAGCATCGCGCTCAAGGACTCCGAACTCGATCTGCTCGCATACAGCGGGTCGCGACAGCGCGACAGCGCAGGCTGGGAGCGCCGTTCACTCTCCAGGCTGAGCGGAACGCTCATCGACGGCGCCATCATGGTCACCCCAACGGTCCTCGGCGCATCCTCCGACATTCCCATCGTGGCGATCGACCCGCACGCCGGTCCCGCTGACCTTCCCACCGTCGAGTCCGACAACTTCGGCGGCGCGCTGCTCGCGACACGGCACCTGATCCAGCTGGGGCATCGGCGCGTCGGGTTCGTCGCCGGCAGGCCCGACCTCCGGTCATCACGACTCCGCGAGGCCGGTTACCGCCAGGGCCTCAAGGAGGCCGGCATCCCGTTCCGGCAGGACCTCGTCCGGGTCGGGTTCTACCAGCAGGACACGGCGAAGGAAAGCACCGCATCGCTCCTCGGCGGTCCGGAGCGGCCGACGGCGATCTTCGCGGCGAACGACCTGTCCGCCATCGCGGTTGTTGAGACGGCCGCAAGCCTCGGTCTCACGGTGCCAGGCGACCTCTCGGTTGTCGGCTTCGACGACATCCCCGAGGCGGCGAGGCTCTCACCGCCACTGACGACGATCCGCCAGTCCATGCAACAACTCGGCGAGGATGCCGTTGGCCTCCTGCTCGCGCTCATGGAGGGTCAGCACCCCGCCGAAATGCACATCAGGCTCCCGACCGCACTGGTCCGACGAGCGACAACGGCTGCTCCCGGCGCGTAGGCCACAGCCACACCGACTGGTCGACCCGAACTCGAGCGACATAGCCGAGCGACATAGTCGATCCCCGACTCGCACGTGTCAAGCCCGCGACATGAGCAATTCTCAGTCGCATACTTGCTGACCACGACCCGTTCAACCCGAGGCGATCCGTGAGTCGCCGTCTTTCCGCACGCAATCCACCCGCGTGCAGGGGAACGTTCGTCGTGCCTTCGCCCAGGCGAAGAACCCTGCCCGGCACCGGGTAGGGACAACGAGGAAATGAGAACGAAAATGATTGATTCGAACGCAACCGGCAGCCTGATTGGCGCAACAGTCCTCGACCCCAACGGGCACAAGATCGGAAAAGTCGGACAAATCTACGTCGACCCGCAGGATGGTCACCTGGAATGGGCGAGCGTCAGCACCGGGTTGTTCGGCACATCTGAGTCCTTCGTTCCACTGGAGGACGCAACGTTCGCTGGTGAACAGGTTCACGTGTCGTACGACAAGGACTTCGTGAAGGATGCTCCGCGCATCGAACCAGAGGGAGCTTTCAGCCCCGAGGAGGAGCAGCAGCTGTACACCTATTACAGCCGGGACTACACCCCGGCGACACAGTCGAACGACACCGAGTCTCGGAACACGGATGCAACGGTCGGGCACGACACCTCGGGACCCAACACCGACTCCGCGATGACGAGGTCAGAGGAGCAGCTCCACGTCGGGACCGAGCAGGTGCAGACGGGGCGGGCGCGACTTCGCAAGTACGTCGTTACCGAGGAGCAGAATGTCACTGTTCCGGTCACACACGAAGAGGTCAGGCTCGAGCGTGAGCCGATCACGGACGCCAACGCGGCCGATGCTCTCTCCGGTCCGGACATCAGCGAGGAAGAGCACGAGGTCGTGCTCACCGAGGAGCGCGTAGTCGTCGAGAAAGAGACGGTGCCGGTCGAGCGCGTAAAGCTCGACAAGGAGCGCGTCACCGAACAGCAGAACGTCAGCGAGAACGTTCGCAAGGAAGAGATCGAGCTCGACACCGACGGTCGCGACACAACGACCAGGTAAGTCACCGCAGGTCGAGCACCTGCCGGTACACACAACGTGGGCTCCAGACCCGGCAGGGTCTGGAGCCCACGTGTGCGGCTACCGATCAGGCGAGAGCCACCGCCGACCACGACACGGGCGGCAGCGTCACCGTGAGAACGCCGTCAGCGAGCACCGCACCATCGAGCTCGCGCAGCCCGACCCGCTCGCGGTCATCGATCGTGTTCTTCGCGTAGACGTCGTCATCGTGGAGCGTGACCGCCTCGGTGATGGTGGCGGCGTTCAGTGACGCGAGGTCGACGCTCACCTCGATCGCCTCGGTCTGGCTCCGGTTGACGAGGAACAGCGCACTCGTGCCCGACTCGCCATCGGCGGTGGCAACCGCGTCGACCAGTGGCGCCGCGCCATACACCTCGGTGTCGTACGTTCCAACGTCGATCCGCGGGCGCAGGACATCACCCTTCGCGAGCCGGGACGTGACGGAGAACGGGAAGAACGTCGTCTGGCGCCAGGCTCCCCCACCCGGCTCGGTCATGATCGGGGCGATCACATTGACCAGCTGCGCGAGAGATGCGGATGCCACGCGGTCGTGGTTCTTCAGGAGCGTGATCAGGAGGTTTCCCAGCACAACGGCATCCGCAACCGAGTACACGTCTTCCAGTTGCCGGGGCGCATAACGCCACTCGTCGTTGACCTCATCCGACGCCTGATGCTCGTCAAGGTACCAGACGTTCCACTCGTCGAAGGAGAGCTTGATCTTCTTCTTGCTGCGCAGCTTGTTGCCGACGTGGTCGGCGGTCGCGACGACGGTTTCGATGAAGTACTGCATCTCGAGCGACGAGGCGAGGAACGAACCGAGGTCGCCCTTGCGCTCCTGGTAATAGGCGTGGCAGGAGATGTAGTCGACGTGCTCGTAGCTGTGCTCGAGAACCGTGCGCTCCCAGTCGCCGAAGGTCGGCATGCTCGAGCCGCTCGAACCGCAAACCACGAGTTCGAGGTCCTTGTCCGCAGCCTTCATGGCCTGCGCGGTCCGTGCGGCGAGCTTGCCGTAATCATCCGCGGTCATGTAGCCGGTCTGCCAGGGGCCATCCATCTCGTTGCCCAGGCACCACATACGGATGTTGTGGGGCTCGGGGGATCCGTTGGCCACGCGCTGGTCGCTGAGCGCCGTGCCCGACGGGTGGTTGGCGTACTCGAGCAGGTCGAGGGCAGCGTCAATCCCGCGGGTGCCGAGGTTCACGGCCATCATCAGTTCCGAGCCGGTGAGCCTGCACCAGCGGGCGAACTCGTCCGTGCCGACCTGGTTGGACTCGAGAGCGTGCCAGGCGAGGTCGCGGCGCACCGGGCGGCTCTCCTTCGGACCGACACCGTCTTCCCACCGGTAGCCGGAGACAAAGTTGCCGCCGGGATAACGGATGGTGCTTGAGCCGAGCTCCTTGACCAGCTCGACCACGTCGAGGCGGAAGCCGTCGTCGTTGGCTGTCGGGTGCCCTGGTTCGTAGATGCCGTCGTACACGCACCGGCCCAGGTGCTCGACGAACGAGCCGAAGATGCGGCGGTTGAGTGGCGCGACGACCGCTGTTCGGTCGATGGCAATTCGTGCGGTGGTCACTGGATGACTGCCCTTCTATACAACGTTGTAAATGCAGTACCCATAGTGGCGGCGCGTGAGCGGATGGTCAAGTGTGCCTGCGGTACTCGCTTGATTCCGGCTGGTGCGCCGCGGAACGCTCACACGGCGGTTGACTCCCGTGGGATCACCCGGAAGTCGGTCAGGTACCGCCGGGGCGTGTGCGGCTCCAGCCGGTTATCGATGCGCTCGGCCAGCACACGCACGGCGGTGTCGGCGATCTCATTGCGACCAGGGTCGATGGTCGACAGCGTCGGCAGCGAGTATTTCGCCTCGTCGAGGTCGTCGAATCCGATCACGGCGACGTCGGCGGGAACCCGGAGCCCCGCCTCCTGGAGCACCCTCATCGCACCGAGGGCGAGCGTGTCATTGAGCCCGAAGACCGCGTCGAAGCGAACGCCGGACGCGAGCATCGCGCGCATCGCCTCCGCTCCATTGCGCCGGTGCCAGAGCCCCGCGTAGCCGATGAGTCCCTCGTCGAACGGGATGCCGGCGTCGGCGAGCGCCTCCCGATATCCCCGCAATCTCAGCGAGGCTGACCCGACCAGTTCCCCCTCGTGCGCTCCGAGAACGGCGATCCTCGACCGGCCGGCGTCGATCAGGTGCCTGGTCGCGGCCTTCGCCGCCTCGACGTTGCGCATGGTGACGTGATCGGCGGGGCCGTCGAAAATCCGCTCGCCGAGCAGCACGAGCGGGTACGGCACATCGAGCAAGGCGAGGTCGTCCGGGCCCATGCCAAGCGGGCTGAAGATGAGGCCGTCCGTCAGCTGCAGCCGGGGGCTCGAGAGCATTTCGATCTCCCTGGTGCGGTCACCGCCGGCGGTCTGTTCGATGAGCACGACCAGGTGGCGACGTTCCGCAGCCTTGATGACGGCATCCGCGAGCTCCGCGAAGTAGCTCAGGCTGAGTTCAGGCAGGGCAAGACCGATGACGCCCGTCCGCCCCGACCGCAGACTACGTGCGGAGAGGTTCGGCTTGTACCCGAGCTCGGCGATGGCCTTGAGGACCCGCTCGCGTGTGGCGGGCCTGACGTGTTCATAGTCGTTGACCACGTTCGACACGGTCTTGATCGAGACACCGGCGAGGGTGGCGACGTCGTGCAGTGTTGTGGCCATCGAAGCCCGCCCTCCCCCGGAACGCTGCCCGTGAACCGTCATCTGCTAAAGAACCTACAACGTCGCACGTCGTCCCGGTGCGTGTACCGTGCCCGGCGGCATCTCCGCAGGCCACAATGGCCCCGGTGAGCGCACGTGCTCAGCAACAGCGCCCCTGCGGCTCACGGTCCCTGACGTCGTCGCGCTCCCGCCAGAACAGCTTCTCCGGCATCGGTGGGACGCCGGGGTGGGCGCTCCGGTGGTGTGCGACGTACACCTCGTATGCGTTATCGCCCATGACCGCGCGGACGTAGCGGACGATCGAGGCCAGGCCGTTGTGCACCATCGCACGCACCGCGGGCGCCCTGGCCACCAGCGAGCCGGCCATCAGTGCTTCGCCTTCTCTCGGCGCTCGGCGGCCGGCAGCTCGTCCCAGAGCTTCTGGATGCGCTTCTCCGGTTTCGTCGTGATCAAGCCGGACGGCCCGAAGATCCTCGAGGGAATGGCGGGGTCCTCGGTGTTGACTCCTCCGCCGTTCTGGAACGCGCGCACCGTCCGGAACACAGCGATCGCGATGACGATGACCGTCAGGACGACGAACAGAATGGACAGGGTGCCCTGGACGACCGTGTTGCGCACGACCGCCTCCATCGCCTCTCGACTCGTCGCCGTTCCGAAGGTCTCCTCCCCCGCGGCGAGCGCCTCCCTGAACGCCGCGTTCTGTGCCCAGTAACCGACGGCGGGGACCGGTGAGAAGATCTTGAACAGCGACGCCGTCACGGTGACCACCGTGGCGAAGGCGAGGGGAAGCGCCACGACCCAGAGGTATTTGAAGTAGCCGCGGTCGGCAACGATGGCGAGGCAGACGGCGAGGGCGATCGCGGCAAGCAACTGGTTCGCGATGCCAAACAGCGGGAACAGGGTATTGATGCCGCCAAGCGGGTCGGTGACCCCCATGATCAGGATCGCTCCCCACGCCGCGACCATGATGGCGGTGCAGATCCACGCTCCGAGCGTCCAGCTCGCGTCCTTGAACTTCGGGAAGATGTTGCCGATCGAGTCCTGCAGCATGAACCGGGCGACCCGGGTGCCGGCGTCGACGGCTGTCAGGATGAACAGCGCCTCGAACATGATCGCGAAGTGGTACCAGAAGCTCATCAGTCCGACGCCGCCGATGAGTTGCTGCATGATGTGCGCGAGCCCGACGGCGAGGGTCGGCGCTCCACCGGTGCGGGAGACAATGCTCTCCTCACCCACGTTCCTCGCGGTCTCCTCGAGCAGCTCCGGCGTGAGGTTCACTCCGGTCAGTCCGAGCGAGTTCACGTAGGCGACAGCCCCCTCGACGGTACCGAGGGTGTTCGCCGCCGAGATGTTCATGGCGAAGTAGAGCCCACGGTCGATCGAGATCGCCGCGACGAGCGCCATGATGGCGACGAAGCTCTCCATGAGCATCCCGCCGTAACCGATGAACCGGCTTTGGCGCTCTTTCTCGAGGAGCTTCGGTGTGGTACCGGATGCGATCAGCGCGTGGAATCCGGAGAGCGCGCCACACGCGATGGTGACGAACAGGAACGGGAACAGCGACCCTGGCACGACGGGACCACCGGCCGGGTTGCTGGCGAACTCGCTGAACGCAGGGACGGTGATCTCGGGGCGGACGATCACGATGGCAAGGGCGAGCATGAGGATCGTGCCGATCTTCATGAACGTCGACAGGTAATCGCGAGGCGCGAGCAGCAGCCACACCGGGAGGATCGCGGCGATGAAGCCGTAGATGATGATGCCCCAGGCGATCGTGGTGCGGTCGAGGGTGAAGACCGCTGCGCCCCACGCGGTGTCCGCGACCATGCCGCCGCCGATGATGGCGGCGAGCAGGAGCACGAAACCGATGATCGAGACCTCGGTGATCCTGCCCGGCCGAAGGAACCGCAGGTACACGCCCATGAAGAGCGCGATCGGGATGGTCATCGAAACGCTGAAGACACCCCACGGGCTCTCGGCGAGAGCGTTGACGACGACGAGCGCCAGGATGGCCACGATGATGACCATGATGACGAGTGTGGCGATGATCGCCGCGGTCCCGCCGACCCTGCCGAGCTGATCGCGAGCCATCTGGCCGAGCGATCGCCCGCCGCGGCGGGTGGAGAAGAAGAGGACGAGGTAGTCCTGCACAGCCCCGGCGAGGATGACGCCGACGATGATCCACAGCGTGCCGGGCAGGTAACCCATCTGCGCGGCGAGGACGGGACCGACGAGCGGGCCGGCTCCGGCGATCGCAGCGAAGTGGTGGCCGAAGAGCACACGGCGGTCGGTCGGGACGTAGTCCTTGCCGTTGGCTTTGTATTCGGCGGGAGTTGCTCGCCGGTCGTCCGGCCTCGTGATCACGCGCTCGATGAACTTGGAGTAGAACCGGTAGGCGATGAGGTAGGTGCACACGGCGGCGAAGACGAACCAGATCGCGTTGACGGTTTCACCCCGCACGATGGCGAGCATCACCCACGCCAGTCCACCGAGCAGCGCAATGGCTACCCAGAGGATGATCTTCGGCGGCGTCCACCTGCGCTCGTCGGCTTCGCGTTCGTCGTCGGGAACGGCGACGGGTGGGAGCGCCGGGTCCTGCTGGAGAACGGCGGAATCCGGCGATTCGCCCGATAGTCCTGGACCGTTGCCCGTGCGGCTTGTCCTGTTGCGCTTGCTCTGGCCGGCGTCGTTGCCCATCGGAACCCCTCGGATCGCAGTGTCGGTGCTCGCCCGTCCCGCACAACGGCGTGCGGATATTCCGATGGTACAACTCGACAGCCCCCGAACGGGTGACTCCCGGCGTGTCTCGCCAAGCCGGTGGCCGACGCGCTAGCCGGCGAGCGCCGGGACCGTCCGTGGGCGCACAATGAGCCACACCGAAGCGACGGACACGAGGGCCGTCGCGAGCATGACTGAGCCCATCGGGACCGCTGAGTCGATACCGAGCACACCGACGATCGGTGAGATCAGTCCGGCAAGGCCGAAGTTGAGAGCACCGAGGAGCGAGGCTGCAGTGCCGGCTTCGTGCCCGTGGTTGACGAGCGCGAGAACCTGCACAGCGGGGAACCCGAAGCCGGCGGCCATGATGAAGAAGAACAGCGGAATCAGGACGCCGAGGAACCCCCCACCGGTCTGTGCCAGCACGATGATGGCGAGGGCAGTCAGCGCTTGAACAGCTGTCGTTACCGCGAGAATCCACTGCGGACCGATGGAGCGCATGAGCCTCGACGAGACCTGCACACCGATGACGATGCCGATCGAGTTGATCCCGAAGAGGAAGCCGTACTGCTGTGGGTCGAGCCCGTACAGGTCCTGGAACAGGAACGACGAACTCGACAGGTACGCGAACAGGCCGGAGAAGCTCATTCCGCCGATCAACGCGACGCCGACGAACACCCTGTCGGTGAAGACCGATCGGTACCGGTCGCGCACCGTCGAGTGGCCCGAACCGTGCCTCTTCTCCGGGGGCAGCGTCTCCACGATGAACACCGTCACAGCGAGGATCACGACGACGCCGTACAGCGCCAGGAAGACGAAAAGACCACGCCAGTCGAGGAAGAGCAGCAGCTGTGAACCGATCACCGGTGCCAGTACAGGAGCGAGGCCGTTCACGAGCGCCAGGCGTGACAGCATCCGTACCAGCGGTTTTCCACCGAACAGGTCGCGCACCATGGCCATGGCGACGACACCGCCGGCAGCGGCACCGGCGCCCTGCAGCACCCGGAAGATGCTGAGCCAGAGGATGTCCGGCGCAAAGGCCGCGCCGACGCTCGCAGCGATGTGCACGCTCGTCGCGAGGATGAGCGGAAGCCGTCGGCCAACCTTGTCGCTCCACGGCCCCATGAACAGCTGCCCGAGGGCGAAGCCGATGGTGGTTCCGGTGAGGGTCAGCTGGATGAGGGATGCCGGAACGTCGAGTTCCGATTCGAGCACGGGGAACGCGGGGAGATACAGGTCGATGGTGAACGGCCCGAGCGCGGTCAGCGCACCGAGAACGACGATGTAGACGAGTCGCTGACGGCGGGTCAGCGCGTCACCGGGATGCACAACGGTAGAGGTCACTTGAGAGGGGTCCTAGATCTTCAGCGGGCCGAGCATCCCACGGGCGAGAGTGCCGGGACCCTGACCGTAACCGCGGCGGGACGGCGGGTTATTCCCAGCGTCGGCAATAATATCGAATCGATTCGATCGGGGGAAACCCTTGACGACGGCGGGTCCGGAATTTATCGTCACGAACGGACACAGGAAGCCCCAGCGTGAGCGGGCCCTTGTGGTCAGGCGGTCCGGGCTGCGAGCCGGGCGGGGTCCTCGATGAGAGGCTCGAAGGCAAGCTGCGCTGCGCCAATCAGCAGCAGGTCCGGGCCCAGTTGCGCGCGCACGATCCTGACCGATTCGTAGGAGGCGGCCAGGGTCTGTTCAGCGACGAGTGCTTCGAGCAGGTCGGGGTCGAACGCGTGCAGCGACGCCAGGAATCCACCGAGCACGACGAGTTCCGGGTTGAGCACATTGATCGCGTTGCGGAGCGCGATGCTCAGGATGCCGAGCTGGCGCACGGCTTCGGTGCGCAGCTCGGGCGACGTCGATGAGAAGAGCGCTTCCTCGAATTGAGCCGGGTCCGCCGACCGCAACTCGAGCAGTTCGAGCAGGCGGGCGCGGTTGACCTCGTCCTCGAGTGCGCCACCCGTTGACGGCTGGCCCGGACCATCCGGCGCCGTGACGAGGTTGTGTCCGAACTCCCCCGCGTATCCGCCGACACCGCGAAGTGGCGCGCCGTTCACGATGACACCGCCACCGATGCCCGAGGCGCCACCGTTGAGGTAGATCAGGTCGTCCACTCCGCGGCCAGCGCCGAAGGTGTGCTCCGCCAGCGCGCCGAGGCTCGCATCGTTGGCTGCTCGCGAGACGTACCCCGTGGCATCCGACAGCAACGACGCGACCGGCTCGTCGACCCAGCCGAGGTGAGGGGCAAGCCGAACGACGCCGTCTCCGGACCTGACGAGGCCCGGGACGGCAACACCGACCCCTGCGACGACGGCGTCCGCTGGCAGGCGCGACCGCAGTTCGGCGATGAGGCCGGCGGTCACGCGCACCGTCTCGTCGACCCCGAGCGGCGCGTCGATTTCGTGGCGGATCCGCTCGACGACGGCACCGTTCATCCGCACGACACCGATGCTGATGGCATCCTGCTCGGGGTTGACCGCGAAAGCAACACAATCGGGGTGCGGGCGAACGACGGGCGACGGGCGCCCGACGCCACGATTGACGTCCGGTTCAGCCTCGACGACCAGCCGCAGTGCGGTGAGCTCCGTGACGAGTGCGGCAACGGTCGACCGGTTGAGCCCCGTCTCGCGGGTGAGCGTCGACCGCGAGAGCGCGCCCTCCCGGTGAACGAGTCCAAGGATTCGCGACAGGTTGTACCGACGGACGGTATCGAGGTTGGTGCCGCGATTATTCACTGTCAGCTCAGGATTCTGTGGCTCCTGCCACGTTCTGCGTACGAGAGCGCGCTGTCGGGAGCGAGCGTCCGAGGTGTCATTCCTTCATCGAACGATACCAACGTCGTGGGATCGCCGGACGCCTGGTCCCCATAGTCGGGAAAATGACCACGCTTCGCGCCATCCGGCGTCGCGGGCGCTCACAGGTCGGCCTGTCGTTCGTTCGCGGTCACCACCTCGCCGCCTGCCCGGCGAGCGCGGAAGGGAGCATCCGCATCGCTTGTCACCGTGAGGGCGTCGCCGCTCGCGGTGACGGTGAGAGCGACGGATGTTCCATCCAGCGGGTTCTGGACGTCGACAGTTGTCGTTCCGGTGAAGCCCGGATACACGGTGACGAGTGCGTCGTTCGTGTAGTCGTAGTCCGGCCGGTCGGAGCGGGATCCGGTGACGAGCACGGCACCGCCGCGCACCCAGAGCGGAATGCTGTCGAACGCGTGGGCCTCCCGACGCCATTCCGGCCCTTCGACGGTTTCGCCGGTGAGGTAGTTCGTCCAGGTTCCCGCCGGAAGGTAGTACTGGACGTCACCGGCCTCGCTGAACACCGGCGCGACGAGCAGGTCTGGTCCGAGCAGGTACTGCCGGTCGAGGTAGTCAACGGCGGGATCGCCGTCGAACTCGAGCTGCATCGGCCGCATGAACGGTGTGCCCGTGCGGTGCGCCTCAAGGCCGACCGAATACAGGTACGGCATGAGTTCGAGCTTGAGTTTCGTGAACCTGCGGGTCACATCGACGGCGCTCTGCCCCTCGGCCTCGGTGCCGTCGTCGAACAGCCACGGCACCCGGTAGCTCGTGGAGCCGTGCAGGCGGGAGTGGCTCGACATCAGGCCGAACGCGACCCAGCGCTTGAAGACAGCGGCGTCAGGCATTCCTTCGAACCCGCCGATGTCGTGGCTCCAGTAGCCGAACCCGCTGAACGCCAGCGACAGACCGCCGCGCAGCGTCTCAGCCATCGACTCGAAACTCGACGAGTTATCTCCGCCCCAGTGCACGGGTTGCTGCTGGCCGCCAACGGTTGCCGACCGCGCGAACAACACGGCGTCGCCCTGTCCGCGGTACTCCTCGAGTACCTCGAACACCGCTTTGTTGTAGAGCTGGGTGTACCAGTTGTGCATGACGTCGGGTGAGCTGCCGTCGTGCCACACCACATCCGTTGGAATGCGCTCGCCGAAGTCGGTCTTGATGGCGTCGACGCCCTGTTCGAACAGGCGGCGCAACTTGGATTGGAACCAGGCCGTGGCATCCGGGTTGGTGAAGTCAACGAGGCCCATTCCGGCCTGCCACATGTCCCACTGCCAGACGTCGCCGTTGGGCTTCTTCACCAGGTAACCGGCGTCGCGGGCTTCGGCAAAGATCGCCGCGTGCTGGCCGATGTACGGGTTGATCCAGGCCGAGACGTGGAGGTTCTTGTCGTGGAGACGCCCGAGCATGCCCTCCGGGTCGGGGAAGACCCGGGGGTCCCACTCGAAGTCGGTCCAGTTGAACTCGCGCATCCAGAAGCAGTCGAAGTGGAAGACGCTGAGCGGCAGGTCGCGGTCGGCCATTCCGTCGATGAAGCTTGACACCGTTGCCTCGTCGTACTGCGTGGTGAACGAGGTGCTCAGCCAGAGCCCGTACGACCAGGCGGGCACCCGTGCGGGGCGGCCGGTGAGGCGGGTATACCGCTCGAGTACCTCTTTCTGGGTGGGTCCGTAGATGACGAAGTACTCGAGGGCGTCGCCCGCAACCGAGAACTGCACCTCTTCGACACTCTCGGTTCCGACCTCGAACGAGACGTGCTCGGGGTGGTTGACGAGCACGCCATAGCCGCGGTTGGTGAGGTAGAACGGGACGTTCTTGTAGGACTGCTCGCTCGAGGTTCCGCCGTCGGCATTCCAGATGTCGATGGTCTGGCCGTTCTTGACCAGCGGGCCGAAGCGCTCGCCGAGTCCGTAAACAAGTTCGCCGACGCCGAGCGACAGTCGTCCGTGGAGGTATTCGGATGCCGGTGCGAGTCCGGTGGTCGTGACGCCGGAGACTCCGGCGGGTTCCGTGGTGACCGGCGCGTCGGTCGCGAGGGTGAGGTGTCCAATCGACTTGTGGCCGCTCGAAGTGAGCGTGCGTCCGTTCGCCTCGAAGCTCAGGTTCCACGGTGCACCCTGTGCGATGCGAGCGGTGAGCGGTCCTGCAGTCAGTGAGCCACCGGCATCCGTCGTCTCGATAACCACCTCAGGATCGGTCGCTCCGACGAGCTCGAAACCGGGCCCTGTTGCGGCCCCCGTGTTCTTTTCGATGCGAACGCGGACAATGCCGTCGAGGGGCGAGGACAGGGTCACGCTCAAAACCGCGCGGTTGAGAACATCACCGCGACGCTCGATCACCTTCGTCGGGGCTGTGATGCGGATGGCATCGCCATCGGCGTCGATGTCGTACGCCTCTGCGGCGTAGAGCGCGGAGACGCCGGGTCGGGTGTGCCAGAATCCGTCGGTGAATTTCATAACTACTTGACTGCTCCTGCGGTGATGCCTCTGGTGAGGGTGCGTTGGAAGATGAGGAAGAAGATGAGTGTCGGCAGCAGGCCGAGGAGCGCCGATGCGCTCGTCGTGGTGACGTCCATCAAGCGGTCCCCCTGCAGGACGGCGATGGAGACGGGAACCGTCTGCGCTACGTTCGACACGAGGAAGGTAAGCGGGATGAGGAACTCGTTCCAGGTCCAGATGAAGAAGAAGATGAGGAGCACACTCAGTGTCGGTCGTGAAATAGGAAAGACAACTCTCCAGAGAATCGTCCACCTGCTCGCACCGTCGATCGCTGCCGCCTCGAGGATCTCCTTCGGAAAAGTGCCGTAAACGGATGCCAGGAGGTACGTTCCAAACGCACTCTGGATCACCACGAAAATGATGATGACCGCCCACTGGTTGTCGTAGAGACCGACCGACTTGAACATGAAGTAAAGCGGGTAGAGCAGCACTTCCTGCGGCAACATGTTGGCGAGGAGCACAACGAGCACGATCCAGGTGCGGCCCTTGACCCGGCCGATACCGAGCGCGTACGCGTTCAGCATCGAGATCCCGACCGCGAGAATGGCGACAACCGACGAGATGAAGAAGCTGTTCCAGAGCTTCTCGGGGAAGTTCACGCGTTCCCAGAAGTTGACTATGCCGTCGACGTACAGCTCGGTAGGCAACGACAACGGGCCGGTTGCGTTGTAGTCGGCGGGCGATTTAAACGAGTTGATCAGGATCAGGAAGAACGGGACGGCGATGAGGAGCCCGAGGGCGATTGCAACGGCGAGGATGAGCCAGTCGGACGGCGTCTTGCGAGTCATCCCACCGCGTGGTTTCGCGGGTTTCTTCGGCAGCAGGGTCTCCTGCGGGATCAGTGTTGTCGACATCAGCGTTCCTCGTCTTTACGCTCGAGCCGGGTCTGCGCGATGATGAAAACAATCGAGACGGCGGCGATGACAATGGTGAGGGCCGTGGCGATGGTTGCGCCGTATCCGACCTGCTGGGACTGGAAGAACTCGCTGTAT
Organism: Mycetocola sp. Y791; assembly: GCF_059445325.1. Classification (NCBI taxonomy): domain Bacteria; kingdom Bacillati; phylum Actinomycetota; class Actinomycetes; order Micrococcales; family Microbacteriaceae; genus Mycetocola; species Mycetocola sp. Y791. The sequence goes on along the minus strand of NZ_JCAIUC010000001.1, from coordinate 334,439 downwards.
GCGTAGTACGCCGGAACGATCGTCGATGTGCCGGGGCCACCACCGGTGAGCGCGTAGATCGGGCCGAAGACTTTGAGGGCCGCGATGGTGCAGGTCAGGGTGACAACGAAGATCTCGGGCCGGATGATGCTGACGGTGATGGCCTTGAACCGCTGGAACCAGTTCGCGCCATCCAGTTCTGCCGCTTCGTAGAGTTCAGGGTCGACGCGCTGCAACGCGGCCATGAAGATGACGATGGGGTAGCCGAGCTGCACCCAGATCATGATGACCATGATGCTGGGAAGCGCTGTACTCGGGTCGCCGAGCCAGTTGGAGGCGAGGTTTCCGAGCCCGATGCCCTCGAGCACCTGGTTCAGCGCCCCGTTCTGTGGGCGAAGGATCCACCCGATCACGATCGCTGCGATCACGCCGGGGAGGATCTGCGGGAGGTAGTAGGTGGCACGGAGGAAGCTGGCGAGCTTTCCACCGAACTTCTTGCCGATGAGGTCAAAGAGCATGGCGGCGAGCACAAGACCGAGCAGCGTCGGCACGATCACCATGGCGAGAATCATCGCAATGGAGTTGCCGAACGAGGTCCAGAAGGTTCCATCGCCGGCGAGCTTGATCCAGTTGTCGAGGCCCGTCCACTCCGGTGGGCGGATGCCGCGGTAGTCGGTGAAGGTGAGGTAAACGTTCCAGACCAGCGGAACGAGGATGATCACGGTGAGAAGCACGAGCCCTGGGATGAGGTACGGCCAGAAGGCCGATGATCTGCTCCCCGGGACGAGGCTCTGCGGCTTGTGTTTCGTCCTTGCACGTGCGGGGGCATCGATCGATGCTGTCGCCATGCTGTGTCCTTTCGTGCTGGTTGTGGCAGGGGCCGGGGTCACCGGCCCCTGCCGGAGGGTGTTGCTGTTAGCCGATGATGTCGTCCACACCGGACTGGTAGTTCTCACCGAGTTCGGTCTGAACGTCCTTCGGCGACTTCGATCCGTTGACCAGTTCCTGCAGGCCGGCGTTGAGTTCGTCGTAGAATGTCGCGGTGGGCCAGTCAGGGTAGTAGGCGATGCCGTCCTGCTCGGTCAGCGTGTTGAAGTGGCCGATGAGCTCCTGGCTCTTCGGGTCGGTGATGTCAGCCGTGTCGGCGGCGACAGGGATACCACCGTTGTTACCGATGAGCGCCTGGATTTCCGGGCGCATGGTGATGTCGATGAACTCGTACGCGAGCTCCTTGTTCTTTGCGTTCTCCGGAACAGACCACATGTTGCCTGCGGAGCCCGGGGAGAAGTCAGCCTCGGGGAAGAGGAATGTTCCCCACTCAAAGCCATCGGCCTCCGCGGTGAATCTGCTGTGCCACCAGCTGCCGGAGACGAAGATCGGGTGGGTGCCGTTGATGAATGCCGTACCGGCGTCCTCGGCCTTGAGCCCGGTCGAATCCTTCGAGATATATCCGGATTCGGTCCAGTCAGCGATCGTCTCGGTTGCGTACGAAATTTCTTCGCCCTGCCAGTCGACCTCACCCGTGTAGAGCTGGTAGTCGTCGATCCACGACCGATCGGCCTTGGTCAGCGCAAGCTGGTACCAGAGCTGACCGAGTGGGTACTCCGCAGCCGCCTCGGCGAGGGGTGTGACGCCCTTGTCGACAAAGGACTGCATGACGGTTTCGAGTTCGGCGACCGTTGTGGGCACCTCGAGGCCGTTCGCTGCGAACATGTCCTTGTTGTAATACACCTCGACGAATTCGCCATAGTTCGGAACCCCGTACCACGAGCCGGAGCCCATGATGCCGTCTTCGTCGTAGCGTGCTGTGGTCTGGAGCGAAGGGGCGAGCATGTCGTCCCAGCCGAACTCCTCAACCGCGTCATCGAGCGGAGAGAGCAGCCCCTGGCTTGACAGTAGACCGGCCGTGGCGTTTCCCTTGTTGTACTCGAGCACGTCGGGTGCCTCGTCGGAATTGAGCACCTGGCTAGCGGTCGAACGAATCTGCTCGAAGCTCTTCGCTTCGAATTCGACGGTGGCGCCGGTCTCCTCTTCAAAGACCTTGATCGCTTCTTCCCACGCGATGCCCATCGCGCTGGTGTCGCTCTCGAAGTGCCAGAGCTTCAGGGTGTTTGAATCCTCTTCTGTGGCGCCTGCGGAACAACCGCTGAGCAGCAGCGCACTCATCCCGAGGGCTGCGATGCCACTCAGATATTTCTTGTCGATTTTCACGGGGTACTACCTCCTTGTAGAGCGGGCTCGGCCCGCGGATTCTGGTGCAGGGTAGAAACTGTCGAAACGTTTCGATAGACGTTGCTCGAACGGTCCTTTCGTGTTGGCCTAAGGGGATCTTCGGGGTGACGTTGAGCCGAGTTCGACATAGGTCGGCTCGATGAGCTCCACGTGGGGATCCACATCGCCAGCGAGCTGCGCCATGGTGAGGGCGATCGCGCGGGTGCACGATTTGTCGGCAGGCAGTGGGATGACGTCGAGGGGCGGGTTGAGGTGGTCCGTGTCGAAGGTCGAGCACGCGGAAATAATCGACAGGTCCGCGGGAACACGGATGCCCCGCTGCCGCAGAATCTCAAGCACCATCGACTGCACAGGCTCGTTGCAGTGCATGACGAGGGCGGTCATCCGTGGAAGAGCGGCGCTGATCCGGTCGAAGGCAGCGGCGACACTCGCGGAATCTTCCTCGGTGGGGGCAAACGTGACGTGCGCGCCGAGCCGTTCGCCCGCCCGAGCGAACGAGCTTCGGAACCGCGGAGGAAAGTTCGACCCGCGCTTGTAGACGAGAGGCGCCTGGCCGAGCAGACCGATGTCGGTATGGCCCAGTTCGACGAGACGCTCGACGCTCATTTCAGCCGCACGCTCGAAGTCCAGGTCAACGCAGGTTAGGCCATGAGTGTCAGCTGGCACGCCAATAACCGTCGCTGGCAGTCCCAGCGAACGCACCAGGTCGGTGCGCGGGTCTTCGTTCGACACGTCCAGGAGGATGATGCCGTCAACGAGAGAGCTCTGGGCGACGCGGGTGATGCCGCTCACGGCCTCGTCCTGGGTGAGCAGGAGCACGTCGTAGTCGTGCTCCCGGGCGGCCGTCGCCACCGAGAGCACAAACGTCATGTGCGCCGGCGCGTAGGTCCCCGCGTGGAGGGGGGCGCTCACCGCCAGGATGTTGGTGCGCGAGCCCTTGAGCATCCGAGCACCGGCGTGAGGCAGGTAGTCCAGCTGACGGACCGCATCGTCGATACGTCGACGGGTGGAATCCGCAATCGATCGCTTGCCACTCAGCGCATAGGAGACGGTCGAAATCGACACACCGGCGACACGAGCGACGTCGTGGATGGTGGCCATAGCGGACTCCGTTGTCTGAGGGACATACTCAAGAAGGCGAAACGTTTCGACTACTTCGACGCTTAGCCTAAATCAGCGATTCAACTCACGCAAGAGATATGTGGCGTTTGCCTACAAATCGGCTTCGAACGCCCCTGCTCCTCCCCTGCTGTTCGGGCAACTCGCTAGTCTTGATCCGCTTCCAGCCCCACTCGAGAGGTCCAACGATGTACGTCGACATGCCCGCGTCCGAACTCCCCGATTACCGCAGCAGCCAGGTCGACCCTGACGACTTCGATGAGTTCTGGGACGTAACGCTGACGACCTCGCGTGCCGCGGCATCCGCTGTTCGCATTGAACCGGTAGAATCGGGCTTGACCACGATCGATGTCTTCGACGTGACCTTCTCCGGGTGGAACGGCCAGCCGGTTCGGGCATGGCTGCGGATGCCGAAGGGTGCGACGGGTCCGCTGCCCGCGATCGTGCAGTTCGTCGGCTACGGCGGCGGCCGCGGCCACTACCTCGAGAACCTGCTCTTCGCCTCATCGGGCTTTGTCCACTTCCAGATGGACACCCGCGGACAGGGCAGCGGCTGGTCGCTCGGCGACACACCCGACCCCGACGGCACCGGCCCGCAGATCCCCGGTGTGATGACGCGCGGAATCGACAGCCGCGAAACGTATTACTACCGGCGCCTGTTCACCGATGCCGTCCGCGCCGTCGAGACGGTACGCGAGCTGGCCGAGGTCGACCCGTCGCGCGTCTCCGTCTTTGGCGGCAGCCAGGGCGGTGGCATCGCACTCGCGGTCGCCGGTCTCGTGCCTGGGCTCGCCGCCGTTGCCCCGTGCGTGCCGTTCCTCTGCGACTTTCCCCGCGCGACGGTGATGACCGATGCCTACCCGTACAAGGAGATCCGCGACTATCTGGCGGTGCACCGGTCGAAGGTCGAGGCTGTCGCAGAGGTGCTCCGCTACTTCGACGGCGTCAACTTCGCGAAGCGAGCGACGGCACCCGCCCTGTTCTCGGCGGCCCTGATGGACGCCACCTGCCCGCCGTCGACGGTCCACGGCGCGTACAACGTGTACGGCGGCGAGCGGTCGATGTCGCTGTGGCAGTACAACGGGCACGAGGGCGGCGGCATCATCGATGAGCAGCGCGCGCTCGAGTTCTTCCGCGGAATCGTCGGGAACGCCTGAGCCGGCGCTGCTGAGCCGGGCTGTCGACGCGAGAGCATCACTTCCGGTCGAAACCATCCCGCGCACCTGGTGCGCTGGACCGGAACTGATGTTTTCGCCGCGGCACCCGCATACGGTGCCGGATGCTGCGGCACGGGCAACCCTGACGGCGCACAGGCCGGCTCACGCCGGCGCGGCGGCCCACACACGCGAGAGCATCACTTCCGGTCGAAAACATCCCGCACACCTGATGCGCTGGACCGGAACTGATGTTTTCGCCGCAGCACCCCCGCCGGGCGAGATTCAGCCGCGGTGAGCGCCAGCGCTGCCGCGCACGAAACCGGCCGGATCGTCCAGCAGGCCAGCGAACGCGAGTTCTGCGGCACCGACCAGGAGCAGCCGTGAGCCGAGGCTGGCGCGCTCGATCTGCACAGTGTGCCCGACGCTCGACATCGAACGGATGCTGACGGCATCCACGAGTCGTTCCCGACCGACGGAGAGCAGCGAACCGAGAAAGCCGCCCAGGATCACCATCTCGGGGTCGAACATGTTCACGAAGTTCGAGATTGCCTCCGACAGGAGGTCGAGCTGCCGCTGCACCTCGGCGAGGACAGCGGGGTCGCGGGAGACCCCGAGGGCAATGTCGAGCTCGTCCACGTCGGCGCGCGGCAAGCCGAGCACCGCAAGAAGGCGGAACATGCTGACCTCGGTCTCGAGGCATCCGATACGGCCGCAGTGGCAACGCGACCCGACGCTGTTGACGAGGGTGTGCCCGAGCTCACCGGCGTAACCGCTCGTGCCGCGGAGCGGCGCCCCGCCGATGATGAGTCCGCCGCCGATGCCCGACGCGCTTCCGTTGAGGTACACGAGATCGTCGATGTTCTGGGCGACGCCGAAGAGACTCTCGGCGATCGCGCCGAGGCTTGCATCGTTGCCGGCGTGAACCGGATAGCCCAGCGCCTTCTGCAGCGCCGTGGCGACTGCAGCGTCGCGCCAGCCCAGGTGCGGCGCGACGAGGACCCGGCCGTCGGTCACGTTCACGAGGCCGGGCACGGCGACCCCGACTCCGGCGATGCGGTAATTTCTGTCGATCTCGCCGCGCAGGCCGTCGACAATGGCGCGAACGGCGTTGACCGTCTCGTGCACGCTCGCAATCCGCGTCGTATCGAAGCGGATGCGACGGATCACTTCGCCGCCAAGCCCGACGAGCCCGACGGTGACCGCGTCGATCTCGGGAGTGACCGCGATGGCCGCAATTCCGGGGTTGGGGAACACCTGCAGGCTCGGCCGGCCGACCCGGCCGATGGCGCTCTCCGGTTCACCCTCGAAAACCATGCCGAGGTCGCTGAGTTCTGCGACGAGGGCAGCGATCGTCGACCGGTTGAGCCCGGTGCGCCTCGTCAGCTCGGCGCGGGAGCAGCCGCCGGCGTGGTGAAGCATCGTCATGACCATCGAGAGGTTGTAGCGCCGGAGCTGGTCGTTGCTCGTGCCGCCGCGGATACCGAGGGTGGATGGCGCGATGCTCACCACTCGTCACCACCCCTCGATATTCTCGCTGCGCGGCGCCGCGCAGCGTCAGTTGCCGCCGGAACGTCGCTTGTTGAAGATGTCGAACGCAACGGCGAGCAGGAGCACGAGCCCCTTGATGGTCTGCTGCCATGCGGCGTCAACGGAGAGGATCGACAACCCCATGTTGAGCACACCCATGACAAGGCCGCCGATGACGGCCCCGACAACAGTACCAACGCCGCCCTGAACCGCAGCGCCACCGATGAACACCGCTGCGATCGCGTCGAGTTCGTAGTTTCCACCGGCGGATGCCACTGCGCCGCCCGCGCGCGCCGTTGACACGACGCCCGCGAGTCCGGCAAGCACACCCATGTTGACGAAGATGAAGAAGTTGACCCACTTGGTCTTCACCCCGCTCATGACCGCGGCGAACAGGTTGCCACCCATCGCGTACACGTGGCGGCCGAACACTGTGCGGTTGAGCACGAAGGTGTAGAGCAGAATCAGCACGGCCAGAATAATGAGGATGATCGGCGTTCCGCTGTAACCGGACAGCAGCCAGGCGAACCAGAGAATGGCGACGGCGGCGATTCCGGTCTTGATCCACATCGACGCGATCGGCTCACGCGGCAGGTCGAGTTTTTTGAGCACAGCACGACTGCGAAGTTGCTGGATGATCAGGGCAGCAGCGGTCAGGATGCCGAGGGCCAGCGTGAGCACGTCGCGTCCGCCGATCTCGCCGAGGAATCCCGGCAGCCATCCACCACCGATCGCGAGGTACTCCCGTGGAAGGCCCGAGATCGTGCCACCGGTGAGGAGGACGAGGGTGAGGCCGCGGAAGATGAGCATCCCGGCAAGGGTGACGATGAACGCCGGGATTCCGACGAAGGCCACCCAGAACCCCTGCCACGCCCCGACGGCGGCACCCACTCCGATCGCGAGGATGACGGACAGCCACCACGGCAGTCCCCATGTATTCATACTGATCGCGGCGACGGCGCCGACCATGGCGACCACCGAACCGACGGAGAGGTCGATGTGTCCAGCGATGATCACGATGACCATGCCGATCGCCAGGATGAGAACGTAGGCGTTCTGCTGGATCAGGTTGTTGACGTTTCCCGGCAGCAGAAGTCGCCCGTCGGTCAGGATCTGGAACAGGATGACGATGATCGCGAGGGCGGCCAGAATGCCGTACTGGCGCAGGTTGATCGAGAGCTTGGGGACGCGACGCCTGGGCGGTGCGGCCGGCTCGGTTGGTGTGGTCGTTGTTGTCGTGCTCATCGGGACTCAGTCCTTTCCCGCGGTCATGTAGTGCATGAGTTGCTCCTGGGACGCGTCCTCGCGGGCCACCTCTCCCGTGAGCTTGCCTTCGGAGATGGCGTAGATCCGGTCGGCGAGGCCGAGTAGCTCCGGCAGCTCCGACGAGATCACGACGACGGCCTTACCCTGGGCGGCGAGCTCGTTGATGATGCCGTAGATCTCGTATTTGGCGCCGACGTCGATTCCGCGCGTCGGTTCGTCGAGGATGAGGACGTCCGGGCCGGTGAAGATCCACTTCGACAGCACGACCTTCTGCTGGTTTCCTCCCGACAACTTGCCGGTGATCGACGACACACTCGGCGCCTTGATGTTCATCTTCTGCCGGTACGAGTCCGCGACCTTGTATTCGCGGTTGCGGTCGATAACGCCGAACCTGGCGAGCTTGCCCAGGGCGGCAGCGGACACGTTCACCGCGATGTCACCGATCAGGTTGAGGCCGTACCGCTTGCGGTCCTCGGTCGCATAGGCGAAGCCCTGGGAGATCGCTTCGTCGACGGTGCGCAGCTGGATCTCTTTCCCGTTCTTGAAGACGGTCCCGGAGATGTTGGTGCCGTATGACCGGCCGAACAGGCTCATCGCGAGTTCGGTGCGGCCAGCGCCCATCAGGCCGGCGAAACCGACGATCTCGCCGGCGCGGACGGTGAACGAGGCACCGTCAACGACCTTCCTGCTGGTGTCCACCGGGTGGTGCACCGTCCAGTTCTCGACCCTCAGCACCTCCTCCCCGATCCGCGGGTCGCGCGGCGGGAACAGGCTGCTGAGATCTCGACCCACCATCGAGCGGATGATTCGTGCCTCGGTGGCATCCGGCCCCGCCATGTCAATGGTCTCGATCGTCTTGCCGTCGCGCAGGACCGTCACCGTGTCGGCGACGCGCTTAATCTCCTTGAGCTTGTGGGAGATGATGATGCACGTGATGCCCTGGCCGCGGAGCTGCTCGATCAGGCCGAGCAGGTGCGCGCTGTCCTCGTCGTTGAGAGCGGCGGTTGGCTCATCCAGGATGAGCAGCTTCACCCGCTTCGAGAGCGCCTTGGCGATCTCGACGAGTTGCTGCTTCCCGACTCCGAGCTCGAGGATCTTCGTTGCCGGATTATCACTCAGTCCGACGCGGGCGAGCAGCAGCGCGGCTTCCCGGTTGGTCTTGTTCCAGTCGATCACGCCCCGCTTCTGGTTCTCGTTGCCGAGGAAGATGTTCTCCGCGATCGACAGGTATGGGCTGAGCGCCAGTTCCTGGTGAATGATGACGATGCCGTCGTGTTCGCTGTCATTGATCGATCGGTAGGCGACTTTCCTGCCCTCGAACTCGATGTCGCCGTCGAAACTGCCGGCCGGATAGACGCCGGACAGCACCTTCATGAGCGTCGACTTTCCCGCGCCGTTCTCGCCACAGATACCGTGGACCTCGCCGCGGCGGACGTCGATGGACACCCCGTCGAGCGCTTTGACCCCGTTGAAGTCCTTGACGATGTCGTTCATCTTGAGAATGGTCGTGCCCGCCATAGCCGCCTCCGTTCTTTTGCTCACTGCCGCGCCCCCGGCATCCGGATTCACTGCACAGTGCGGATGCCCCGTCGGGGCCTTGTCTTCACGCCGGTGCGACCGGCCCCACCGGGATGGCGGAGCCGGTCGCGCTCGCGGTGCGGGTCAGAGCCCGACGTCCTCCGCCTTCACGAAGCCGGAGTCGACGAGCTTGGACTGCACGTCCTCCTCGACGACGACCTCTGGCTCAAGCAGGAACGAGGGAACGACCTTCTCGCCGTTGTCGTAGGTCTCCTCATCGTTGACCTCGACCTCGTCGCCCGCGATGATCTGTTCGACCATGGTGAAGACGCGGTCACCGAGCGTGCGGGTGTCCTTCCACACGGTCATCGACTGTTCTCCGTCGAGGATGGCCTTGACGTTGGCTTTATCGGCGTCCTGACCGGTGATGAGCGGGTAGTCCTCACCGGGCACGTATCCCGCCGACCGCAGCGAGGCGATGATGCCGACAGCGAGGCTGTCGTTCGGGGACAAGACAACGTCGACCTTCTCGTCACCGGAGTAGAACGACGACAGGCGGTTGTCCATCTCGGACTGCGCCCGGTCAGACAGCCAGCCCTGGATACCGATCGACGCCCACTCCTCGTTCGAGGCCGGAGCGTTGCCCGACGGAACAACGAGCTGTCCGCTCTCCACGTATGGCAGCAGCACGTCCCACGCGCCGGAGAAGAAGAACTTCGCGTTGTTGTCGTCAGGGCTGCCGGCGAACGGTTCGAGGTTGAAGGGACCTGCGCCACTGGCGAGGTCGAGCTGCTCTTCGATGAACTGGCCCTGGAGCTGGCCGACCTGGTAGTTGTCGAAGGTCGCGTAGTAGTCGACGTTCTCGGTGCCGTTGATCAGCCGGTCGTACGCGATGATCGTGGCATCCTGCCCCTTGGCCTCTTCGAGCACCGGCGCGAGCACCTCGCCGTCGATGGCGGCGATCACGAGGATCTTGGCGCCACTGGCGATCTGATTCTGGATCTGGCTGATCTGCTGGTCTGTTTTGTTGTCTGCGTATTGCAGGTCGACGGTGCAGTCGGCTTCTTCGAGCGCCTCCTGCAACTGCTCACCATCATTGATCCAGCGTTCGAGGCTGCGGGTGGGCATCGAGATACCGACGTTGCAGTCGCCGCCACCGTCGGCAGCGCCTCCGCCCCCGCCACCGCCGGTGTCGTTTGAACATGCTGCGAGCGACAGGACTACCGCGCCTGTCGCCGCGACCGCGAGAATTTTACGGGTCATGGACATGTGGTTGCTTTCCTCTCTGAATGCTTCCGGTTCTGCCAGCGCGCCGGGCAAAACGGGCGGCAGTTACCTCGTCGTGCCTGTGCCGCTGCATGATGCTGCGACGACCCACGACCTTTGTTGACGGAGAGAACATAACCCACTCCCGGCAGCCCGTCCAGCGTTTTCTGAGAAATTCTCGACCGGCGATGGCGGCCCCGGCGAGCGTTCAGATCCGCACGCAGGGGGTCGACCATGTGCCGATTGTGGAATATGTTTTGGGCTGAAACTTTTCACCCGGATGCCGTCGACCGGCTGGCCAAACGGCATCCGTTGTGTAATATGTTTCTACATCCAACAAATCATCAACGATGCTGAATGGGAGCACCACATGAGCCTCACCCCCACCCGCGACGACAAATTCTCCTTCGGCCTCTGGACCGTCGGCTACAACGGCGCCGACCCCTTTGGCGGACCGACCCGCGCGCCGCTCGACGTCGTGCACGCCGTTGAGAAGCTCTCCGAACTCGGCGCATACGGCCTGACGTTCCACGACGACGACCTGTTCGCATTCGGTTCGACCGACGCTGAGCGCCAGACGCAGATCGACCGCCTCAAGAAGGCCCTCGCAGACACCGGCCTCATCGTGCCGATGGTCACCACCAACCTCTTCTCGGCCCCCGTCTTCAAGGACGGCGGCTTCACCTCGAACGACCGCAACGTGCGCCGGTTCGCCCTCCGCAAGGTGCTGCGCAACATCGACCTCGCCGCTGAGCTCGGCGCAAAGACCTTCGTCATGTGGGGCGGCCGCGAGGGCGCTGAGTACGACGCAGCGAAGGACATCCGCGGCGCTCTCGAGCGGTACCGCGAGGCCGTCAACCTGCTCGGCGACTACGTCACCGACAAGGGTTACGACATCCGTTTCGCCATCGAGCCGAAGCCGAACGAGCCGCGCGGTGACATCCTGCTGCCGACCCTCGGTCACGCCATCGCGTTCATCAACACCCTCGAGCGCCCCGAACTCGTCGGCGTGAACCCCGAGGTTGGGCACGAGCAGATGGCCGGGCTCAACTTCACCGCCGGTATCGCGCAGGCGCTGGATGCCGGCAAGCTGTACCACATCGACCTCAACGGCCAGCGGGGCATCAAGTACGACCAGGACCTCGTCTTCGGTCACGGCGACCTGCAGAACGCGTTCTCCCTCGTCGACCTCCTCGAAAACGGTGGCCCGAACGGTGGACCGGCCTACGACGGCCCCCGCCACTTCGACTACAAGCCGAGCCGCACCGAGGATGAGACCGGCGTCTGGGACTCAGCAGCGGCCAACATGCGCACCTACCTCCTGCTCAAGGAGCGGGCCGCGGCATTCCGCGCCGACCCCGAGGTCCAGGAAGCACTCGCCGCTTCTCGCGTGACCGAGCTCAGCGACACCACGCTGAACCCGGGCGAGAGCTACGACGACCTGCTCGCTGACCGCAGCGCATTCGAGGACTTCAACGCCGATGAGTACTTCAACGGCAAGGGCTTCGGATTCGTTCGCCTGCAGCAGCTCGCACTCGAGCACCTGCTGAACGCACGATAAAAAACCGCGGGGCGCGGATGCCGCGGCACTGTACGTTTCGTACCGGGCCGCGGCATCCGCTCTCCCTCACGACCGAGTGGCGGACTCCGACGCATTGGCGAGCACCAGGAGTCGGGGTCCGCGCTCTTTACACGGCATAACTCCCACCGAAAGGCACCCCCATGACCCTCGTCGCCGGCGTCGACTCCTCGACCCAGAGCTGCAAGATTGTGATCACGGATGCCGATACCGGCGAGATCGTGCGCTCCGGCCGCGCACCGCATCCGTCAGGAACAGAGGTGGCGCCATCGGCGTGGTGGGACGCGCTGAACACGGCGATCGCCGAGGCAGGTGGACTCGACGATGTCGCGGCGATTTCGGTCGGCGGGCAGCAGCACGGCATGGTGGTCCTCGACGAGGACGGCCGGGTCATCCGCGACGCACTGCTCTGGAACGACACCCGCAGCGCGGCCGCCGCGCGGGACCTCATCGCCGAGGTAGGCGCCGACGTGTATGCGTCGCGGATTGGCGTCGTCCCCGTGGCGTCGTTCACGGCGACCAAGCTGCGCTGGCTGCGTGATGCTGAGCCGGAGAATGCCGCCCGCGTCGCCGCCGTCGCGCTCCCCCACGACTGGCTGACCTGGCGTCTCCGCGGGTTCGGTCCTGTCGACGAGTCCGAGCTCGGCCCGGTGCTCGAGGAGCTGACGACCGATCGATCCGACGCCTCAGGAACCGCGTACTGGTCGGCCGTCACCGGCGAATACGAACTCGACTTCTTCGAACGCGCACTCGGCCACTCCGCGATCCTGCCGCGGGTTCTCGGGCCTGGCGAACAAGCCGGGCTGATGACAAACGGCACCCTCGTCGGACCAGGCGCCGGTGACAACGCAGGCGCCGCACTCGGGCTTGGCGCGGCATCCGGCGACGTCGTCGTCTCGATCGGCACGAGCGGTACCGTCTTCGCCGTCACCGAAACGCCGGCAACGGATGCCACGGGCACCGTCGCAGGATTCGCGGACGCCTCCGGACTGTTCCTGCCGCTGATCGCGACCCTCAATGCCGCGCGCATTCTCGACGCGATCGCGGGCCTGCTCGGCGTGAGCCACGACGAGCTGGGCGAACTCGCCCTGTCGGCTGAGCCCGGTGCGAACGGCCTCGTGCTTCAGCCGTACTTCGAGGGCGAGCGCACGCCCAACCGTCCCGACGCCACCGCGACCCTATTCGGAATGACCCTCGGGTCGACCACGCGGCCCAACCTGGCGCGTGCGGCGATCGAGGGCCTGCTGTGCGGACTCGCCGACGGGCTCGACGCTGTGCGGGCGCAGGGCGTCGTCGCGGAGCGCATCCTCATCGTCGGTGGGGCCGCCCAGAACCCGGCCGTTCAGCAGATCGCCGCGCAGGTCTTCGACGTTCCCGTCGTCATCCCCCGGCCGGGTGAGTACGTCGCGGCGGGCGCTGCGGCACAGGCCGCATGGGCGCTGACCGGCGAGCGTCCGGACTGGCCGCTGTCGATCACGGCCGAGCCGCCGGTCGACTTCCGCCCGGTGATCCGCGAGCAGTACCGCGCGCACTGAGCGCGGTCGGCGGGCACGCTTCCGCGCGCACGCTTTCCTTCCAGTTGCGCGATTACGTCGAAAGAGCGCGCTATTCCCTGTAATCGCGCAACTGGAACGGCGGCCACGTCGGGCAGGCGCTCTTCATCTGACGCAAAAGCACGGAGGGTGCGATCCCTCCGTGCGTTTGCGTCCACCGAACGGATGCCGTCACGGTGACGTGACCGCGGCATCCGTTCGGGTGATGTGTCTACTTCATGGTCCCCTGGCTGACGGATCCCTGCAGCTGGCGCTGGAAGATCACGTAGGCGATGAGCACGGGCACGATGGTGATGACAACGGCGGCGAACAGCGCGCCGAAGTCGACGGCGTAACCCGCTGACGACGCGAACGACGCCATGCCCTGCGAGAGAACGTAGTTGTTCTTGTCGGTGTTCAACGCCACGGGCAGCAGGAACTGGTTCCACAGGCCGAGGAAGTTGAAGATCGCGACGGATGCCATCCCCGGTTTCGCCATCGGCAGCATCACCTGGAAGAAGGTACGCCACTCCCCCGCACCGTCGATTGCCGCGGCTTCTGCGATCTCATCCGGCAGCCCCTTAAAGAAGGAGTACAGGAAGAACACCGTGAACGGCAGCGCGAATGCCACGTAGGTGAGGATGAGGCCGGGAAGCGTGTTGAGCAGCCCGATGTTGCGGAGTACGAAGAACAACGGAACGATCGCCAGGAACACCGGGAAGGTGAGTCCCGCGAGCATCAGGTAGTAGATGGCCCTGCTTCCGAAGAACCTGTACCGGGCGAGCACGTACGCGCACATCGCGCCGAGGACCATGACGATGACGAGCGCGAACCCGACGACGATCACCGTGTTGAGGAAGTAATTACCGATGCCCTCTCGCGTCCAGGCGGAGACGTAGTTGTTGAAGTTCCAGTCGGCGGGGAGCGAGAACGGCGAGGCGAAGATCTCCTTCGTGGTCTTGAAGCTCGTCATGAGCGTCCACAGCAGCGGCAGAATGACGATGAGCGACCAGATGACGAGCGCGGTGTGGGAGAGAACCCCGACGGCTTTGTCTCCCGGTGTATTCACCGGTTTGCGCGAGAACCCCGGTGAACGGTCGGGGCGCGATACGCCCCGTGTGGTGACGGCTTCGGTTGTCATGCGCGGCCCCTCTCTTCCTTGCCGCCGGTGATGCGGTTGACCGTGAAGACCAGTGCCGCAAAAATCAGGGTCACGATCGCGAGCACAACACCCATGGCACTCGCCTGCCCGAACTCGCCCTTGACGAACGCCGTCCGAAACAGCTGCTGGCTCATCACGAGCGTCGAGTTGTTGGGACCGCCGCCGGGGTTGAGCGCCTGCATGTAGACGAAGGCGTCGAGCGCCATGATTCCGAGATAGATGTACGCGGTCTGGATGTTGTCACGAATGAGCGGGATCGTGATCGAGAAGGCCGTGCGCATGCGCCCTGCCCCATCGATCCTGGCCGCCTCATACGTTTCCGCCGGCACGCCCTTGATCGCCGCGACGAAGAGCACCATGTAGAAACCGACGAAGCCCCACACGATCACGAAGATCGTTGCGCCCATCGCGGTTCGCTCATCGCCGAGCCACGCGAACGACTCGAACATGTCGAGACCGACGAGTCCGAGGAGCCCGTTGAGCAGGCCAGCCGGGTTGTAGATCTGACCCCAGAGGATGCCGGTGACGATGGCGGGGATCACGTACGGGAAGAAGGAGACGACCCGGTAGAAGCTCGAGTTCCGCAGGCCGCGGATGGGACCGTGGCTTGGTCCACCGACGGTGACCATGGTGGCGAGCGCGAGCGCGAGCACGATGGTGACGAGCGGAACGACGATGGCGAGCAGAACGTTGTTGCCGAGCGCCGTGAGGAAGATGTCGTCGCTCAGCAGCCGGAGGTAGTTGTTGATCCCGACGATGTTCATCTCGGGACTGAACCCCGACCAGTCGGTGAGGGAGTAATACACCGCCTGGACAAATGGCCAGATCACGAAGATCACGAAGATTGCGAGGGGCAACCCGAGGAAGACCACCATGAACGACACGTAGTCGAAGGTGGCCTTCCTCTTCCGCGGCCGGGCAACCTTTTGGCTGCCCGGCGTCGTGTTGGCGAGTGCCGTATCGATCACTTGATCTCGATTTTGTCGATCGAGTCGTCGTTCCTCACCCTGTCGGTGATTTCCTGAAGGCTCGAGGTGAGGGTGGCGACATCGGACTTGCCGTCGAGGAAGGAGTTCCAGACGACGAGCTGGTCGGCGTTGGTGCCGTACAGGTCGACAAAGCCCCAGGTGAAGATGTTGTCGCCAGCGGCATCCAGCATCTCGGTCTGCGACACGAGCGCGGTCGATCCGAAACCGTCGGCGGGCACGAGTCCCTTGACGATGGTCGGAGCGAGCTTCGTCTTCGCAAAGTTCGTCGCGGCATCCTTCGACAGCATTGTCCGAAGGAGTTCCTTGCCGCCGGCCACGTTCTTGCCCTGCGACGGAACGATGAACGGCTCGCCCGCCGTTGAGTGCAGCGCCTCGACCGGCATTGCGGAACTCGCCGAGACCACCGGTGCAGGGAAGCCCTTCATGGCGAAGCCCTCCGCGGTGTTGTCCTTCATTTCGTTCTCGATCCAGGACCCTGACGGGTACAGGATCGCATCCATGTCGTTGCTCCACTGCGCCTGAGCCGCGGTGAACTGCGTACCGGCTCCACCGGGCTTCATGTAGCCGGCGGCGACGATGTCGTGCATCGCCGTGAAGACGCTCTGTACCGCCGGAAGTGACCAGCAGCCTTCCTCGAGGTTCTCGAGAGCGAGACGGACCTCGTCTCCACCTTCCTTGATCGCCGACTCGATGGCCATCGTCTGGTAGTAGGTTGCCGCTTCCTTGCCCCAGACGAAGAGGTACTTGCCCTGGTCCTTTGCCTTGGCACCGAGGTCCATCATCTCCGCCCAGGTGGTTGGAACAGTCCAGCCGTTCTCCTCGAACAGGCTCGACGAATACCACGTGCCGTAGACGGTGAGGACGTAGTTGAGGGCGGCGAGCTTGCCGTCGTAGGTGCCCGGGGTGAGCACTCCCCCGTAGAGCGTGTCGCGGATCTTGTCGCCCTCGAGGTTTTCGGCGTCGATGACATCGGTGAGGTCCTCGAGCTGGTCGAGGATTGTGTTCATTCCGATCAGGCCTGAACCTGAATTGTCGACGAGGTCAGGCGGGTTGCCCGCGACGAAGCGAGGCTGGAGTTCCTGGGCGATCTGCGTGCTCGACGCGACCTTGGCTGTCGAGCCCTCGTGGTTCTTCTCGAGGATCTTGGCCGCGTACTCGACGTAGTCAACGCCGTAGCCGCCGTCGAAGATGACCGAGTCGATGGTGGAGTTGTCTGCCATGCCGAACGGGTTGTTGGCCGAGACGGTTCCTGCCGCGCCGCCCGTGCCACCGGGTCCTCCCGTTGCGCAGGACATCAGCGATCCGCCGAGCGGGATCAGTACTGCAGCGGCAATAGCGCCCCTGAGCACATTGCGTCGGTCGATGACCACGTTATCTATATTCATCATTGTGATGTGCCTTCCAATTTGCTGGGATTGCCGAACCGGGTTGGGGCCCCTGATCAGCGGGTGGGGGTTGGGGTTATGCGAGTCTGCGGATTTTTCCGCGGTACTTGTCTTCGAGTGCGCTGTTGTGAGCATCCCCTGCCGGGATATTCGCCGAGATGTACAGGGGCGGAACTTCGTCCCTCTCGGTAAACCGGCGGGAAACCTCGACGGTCAGCATCTGCGCGATGAATGCCGATGTGATCGAAGAGATGGCACCAACGCCGACACCGCCGGGAAGCTCGAGGGTGGTGTCTCCGAAGGGCGCCAGGTTGTCGATGACGACGTCAGCGACGTCGCTGAGCCGCATGCCGCTCGGATGCTTGGGCTCGACTGCGTTCGTGTGCTCGAGGCTCGTCACCGCGATGAGCTTGTGACCGCGTTCCTTCACGGCGAGCGCAAAGCCGACGATGGATCCGTTGACTCCCGAGTTCGACGCGATCAGGAACACGTCCTGCGGGTTGATGACCGACACCTCGATGAGCTCGTCGACCACAGCGGAGTCACGCTCGAGGGTCGATCCACCGAGGTCTCCGACATCCCTCCCTCCGTACAGCACGAGGTCCTGGAGCGAGATGCGATTGGTCGGGATGAGGCCGCCGGCACGGCCGGCGATTTCCATGGCGAATGCCTGCGAGTGGCCGGTGCCGAACGCCTGGAGCACCCCGCCGGCGTCGAGCGCATCGACGCAGAGGTCGACGGCAGCATCGAGTCCGCCGGATGCCGCGAGTTCCGCAAGCCGCTCCAGCCGGGTTGTCGCCTGGATGAGCAGCTGGTGAACAAGGTCCGTCATCGGCCCCCGCCTTTCGTTGTCGTGGTTCGGGCGTCGCGCCCCGCGGGACGGCGGTGTTCGGATACCGCCATGGCGCTGGCCGCGAGCTTTGCCGCGGTTTCGGCCGAATTGTGCTGGGCGACGAGCAGATAGAGCAGGTCGAGCACAAAGAGTTGCGAGTGTTTCGCGGAGAGATCGTCTGGCTGCAGGAACTGTTCGGGCGCTGCGGTGACGACATTCACGTCGGCAACGGTGGCGAGCGGCGACCTGGAGTTGTTGCTCAGGGAGATCGTGAACGCGCCGGACGACTTCGCCTGGGACAACATCTGGATGGTTTCCTCGGTGCGACCGGTGTTCGAGATTCCGATCGCCACAGCCCCCTCGCCGAGAATCGCCGCGCTCGTGAGTCCCGCGTGAACCTCGGACCAGCAGTGGGCGTTGATGCCGATGCGATACAGGCGTCCCTGCATTTCAAGCGCCATGCCGGCGCTCCCGCCGATGCCGTAGATGTCGAGGTGCGGCGTCGTCGCGATCGCACCGGCGATCGCGGTGACGGCGGTGAGGTCCATCTGCCGCGCCGTGGTTTCGAGCGATCGGACGTGCGCGTTGAGGAGGGTACTCAGCACCTCGCCCGGGGTGTCCTCTGGAGCAAAGGCCCGGCCGATATCGGCGCGCCAGGACTCGGCGGCGTCGCCCCTGCCGCTGTCGCTCGCGACGCCGACCCGGAACTGCACGTAGCCGCTGAAACCGATTTGTCGGCAGAACCTGGTCACCGTCGCGGCTGACGTCCCCGCCCGCTCGGCGAGCTCGGTGATCGACAGCTCGAGCGGCAGAGTGGGCTGCTCGAGAAGAAGCTCGGCGATTTTCACCATAACGCTCGACATTTGTGGCAGGTTGGCCTGAATGCGAGTCGACATACGCAATGCCTCTCTGCCAGATGTCATCGTCGACATGAAAATCCGTTTCAGTGGCTTGGAGCTTTGTTGAAAACTATTCTTACCAGCGAGGAAGAGCAATGTTGCAATCATCACGAAGTCGTAACGAATGATTAACGTTCTCGCAATAGACGCCGGTGGCACATCCACGCGTGCCGTCCTGCTGGATGAAACGGGTCATTGCCACGGCTATGGATTCGCCGGAGGTGGAAACCCCGTGTCGTCCGGACCCGAGCGCGCCGCCGCGTCGATCACCGCGGCCGCGGAGGCGGCGAGTGACGCTGCCGGACGGCCGTCGGGCGACATCAGTCACGTCCTCATCGCGATGGCGGGTATGAGCGTTTCCGGGCCGATCGACTGGGTGACCACACCGCTCGCTGCTCGCGGGTTCCCTGCCACCGCTGGCGTGGCATCCGATCTCCTCGCCATCTACTTCTCCGGAACGTGGGAACCGGACGGCTATGCGATGGTTGCCGGCACCGGGTCAGCGGGAATCCGTGTGCGCGACGGCATCACCGAGGCGACCGCCGATGGACTGGGCTGGTTGCTCGGCGATGCGGGCTCCGGCTATTGGATCGGCCACCGGGTTGTCGGTGCCGCCGTCGCGAGCCTCGACGGGCGCGCCGAACCGACGGCGCTCGTGCCACTGGTCCTCGAGGCTGCCGGTATCGAGGAGTCGGGCGAGCGCGGACCGGACGGTCGCCCCTCGTCGCTCCGCGCGCTGGCCGAGGCGCTGTACGGCCTGCGTCCCGTCGAACTGTCGCGGTTCGCCCCGCTTGCCTTCGCGGCGGGGTCGGATGCCACAGCGCGCGCGATACTGGACGACGCGATCGTCGCACTCGCTCGGTTGTTCGACGCGATTTCGGTTCCGGACCTCCCTGGCCCGCTCGTACTCGGCGGAAGCATCCTGACCTCTCAGCCGCTGGTGAGCGACGGCGTAGCCGACATCATCCGCAGGTCGGGGTTTCGTCCGGAGATCAGGACTGTCCCTGACGGCGTCGTCGGCGCCGCGGTACTCGGCCTGCGCTCCGCGGGTGTCGACGTGACCGCCGACGTGTTTGACCGGATCCGGTCGACGCTCAGCCACCTGCGCTGACCGGGATCCGGCTTCCACCGACCTCTGCGGCAGACCCCGAGCGGGTACGCTCGACCCAACCGACGACGAAAGGCACCCAGATGCAGATCCGCTCGACCCCGTCCATCCGGCCCGGCCTGTGCTCGATCACACTGCGCGAGTCGAGTGTCGACGAGGTCATCGCCCTTGCGGCCGCTGCCGGGCTCGAGTCGATCGAGTGGGGCGGCGACGTGCACGTGCCGCCGGGCGACGTCGAGATCGCACGGGAGGTCGGCGAGCGCACCCGCGCTGCCGGCCTCGACGTGGCATCCCTCGGCTCCTACTATCGCTGTGATGAGGTTGGCGACTTTCCCTCAGTGCTCTCCTCGGCCGCGGCGCTCGGGGCCCCGCGCATTCGTGTCTGGGCCGGCGAGAAGGCGTCCGCGGATGCCTCCGCCGAAGACCGTGCGCTGGTCACCGCCCAGCTCGACTCCGCAGCGCTGCACGCATCCGAGTACGGCATCGAAGTCGCTCTGGAGTTCCACGACGGCACTCTGACGGACACCGCCGAATCAACGCTCGACCTGCTCTCCGGCATCACAGCGACCAACGTGTCGTGCTACTGGCAGCCACCGGTCGGCGCTGATGACGAGGCGGCTCTCGCCGAGCTGTCGCAACTGGCCCAGTGGGTGTCGACGGTTCACGTCTTCTCGTGGTCGCCCGAACGCGAACGGATGCCATTGGACAGCCGGGAAGCGCTGTGGACGCGTGCCCTCGCCTTTGCTGGCACCCTGCCAGGCGTCACCGATGCGCTCATCGAGTTCCTGCCGAACGACGATCCGGCGCTCCTGGCCGGCGAGGCCGCGACGCTCGCGTCCTGGCTCGCCTGAACTCTGTCGCTGCCCGCTGAGTCGCACGCCCGCTCACACGCCCGCCCGCCCACGCGCCGAGAGCATCACTTCCGGTCGAGCGCATCAGTTCCGCGGGATGTTCTCGACCGCAACTGATGTTCTCGGTCTGTTCGACCCCGGGAAACCGGGCTCAGCCTGCGACGGCGGCGAGCCGCGCGCCCGCCTCACGGAGCCAGAGCCGCGTGTCCGCCATCGCTGACTCCGCACTCCCGGCGAGCTCGGTGAGCGAAACGACAGCGTCGAAACCGATCGGGTCGGCGGTGACCGCGCCGGCGACGAGCATCGCCCGCGCCGATCCGACCCCGGCGAGAGAGCGGACGTACGACGGGACCTTTCCGGCATCCGACTGTCCGTCAAAACGTCCTTCACCGGTCACGACAATCGAGGCGGATGCCACGGCGTCGGCCGCGTGCACGACCTCACCGACCGCGTCGGCGCCGGCTGCAAGCGTTGCGCCCCAGGCCAGCAGCCCGAACCCGGTGCCGCCCGCGGCACCCGCGCCCGGCGTGGACGCGTCAGCGGGCAGGAGCGCCGCCAGCCGGGCGAGCCCGGCATCGAGCACGGCGACATCGGCGGCGGTCGCGCCCTTCTGCGGGCCGAAGACCGCCGCGGCGCCGCCCGCACCGAGAAGTGGGTGGGTCACGTCGCTGAGAATGATCGCCCCGCCGGTCGGCAGGGTGCGAAGCCCGGTGAGGTCGACCGCGTCGAGGCGTGCGAGCCCACGCCCGCCGTTCGCGATCGGGGTGCCGTCGCCGTCGAGGAAACGGCCACCGAGGGCGGTGAGCGCGCCGACGCCGCCGTCGGTCGACGAGCTGCCGCCGATCGCGAGGTAGACCCGCTCGACGCCAGCGTCGAGCGCGGCGGCGATGGCCTGGCCGAAGCCAAACGTGTGCGCGTCGAATGGCAGCAGCGGATCGAGCAGGGTGATGCCGCTCGTCTCGGCGAGCTCGACCACCGCCGAATTGTCGGGCAGCCGGATCCAGCTCGCGTCGACGCTGCGGCCGTCTGGGCCCTGCACCGTGACGGGCACGCGCACGGCTCCGGGGACGGCGACCTCGAACGCGTCGAGAGTTCCCTCGCCACCGTCGGCGAGCGGCATCCGCACCAGGACATCATCGGGGCGAACGGATGCCCACCCCTCGGCGAGCGCGTCGGTCACCTCGATCGCCGTTGCCGTGCCCTTGAACGAATCGGGCGCGATCACAACGGTGTGGGGTGTCATGGGTCCACTCTGCCAGAGCGACGGCGGACGGCGTGGGCGTGGCGGCGGGGCCGCTCGTGACGGATCGTGGGGCCAGCTCCCGCGTCACGCCTGCCTTAGCAGGGCCGCGGTTGAGTTTCGGGAGGTAGATCGTGGGGCACATGCCGCTCTAGGCCCGCCGACCGCAGGTTCTCCTCCCGAAACGACGACACACCCCGTTCAGCACTCGCGGCGGACTCAACGCGAGAACGGCTGTCGCCAGTCGGCGGCGTCCGCCGGACACGCCCCGTCAACGCCCGGCCCGGCCACCCCGCGGCGGCTCGGGTGCACTTCAGGCGGCAAATCGTGGGGGTCGGGCCCGCACTGCGCGTGGACCCGCCGGTTTTCCTCCCGAAACGACCGCTCACCAGGTTCAGCACTCGCGGCACGTTCAACGCAAGAAACGGATGCCGTCGGCTCGGCTGCATCCGCCCGACACACCCCGTCAACGCCCGGCCGGCCACCCCGCGGCGGCTCGGGTGCACTTCAGGCGGCAAATCGTGGGGGTCGGGCCCGCATTGCGCGTGGACCCGCCAGTTTTCCTCCCGAAACGACAGGCACACGCACCCAGCCCACCGAAGCGGCTAGCCGAGCCGCTGGTGCGTCGCGGCAGCACCGGGCGAGGCGACCACGCGCACAGGCGGCGGCGGGCCAGCCGACTCGCGCACGACGAGGGACGGCAGAATGCGCGGAAGGTCGGCAGCGTCCTCATCGCGGAGCACGGCCAGGAGTTCGGTCATGATGTCACGGCCGAGCCCGTCGAAGTCCTGCCGGATCGTGGTCAGCGGAGGAGCAAAGTGCTCAGCCTCAGGAATGTCGTCGAAGCCGATGACGCTCACGTCGGCGGGCACACTGAGGCCGGCCGAACTGAGGGCGTGGATCAGCCCGAGCGACATTTGGTCGTTGCCGACGAACACCGCTGTCATGTCGCGGTCGGCAGCGAGCGCGAGGCCGTGCCGGTACCCACTCGCCGGGGTCCAGTCGCCGACGAGGTGCTCGCGCGCCGGCAGGCCGGCGGCGGCGAGGGAGTCGCGCCAGCCGCGGAGGCGCTCGGTGGCATCGGTTGAATCGAGTGGTCCGGAAATGTGCCGAATCTCGCGGTGCCCGAGGCCGACCAGATGATCGACGGCCGCACGCGCGCCCGCGTACTGGTCGAGCGCGACAGAGTGAACGCCCGGCCTTCCGCCCGCGTCGACGGCGATGAACGGAACCCCCAGCTCGATGCTCAGGATGGCCTCGAGCGCGCCGGCGTGCGCCGCAATGAGCACGATCGCCTCGACATTCTGTCGCAGCAGCAGTTCGACGGCTGCGCGCAGCGAATCCGGGTCTGAGTCGAGCATGCTCGCCATGCTCACCGCGTACCTGGCATCCCGAGCCGCGTCGTTGAAGTGCAGCGCCGTCGACGACGGCCCGAAGTCCGGCCCGCCCGTCGTGATCAGGCCGATCGTGCGCGACCGCCGGGTCACCAGCGCGCGCGCCGCCTGCGACGGCGTGTACCGCAACTGCTTGATCGCCTTCTCGACGCGCTCCCGGGTCGCGGGCCGCACATTGGGCAGGTCATTGAGCACCCGGGACACGGTCTGGTGCGATACCCCGGCGAGGCGAGCGACGTCGAAGATATTGGCGACGCGCGCCTTCTCATCCTCGTTCGTCACCACGTGGGTCCGCTCCCGCCCGGCGACTCTCGCCCGTCCATTCGATTATCTCGTCACTCTGACCGCACTGTGAACATAAGCCACACCGGTCTCACTGTGTCCCCCGGCGGCATCCGTTCGCCCGTGTGCAACGGATCCCGGGTCATGTCCGTCTCGCGGTCAGCACCTTCTGAAGGAAGATGAACACGAGCAGGAGTGCCCCGATGAAGATGCTGGTCCACCAGGACGTGAGGTTGCCGTCGAAGGTGATCAGGGTCTGGATGGTGCCGAGCACCAGCACGCCGAGCACCGAGCCGAGAACGAACCCGTACCCGCCCGCGAGCAGGGTGCCGCCGATCACCACAGCGGCGATGGCGTCGAGTTCAGTTCCGATGGCTGTCAGCGCGTACCCCGACAGTGTGTAGAAGCTGTAGAGCACACCGGCGAGACCGGAGCAGAACCCGCTGATGACGTAGACGAGCACCTTGGTCCGTGCGACCGGAAGACCCATCAGAACACCGGATGCCTCGCTGCCGCCGATTGCATACACGGTTCGTCCCAGCCGCGAATAGTGCAGTACCACCACGGCAACGATGACGAGCCCGATCGCGAGGATCACGCTCGGGGTGATGCTGAGCCGTGGGGCGAGGGGAATCCGGGTCTGCGCCAGGGCGATGAACACGGGATCGGTGATCGAGATCGTCGTCTTGCTGATCACATAGCAGAGGCCCCTCGCGAGGAACATCGCCGCGAGGGTCGCGATGAATGGCTGGATCTGGAAGTAGTGGATCATCAGGCCGACGGCGAGGCCGAGCAGGGAGGTGGCCACGAGGATCAGCGGGATGATCACCCCGGGCGGCCAGCCGGCCTGGAGCAGGCTCGCCGCGATCATGGTCGACATGGCGAGGACCGCCCCGACCGAGAGGTCGATGCCGCCGGTGAGGATCACGAATGTCATCCCGACGGCGAGCACGATGAGGTACGCGTTGTCGATGAAGAGGTTGGCGATCACCTGCGGGTTCGTGAACCCGCGATACCGGGACGCACCGGCGATGAACATGCCGACGAGCAGCACGGCGGTGACGATGACCGGCCCGTACTTCGGGTTGGTCAGCCAGCCACGAACACGGCCGACTGCCGAGCTGATCGGAGAGCCATCGGTCACGACTGTTGCGGTCATGCCGTCACCGCCCTTTCGCGGCGTCGCGCGTTTCGGCGGCGCGCCGACTCAATCAGCTGGGTCGTCCGTGGCGACTGGAGCAGGCAGACCACGGTGACTACGGCGGCCTTGAACACCATGGTCACAATCGGCGGGATGCCCACCGTGTACACGGTGGTGACGAGGGTCTGGATGACGAGCGCACCGATCAGCGTGCCGAAGAGCGAATACCGCCCACCCGCGAGCGACGTGCCACCGATGACCACCGCGAGGATGGCATCCAGTTCGATGAAGAGCCCTGTGTTGTTGGCATCCGCCGCCGTTTGATTGCTCGTAAGGACGAGGCCGGCGATCGCGGCGCACACCGCGGTGAAGACATAGACGGTGATGAGCAGGCCCCTGGCGCGAACGCCGGCGAGGCGGGATGCCTCCGGGTTGATGCCGACGGCCTCGATCATGAGACCGAGCGCCGTTCGGCGGGTGATCACGAGCGCGAACACGAAGATGACAGCCGCGATGAGCACCGCGATCGGCAGGCCGAGGAAGAACCCTGAGCCGATCGCCTTGAACGGAGGGCTGTTGACCGTGAGGATCTGCCCCTCCGTGATGAGCATGGCGACCCCGCGCCCGGCCGTCATGAGAATCAGTGTTGCGATGATCGGCTGGATGCCGACAACCGCGACCAGGAATCCGTTCCACAGCCCGAGGACGAGGGAGATGAGGAGGGAGACGACCACCGCGACCGCGACGGTGCCCGGGTTGCCGGGATCGGACGAGCCCAGGATGATCGAGCAGGCCACGGCGCCCGAGATCGCGCAGACGGCGCCGACGGAGAGGTCGATACCGCGGGTGGCGATGACGAGGGTCATGCCGACGGCGATCATCAGCGTCGGCGAGCCGTTGCGCAGGATGTCGATGAGGCTGCCGAAGAGGTGACCGTCGCGGACCTGCACCGAGAAGAACCCGGGGAACGCGATGAGGTTGATGCCGAGGAGCACGATGAGCATGACCACGGGCCAGAACAGCCGGTTCGCCATGAGCGTGTTGAGGTTCATGCGACGACCTCCGTTGCGAGCCCGTCGGCAATGATGGCGAGCAGGGTGTCTGTGGTGAGGCCGTCGTTCTCGATGTCGGCCACGAGCCTGCGGTCGCGCATGACGGCGATGCGATGACTCAGCCGAAGCACCTCGTCGAGCTCTGCCGAGATGTAAATCACGCTCATGCCGTTCTCGGCGAGGTTGGACACCAGCTTCTGGATCTCAGCCTTGGCGCCGACGTCGATACCGCGGGTCGGCTCATCGAGGATGAGAAGCCTGGGCGCTATCGCCAGCCAGCGGGCGAGGAGCACCTTCTGCTGGTTGCCGCCCGAGAGATTTTTGAGGAGCGCATCCGGGTTCGCCGGTCGGATGTTGAGCGCCGAGATGTAGCTGTCGGCGAGTTCGTCCTGCCTCTTCTTCGGGATCGGCCGGAACCAGCCGCGGTCGGCCTGCAACGCGAGGGCTATGTTGTCGCGAACCGTGAGTTCGTCGACGATTCCCTCTTCGCGACGGTTCTCACTCGAGTAGATGATCCGTTCGTGAATGGACTGGCGTGGGGTACGGATGCGACGCAGCTTGCCCTCGATCTCGAGCGCACCGGCATCCGGCCGATCAACTCCGGAGAGAATCCGAGCCAGCTCGGTGCGGCCGGAACCGAGCAAACCGGCGAGGCCAACGACCTCGCCCTCGTAGACGTCGAGGTCGGTCGGCAGGACCGAGCCCTTTCGTCCGAGTCCGACGGCGCGCACGTACGGGGTGACTTCGACGTCGTCGATGCTCTGCTGCCTGGTCTTGCGTTCGAGATCCTCGAGCACGGTGAGTTCCTTGCCGATCATCTTCTGCACGAGCTCGATGCGCAGGATCTCCTCGGTCAGGTACTCGCCGACGAGTTTGCCGTTGCGCAGAACGGTCAGCCGGTCGGAGATTTCATACACCTGGTCGAGGAAATGCGAGACGAAGAGGATGGCGACGCCGTCGTCTTTGAGATCCCGGATGATACGGAAGAGTTCCTGCACTTCGTCGGCGTCGAGGCTCGAGGTCGGTTCGTCGAGGATGAGGACCCGCGCGTTGATGTCGGTCGCGCGCGCGATGGCGACGAGTTGCTGCACGGCGAGTGAGTGGGAGCCGAGCCGTGAGTTGGGATCGATGCTGAGGTGGAGTTTCGCCAGAAGCTCTGCCGCGCGCGCCCTGGTCGCTCGCCAGTCGATGAACCCGAATCGCCGTGGTTCCCGGCCGAGCATGATGTTCTCGGCGACGGTGAGGTTGGTCAGGAGGTTGACCTCCTGATAGACGGTTGAGATTCCCGCGGCCTGGGCCTCCGCGGTGGTGGAGAAGGACACCTCGGTGCCGGCGAGCGTAATCACGCCGCTGTCGATGCGATAGACGCCGGTCAGCGCCTTGATCAGAGTTGACTTTCCCGCCCCGTTCTCGCCGAGGAGCGAGTGCACCTCGCCGGGAAACATCCGGAAACTGACGCCGTCGAGGGCCTTCACCCCGGGGAATTCGATGGATATGTTCTCCATGCTGACGGCTGGTTGCTGTTCGGTCATGACCCTGCTCTCTGCGCTGAGGAAAGATGTGTCGGGCGTTCCGGGTCCGGATTCATCGGACCCGGAACGCCCGAGGTGGGTGTGCCTAGTACTTCCTGTCGGGCAGCGCTTCGATCGCCTGCTCCTGGGTGAAGGTCGTTTCCTCGGTGATGATCCGCTTCTCAACGTCTTCTCCCGCGACGACCTTTTCCACAATCTCCACGAGCTGGCTGCCCAGGAGCGGCGAGCACTCGACGATGAAGTTGATCTTGCCGTCGGCGAGGGCCTGCATGCCGTCCTTCACGGCATCCACCGTGATGATCTTGATGTCGGTGCCCGGCACGAGTCCGGCCGCTTCGATCGCTTCGATCGCGCCGAGACCCATGTCGTCGTTGTGTGCGTAGATCACGTCAACGTCGGGATTCGACTTGAGCAGCGCCTCGGTGACCTGCTTGCCGCCGGCGCGAGTGAAGTCGCCGGTCTGGGACGCGACCACCTGGAACTTGTCGTCAGCGGCGATGACATCGGCGAAGCCCTCGGCCCGGTCCAGGGCGGGGGCTGCTCCCGTCGTTCCCTCGAGCTGGATGATGTTCACCGGCTCTGTCGACGAGGAGTACTCCTCGACGAGCCATTCCCCGGCCTTCTTGCCTTCCTCGATGAAGTCGGAGCCGAGGAAGCTCACGTAGAGCGAGTCGTCCTCGCTATCGACGGCGCGGTCGGTGAGGACAACGGGAATCTCGGCGTCCTTTGCTTCCTTGAGCACGGCATCCCACCCCGATTCGATGACCGGCGAGAACGCTATGACATCGACGCCCTGCTGGATGTACGAGCGGATCGCCTGAATCTGGTTCTCCTGCTTTTGCTGGGCGTCGGAGAACTTGAGCTCGATGCCGGCGTCCTTGAACGCCGCCTGGATGTCTTTGGTATTCGCGGTACGCCATCCGCTCTCGGCGCCGACCTGAGCAAATCCGACGATGATCTCGCTCGGGTCCTTGGGCCCGTCTGCCGAGCCTCCGCCCGACTGTGCACACCCGGTGAGCGCGAGGAGCAGGGCTCCAGCAGCTGCAATCGGCGCAAGTATCTTCTTCACAACCAAACCTCCTTGTTCGGCCGGCGCGACGTGGTCCGATGCTGTGTCAGCTGCCGGTTGACCAGTCCGTTCTGGTCATGGCTGTGATGTTAGCGCTCACAATTATGCGAGCACAACGCTTCAATCAAAGTCCGTTACCAAATTGTGAGCGATCACAGTGGGACCCATCTCAATGAGCGGATGCCGTTCGGCTGGCGGCATCCGCTGCGGAGACGTCGGGCACGACCGGTGCCGCGGCGTCGGGCGGTAAATCGCGGGGGCCATGCCCGTAGAGCCCGTCGACCCTGCGAATTTCCTCCCGAAGCAACGCCGCAGCCTGGGTGTCGAGCACCGGCGAGCACGACGTGCACCGGCACCGCGCGTTAACGCGAGAAGCGGATGCCGCCAGCTGGCAGCATCCGCTTCGTGGGTCGCGAGTTGACTCGGCACCGAGAACACCACTTCCGGTCGAGAACATCAGTTGCGCGGGATGTTCTCGACCGGAGGTGATGGTCTCGGCGGGGTGGGCGCCCTAGAACCCCTGCGCGAGCCTGTAGTACGCGTTGTTCCAGCGCACCTCGCGCGAGAACCCGTCGAGTGTTGTGTCGTTGTCGATGACGAGCAGCTCGGTGCCGGCGATCTCCGCGAAGTCACGGAACACGTCGACACCGACAGCGGTCGACATCACCGTGTGGTGGGCCGCACCAGCGGTGAGCCAGGCCGTGGCCGAGACGGCGAACGACGGCTCCGGCTTCCAGACGGCACGACCGACCGGCAGCTTCGGCAGCGCCTCAGCAGGCTCGATCACGTCGACGACGTTGGCCACGAGCCTGAACCGGTCGCGCATGTCGCTCATCGCGACGACGACGGCCGGACCAGGGTCAGCGGTGAAGACAAGCCTGACCGGGTCTTCCCTGTCGCCGATTCCCAGCTCGTGGATCTCGAGCGTCGGCTTCGCCGTCGTGAGACCAGGGCTGACCTCGAGCATGTGGGCGCCGAGGATCTGCTCCTCCCCCGGCACCAGGTGGTACGTGTAGTCCTCCATCAGCGAGGCACCGCCGGGCAGTCCTGCTCCCATAACGGATGCCGCGCGCACGAGAACGGCGGTCTTCCAGTCGCCCTCAGCACCGAAGCCGTAGCCCTCCGCCATGAGCCGCTGCACGGCGAGGCCCGGCAGCTGCTTGAGCGCACCGAGGTCTTCGAACGACGTGGTGAACGCGCCGAAGCCACCCTCCTCGAGGAACGACCGCAGTCCGATCTCGATCGCCGCACCGTCGCGCAGCGAGGAGTGACGGTCGCCACCCTTCCGCAGTTCGGGGACGACGTCGTAGAGCTCTTCATATTCAGCAACGAGCGCGTCGATGTCGCTCTCCGACGCCGCGGCGACGGCATCCGCCAGCTCATTGACGCCCCAGGTGTTGACCTGGACGCCGAACTTCAGTTCGGCCTCGGTCTTGTCGCCCTCGGTGACGGCGACGTAACGCATGTTGTCGCCGAAGCGGGCGAGCTTGAGCTCGTGGGTGGCTGCCCAGCCGGCGGCTGCGCGCATCCAGGTGCCGACCTGTGCGGTGACGGCGGGGTTCGAGACGTGGCCGACGACCGTCTTGCGCGAGACGCCGAGTCGGGTCTGGATGTAGCCGAACTCCCGGTCGCCGTGGGCTGCCTGGTTGAGGTTCATGAAGTCCATGTCGATGCTGTCCCACGGCAGCGCAACATTGGCCTGCGTGTGCAGGTGCAGCAGCGGCTTCTGCAGGGCGTCGAGACCCGCGATCCACATCTTGGCCGGCGAGAACGTGTGCATCCACGCGATGAGGCCGATGACGCGATCGTCGGAGTTGGCGTCCAGCATCGCCCGCCGGATCGACGCGGAGTCCTTGAGCACCGGCTTCCAGACGACCTTGACGGGAACATCGGATGCCGCGCCAAGCGTTCGCGCGATCTCCTGCGACTGCTCAGCGACCTGCTGAAGCGTTTCTTCGCCGTACAGGTTCTGGCTTCCGGTGAGGAACCAGACCTCGTAGGCGTCGAGCGAGGTGGTCAGCTTAGGCATGTGTGTCTCCTTGGGAGTCGGCGAGAGCGCCCTGCGGCGCCTGGCCGTAGACGTTCTGGTAGCGGTCGAACAGGGAATCGATGGCGGGCTGCGGGATCGGAACCGGCTCACCGAGCTGGCGGGAGATGTGCACGGTGCGGGCGACGTCTTCAACCATGACGGCGGCCTTGACGGCATCCTTCGCGTCCTTGCCGATGGTGAATGGACCGTGGTTGGCCATCAGGACGGCGCGGCTGCGGTGGCCGGTCAGCGTCTCGACGATGCCACGGCCGATCGAGTCGTCGCCGATGATGGCAAACGGCCCGACCGGGATCTCGGCGCCGAACTCGTCGGCCATCGCGGTGATGACACACGGGATCGGTTCGTTGCGCGCGGCCCAGGCCACCGCGTAGGTGGAGTGGGTGTGCACGACGCCCCCGACCTCCGGCATATTCCGGTACACGTATGCGTGTGCCGCTGTGTCGCTCGACGGCGACCGATCGGAACCCGGCGTGCCCGGAAGCACGTTCCCGTCGAGGTCGCAGAGGATCATGTTCTCGGGCGCGAGGTCGTCATAGCTGACACCGGACGGCTTGATCACGAAGAGATCGGCGCCTGGGACCCGGCCCGAGACGTTTCCGCCCGTCCAGACCACGAGGCCATACCGCACGAGTTCTCCATGGAGTCTCGCGACATCGGCACGGACCCGCGCGATGGCGACCTCAACCTCGGGGGAATATCCGCTCACGCGAGAGCCTCTCTCTTCAGCTGACGCAACCGGTGCATCACGTCGTTGCCGCCTCGACCAAAGTAGTCATGCAGTTCGCGGTATTCGGCGAACAGCCTGTCGTAGGCCTGGGCCGCCTTCTCGTCCGGGGTGAACACGTTCTTATTGACCTTGCCCATGACCTGGCCGGCCGCCTGCACATCCGGGTACGCGCCGGCTGCGACAGCGGCGTGAATGGCGGAGCCGAGCGCAGGACCCTGGTCGCTCGCGATGGTGGAGATCGGCATCCGCAGGACGTTGGAGTATGTCTGCATGAGGAACGGGTTCTTCTGCAGGCCGCCCGCGACGATGAACTCCGTCACGGGCACGCCGGACGCGTTGAAGGTCTCGACGATCACCCGGGTACCGAAGGCCGTGGCCTCGAACAGTGCCCGGTAGATCTCCTCGGTGCGGGTGGTCAGCGTGGTGCCGAGCACGACGCCGGAGAGTTCGTGGTCGACGAGCACCGAGCGGTTGCCCGACTGCCAGTCGAGCGCGACGAGACCGTGTGCGCCGACCGGCTGGTCCTCGATGAGGCTCGTCAGGTACTGGTGGATGCTGACGTCGGCTTCCTCCGCCGCTTCGTAGTAGGCGCTGGGAACCTGGTTCTTGACGTACCAGGCGAAGATGTCGCCAACGCCGGACTGCCCGGCTTCGTACCCGTAGAGACCGGCGACGATACCGCCGTCGACGACGCCGCACATGCCAGGCACCTCGACGAGCTTGTCGCTGTTCATCACGTGGCAGGTCGACGTCCCCATAATGGCGACCATCTGGCCGGGGAGCACTCCGCGCGCTGCGGGGGCTGCGACGTGTGCGTCGACATTGCCGACGGCGACGGCGATGCCCTCCGGCAACCCCGTCCAGGCGGCTGCTTCCGCGGAAAGCCGGCCAGCGGCATCCCCCAGCTGACCGATCCGGTGCTCGAGCTTCGACTCGACGAAGTCGGCGAAATCAGGGTTGAGAGCGGCGAGGTAGTCGCGGCTCGGGTATTCGCCGTCCTGGTAGATGCCTTTATAGCCAGCCGTGCATGCGTTGCGCACGTACTCACCGGTCAGCTGCCAGATGATCCAGTCGGCTGCCTCGACCCAGTGGTCCATGCGGTCATACAGTTCGGGGTCTTCCTCGAGCAGCTGCAGGCCCTTTGCGAACTCCCACTCGCTCGAGATGAGGCCGCCGTAACGGGGCAGCCAGCTTTCCCCGCGGGATGCCGCGAGCTCGGTGATGCGGTCGGCCTGCGCCTGTGCGGCGTGGTGCTTCCACAGCTTCACATAGGCGTGCGGGCGGTCCGCGAACTCCGGCAGCTCGTTGAGCGGTGTGCCGTCTGCGAGTGTAGGAACCATCGTGCACGCGGTGAAGTCAGTGCCGATGCCGATGACGTCCGCCGGGTCGATCCCGGCGATCTTCACCGCCTCAGGAACCGCTGATTTGAGCACGTCGACATAGTCCTGCGGCACCTGCAGCGCCCAGTCCGGCGGCAGTCGCCTGCCGGTCGCGGCGAGCGTCGTGTCCATCACGGCGTGCGGATAGTCGAGCACCGCACTGCCCAGTTCGGCGCCATCGGAAACGCGCACGACGACCGCGCGGCCGGACAGGGTGCCGTAGTCGACCCCGATCACGTAGCGCTCGGCGGCCTGGTTCTCTGCTCGATCGGTCACCGTCTCGACTCCTTCGTCTGGATTCCGCCCGGTTTCGGGCTCTTGCTGCACTGCCACGTTCTTCTCGATTCTAACGTTGTATATCGGTACGGATGCTGAGGGCCGCGAGGCCGCGAAGCGTCACGTCCCTGCCGGAAAGTTCCGTCGTGAGGTGGGTGCCGTGCTGCGCGAGGATGCGGTTGCTCAGCCCGAGAAGCTGAGTGGGGTCTGCCGCCTCGACGAGCACCGCGGTGCCAGCCGCGGCGATCGCTTCGATGAGCGAACGCCGCTCGTCGCGCTCGGTCGGGCCGAGTCCGGAGAACGGCTCGGTGATCAGTGCCACCCGCGGTGGCGCCGCCGCCCACCCCGCCAGGACCTCGTTCATGTCGCTCGTCGACGGCCGGGACCTGGCGCCGGGAAACGCCTCGAGCAGCATCGACGGTGCCCGTCGCGGGACATAGGTGCGCCGCGGGTCGATCAACCCGGTCCGGGCCAGTCGGGCGAGCGATTCCCCTGACACGCTCGTCGGCATCCCGCCGATGAGGCCGATGTCATAGGCCGGCGGGTGTTCCGAAATGAACAGCACCCGCGCCGCTATGGCTTTCGCCACGGTCGTCAGGTCGACCGGCTGACCGTCGAGCCGGATCGTGCCGGTCACCGACCCGCCCGACGACGCACCGAACACCCCGAGCACCAGCGACTCCGCCCCGGCGAGGCCAACAATTTCACCGGCGCGGACGGTGAGATTCGCGCCTTCGACGACCGCGCGCCGGCGCTGGATCGGATGGGTGACGCTGACCGACTCGAGCTCGAGTACAACCGGCCCGAAGACCCGCTCCACCGGTGCCGGCTCATCGACGTCCCCGGCCAGAAGGTCGAGCAGCGTGGTGCTCTCCTGGGGCCTCGCGACACCGGCGACCGCCCCTTCCCTCATCACCAGAACGGCATCGATGGGCGCGGGAACGAGCCGCAGGTCAGCCAGCGACTGAACGGCGACCAGGATCGGTGTCGCCGCAGAGGCCCTGGCGACGGCGGCATACCAGCGAACGGCCTCATCGGCATCGAACAGCGTCCACCGATCGTCGACCAGAATGACGCCGGTACGCCTCGCCAGTGCCCTGGCGAGTTCAACGACCCGCTGGTCGACGGCGTCGAGATCGAGTATCGACGTGGCGGGCGCGACGTCAAGGCCGACAACCTCGAGGAGTTCGCGCGCGCGGCGCTCGAGTACCCGCCGCCGAGTAAAGAAACCGCTCGCCGACTCCGATCCGAGCAGGACATTGTCGCCGACGGTGGAGAACGGGATGGTGAGCGATTCAGCGCCGATCAGCGGGATCCCGTGAGCCTCGGGCACACCACCGAGCACGGCGACGAGCCGTGCTCCGTCCGGCAACAAACCGACCAGGTGCATCTGGTTCTCCTGAAATGCGGCAGGGGTCGTCACACTGTGACGACCCCTGCGAGGTGCTACTTGCCGCCGGAGCGACGCTTGTTGTAGACGTCGAAGGCGACGGCCAGGAGCAGCACGAGACCCTTGACGGCCTGCTGCCACTCGATTCCGAGGCCGAGGATCGACATTCCGTTGTTGAGGACACCGATGATGAGACCACCGATGATCGCTCCGCCGATGGTGCCGACACCGCCCTGGACTGCAGCTCCACCGATGAACGCCGCCGAAATGGCCTCGAGCTCGAAGCCGTCTCCCGCCTTCGGGCCTGCGAGGTTGAGTCGCGCGGTGAAGATGAGTCCGGCAAGTGCGGCGAGCACACCCATGTTGACGAAAAGCAGGAAGTCGGTCTTCCGGGTCTTGATTCCCGAGAGCTCGGCGGCGTGGCGGTTTCCACCGATCGCGTAAACGTGGCGGCCGAAGACACTCCGGTTCATGATGATGCCGTAGATCAGCACAAGCACAGCGAGCACGATGAGCGTCACGGGAATGCCCTTGTACGACGCGAGTGCGTAGGCGAAGAACCCGATGGCCGCGGTGATGAGCACGAGCTTGGCGATGAACCAGACGATGGGCTCGACATCCTGGCCGTACTTCTGGCGGCCGGCCCGGGTGCGGAACTGGCCGACGATGAGGGCGACGACGGCCGCGGCAGCGACGACCAGTGTCAGCGGGTCAAGATCGAAGTCACCGAACAGGTCGCTCAGGAAGCCGTTACCGAGAGCGCGGTACTCGGTGGGGAATGACCCGATGTTGGCGTTGCCCAGCACGACGAGCGCGAGCCCGCGGAAGATGAGCATACCGGCGAGCGTCACGATGAACGCCGGTATGCCGACGTAGGCGATCCAGAATCCCTGCCACACACCGACGAGCGCGCCGATTCCGAGCGACATGATGATGGCAAGCCACCAGGGCAGGCCCCACGTCACCGCGAAGACGCCGGAACAGGCACCGACGAAAGCGGCCACCGATCCGACCGAGAGGTCGATGTGACCGGCGATGATGATCATCACCATTCCGATCGCGAGCACGAGGATGTACCCGTTCTGGACGATGAGGTTCGAGATGTTCTGAGGACGAAGCAGGATGCCGTCGGTCACGACCGTGAAGAACAGCACCACCGCGAGCAGCGCGATGAAGATTCCGTTCTTGCCGAGATCGGAGAGCAGGTGGCTGAGCCAGCTGGTGAACTTGTTGTCGACCGGGTGGATCGCGCCGCCTGCGGCGGTTTCCTCGGTCACCGGTGTCTGTGTGTTTGACATGTCAGGGTTCTCCTTGGTGGTGCCGGGCGCCCTAGCGCGGCTTTTCCATGGTCATGAGCTTGAGAAGGGATTCCGGGTTGGCGTCCTCGATGGGAAGCTGGCCGGTGATACGGCCCTCGCTGAGGGCGTAGATGCGGTCGCAGATCCCGAGCAGTTCTGGCAGTTCGCTCGAGATGACGATGACGCCTTTGCCCTGGGCCGCAAGCGCGTTGATGATCGCGTAGATCTCGTACTTGGCGCCGACGTCGATGCCACGTGTTGGCTCATCGAGGATCAGGACGTCGGGGTCGGAGTAGATCCACTTCGACAGCACGACCTTCTGCTGGTTGCCGCCGGACAGCTTGCTCGTCTTTGCGAGCACCGATGGAGCCTTGATGTTCATGCTCGACCGGTAGCCGTTGGCGATCTTGTATTCCTCGTTGTCGTTGACGAGGCCGTTGCTCGAGAGCTTGTCGAGGGATGCGAGGGCGATGTTGCGCTTGATGTCCTCGAGCAGGTTCAGGCCGTAATGCTTGCGGTCCTCGGTCGCGTACGCGAGGCCGTTGCCGATGGCTTCCGAAACCGTGCGGGTCTTGATCTCCTCGCCACGCATGAAGACCTTGCCGGAAATCTTGCTTCCGTAGCTGTGGCCGAACAGGCTCATCGCGAACTCGGTCCGCCCGGCACCCATCAGCCCCGCGATGCCGACGATCTCGCCAGCGCGCACGTTGATGCTGACGTTGTCGACAACGACCCGCGTCGGGTCCTGCGGGTGGTGCGCCACCCAGTCCTCGACCCTCAGGATTTCCTCGCCGATGTTGGGCGTGTGGTCCGGGTACCGGTGCTCGAGGTCGCGACCAACCATGTCCTTGATGATGCGCTCTTCGGTGACATCCGTTTTCTGGATCGTCTCGATCGCCTTGCCGTCGCGGATCACTGTGACGGTGTCTGCGACCTTTTTGATCTCGTTGAGCTTGTGACTGATGATGATCGACGTGATCCCCTGCTGC
The DNA here is from genome assembly GCF_059445325.1 of Mycetocola sp. Y791. Taxonomy (NCBI): domain Bacteria; kingdom Bacillati; phylum Actinomycetota; class Actinomycetes; order Micrococcales; family Microbacteriaceae; genus Mycetocola; species Mycetocola sp. Y791. The sequence goes on along the minus strand of NZ_JCAIUC010000001.1, from coordinate 298,219 downwards.
TTGAGGTTCAGGATCAGGTCGAGCAGGTGGTCGGAATCCTCGTCGTTCAGCGCGGCGGTCGGCTCGTCGAGGATGAGGAGCTTCACGCGCTTCGAGAGCGCCTTGGCGATTTCGACGAGTTGCTGCTTGCCGACGCCGATATCGAGGATCTTCGTTGTGGGGTTTTCCTTCAGCCCGACACGGGCGAGGAGGGCCGCCGCCTCCTGGTTCGTCTTGTTCCAGTCGATGAGACCGAACGGGCCGGTCTGCTCGTTGTTGAGGAAGATGTTCTCGGCGATCGACAGGTACGGGCTGAGCGCCAGTTCCTGGTGGATGATCACGATGCCCTTGGCCTCGGAGTCCCGGATGTCCTTGAACTCGACGACGTCGCCCTCGAAGACGATGTCACCGGTGTACGTGCCGTGCGGGTAAACCCCGGACAGCACCTTCATCAACGTTGATTTGCCCGCACCGTTCTCACCGCAGATGGCGTGGACTGTGCCGCGCTCCACGTCGAGGGTTACGTCCGATAGCGCTTTGACACCGGGAAATGTCTTGGTGATGTTGCGCATCTCGAGGATGTTTGTGGTCACTTTCGCACCTTCTCCATACCGAACCTGCTTCATTGCATTCGAGTGCCGGTGGGAGAGAACCTACTCTCCCACCGGCCTCGATTAAGAAGGGGTGTTAGCCGATCTGTTCTTCTGTCCAGTAACCGGACTCGACGAGCACCTCGTTGACGTTGTCCTTGACAACGATCTGCGAGTCGAGGAGGTACGACGGCACAACGAACGTGCCGTTGTCGTAGTCCTCGGTGTTGTTCACCTCGGGCTCGTCCTCGTTGAGCACGGCCACCGTCATTTCGACCGCGGCTGTCGCCAGCTTGCGGGTGTCCTTGAAGATGGTCGCGAACTGCTCACCCGAGTTGATCGCCTTGACCGAGTCGAGCTCAGCGTCCTGGCCCGAGATGGTCGGCCATTCCTCGCCGGTCGTGTAGCCGGCGTCGGTGAGTGCCGAGATGATGCCACGGGAGATTCCGTCGTACGGCGAGAGGATGCCGTTGACCTGCGTGCCGTCCGAGTAGCTGGACGTCAGGATGTTCTCCATGCGCTTCTGCGCGGTTTCGCCGTCCCAGCGAAGCGTCGCCGCCTGCTCGAAGTCGGTCTGCCCGCTCTTCACAACGAGGGTGCCAGCTTCGATGAACGGCGCGAGGGTGTCCTGGGCGCCTTCCCAGAAGAAGGTGGCGTTGTTGTCGTCCGGCGAGCCTGCGAACAGCTCGACGTTGAACGGGCCGGCGGGTGCACCCTCGACGGGCGCGCCCTCAAGGTCGACGAGTCCGAGTCCGTTGAGTACCGAGTTGGCCTGCTGGACGCCGACCTTGTAGTTGTCGAACGAGGCGTAGTAGCTGACGTTCTCGGTGTCGCGGATGAGGCGGTCGTATGCGATGACCGGAATGTCCGCGTCAGCGGCGTCCTGGAGGACCTGCGTGAGCGTGGTGCCATCAATCGACGCGATGATCAGCGCCTCGGCGCCCTTGGTGATCATGTTCTCGATCTGGTTGACCTGGGTGGGGATGTCGTCTTCTGCGTACTGCAGGTCGACTTTGTAGCCCTCGGCTTCGAGCTGCTCCTTGACGGCGTCGCCGTCCTGGATCCAGCGCTCGCTCGACTTGGTGGGCATTGCGACGCCGACAAGCGCGCCTCCGCCTTCTCCGCCTTCTCCGCCGCCCGAACCGCCCGACGAACATGCCGCGAGTGACACGACCATTGCGCCGGCCGCGAGTGTCGCGATGAGTACTTTCTTCACTGTGTTACCTCTCTGTAATCGTGCCATGGACGTCATTGTCGCCTGAGATTCCAGACAGGGGGTGGTGTTCCGCTCGGGCAGGGCTGCGTCCATGAACGCCCTGTTCGCTGCGGCTGCCGAAGCGAACCGCGTACGGGTAACCGCGAAAAACTCGTGAGGGACTTCTTCGTCAGCCGGTTTCGATTTCCGATCCCGGCAGGCAATGTGACCGTTCACATTGTTGTCACATGTTACGCAGAACACCAGCGAAGTTGTCAAGCTCGAAGGTCTCAGTTTGGTAACCACACCGATCCCGCGGGCCGGGAAGCCTCAGAACGCCGGTCTCCCGGTCGACGCACGCACCACGAGTTCGGGCTGGATCCGCCCCGCGTAAGCATCCGGCCAATCACCCATTGTCCCCAGCAGTTGCGCGACGCAGCGGCGGCCAAGCTCCAGGAAGTCCTGCCTGACCGTTGTCAGGGGCGGCCAGAAATGTGCGGCCTCGGGAATGTCGTCGAATCCCACAATCGACACGTCCCTCGGGACATCATGGCCGACGTCGCGGATCGCGTGCATGAGGCCGAGCGCCATCTGGTCGTTCGAGGAGAAAATCGCGGTGAAGTCACGGACGCGCATGAGCTCGCGGCCGGCGTAATAGCCGAAGTCCGCCGACCAGTCGCCGAGGATGGGCGCTGTCGTCGCGACATCCTGCGCGTTCATCTCCTCGAGGAAACCACGCATCCGCGCCTCTGCCTCGATCCAGTCCTGCGGGCCGGCCAGGTGGTAGATGTGCCTGTGCCCCTGTTCGATGAGGTGCCTGGTGGCGAGGCGGGCGCCGGCCACCTGGTCGACGGCGATGGCATGGTCGTCGCCCTCGCTCGTATTCATGGTGACGAACGGAACCCTGAGGTCCAGGCTCGAGATCGCCCGCAACACCCGCACCTGCGGCGCGATGATCACGAGGCCCTCGATCGCCTGCGCGTTGAGATGATCGAGCGCCGTGACGATCGACTCCTCGTCTGTCGCCGTGATGTTCGCGGTCGACACCAGGTAGCCGGCATCCTGCGCGGCAGTTTCGATACTCTGGATGATGCTCGACGGCCCGTACTGCGAGCGCTGCGAGGCCAGCACGCCGAGCGTGCGGGACCGGCTGGTCACGAGGGCACGCGCTGCCCGGTTGGGGCGATACTGCAGCTCGTTCATCACGTCGAGCACGCGCTGCTTCGTGGCTTCCCTGATGCTGGGGTGGTCGTTCAGAACTCGGGAGACGGTCTGGTGACTCACTCCGGCAAGGCGCGCGACGTCGCGGATGTTCGGCGCTCGGCCTTTGTCAACGCTGGGTGTCACCGGGATGCCCCTGACTAATGTGCACGGTCACATCCGCGCTGGTACGTCAATTATGCACACCCCTGCCGACGAATAGCACGCCAGCGAGGGCCGCGGGCTGTGGGGCCGAGGCATCGACGCAGCGTCGGTGCGACGGACGCGCTGATTGCGATGTGACAGCAATGTGACAGGGAGCGGATGCCATCGGAGCGCTGTCACACTCTGTCACATCGCCAGCGCCGCGCTGGCAAACCGGGCGCGGTCAGGATGCGCGCGGGCCGTCGTTGGCGGCAACAGGTCGAACACCGGTGCCGACGCGGGACCCGAGCCCGAGGGTGACCACCGAGATCGCGGCCGCGAGAAGAAAACAGCCGGCGAACGGCCAGGCGCCGCCCAGCCCGAGCAGGGCCGCGAACACAATTCCGGTCGAGGCCAGCGCGAGGGCACCACCGAGAGAGTCCGAGATCGACAGCGCCGAGCTGTTGAAACCCTGGTCGCGATCGCTCGAGTATGACAGCGTCATGACGCTGAGCCTCGGGTACATGAGTCCCATGCCACCTCCACCGAGCAGCCAGCCGCCGATAACAACGAGCGGTGACAGCTCGAACGCGGCGGTCGCCACGGCTGAGAGGATCGCCAGCAAGACGAGGACCGTCCCGATGCGCATGGCGTTCACGGAACTCAGCGTGGAGTCGAGCCTGCCCTGAATCCACGAGGCACCAGCCCAGGTGAGTGCCGCCCCGGTGAGCGCCAGTCCTGAGAGGGCGGCCGAATAGTCGTACCGATCGGTCAGCAGGTAGGGAATGTACACCTCAGTACCGAAGAAGGCCGCCGAGATAAGTCCGCGCAGCAGGATCACGCTCGGCAGCCCGCGCTCCGCGCGGAGCGTACCGGTCGGCAGGAGGGGGCGAACGGCCATGAGCGCGAGCACGACAGCGGCAACCGCGACGATACCAATGAGGACACCGTCGAGCCGGGCCGAAAGATTGAGACCGAGCACAGCGGCCGCGGCGAGCACAGCCCACCCGATCTTGCCGATCGCCCAGGCCGGTCGCCTGGCGAGATCGGTTTGCTCGCCACCCTGCAGCATCCGCAGGGCGGGAACCACCATGAGCATGGCGATGAGGACGAGGACAACGACGCCAAGGAACACCCAGTGCCAGCTCGTGAGTTCCGCGACGACACCGGCGGCGAACGGACCGACGAGCGAAGGCACGACCCACGCCGCGGCAAACCCGGCGAAGATCCTGGCGTGGAGCGCAGCCGGGTAGATCCGCGCCACCACGACGTAGAGCGCGACGCTCATGGCTCCGGAGCCGAGTCCCTGCACGAGGCGCCCGAGAAGGAACACTGTCATGTCGGGCGCGAGCCCGGCGATGATCAGTCCGACGATGAACAGCGCAACAGAGGTCAGCAGCGGCGCGATGGGGCCAATGCGGTCTGACCAGTTTCCGGCGACAACCATGCCGATGACGCCGGTGGCGAGCGGACCGGCGAACGCGAGCGCGTAGAGCGCAGCACCGTCGAGGTCAGCGCTCACGAGCGGCATGATCGTCGTCACCGCGAGCGACTCGAATGCGCTCAGAAAGACGAGCGCACACGATCCGATCGTCGCCCAGAGGTACCCGGCCGAGAAAATCCCGGCTGCAGCGGGACGCCGGGGGTCGTGCGATCCGGTTCGGGGCCCGGCGTCAGAAGTCACGCGAAGAGCCTAGCCCGGCGGTCAACGCTTCTTGAGCGCCTTCCCGATCGCCCGGTCCACATCGGCGAGCAGATCGTCAATGGTTTCGAGTCCGACCGAGAGCCGGATCACATTGGCGGGAACCGCGAGTTCGGTTCCGGCGACCGAGGCGTGGGTCATCTCAGCGGGGTAGTTGACCAGCGACTCGACACCGCCAAGCGATTCGGCCAGCTGGAACACCCTGGTGCTCTCGGCGAATCGTCTCGCCACCCGCTCGCCGCCCGCGAAGGCGACGGACAGCATCCCACCGAACCCCGACATCTGGGTCGCCGCAAGCGCGTGACCCGGGTGAGATTCGAGTCCGGGGTAGTACACGGTCTCGACGGCGGAGTGCTCGGCGAAGTACTCGGCAATCGCCTGCGCGCTCTCGCTGTGTCGCTGCACGCGCACGTCGAGGGTCTTGATTCCCCGCGAGGTGAGGAAGGCATCCATCGGCGATGACACGGCACCGGCGGCGAACTGCATGAAGCGCGCCTTCTCGTGCATGTCGTCGTCGTTGAGGACGAGCGCGCCACCGATCACGTCAGAGTGGCCACCGAGGTACTTCGTGGTCGAGTGCACGACGACGTCGGCACCGAGGACCAGCGGCTGCTGGAGGGCCGGTGACGCGAATGTGTTGTCGACGACAACGGTGAGACCGGCGGCGTGGCCGATTTCTGCGAGTTCCGCGATGTCGGTGATTTTCATGAGCGGGTTCGACGGAGTCTCAACCCAGAGGATCTTCGTGTCAGCGGTGATCGCTGACTGCACCGTGCGGAGGTTCGACATGTCGACGACGGTGTGGGTGACCCCCCACGCGCCGAAGATCTTGTTGATCAACCGGTAGGTTCCGCCGTATGCGTCGTTGCCGAGGACGATGTGGTCGCCGGGCTTGAGGATGCCGCGAAGCAGGGCGTCTTCGGCGGCGAGGCCTGACGCGAATGAGATGGCGTGCTTTCCGCCCTCGAGCGCTGCGAGCTGCTCCTCAAGTGCGTTCCGGGTCGGGTTTCCCGCGCGGCCGTACTCGTAGCCGTTGCGCAGCCCGCCGATGTGCGTCTGGACGAACGTCGATGACTGGTAGATCGGCGGGATGACGGCACCGGTCGTCGGGTCGAATTCCTGGCCGGCGTGGATGGCCCGCGTCGCGAACCCGCGCTTCTTCGTGGTCTTGTCGCTCATTCTCGGTCCTCTACTCGCTCAAAAAGGTCAGGAGGTCCTGACGGGTGATGACGGCGTTCGGCTTGCCGTCGTGCATGACCAGGAGAGCGTCGGATGCCTCGAGTGCTGTACGCGCGGATTCGAGCGATTCTCCGGAGCCGATCAGCGGAAGCGGTGCCCGCGTGAGTGTGGAAACGGCATCCGTCACCGTTGCCGAACCGGAGAGGATGCTCTCGAGGAGCGAGCTCTCCGACACCGAACCGATAACCTCACCGAGAACGACGGGCGGTTCGGCGGAGAGCACGGGCAGTGCGGAAACACCGGTCTTCGACAGCAGGGCCGCCGCGCTCTGGACCGTGTCGTCGGGGCGGACGTGTGGCAGGGACTCTGCGGTGTCGCCCTTCGCCAGGACCAGGTCGCCGACCGTTCGTTCGTCGGTCGTTGAACCGATGAAACCGTGCCTGCGCATCCACGTGTCGTTGAAGACCTTCGCGAGGTAGCCGCGTCCGCCGTCGGGCAGGATCACCACGACGACGGCATCTGCGGGGAGGGAGCGGGCTGCCTTGAGCGCGGCAACGACGGCCATGCCGCTCGAGCCGCCGACCAGCAGGCCCTCTTCGAGCGCGAGGCGACGGGTCATGGTGAACGATTCGGCATCCGATACCGCGATGACCTCGTTGACCACGCCCGGGTCATATGCCCCCGGCCACATGTCTTCGCCGACGCCCTCGACGAGGTAGGGCCGGCCGGTGCCGCCGGAGTAGACCGAGCCCTCAGGGTCTGCGCCGATGATGCGAACGCCGCCGTTGGAGACCTCGCGGAGGAATCGCCCAGTACCCGTGATCGTACCCCCGGTGCCAACGCCCATGACGACGTGGGTCACGGTGCCGTCTGTGTCGTTCCAGATCTCGGGGCCGGTGGTCTCGTAGTGGCTGAGCGGGCCGTTCTGGTTGAAGTACTGGTTGGGCTTGAATGCGCCGGGGATTTCGGCGGCGAGTCGGTCGGAGACGCTGTAATAGGACTCGGGCGAATCGGGCGCGACGCTCGTCGGCGTGACGACGACCTGGGCGCCGTACGCGGTCAGTACGTTGCGCTTCTCCTCGCCGACCTTGTCCGGCACGACGAAGATGCACTTGTAGCCGCGCTGCTGGGCGACGAGCGCGAGGCCGACACCGGTGTTGCCGCTCGTCGGTTCGACGATCGTCCCGCCGGGCAACAGGTCTCCGGATGCCTCGGCGGCGTCGATGATGCGCGTCGCGATGCGGTCCTTGATCGAGCCACCCGGATTGAAGTACTCGACCTTCGCGAGCACGGTGGCGGCGATGCCGTCGGTGACGCTGTTGAGCTTGATCAGCGGGGTGTTCCCGACCAGATCGACGATGGTCTCTGCGTACTTCACGGGTTTGTCCATTCGGGGAGTGCGTGCGTGGCCGGGGTCCGGGTCGGGTCGGTCTCGTGACGGGTTATGGCCGTCTTATCGAGCCTAGCCGCTGCTCCGGGAGTGTTACAGGGCGCGCGTGACGCTCGCGGCGGCATCCTCTTCACATAAAGCTGTGAGGATGCGGGCCATACACTATGAAAGGCAGCCCGGCGCACACTCGTGGTCGACCGCTGACCCCGACGATCACCAACGAGAGGCCCACGTTGACCCCCCGAGACGATTCCCCCACAGGCACCGCGAACAAGAGCGGTAACCCGGCGAAGCAGTTGACCATCAAAGAGCAGCGCGCAGAGCAGCGTGCCGCGAAGGTGGAGGCGTTCAAGCGGGAACAGGCCAGAAAGCGCCGCAACAAGCGCATCGGAATCGGAGCCGCCATCATCGGCGGCATTGCCGTCATTGCCCTGCTCGTTACCAGCATCGTGCTGACGATGCCGAAGAACGCCACCTATGAAGCCGGCGGCTCAGGTGCCGAAATCGAGGGCGTCGAGACCTTCAAGAACACGAACAACCACGTGGAGACCACCGTGGAGTACCCGCAGACTCCCCCGGCCGGCGGCGACCACAACCCGGCCTGGCTGAACTGTGGCGTGTACACCGAGCCTCAGCAGAACGAGAACGCCGTGCACTCGCTCGAGCACGGGGCTGTCTGGGTCACCTATGACCCGTCGATCTCCGACGAGGAACTCGACGCGCTCAAGGAAAAGGTCCCGTCCACCTATGCGATCCTCTCTCCGTTCGAGGGCCTCCCGACGCCCATCGTTCTCTCCGCCTGGAACGCGCAGCTCCAGGTCGACGAAGCCTCTGACGAGCGCATCGGCGAGTTCTTCGAGGAGTACTGGCAGAGCGAGAACGTCCCCGAGGTCGGCGCTGCGTGCACCGGCGCTATCGACGGACCGGGCAAGGCGTAATTTTGGCGGCAGCTGAACTGACTGACCTCGAGACGGATGCCGCGGCATCCGTCTCGAGACCAGATCCGACTCCCCGGCGCCGGTCACCCCTCGCACTGCTGGTCGTCGGTCTCGTCGCGGTTGTCATCGTGGGCATCGTCGCGTTCTCAGTGGGACGGCTGTCAACGCTCGGCGACCCGACCCCGACGACGGAGAGCGCCGAAGCCGGTTTCGCGCGCGATATGCAGACGCACCACAACCAGGGCGTTGAACTGGCGATGATCATCCGTGACCTCACGGATGATGCCGAGGTTCGGTTGCTCGCCTACGACATCGCGACGACGCAGTCTGCGCAGTCGGGCATGATGAAGGGCTGGCTCAACGTGTGGGGGCTGTCCGGGTTCTCGTCGGAGCCCCCGATGACGTGGATGACGACGCCGACGCTGGACGGGGACGGGCACAACCACGGTTCCGGCGACAGCGCGCACAAGCCAGGTGAACCGATGCCGGGGCTGGCCACGCCCGAGCAGATTGCCGAGCTCAAGGGTCTCAGCGGTGTCGCGGCCGAGCGCCTGTTTCTCGAGCTCATGATCGAGCACCACAAGGGCGCCATCGAGATGGCCGAAGCTGTGCTCGACCGGAGCACGAACTCGACGGTGCGGACCTTCGCCACCGGAGTGGTGAAGAGCCAGGACGCGGAGATCGACCTCATGACGTCCATGCTCGAGGAGCGGCCGGCGCCGTAGCTGCCTGCGCCCCGGCGCGCCCGCACCGCACCGCCCGGCATCCGTTCGGCTGTCACAAACGCACGCCATAACGCTCCACCGCGTGCATTTGCGACCACCGAACCGCCGCACCGCCCCACCGTCGTGCCCCTGTGCCCCCGCGCCACGGCATCCGTTCGCGTTCTCGTCGCCGCAGCGCCGCCCTCGTCCGTCACAAACGCCCGCCTCCCTCTGCAAAACCCGACACTCACGCCAGACGAACCCCGCACCCGACCCCGCGGTGCCGGTCATCCGTCACAAACGCCCGCCTCCCTCTTCAAAACCCAACACTCACGCCAGACGAACCCCCGCACCCCACCTTGCAGCGCCAGTCATCCGTCACAAACGCCCGCCTCCGTCTGCAAAACCCAACACTCACGCCAGACGAACCCCGCACCCGCCGTCGCCACCACCCCCGATCGCGTGCTCGCGAAGTGCCGGAGCGCTGCACTAGTCTCTGCTCACAGCGACGGGCGATAGCCGTCGGCCCGAGAGGACTCCGTGGGAACAAAACGTCAGGGCGTCGCCGCCGCGTGCGCGGTGATCGTTTCGTCCGCCCTCCTCCTTTGCGCGTGCAGTTTTGCGAGCGACCCGCAATCGTCACCGGTGGCGCTGGCCTCGCCGAAGACATCCGTTGTCCCCACACCGACGGCATCGACTGCCCCGCCGGAGCTCGAACTCGGAGCGGTGGTCGCAACAGGGCATCTCGTCGGTGACCCGCTCATTTCTGGTGACGTCGACGTCCGAGTCGGGCGCAAAGGGGCGTTCGCACTCCACCTGCTGAACTTCACGTCCGAACATCCCGGCGAAATCTCTCTCGGCGTGTCACCACGGACTGTGGAACCGGGCACCAAGTGCACCAGCTCGATCATGACGATGGACTATGGTAACCCAGCCCAGTACGCGGAACCGGTTTTCCCTCTCCTGGAAGACTTCACACACGGCGATCCGACCTTCCTCCGCACTGTTCTCATCAAACTGTTCGACCCGGTTGCGTTCGCAGACGGATGCTATGTCTCGGTGCTGTCGAGTGCGGTCCTCACGTGGACCCTGCCCGACATGCGCCCCGGCCTGGTTGTGGCAGACTCCGGCAAAACCGGCGGCGCGAACGGCGACGTGACACTCGTCGACGGCATTCCCGTGACATATACCGTCGCGCCCGATGATGTCGCGGCAGAGGTCGCGGCGCGATTAGGCATCACGGTGGACGACCTCTTTTACCTCAACCCGACCCGCACGACGAACATCGAATACCCCCTGTTTCAAATTGGAGAAGTTCTCAACATCAGCAAGGCCCACCGGTAGGCCGAGAGCTGCCTCCCACTTTTCCACAAGCACTTCCCCTCTCCACAGTTCCCGCACATGACGAACTCACTCGTTCATCAGCTGGAACCATGAGCGCATGCGTACCCCACGACCGCTTCCCGTTGAGCTGCCTCCCGCGTTCACGTATGCCCACGCCCGCATGCTGGGCGTCGGTAGATCACGGCTCGAGGCCCACGATCTCGAGCGGCCGTTCCATGGAGTACTGGCGCGAGTGGAGACCACCACAACCGACATGATTGACACCGACCCGGCAGAGCGGGCGCGAACTGACATTGAGCGTCTGGCTCGCGCGTACGCGACACGGATGCCTCCGGTCGAATTCTTTAGTCACCGTACGGCCGCGATTCTCTGGGGCGTGCCACTTCCCGTCAGCGGCGGTGATCAGCTCGTCGATGTGTCCGTCCATCGACCACGCCGGGCCCCTCGCGGTAAAGGAGTACGCGGGCATGAGCTGGACCCACGACTCGTCCACCTCACCGTCCGCGACGGCCTCCGCCTCACAACGCCGGCCTCGACGTGGGCGAGCCTCGGTCGACTCCTTCATCCCTACGATCTGGTCGCGGCGGGTGACGCAATCGTGTGCCAACGCACCTCCGCAGGCGGAAGCGGTTTTGGGCAGGCACCGCTCGCAACGCTGGACCAGCTTCGCGCAGCAATCGATGCCGGTCGACGCCCCGGGGTCGGCGCTCTCCGCGACGCGTTCGGTCGCATCCGCACCCGCTCCTGGTCGCGGCTCGAGACCTGGGTGCGGCTCATCCTGGTCGATGCAGGCCTTCCGGAACCCGCACTCAATTACGACGCATACGACGACGCGGGCAATTTCCTGGGATGCATCGACCTTGCCTACCCGGAACTCAAGATCGCCATCGAATACGAGGGCGCGCACCACTGGCAAACGGCCGAGCAGTTCCACCGTGACATCGACCGGCTGAATCGTCTCATCGAAGCCGGGTGGCGGATCGTGCGACTGACGAGTCGCCACGTCTTCTCTACCCCGTCCGAGGTCGTGCGGCGGGTGTCCCTGGCCCGTGCGCAGCGGGGCGCCACCGCGTGAAACGACGGGCGAACGAAGCGTCGAACCCGCAACGCTGGCCCATCCGACGCAAATGCATGCAACAACCCAAACTTCCGGACATATGCGACGGACGAACGAAGCGTCGAACCCCAACGCCAGCCCATCCGACGCAAATGCACGCAACGACCCGCACATCTCCCCATATGCGACGGACGAACGGACGTGCGCACCCGCAGCGCCAGCCCATCCGACGCGAATGCCCGCAACGACCCGCACATCCCCACATATGCGACGGGCGAACGAAGCGTCGCACCCGCAACGCCGGCCCATCCGCCGCAGATGCCCGCAACGACCCAAACTTCCCCACATATGCGACGGACGAACGGACGTCCGCACCCGCAACGCCAGCCCATCCGCCGCAAGTGCACGCGCGGCAGGGCACAACAGAGTCGCTCACTCCACGAGCGCGCGCCCTCCGAGCTGCTCCTCGAACATCCGTGCGTACGTGCCGCCCCGCGCGAGCAGTTCCGCGTGCGTCCCCTTCTCGGCGACCCGCCCCGCCTCGATCACGAAGATCACGTCGGCCTTCACGATCGTGGACAGCCGGTGCGCGATCGCGATCGTGGTCCGACCAGCGGATGCCGCCTCCAGCGCGCGCTGGACGACCCGCTCCGAGATCGTGTCCAGGGCGCTTGTCGCCTCATCGAGCACCAGCACGGCGGGGTCCTTCAACATCACCCGGGCGATCGCGATCCGCTGCTTCTCACCACCGGAGAGGCGGTACCCACGCTCCCCCACCACCGTGGCGTAGCCGTCTTCGAACGACGCGATCGTCTCGTGGATGTTCGCAGCACGTGCCGCCGCTTCGAGTTCTGCGTCCGTGGCATCCGGTTTCGCGTATCGGAGATTCTCGGCGATCGTCGCGTGGAAGAGATAGGTCTCCTGGCTGACGATCCCAATGTTCGAGACGAGCGACTCGGCCTGCAGGTCACGCACGTCGGTGCCGGCAAACAGCACTCGCCCCCCTGTCGCGTCGTAGAAACGCGGAACCAGGTACGACACTGTGGTCTTGCCCGCCCCACTCGGACCAACGAAAGCCGCGAACTGGCCCGGCTCGATCGAGAACGACACGTTGTCGAGAGTGGGCCGCGAGTCGTCGGCTGCGTCGGGGTACCGGAAGGTCACGCCCTCAAACTCGACGCTGCCCAGCCGCGGGTTCGCGCGCGATACCGGCACGGCATCCGGCCGGTCGGCGATCGACGGGGTGAGATCGAGGTACTCGAAGATCCGGGCAAAGAGAGCTCCGGATGTCTGCAGGTCAAGTCCGACCCGCATCAGGGCCATGAGCGGAAACAGCAGTCGCGACTGCACGGTCGTGAACGCGACGATCGCCCCCGCGGTGATATCCGCAGCGCCGCCGGAGACCAGCAGCCCGGCGACCAGGTAGACGATGGCCGGGATCGACGACAGGAAGATGTTGACCATCGCGAAGAACCACTGGCCGCTCATGGTCTGCTTCACCTGCAGGTCGACCTGCTCCTCATTCGCTCCGCTGTACCGCTGAATCTCGGCCGGCTGCTGGTTGAAGCTCTTCGACAGCAGCACGCCGGACACGCTCAGGGTCTCCTGCGTGATGGCCGTCATGTCGGAGAGCGACTCCTGCGTCTTAGTCGCGATACGCGCACGCACCTGCCCGACGCGACGCTGCGCGATCACGAGGATCGGCATGAGGATGAGCGCGACGATCGTCAACTGCCAGTTGATCAGCACCATGGCGACGAACGCGGCGATCACGGTGACCGTGTTGCCGAGCACGCTCGAGATCGTGTTGCTCAGCGCTCCGGCCACCCCACCGACGTCGTTTTGCAGCCGCGACTGGATCACGCCGGTTTTGGTGCGCGTGAAGAAGCTCAGCTCCATCGCCTGAAGCTTACGGAACAGGGAGACCCGCAGTTCGCCCATCACCGTGTTGCCGACGGTCGCCGTCAACCAGGTCTGCCACACACCGAGCCCGGTCGCGACCACAAAGATCCCGATCATGATCGCGACGATGCGGGTGAGCGCGGGCAGGTCAGGGCCGCCCTCCGGCGGGAACAAGCCGACATCGAAGGCCTGCTCGACCAGCAGCGGCGGGATGACGCTGAGCGCCGCCCCGATCAGAACCAGAATCACCGTGAGCGTGATCTTTGCCCGGTGCGGCGCGAACAGAGCCATCACCCGTTTGAAGAGGTGGGGCACACGTGGGGCGCTCGCGTTTACCGCACGCTGCGCCTCTTCGTCACCGCCACCGCGCATCCGTCCGCCGCCAGCTCCACTTCCGCCACCGCGGCCATGCATACTCATAAAATCACCCTAAGCCCGGCATACGACGTGCGGATGCCGGGCTTAGGGTGATCAATCAAACGGATGACCGTGCTGCGGAGTTATCCCTTCGTCGCGCCGGCCAGAAGCCCGCGAACGAAGTACCGCTGGAGGCTGAAGAAGACGATCAGCGGAATGATGAGCGACACGAACGCCGCGGCGGTCAGTCGCTGCCAGTCCTGCCCTCGCGTACCGGTCAACTCGGCCAGCCTCTGTGTCAGCGGCGCGACATCCGGTGTGCCGCCGGAGAAGATCAGCGCGACAAGCAGGTCGTTCCACACCCAGAGGAACTGGAAGATCGCCACCGATGCGATCGCCGGCAGCGCGAGCGGCAGGACGATCCGGAAGAAGATCTGGCCGGGGCTCGCACCGTCGACGCGTGCTGCCTCGATGACCTCGCCCGGGATCTCCGAGATGAAGTTGTGCAGCAGGAAGATGATGAGCGGCAGACCGAACATCGTGTGCGCGATCCAGACGGGCAGGTAGTTCTGCTCGGGAATCATCGGAATGACCTCGTGCAGGCCTTCCTGCAGCGGCCGCAGGAAGGTGGTGAACATCTGCAGCAGCGGCAGGAGCGCCATCTGAAGCGGGACGATCTGCAGCGCGAAGATCAGGATGAACAGCCAGTTCGAGCCCTTGAACTTCATCCACGCAAAGGCATATGCCGCCATCGCGCCGAGGATCAGCGGGAAGATCGTGCCAGGGATCGCGATCGCCAGCGAGTTCACAAAATAGGAACCAAGCTGCGGCGACGACGCCGATGACGACAGGAGTACTTCCTGGTAGTTCTCGAGGGTGAAGCCCGGGTTCTGGAAGATCGTCCACCAGCCCGTCGACTGGATGAGCTCCGCCGGCCGGAACGACGAGACGAAGAGCCCAAAGGTCGGGATCGTCCAGATGACGGCGATGATCAGGGCGGCAAACGTTGCACCGCGCGAGGTGAGCCGACGCTTGACGCGTTTCGATTTGGTGCCGAGATCGATCGCTTCACCGCGCTCGATTTGTTCGAGGGCTTCAGCGTTGCCCGTCGTGGGAATGATCGGTGTGCTGCTCATCGGATTTCCCTCTGCTGCTTCATGAGCCTGATGTTGTAGATGACGATCGGGAGGACCAGGACGAACAGAACGAGCGCGAGGGCTGAGCCTCGCCCCGGCTCTGCGGCCCGGAACGCCTGGGTGTACATCTCATTGGCGATGACGCTGGTGTTGAAGTTTCCCGCCGTCATGGTTCGAACGATGTCGAACACCTTGAGCGTCGCAATCGAGATTGTCGTGATGACCACAACGAGCGAGCCACGGATGCCGGGCAGGGTCACGTTGGTGAACCTCTGCCATGCGTTCGTGCCATCAATCTCGGCGGCCTCGAGTTGCTCCACCGGAACCGCCTTGATCGCGGCGGACAGCACGACCATGGCGAACCCGGTCTGGATCCAGATCATGACGATGAGAAGAAGGAACGTATTGATCGGCGAGGTCTGCAGCCACTGAACCGGCTCGCCTCCGAACCAGATCACGATCTGGTTGAGCAGGCCGATCTGTTCGTCGCCCGACTGGCGGTAGTCGTAAACGAACTTCCAGATGATTCCGGCGCCGACCATGGAGATCGCCATGGGCATGAACACGAGGGCCTTGAAGAACTTCTCACCCCGCGACTTATCGATGAACACGGCGTAGGCGAGGCCGACGATGGTGGACACCGTCGGGACCAGGAGCACCCAGATCACCGTGTTGAGGAGCGTGCTCAGGATCGCTGGCTGAGTGAACATCCACACGAAGTTGTCGATGCCGTTGAAGTCGCCCTGGTTGTTGGTGAACGCAAGGAGGCTCGTGCGGATGGCCGGATAGATCAGGCCGAGCAGGACGAGGATAAACGCCGGGGCGAGGAAGACGACGAGCTGAACCCAGTCTTTGCCACGCTTCGGAGCCTTGTCGAGGAAGAAGAACAGCAGGCCAACGATGGCGGCGAAAATCGCGAGGCCACCCACAACCTGGATGATTTTGCCGATGAGGTCAGCGGTCGTCATGAAACAACGCCTTTCGGAACGAGGGAAATCAAGGGCGAGGCCACCGTGAGGCGACCTCGCCCTTGAGAGGCGGTATCAGCTAGTCCTGCGGCCAGCTGGCTTCGATCGTGTCCACGGTCTCCTGGGTGCTGTCCCCGGAAACCCAGGCAACGATGCCCTTGAAGAACGAGTCGGCGCCAACGGCAGCCGGCATCAGGTCGGATCCGTCGAAGCGGAAGACCGTGTCTTCGCCCTGGAGGATCTCGATGCTCTCCTTGAGCACGTCGCTTGACGCGTTCTCCGGGTCAAGTCCCTTGTTCGCGCTGATCACACCGCCGAGTGAAACCCGGATGTTTGCCCAGGTGTCGCTCGAGAGGTAGGTACGGACGGCGTCAACTTCTTCGCCCTCGTTGAAGGCAACGGGGAACTCGCCGCCACCGGTGACAGCGGTTTCGCCGCCGGCCTCAACCGAAGGAAGGAGGAAAGCGAAGACGTCTCCGTCGGGGCTGACCTCGGTTCCCTCGGGCCAGAAGCCCTCGTAGAACGATGCCTGGTGGTGCAGTGAGCACTCGCCGTCGAGGATCGGAAGACCACCGTCAGCCATCTCGGTGGAGATGACGCTTGACACGTCACCGAGGCCACCGTTGACCATGTCGGGGTTCTTGATGATCTCACCGACAGCATCGAATGCTGCAACGATCTGCGGGTCGTTGAACGGGATCTCGTGGTTGATCCACTGGTCGTACACGTCAGCGCCAGCATGGCGGAGCACGTAGTCTTCAACCCAGTCGGTTCCCGGCCAGCCGGTGGCGTCGCCCGAGCCGAATCCAACGCACCACGGCTTCTGGCCGTCTGCGACGATCTGCTCGCTCAGAGCCGTGAGCTCGTCG
This sequence comes from Mycetocola sp. Y791, assembly GCF_059445325.1. NCBI lineage: Bacteria > Bacillati > Actinomycetota > Actinomycetes > Micrococcales > Microbacteriaceae > Mycetocola > Mycetocola sp. Y791. The sequence goes on along the minus strand of NZ_JCAIUC010000001.1, from coordinate 281,565 downwards.
AGGGTCTCGGGGACTTCGTAGCCCTTCTCCTCGAACTCGGTCGGTGAGTACCAGACGAAGCCCTTGACGCTGGCCATCAACGGCGCTGCGTAGAACGTCCCGTCGTAGCTGCCGTAGGTCTTCCAGTCTTCGCCCCAGAACTCGTCGACGTTGGCTTCAACGGCCTCAGGTGCCGGCTGGAGCCAGCCGCCGGTAGCGAGTCGCTGCAGCAAGCCTGGCTGCGGCACGATTCCGATGTCGGGTGCGTTGCCAGCCTCGGCAAGCACCGCGATCTGCGCTTCGAATTCCTTGGTGCCCTGGTACGAGATGTCGATGCCCGTGCAGGTCTCGAAGTCACTCCATGACTCGAGGAGACGGTCGGCCTCGGCGTCAACGATCGTTCCGCTGATGCTGACCTCGCTGCCGTCGAAGGTTCCGTACGTCTCATAGTCGGAGCAGTCCGTGTTCTCCTTGTCGCCTGCGGCGACGTCGCCGGTGCAACCGGTCAGTGCCAGGCCGAGAATGCTCGCCGCTGCAAGCGGCGCGAGCACCCGGCGATGGGTTTTCTTCAAGCTCATCTGTGTCTCCTCGTTGAGTGTGATCGTGAGGCGAGTTCGTCGCCTCAGCACTGCAGGTGCGGGTCCGGCGCCACATAGGGAACCGGTTCCATGCACAAACTACGGCACACCGGCGAGATGCACAAGCCGGGCTTGTCCGACGCTTATCGGCACGTGTTCGCGCTCTCACGGCTATCGCTGTCGCGCTGAGGCGACACTCGCTGTGACGCGGGGATGGCCGGGACACCCCGCTTTGTGTAACCGGTTCCATAAGGCCCGTCTATGGGCTAGCCTGTGACCGACCGCATCCCCCAGCGAGGGTGGGTCCCTCTTTCACCGGCGATCGGAGGCCCAGTGTCGAGTGCCATCGCTGATGTTGCCGCCAGGGCCGGGGTGTCGAAGGCCACGGCGTCGCGTGCGCTCTCCGGCAACGGTTATGTCGCGGAGGCAACCAGGCTGCGCGTGATCGCTGCCGCCGAGGAGATCGGTTACGTCGCGTCCTCGAACGCCGCGAGCCTCGTGACCGGGCAGACCAAAAACATCGGCGTCGTCATGCCGTTCATCAACCGGTGGTTCTTCGGCGAGGTCCTCGACGGGATCGAACAGGCGCTCCTTGAGCGCGGGTATGACATGACCCTGTACAACCTGCACGCCGGCTCCCCCGACCGTCAGCGGGTCTTCGACTTCTTTCTCGCTCGCAAGCGCTTCGACGGCATCATTCTGATCGGCGTTGAACCGACCGAGGCAGAACACCAGGCACTCACCAGACTCGCGATCCCACTCGTCGGGATCGGATTCCCGACCGACGGCATCCCGACGCTTGCGATGGATGACAGGGGCGCAGCCAGAAGAGCCACCGAGCACCTGATCAGCCTCGGGCATCGCCGCATTGTCCATATCGGGGGCGAGGATGCCGATGAGTCAGAATGCTCCGTGGCCGCGCAACGGTCCGCCGGCTACCGCGAGGCGATGGCCGCCGTTGGTCTGAAGTCCGAGTCAAGGATCGAAACGACGATCATGAGCCTGCCCGGCGGTTACGACGCAGGCGCGAACATTTTGAGCAGTGCCCAGCGGCGGCCAACGGCAGTGTTTGCCGCCTGCGACGAGATCGCCATTGGGACAATGATCGCTGCGAGGCGACTCGGGCTCCGCGTGCCGGACGATCTCTCGGTCATCGGCATCGACGGCCACGAGTACGCCGAAATGTTCTCGCTGACCACGATCGAGCAACGCCCGTGCCAGCAGGGCGGCGACGCGGTCACAGCGCTTCTCGACGCGATCGCCGGAAACGCGGTACAAGCCGCCGTTATCGACGTTCCCGCCCGCCTGATCGTCCGAACCAGCACTGCACCGTTTGCCCCGGCGCGGACCGGGCTGCCCGCTGTCGTCGAGCGGGCGCCTGCAGGACCACAGTCGGCTTAACAAACGAATGACGCCGCTCCGTGAGGAGCGACGTCATTCGGTTCGACCCTGACGGATGCCGAAGCACACGTGTCAGGGACGGTGGAGCATTTCGACCGCGCAGAACTATCCGCGCGGGTCACGCCACAAGTAAGAGCCCCGAGGGGCGCAAATTACTTGAGGTTGACGGTTGCGCCGGCTTCTTCGAGAGCAGCCTTTGCCTTCTCGGCGGTCTCCTTGTTTGCACCTTCGAGAACGGGTCCCGGTGCACCATCGACGACGGCCTTGGCCTCGCCGAGGCCGAGCGAGGTGAGCTCGCGGACAGCCTTGATGACCTGGATCTTCTTGTCGCCGACAGCCTCGAGGATGACGTCGAAGGAGTCCTTCTCTTCAACCTCTTCTGCAGCAGCACCGGCAGCAGCCGGTCCAGCAACAGCGACGGGTGCAGCCGCGGTGACCTCGAAGGTCTCCTCGAATGCCTTGACGAACTCGCTGAGCTCGATGAGCGTGAGTCCCTTGAACTGCTCAAGCAGCTCTTCAGTTGACAGCTTTGCCATGATTTTCTCCCTTAGATTTCTTTGGTCTACTCACCGCTGTCCCAGGTCTGAACCTAGGAAGCGGACTCCTGCTTCTCACGCAGCGCGTCGACCGTGCGAACGGCCTTCGACAGCGGTGCGTTGAACAGATATGCGGCTCCGAACAGCGAGGCCTTGAAGGCGCCGGCAAGCTTGCCGAGCAGAACTTCGCGGGACTCGAGGTCGGCGAGCTTGCCTACCTCTTCGGCGGTCAGAGGGTTACCGTCAAAGTAACCGCCCTTGATCACCAGGAGAGGGTTTGCCTTGGAGAAGTCGCGCATGCTCTTCGCAACGGTGACAGGGTCTCCGTGAACGAAAGCGATGGCCGACGGACCAACGAGCTCTTCGTCAAACGACGAAATGCCCGCGTTGTTCGCGGCAATCTTGGTCAGCGTGTTCTTCACCACGGCGTAGGTTGCGTCCGCACTGATGTTCTTGCGCAGCGTCTTGAGCTGGGCAACAGTGAGGCCGCGGTACTCGGTCAGCAGAACGGCGGTCGAGCTCTGGAATTTCTCCGTGAGTTCGGCAACCGAGGCTTCCTTGTTCGCCATAGCCACTCCTTGATTAGTCTTCCTCGCACCGCGGAGGCGATGCGAGCCAAAAGGGGCAGTCGGTTTTCGGCAAAAAAAGAGCTCCGGCGCAAGCGCACGGAGCATTTTGAGAGAATCTCTAAGAATGTTTCGTTCACCTGCGCGGGTTGTCTCAGCTGAGAACCTTCGATCGGATGCACACTTGCGCGAGCACGCCGAAAACCTGCGGTCTTTGGTTTTGTCCCAGCTTATGGCATCCGCTTCACTTCGCCAAATCGCGTGCTGTCGTCAGGCGAGCGGGCTGAGCGACAACTCACGCAGCAGGGCGGCGGGGTCGTCGTAGACGGCAATGGCGCCGGCCGAGAGCAGTTCAGCCGAACTAAAACCGCCGGACAGCAGGCCGACCGTACGGACGCCGGCGCGCGATGCCGCAATGCAGTCCCAAACGGAATCACCGACGAACACCGCCTCACCTGCGTCCACTCCGGCTTTCTTGAGTGCGATCTCGACGATCGACGGGTCGGGCTTGGCGGTCTCGACATCGTCGGCGTTGGTGGTGGCGTCGATGGCGTCATCGACGTCGAGCTTGCCGGTCAGGATCTCCAGCTCGTCCTCGGGCGCTGAGGTCGCAAGCACGATCCTGAGGCCACGGCCGTGAAGTTCACGGAGGAGGTCCCGCGCCCCGTCGAGCGGACGCAAGCGATCGGCGAGTTCCTTGTAGTACTGCGAGTGCAGGTCTTTGGCACGATCACCGAGTTCGTCGACTTTGTCACCCAGCAGCGCTTCGAGCAGCTTCGCGGAGTCCAGGCCGATCGCGCGGTGGATGCGCCACGACGAGACTTCGGCACCGACGTCGGCGAAGGCGTGCGCCCAGGCCTCGACGTGCAGGTAGTTGGAATCGACGAGGGTGCCGTCGATGTCAAACAGAACGGCGCTCGGGGACGTGGCTGGTGCGGCTTCGGTCAATGGATTCTCCTCCGGTTCGCCGCAACTGTAGCGCGACGCGATCCTCCTCGTCAGGGGATTGCGCCAGCCGCGTCCTTTCCGTCAGTGACGGGCGCGGTGCCCTGATCGGCGAGGGGCAGGCGGATGCAGAATCGGGTGCGACCCGGCGCCGACTCGACGGCGACGGTACCGCCGTGTGCCTCGATGACGCCGCGGGCAATGGCGAGCCCGAGCCCGGTTCCGCCTGACGCGCGCTGTCTGGACGAGTCCCCGCGCACAAACCGCTCGAACACCGACCCGAGCAGGGCCGGGTCGATGCCGGGGCCGTTGTCTGTGACGGTGATCTCGGCGGTGTCCCCGTCGACGGAGAGGGCAGTGACCACTCGGGTTCCATCCGGGGTGTGCACTCGCGCGTTCCCGAGGAGGTTTGCGACGACCTGGAACAGGCGCTGCGCATCACCAAGAACGACCACATCCCGGCCGGGCAGTTCGAGTTGCCAGTCGTGGCCTGACGCCGCCGCTCTGGCGTCGTTGACGACCGAGGACACCAGCGCGCTGAGTTCGACCGGGTCCTTTGCCAGTTCCCGCCCCTCGTCGAGCCGCGCGAGCAGCAGCAGGTCTTCGACGATTGCGGTCATCCGCACAGCCTCCGACTCGATCCGGCCCAGGGCATATGCGGCATCCTCCGGGAGTTCCTCGCCTGACCGTCGGGTCAGCTCGGCATATCCGCGGATCGACGCGAGCGGGGTGCGCAGTTCGTGGCTGGCATCCGACACGAAGGTTCTGACCTTGTTCTCGGATGCCTGGCGAGCGGAGAGCGCGGCGGCGACGTGACCGAGCATCCGGTTAATCGACGCACCAACCCGCCCGACTTCGGTGTCGGGGTCGGCGTCCTCAGGTGGCACTCGGACGGCGAGCGCGACCTCGCCGCGGTCAAGCGGCAGTTCTGACACGGCGGTCGCCGTATTCGCCACCCGGTCGAGCGGGCGAAGCGCGAGCCGCACGATGACGTACGAGGCCGCACCGGCGACGACGAGAACGCCCAGCGTGATCGCACCGATCACGGCAATGAGCTGCCCGAGAGTGAACTCGAGGTCTGCGAGCGGAAGTCCAACGATCATCACGCCGTCCCCCGCCTCGACCGCCACCACCCGGTAGGAACCGAGCTCACCGCCGAGGTCAATCGACTCCGGCTGACCGCCCATGCTCACGGTCAGCAGCGTCTCCACCTGTCCCGCCGTCAGCGGCTGCAGGTCGCCGGCGTCGTCGAGGTAGCCGGCGTAGCGCACCGCTCCCCCGGAGATGATCGCGCCGAGCGTGCCCGCGGACTGCCCGGGCACCCCGATGAACTCGGGCACCGGCGGTTGCCCCCTCGGGGACATCGGGCCATCGTTGCCGCGGCGCGCTTCCTCGGCGCCGTACGACCGCGAGGTCGCGGCCGTCAACTGCGCGTCGACACGGTCGAGCAGCACCGTCCGCACGCTCACCACGCTCGCGAAGCCGATGATCACCGCGGCGAGCGCCAGCAACGCGACGACAGCGACGACGAGACGTCCCCGCAACGTCCACCGCGACATCCGTTTCATGGCGTCGTCTCGGCCGCCTTGAGCATGTATCCGGCCCCGCGAACCGTGTGGATCATCGGCGGACGTCCGGCGTCGATCTTCTTGCGCAGATAGGAAATGTAGATCTCGACGACGCTCGCCCTGCCCTCGAAGTCGTAGCTCCACACCCGATCGAGGATCTGCGCCTTGGAGAGGACGCGCCGCGGGTTGCGCATGAGGAAGCGGAGGAGTTCGAATTCGGTCGCGGTCAGTTCGATCGGGGTGCCGCCGCGCGAGACTTCATGGCTGTCTTCGTCGAGCGTGAGGTCACCGACGGTGATGACGGGGCCACCGGTCGCACCGGTGAGCGTTGAACGCCGGATCAGCGCGCGCAGGCGGGCAACGAGTTCCTCGAGGCTGAACGGTTTCGTCACGTAGTCGTCTCCGCCGGCGGTGAGGCCGGCGATCCGGTCGTCGAGCGCGTCCTTCGCCGTGAGGAACAGCACCGGGACGTCGTCGCCCTGTTCGCGCAGGCGGTGCAGCACGCTCAGCCCGTCGATGTCGGGAAGCATGATGTCGAGCACGATGGCGTCTGGCCGGAACTCGCGCGCAACGTCGAGTGCCTTTCGGCCGGTGGCTGCCGTGCGGGTCTCCCAGCCCTCATAGCGAAGCGCCATCTTCAGCAGGTCGGTCAGGCTGCTCTCGTCATCGACGACGAGCACGCGGATGGCACTGCCATCTGCTCGCTTCAGGGGTACGGATGCCGCTGGCAGCGAAGAAGACTCGAAAGCGCTCATATTTCCAGTATCCGCCCGTTGCTATGAGCCACCTATGAGCAATCTTGGGGGATCCCGTGGCCCCTGTTCGTGTCGCTACACCCGTGGCTGAGCCGCCCACTATTCTCGGGGCATGACCCGCTCCGTCGACGTGGCCAGCCGCACAGTTCCAGCGGGTCGCGACCTCACACTTGACCTTGCCCGCGTGTTCTGCGTGGTGCTCGTCGTTTTCGTCCACATCCTGTTCACGGGGGTCGGGCGCGACGCAAACGGATCGCTCCTGATCGAAAGGACCGTGGAGTTCCAGCCATGGTTCAACGCCGCGACCTGGATCGCGAACATCATGCCGCTGTTCTTCGTGGTCGGCGGCTACGCGGCGAGAGCAGGCTGGCGATCCGCCGTTGCGAAAGGCACGACCGCCGATCAATTCGTGCGCGTTCGCCTGGCGCGCCTCGCTCGCCCGGCGCTCGTCGTTTTCGTCTTCTTCACCGTCGTTCTCGGCGCTGCCGGAGCCCTGGGCATCGACCCTGAACTGGTCGACGCCATAGCGATCGGGGTCGGTTCGCCGCTGTGGTTCCTCGCCGCGTACATGATCGTCCAGGCGCTCGCGCCGGTGATGATGCGGTGGCACGACCGGTACGGCGGGTGGGTGCTCCTGGCGTTGTTCGCTGCGGCGCTGGCGACTGACGGCATCCGCTTCGTTGTGGCTGGCGGCCTTCTCGGCATCGACCGGCTTCCGCCGACCGGATATGAGATCGGGCAGGAGCTCTTCGGCATCCCCAACGTCGCTTTCGTCTGGCTCTTCGCCAGCCAGGTCGGCTTTTTCCTCTACGACGGCTGGTTCGCGAAGCGCCGGTGGTGGCAGCTCCTCCTGCTGGTTGGCGCCGGCTACGTCGCCGTGTGGCAGCTGGTTGCCCTCGGCGGCTATTCGGTGAGCATGCTCGGCAACCAGTGGCCGCCGACCGCGCCCATGGCAGTGTTCGCCGTCATTCAGGCGGCGGCTTTGACCCTGCTGCACACACCACTGACCGCGATGATGCGCACGCGAGCGGCGCAGGGTGCCGTGTTCCTCGTCGGATCGCGGTTGATGACGGTTTACCTCTGGCACCTGCCGATGATTATGGTGCTCATCGGCATCCAGCTGCTCCTGCCACTCCCGTTGCCTGAGCCGGGGAGCGCCGCATGGTGGTGGACGCGGCTCCCGTTCTTCGTCCTGGTTCTCGGGGCCGTGTGGGTTCTGTCGCTCTGGCTGATCAGGTTCGAGAAGGTGCCACCTTTGGGTGCCCCGCGTATCGCGGCGCCGTGGGCCACTCCGGTCGCCGTTTTACTTTTCGTACTGCCCATTCTGGCGATCACGGCGTACGGACTGGACTTCCCGCTCGCCGCGATCGCACTTGGAGCCTGTGCTGCGGCACTGTGGCTGACGGGATCAGAGCGCACCGCCATCCCCCGCGGGTGAGTGCGCGGCCCGCCGACAGCCGCGCACCCACCAGTGCGGCTTCGGTCAGTCGCGCCAGGAGTGCTGCGGGTCGTACCCGAGCACCCGTCGTGCCTTGTCGATCGACAGCAGTGTGTCGTTCGTCCCCAGCTCGCGCGTCACGGGAACGTCGGGGAAGACCTCGGCGACGAGTTCGTCGTTCGGGCGTGACATGACAGTGTCCGCCGCCGCGATGATGAACCGGTCGAAGCCCGTGGTGTCGAGCTCGAGGGCGCGCTCAACCGCCTGGGCACCGTCCCGTCCGTCGATGTAGCCCCACAGGTTCCACTTCCGCAGCGACGCGTCAGAGTCAAAGTCAGGGAACTCCGCGTAATCCTCGGGATTCATCACGTTCGAGAACCGGAGCGCAATGATCTTGAGGTCGGGGTTCCACCGCACGAGCTCGATCGCCATCTGCTCTTCGAGGTGCTTGACCAGCGAGTAAGTGCTCTCCGGCCGTGCCGCGTACTCCTCATCGATGGGAATGTACGGCGGGGGCGTTTCAAACGGCAGGCCGAGAACCGTCTCGCTCGACGCGTAGACGATGTTGCGGATGCCGGCGCGAATAGCACCACTCATCACGTTGTAACTCGCGAGGATGTTGTTGGAGAACGTCGCCACGTTGCTCGCCAGCCCGGCGGCCGGGATCGCGGCGAGGTGAACGACAGCATCGAATCCCGAGTGCCTGTCGTCGACACCGAGCAGTGCGTCGAGGGTCTGACCGTAGTCGGTGAGGTCGACGCGCACGAATCCGGGCCCACGCTCCCCCGTCATGTCGAGGTTGATGACGACGTGCCCCGCGGCGCGCAGTTCGCGGACGACGGTGCGTCCCAGTTTTCCGGATCCACCGGTAACAGCAATTCTCATGGGCCCATTCTGTTGCAGTTGGGGCATCGGGGGTATGGGTGGCGCTCGGGCGTGGTTGAGTGTAAGCATGCAACTCGTCCTTTACACCTCGTCGTTCTGCACCCCGTGCGCCCGCGCCCGAGAGGTGCTCGCCGAAGCCGAACGCGTCGTGCCCAAAGCCAGGGTGGTCGAGCGTGACGTCGCCATCGAGAATGCGAAGGCGGCGGATGACGGCATCCGCCTCACCCCGACGGTTCTCGTCCTCGACGACACGGGCAAGGAAGTCTTCCGCGCGACGGGGGTTCCCACGCTCAACCAGGTGCTCCGGGCCGCAGCCAAGGCGCTCTGACGCTCCGGACCGGGTGCTCGGGCTGAGTCAGCCGGCCGGACCCGCGCGGTCCAGAAACCGACCGCCCCGATAAGGCGCGCCGACAGGGTGCCGGTGGCGGGAGCATCCGCCCGGCCGAGGCACAATAGAGTGTGACTTCCAGCCATCTTGACCGCCTCGTTGCCGATTCATCGGACCGGGTGGCCTGGCTCAGGGCTCGCTCTCGCGGCATCACCGCGACGGATGTGGCCCGGCTCTCGAGCGCGAAGTCGATCGACGCCGTCGCCACCGAGAAGCTCGGCGGCGGTCCCGGCTTCTCCGGGAACGCCTACACCGACCACGGTCGGGCGCGCGAACCTGAGATTGCTCGCTGGGTGGCCGCGACCCACGGCATTTCGCCGTCGTCGGCGCTCTTCCACGCGGAGATCGAGAAGCGTCACCTCGCGACCCCTGACGGCCTCGCCGTATCAACGTCGGGTGCGCTTGTGCTCGCCGAGATCAAGACAACGACCAAGCCGTGGTCGAGCGTTCCCCGCAACTACCTGCGTCAGATCTGGTGGCAGCAGTACGTGCTCGGGGCAGAGCGAACCCTCGTGGTCTGGGAACAGCACGCGAACTTCGTGCCGGTCGGCGAGGAACCGATGTGCCGCTGGATCGACCGCGACGAGAAGCAGATCAACCAGCTGGTCGGACTCGCCAACAACCTCATCGACGAGTTGCACCGCAGAACCACACGCGTGTCGCGGTACCTCGTGCACGACGACCCGTACGACATCCCCTGATCCCTGGTCCGTCGCGGCCCTCCCTGTTCGCGACCGCTGCACGTCCATGCCCGCGCTGCAGATGTTTATGTAGCGCAGGCATGGATCTGGAGCGCTCGCGGGACGATTGTTTGCTGGGTGGGAACTCGGCCGTAACACCACTGACTCATTGTGGGCGTTAGCTGTAAACAGAGCAACAACGACAGGGGACAGAGATGCGTGAGGGTGTGGGGATTGCGTGGCAGACTCGGGGCATGACTGGATCATCTGATGCGTCCCCGGCGGGAGCATCAGCCCCGCCCGCGATTCCCGAAACCATGCGCGCGGCGGTCATCGATGCCACCGGCGACGCAAGTGCATTGCACGAGGCCACTGTCCCCGTCCCGTCCGCGTACAACTCCGAGTTCATCGTGCAGGTCGTGGCCGCCGGCATCAACCCCATCGACGCGAAGACGCGGGCCGGACGCGGCGTCTCTGCCGGCATCCCGAGCTTTCCCGCCGTGCTCGGCTTCGATTTCAGCGGTGTCGTCGTGAAGTCACCGTATGAGGCGCACCCGTTCGCCCCGGGCACCGAGGTGTACGGCATGACCATGGTTCCGCGCACCTCGGGCAGCTACGCGCAATTCGTCGCCGTGTCCAGCCTGTCCGTCGCGAAGAAACCAGCGGCGCTCTCGCACGTCGAAGCCGCCGGTGTGCCGCTGGCCGCGCTGACCGCCTGGGGAATGGTCGTCGAGGTCGCCAAGGCCCACCAGGGCCAGCGCATCCTCATTCACGCAGCGAGCGGCGGCGTCGGGCACTTCGCCCTGCAGTTCGCCAAGTATTTCGGTGCGCACGTCATAGCGACAGGATCGAGCCGCAACCAGGAATGGCTGAGAGAGCTTGGCGCCGATGAGGTCATCGACCACGGGACGACCCGATTCGAGGATGCCGTCAGCAATGTCGACGTCGTCATCGACCTGATCGGAAATGTCAGCGACAACACGGGCTCGCGCTCTCTCGGTGTGCTGCGCGATGGCGGTCTCATCGTCAATGCGCCGACCGGCAGCTGGCCGACCTTCCTCGCCGAGGCCGCTGCCGCGGGAATGCGCGCGACGACGTTCAAGGTCGCGCCGGACGGCGACAGCCTTTCCACCATCTCCCGCCTGCTCGAGTCGGGGGATGTTCGCGTGTTCGTCGACCAGGTTTTCGATCTCGGCAACGCCGCCGAGGCGCACGAGGCACTCGAGTCCGGGCATACCCGCGGCAAGATCGTGCTCACGATTCCCGCACACTGACGGCTGCGCCACACAAGCGCCGCGTCCGGGCGTCAGCTCGCGCGTTCCGAGAGCGCCTGCCCGAGTTCGCTGCGGAAGTAGAGAACGCTGTGTCCGTGCCTCGTCGACGTCACGAGCCCCGTGTCCGCGAGTACACGCAGGTGCTGGTTGACCGCCGAGGTGGAGATGCCAAACCTGATCCCGAGCTCGGTCGATGACGCCGGCGAGCCCAGCGCCCTGAGCAGCGCCGTTCGCCGGGGGCCGATGAGGCTGACGAGAGCACCCTCCGGTGCCAGGGTCTCTGGCTCCCACATCGCGCCCTGACCGCGCGTGGGGTACATGACAAGCGGGGCCTGCCCGGCCTCGACCGGCGCCGACGCCCGCCGGGTGAACATCGTCGGGACGAGGGTGAGACCGAGGCCACCCGTGTACTCGGTCCGGCTCTCCGGTGCGGCAAGGGCGATAGACACCACTCCGTTCTCATAGGTCACCGCCGATGAGACACCGTTGAGCATGACGGCGAGCCCGTCGAGCGCCACGACACGGCCCCTGTGCACGATGTCGGACTCCAGGATCGCCCGCATCCGGGGCCAGTGCGGGCGGAAGCACGCGTCCCAGTACTCCCGGAGGGCGCTCACCATCCGCCGGATAGCCCGGTCAGGCGGCCCGGCAAACACCGGAGGCAACTCCGGGTGCACCGAGAGCACCCCGCGCAAGAAATCGGCAGCCGGGAGCGCCTCGAGCCGGGCGAGTTCGTTCTCGATTCGTGTGAGGGGCGAGTCCGGCCGCGGGTTGAGGAAGTCAGGTGTCCACAACCGGTCGTTGACCAGCGCCGCGAGCACCTCGGTGTCGAGGGAGCGCCTCGCGTCTTCTGTTCGAATAACCCACGGCAGCTGCAGCGGGTAGCGCCCGGGATCCCGGATCGACCGCAGCGAGAGACCGAGCTCGCACAGCGGCGAGATTCCGAACCGCACGCCACCGAGATCGGACTCGCTGAGTTCATACCGCAACATGTAGCCATACGCTACATCACTAACGGATGCCGTTCCGCGCATGGGAGAAAGGAACGTGAGCGCACCACCACCCAGCAACGCCCCCTCCCTCCCCGACACCACACCGATCCCGGACGGCATCCGTCGTCGTGATCGCAGATGGTTCGCTTCGATCACGCAGGATCCCGTTCTGAGTCGGCTTGTGCTCGCCACCCTCGTTTCGACTCTGGGCCGTGGCGTGTTTCTCACGCTCACCGTCCTGTACTTCACCCTCATCGTGGAGCTGCCCGCGATCGAGGTCGCCCTGCTTCTCACGATCTCGAGCGCCATCGGAGTGGGAACGTCTTATCTCGGCGGCCACCTCGCCGACCGGTTCAGCGCCAGGCGCCTCGCCGTCTGGCTGGTGCTCATCGAAGCCGTTGCGCTCGCGTGCTATCCATTGGCGACCTCATTCCCCGTGGCACTCGCCGTCGCGTGTGTCGTCACGGCAACCGCGAGTGCCGCGCACTCCACTCGCGGCGCGATCATCGCCCGCGCCTTCACCGGGCAGGGCAGGGTGGGCGCCCGCGCCGTGCTCCGCACCGTCACGAACATCGGCATCTCGCTCGGCAGCGCCGCCGGCGGAATCGCACTGCTGCTCGCCACCCCGACGGCCTACCGAAGCGTGATGGTGATCGCTGCGGTCCTGACGGGAGCGAGCGCGTTTGTGCTCGCTCGCCTGCCAAAATCCGTCGACGCCCCGCAGCACGACCCGACGAGCGACGTGCCCCGCCCGGTGCGGGGGCGCTCACCGTTCCGAAATCCGACCTACCTCGCGCTCACTGTGCTCTCCGGCGTGTTTGGCATGCAGTTCGGTGTTGCCGAGGTTGGCCTGCCGCTGTGGATCGTCCACGACACCCGGGCACCAAGTGCTGTGTACTCGCTCCTGCTCATCCTCAACACGGTCCTCGTGATCGCATTCCAGGTGCGGCTCTCCCGTGGCACCCACGATGTCGCGCACGCCGGAAAGATCTCGGTGCTCGCCGGCATCCTCATGGTTGTCGCCTGCGGTCTCTACGCCGGGTCCGCTGACGTCGCCATCGGCGTCGCCATCGCCCTCCTCGTGCTCGCCATGGTCGTGCACTCCTTCGCCGAGATCCTCTCGAGTGCCAGCAACTGGGGGCTGAGCTTCGAGCTCGCGGACCAGTCCCGCGCAGGCGCGTATCAGGGGGTCTTCGCCATGGGCTATTCGCTCGGCGCCATGGCCGCGCCGCTCGTCATCAGCGCGACCGTGCTCACCCACGGCACGATGGGCTGGCTGGTTCTCGGTACGGTCTTCCTGCTGTCAGCGCTGGGAATCAACCTGCTCGCGCGACACCACCTCACGACGGCCCTGCCAGTGCCCGTTCCATGACGAAGTCGCTGTGGAGCTCCGGACCGAGGGAGAACTTCTTCTCGCCAACGATGGCGAACCCGCTCTTCTCGTAGAACCGGATCGCCCTGGCGTTGAGCTGGTTGACCCCGAGCCAGATGCCCGCTGCACCCCGTTCTCGCGCTGCGTCGAGCGTGGCCGTCATCAGCGCCGCCGCCACGCCCCTGCCGTGAACCCCCGGCCGGGCGTAGGCCTTGCTGAGTTCGATGGTCGGCCTGATCGTCACCGCAGCGGCGACGTCGGGGTCGGTCGGCTCCCCGCCGATGAGCATCATGTATCCCACCGGCCCACTGTCATCCTCGGCCAGCAGGATGCCACGGTTGCCGTCGTCGAGGTACCGATCGAAGCTCCGCTCCGTCAGATTGCCGGCGATGTACTCGGCGATCGCCTCCGGCGCGCTGCCGGGAGGGCAGGCGAGCGGAAACGTGACGGCAGCGAGCTCCCCCAGCCCCGTGGCATCCGTCGGTTGGGCACGTCGAACAGTCAGGGTCATCCCGGTATTTTATGGAGCACGGCGGAAGCCGCATTGCACGCAAAAAAGGACCCCGCCGAAGCGAGGTCCTTTTTGTGTGTTCCGAGGAACTAGATGGAGTTGATGTCCATCGGGATGCCAGGACCGAAGGTGGTCGAGACGGTTCCCTTGAGGATGTAACGGCCCTTCGAGGAGGACGGCTTGAGGCGGTTGACCTCTTCGAGAGCGGTCGAGATGTTCTCGAACAGCTGCTCGGGCGAGAACGATGCCTTGCCGACGACGAAGTGGACGTTGGAGTGCTTGTCAACGCGGAATTCGATCTTTCCGCCCTTGATGTCGTTGACGGCCTTGGCCACATCGGGGGTGACGGTTCCGGTCTTCGGGTTCGGCATGAGGCCGCGGGGTCCGAGGACCTTTCCGAGACGACCGACCTTGCCCATGAGCTCCGGGGTCGAAACCGCGGAGTCGAAGTTGGTGTAACCAGCGGCCACCTTTTCGATGAGCTCGTCGCCACCGACCTCGTCAGCACCTGCAGCGATTGCTGCTTCTGCTGCAGGGCCCGTTGCGAAGACGATGACGCGGGCGGTCTTACCGGTTCCGTGAGGAAGAATCACGGTACCGCGGACCATCTGGTCTGCCTTGCGGGGGTCGACACCGAGCTTGAGGGCAACCTCAACCGTGGAATCGAACTTGGCCGAACCGGTTTCCTTGGCAAGGTTAACTGCCTCGGCTGCGGTGTAGACCTTGTCAGTGCCGATTTTCTCGGCGGCGGCCCGGTAGGCCTTTGACTTCTGTGCCATGTGAATTTCTCCAATTCGAGAATGTGGTCATTTGCGCCTGGCCGGCGCTGCCACGAATGTTGTGTCGTGAGCCGGCATCAGACGGTGTCTGGCCGACTCGGGTGGGATCCGCCGCCTGTGATGACGGCTGGGTGTCCCGAGGTGTTACTACGCTTCGACGGTGATTCCCATGGAGCGAGCGGTTCCGGCGATGATCTTCGACGCAGCGTCAATGTCGTTTGCGTTGAGGTCGGCCATCTTCTGCTCAGCGATCGAGCGGACCTGCTCCTTGGTGAGCTTCGCAACCTTGACGGTGTGCGGGGTTCCTGAACCCTTTGCAACGCCGGCAGCCTTCTTGATGAGCTCTGCAGCGGGCGGGGTCTTCAGGATGAATGTGAACGAGCGGTCCTCGTACACGGTGATCTCGACCGGGATGACGTTTCCACGCTGGGACTCTGTCTGGGCGTTGTATGCCTTGCAGAATTCCATGATGTTCACGCCGTGCTGACCCAGTGCCGGGCCGATTGGCGGGGCGGGGTTGGCGGCGCCAGCCTTGATCTGAAGCTTAATCAGACCAGTGACCTTCTTCTTCGGAGCCATGTTTCTTCCTTCTTATTGGGTTTCGAGCACCGTCCGTGTGACGGGCGCTCTCCCGCTGGCCCGGTTGGGCCGCGGTGGTTGAGAAAACTTCTAAAGCTTGGTGACCTGGTCGAAGCTGAGCTCGACCGGGGTCTCGCGCTCGAACAGCGATACGAGCACGATGAGCTTGCCGCTCTCCGGCTTGATCTCGCTGATCGAACCGGGAAGGCCAGCGAACGAGCCTTCCTTGATCGTGATGGTCTCGCCGATTTCGAAGTCGACCTCGGCGGGAATCGAGCGAGCCGTCTGGCCGCCCTTCGCTCCGGTGGCCTTCGACTGTGCGGCTTCCTTGACCTCGACGAGGCTCTTCAGCATGTTGAAGGCCTCTTCGAAGCGCAGCGGCGTCGGGTTGTGGGCGTTGCCCACGAATCCGGTGACGCCGGGCGTGTGGCGAACCACAGACCAGGAGTCTTCGTTGAGGTCCATGCGAACGAGCACGTATCCGGGGATGCGCACACGGGTGACCATCTTGCGCTGGCCGTTCTTGATCTCGACGACATCTTCCATCGGAACTTCGACCTGGTAGATGTAGTCGGCGACGTCGAGCGATCCCTTGCGCTGCTCGATGTTCGCCTTGACCTTGCGCTCGAACCCGGCGTAGGAGTGAATGACGAACCATTTGCCCGGCAGGCTCCGCAGTTCCTTGCGGAATGCGTCGTAGGGGTCGGCGTCTTCTGCGTCGGCCTCGTCGCCAGCGGCGGCAGCCTCGACGACATCGGCAACGCCGGCATCCGGCTCCTCGCCGTTGTACGGCGCGACCTCTGGCTCGAATTCTGCTTCTTCTTCGCGCTCGACCTCGATGGAATCTGCGAGAGCGAGAGCAGCGGCTTCAGCCTCTGCAGCCTCGTCGATCTCGAGAGCGTCATCGACGATCGCATCGGCTTCGGGATCTACGGCTTCGGCGAGAGCCTCGACCTCCTCCTCGACGTCAACGATGACATCCGCGGTGTCTTCGATGTGCAGCGCTTCGTGCTCGGCGGGGTTGACAGCCTTCTCTTCGGCCGCGAGCACGTTGCCCTCCTGGGCTTCGTCGTCCTCACTGGACTGCTCAGCGGCAGTCGACCAGTCGACGTCGTCTAGATTTCTCTCCGACACTTAAATCTCTTTCCTTTGGCTCTCGTTTGGCCGGTGCACGGCCACGTTGCGCTGTATGAGGTTCGGATGAACGGATGTCAGCGGCTAGGCCGCCGGAGTACCGAACGTGAAGATCACGACCCAGCTGAACACCTGATCCAGGCCCCAGACAAGCGCCATCATGATCACGACGAACACGAGCACAACACCGGTGTAGCTGAGCAGTTCCTTGCGGGTCGGTGTGACGACCTTCTTGAGCTCAGCGACAACCTGCTTCAGAAACAGGATGATCCCGGCGAAGGGTCCACGCTTTGCGGCACGGTCCTTCTTCGCTGCTGCGACGATTTCCTCGCTCGGTTCGTCGATAACTTTTCGGGCCACCTGGTTACACCTTTCATGTGCCGGGGTGTTAACACCGACGCGCAGGGCGGACAGGACTTGAACCTGCAACCTGCGGTTTTGGAGACCGCTGCTCTACCAATTGAGCCACCGCCCTATGACCGGATACCCGGTCGGGAAGCAAAAACCTGATTCACGATTCTGACCTGCAATCCCCTTCTTACGGCGGTTGCCGAAAAAAGATGAAAATAGGCGCAAAAAAGCTTGGCAGATTTCAACTACCTCCCCAAGTGTACAGGGCGAAATGCTCTCCGCAAACACGAGCACGCCGAGGACAGCAACCTGCCGGGTGTTTACAATCACGACCTCGGCGCGTATGGTTCCTATAGGATATTGGAAGCCGTGATGGCGACCCTGAATGCAATGGAGCACAATGTCGACTGAGAAACCCAAGTACACGGCTGAGACCTGGCCCATCGCCACCTGTCTCCACGCTTTCCCGCCGGTCGATAAGCAAGGCCTCGCCATGCATGACGCCCCGGCCGAGGTGTGGGACGACATGTTCGCACAGGTGGCCGACGTCGGATTCACCCTGGCCGAACTCGCTGACAGCCACGTGCGCCCCGCAGACCTCGAACCATCGAGGCGCGACGAGTTCCTCTCCATCGCGAAATCGCACGGAGTTGGCATCCCCTCGGTGCACCTCCAGCGTCAGAGCGTCATCATGCCGGGCTCTGAAGAGAAGAACCTCGCGTACGCGCACCGCACCATCGACGCGGCAGCCGAATGGGGCATGGAGGTCTTCTCGACCGGCCTGCACCAGCCGTTCAGCGACGCGCAGAAGAAGGCGCTGTGGTTCTGGACAGCGGAGGGCCCGAAGGACCCTGACGACCGCGACGTCTGGGACACCGCCGTCAAGCGCATCCGTGAGCTCGGCGAGCACGCGGCATCCGTTGGTCTTCCGCTCTCCCTCGAGATGTACGAGGACACCTACGTCGGCACCGCGGACAGCGCCGTTCGGTTCGTCGAAGATGTGGGCCTCGACAACGTCGGCATCAACCCCGACGTTGCAAACCTCATCCGCCTGCACCGGCCCGTCGAGGACTGGCGCGAGCTCTTCGCCAAGACGCTCCCCTATGCCAACTATTGGCACGTCAAGAACTACACGCGTGACGAAGCGGCAGACGGAAGCTGGTTCACCTCGGTTCCGTCGACCATGGAAGCGGGTCTCATTAATTACCGCCAGGTCTTCCGGGATGCCATGGCGCTCGGCTACAACGGGATCATCCTCGCCGAGCACTACGGCGGAGACAGCCTCGGCATGTGTGCCACCAACCAGAAGTACATCCGCTCACTTCTTCCGAAGGCCTAGGAGAGAATCATGACCAATCGCATCATCGCCGTCGTCGGCTCCGGATACATGGGTGGGGGAATCGCTCAGGTTCTCGCCCTGTCTGGTGCCCAGGTCCGCATCGCGGATATCTCCGAGGAGATCGCCGTCAAGAACTACGAGCGCCTCATCGAGGAGGCCGCGCAGTTCGTCGCTGACGGGCTGTTCCCCGCCGACGCCGTGGAACGCATCCGCGCCAACGTCTCGCCAGCCGCGTCGATCGAGGAGGCCGTTGCTGACGCCGACTTCATCGAGGAAGCGGTGCCGGAGAAGATCGAGATCAAGCACGCGACGCTCAAGCGCATCAGTGATGCAGCGCGTCCTGACGCGATCATCGGCTCGAACACCTCAACGATCCTGATCGGGTCGCTCGCTGAGGCCGTGACCAATCCGGCCCGGTTCCTCGGCGTTCACTTCTCGAACCCGGCCCCGTTCATCCCTGGCGTTGAACTCATCCCCCACGAGGGAACCGACCCTGCGGCGATCGAGGTCGTCGAAGAAATCGTGAAGGCGACCGGCAAGGAGACGGCGCGGGTCAAGGACGCGACGGGCTTCGTGCTCAACCGCCTGCAGTACGCACTGTTCCACGAGGCGACCCAGCTCGTCGAAGAGGGCGTTGCAACCCCCGAAGACATCGACACGATCGTGCGGACCACGTTCGGCTTCCGCCTTCCGGTCTTCGGACCGTTCGCGATCGCCGACATGGCCGGCCTCGACGTCTACTCGTTCTGCTACGCCTCCCTGCAGACCCGCTGGCCCGAGCGCTTCGCGACCCCGGACTCGCTCAAGGAACTCGTCGACGCAGGCAAGTTCGGCACCAAAACCGGTGCGGGCTACCTCGACGTACCCGCGGAACGCACTGCGGAGCTGATCGCCTACCGCAACAAGGCATACGTCGCCATCAAGAAGCTGATGGATGAGCTCGGCCCTGCCCCCATTCACCCCTCGAACTGACACGATCGGACCGGACATGGCAACACAGTTTCCCGAATCGCGCGCGGTCATCCTCACCGGTGCCGCGTCACCGCGTGGCATCGGCCGCGCATCAGCCCACTATCTGGCCGAGCAGGGCTGGAACATCGGCATCATTGACCTCGACGCGGATGCCGCGGCATCCGTTGCAGCGGAGATTGCGGAACAGCATGGTGTCGTCGCCGCTGGCGCCGGTGCGAATGTTGCCGACGACGCGCAGGTCCGTGCCGCTTTCGACTCGCTCGAGGCTGCGCTGCCCCAGGTCGTCGCGCTCGTGAACCTCGCCGGCGTATCCTCACCGGTGCCGTATCTCGAGGTGACGAACGAGGAGTGGAACCGGGTCCTGGGCATCAACCTGAACGGCGTCCACTTCGCCACACGGCGCGCCGTCGAGTCCATGGTGAAGAACGGCGTCGGCCGGGTCGTCAACCTCTCGTCGGTCTCGGCCCAGCGCGGCGGAGGCACCTTCAGCAAGACGGCGTACTCCGCGGCGAAGGCCGGCGTCATCGGGTTCTCTCGCAGTGTCGCTCGCGAGCTCGGCAAGGACGGGATCACGGTCAACGTCATCTCCCCCGGCCCCATCGACACCGACATCATGGGCGGAACACTCACGGACGAACGCAAGGAAGCCATGGCATCCGACGGCGTTCTCCCGCGCATCGGCACGCCGCGCGACATTGCCGCCGCCATCTCCTACCTCATCAGCGAGGACGCCGGATACGTGACGGGTCAGACCCTGAACGTTGACGGCGGCCTCTACATGCACTGAGGCCGGGATCATGACGGGAGCAACAGGACCCTGGTCCAAAGGCCGCATCCTTTTCCTCGCCCTCGGGATCATTCTCGTTGGAGTGGGAATCTGGTTGCTCGCACCGAGCATCTTCGGCTGAGCACTCCACCGCCCCCGCGTGCCGCGCGCGGGCTACATCGAATAGACCTCAAAGGAGAGCAGTTTGTCCGCGCTAAACCCCACTGCCGGCATTGATCCCAATGCCCACAGCCCGGCGCTCAAGTCGGCGATTTCAAAGGCGGCTCGGCACCTCATGCCGATGCTCGTCATCCTCTACTTCGTTGCGTTCCTCGACCGCACGAACATCGGCTTCGCCGAAGATGCCCTGTCGATGGACCGCGGGATTTCCCAGGGAGCGTTCGCGCTCGGTGCGGGAATCTTCTTCATCGGCTACGCGATCTTCGAGATCCCGAGCAACTTGCTGCTGAAGAAGTTCGGAGCGCGGTTCTGGCTTGCCCGGATCGCGATCACGTGGGGCATCGTCGCCGCGGCGTTCGCCTTCACCACGAACGACACAATGTTCATCATCCTGCGGTTCCTCCTCGGTGTCACCGAGGCCGGGCTGTTCCCCGGTGTCATCATGTTCCTCGCGGAGTGGTTCCCGAACAAGGTCCGCGTGCAGATGTTCGCTATCTTCTACCTGGCACAGCCGTTCTCCCAGATGCTCGGGGCACCGCTCAGCGGCGGCCTGATCAGCTTCGGTGACACCCTGACGCCGTGGCACGGCTGGCAGGTGATGTTCTTCGTCGAGGGCATGTTGGCGGTTGTCGCCGGTATTGCCGCGCTCTTCTTCCTTGTGAATAGTCCGCAAAAGGCGAAGTTCCTCAACCAGGAGGAGAAGGATGCCTTAACCGAGGTCATGGCGAAGGAAGACGCTGTACGCACCGAAGACGGCCCCTCCGGCATCTGGCGCGCGATGTCGAACTGGAAGGTCTGGTACTTCACCCTTATTTACTTCTGCCTCCAGATCGCGGTTTACGGCACCACGTTCTACCTCCCGCAGCAGGTCTCCGGACTGATCGGTCAGGATGTCGGTTGGCAGGTTGGTCTTGTCTCGGCTATCCCGTGGCTGGTCGGTCTGTTCGCCTGCTACCTCGTGGGCAAGAATGCGTCGACCATCAGGTTCCGTCGCAATTGGGGCACGCTGTTCTACATCTTCACCGGTCTCTCGATCTTCGGCTCTGCCTGGGCTGGCGCGAACAACCTGCCGGTCGTTGGCATCCTGTTCATCACACTTGCGGTCGCCAGCTTCCTCTCGGTTGGTCCGATCACCTGGTCGTACCCGACGGCGTTCCTCACCGGAACGGCGGCGGCCGCCGGAATCGGCCTGATCAACTCGCTGGGTAACCTCGGTGGATTCGTCGCACCCATTATGCGTACGAGCTTCAACGAGACCGCACCCACCGAGAGTGGAATCTGGGGCATCGTCTCGCTCGGTGTGTTCGCGTTCCTCGCGGCCGCGATGATGTACTGCACCCGGTTCTTCAAGGCGCGTGCTGATGCGCTCCTCGAAGAGGCTCCTCCGGGACACTAGCTGTCACGGTGAACCGGGTCGGGTCCTCAAGGACCCGGCCCGGTTTTCGTTGGGTGGGTGGTCGCTCGAGTCGCCGCTCGAGCCGGTGCCGCGGCGCCGGGAGGAAATACCGGGGGTCCACCGCCGGTAGCGGCGCCGACCCCCTGATCCGCCGCCCGAAACAACACCCCTTGCTGCGAATCGCTCGCCCCCGCCGCCGGCTGGCCGCGAGCCGCCGCTCGAGCCGGTGGCGCGGCGCCGGGAGGAAATACCGGGGGTCCACCGCCGGTAGCGGCGCCGATCCCGTGATCCGCCGCCCGAAACAACACCCCTCAGGGCGAAGGAGAGTCAGCGCGTGTGCGCGTCCGACCGCGACCGCGACCGCACCTTCTCGATGTGGTCACGCATGGCCCCGGCGACAGCGTCCGGGTCGCCGGTGCGGAACGCCTCGATGATGTGCGTGTGCTCGTTGACGGCATCCTCGGCGTCGGTGACGCCGCTCAGCACCGTTTGGCGCATGCGGTGCACCCTCGTCGAGATGACCTCGGACATGTCGATGAGGAACTGGTTGTTCGTGCCCTCGAAAATGAGGTGGTGGAAGTTCCAGTCGACCGCGAAATACTCACGCAGCAAAGCCACCGAGAGGGCGCCACCCTGGGCCGCCGCACGCACGCGCTCGGTCACCTTCCGGTGCTCCTCGAGCGCTGCCTCGAGCAGAGGAACCAGTTCGTCCGAATGACGTGCCGCGAGCGCCGCGGCACCGCCCTCGAGCACGATCCGGGTATCGAAGAGCGACTCGAGCTGTCCGTCGGTGATCTGCGGAGCGACCCGGTAGCCCTTGAGCGGCTCCCTCGTCACGAGCCCCGTGCGCTCCAGCTGGACGAGTGCCTCGCGCACCGGAGTGGGCGACACATTGAGGTCACGGGCGATCGCGTCGATCGAGAGTCGGGTGCCTGGAGCGACGGACTGGCTGACGAGCATGTCAAGCACGAGGTCATAGACACGGTCCCTGAGCCCTTTGCGCTCAATCACCCCCGCCTGTCCGAGCGGGTAGGTGGATTCAGGCATTGGCTCTCCTCGACGTTCCGTTCTCGAGAGTACCAGCGCCGTGGGGTGCCTTCGCGGCGTCCGCTGCTTCGTCGAGGATGACACGCACGGCATCGGGGTCGTGAGCGAACCGTCCGAGGAACAGGCCATCGACGCTGTCGGCGATGTGTCCGAGGAGGCCGGGGCCTGCGCTGCCGCCGTAGATCACTACCGACCCTGGGAAGTCGGCGAGCGAACTGACGTACTCGCGCAGCGCGGAGCAGACCGTGCGGATGTAGTCAGCCGACGCCGGTTCCGGCGCACCGATCGCCCAGTGCGGCTCGTACGCAACGATGACCCGGCCGTGGTGGCCAGCCGTGCGGCTGGGTTCAAGGGCCGACGCGATCTGGGCCGTGCAGTCAGCGATGGCGTCCTCCGCGGTCGAGCGCACGGTTTCGCCGATACAGAGCACGGGATCGAGCCCGTTGCGCAACGCCGCATCGGTTTTCGCCGCGACAACCTCGGCTGTTTCGCCAAACAGACGCCGCCGCTCGGCGTGCCCCACCTCCACCACGCGGCAACCCAGTTCGGCGATCTCAGCCCCGCTCACCTCTCCGGTATACGCGCCGCTGTCCTCGGTGCTGAGGTCTTGCGCGCCGACCAGCGCAACAGCCCCGAGCGCATCGATGGCGGCAGGAACCGAGAGGAAGGTCGGGATGACGAAGAGCTCGACGGTGCCGTCGGCGATCGCCGGATTGTCCCCGGCGATCGCGGCGACGTCGCGGCACCAGGCCACGGTGCGAGCGTGACTGAAGTACATTTTGTGGCTCACCCCGATCAGGAATCGAGGTGAGCCGGCCGGCGGCATCAGACGCCTTCGTAGCTGCGGATCTCCTGCACCTTGTCGTTGGAGGCGCTCGACTCGTCGAAGGTATAGGTCAGCCACTCGCGCACGAGGCGTCGAGCGAGTTCGAGTCCGACGACGCGCTGGCCCATGCACAGCACCTGCGCGTTGTTCGAGAGCACGGCGCGCTCAACGGAGTATGGGTCGTGGGCCGTGACGGCGCGCACTCCGGGGACCTTGTTCGCCGCAATGGCGACGCCGAGTCCGGTTCCGCACACCAGGAGGGCGCGGTCGGCCTCGCCTCGAGCTACCATTTCGGCTGCCGCTATCGCGATCGTCGGATAGTTGGTGTGGCCATCGGCGTTCACGCCAACGTCGGTGACGGATGCCACGAGGTCGCTGCCCTCGAGGTCGGCTTTCAGCCGTTCCTTGTACTCGAATCCTGCGTCGTCAGAGCCGACGACGATACGAAGTGCGCTCATGTTGTGCTCCTGTTCGTGGGTAAATCAGAGAACGGATGCCGTGGGCAGGACACCCTGCACCACCGCCGCGATCATCGCGAGTGAAACCGCACCGGGATCCGCGACCCCGAGCGCCTTGTCACCGTGCGATCGGGCGCGGCCCATCCCCGGCATCATGTCGGTGGTGCCGTCCGCTGCGTCCTGTGCGGCAGTTGCCGCGGCCGACCATGCGGCGGCAAGACTATCGCCGGAACCAATACGTTGGCTGAGCGTCTCGGCGAAAGGCACGAGCGCGTCGACCATGGTCTTGTCGCCAACCTTCGCCTTACCGAAATCCATGACGGCATTACTGGCGCCGACGAGTCCATCGGCAACGGCGTTCGCCGTGACCGGTGCCGTGTTACCGAGCCGCTCGCCGACGGTGCGGAGGATGACCGCCCAAATCGCGCCGGAGGTACCACCGGCCCGGTTCGACCACTCATCCGCCGCCGAAGCGAGCACACTCTGGGCGCCGGCCCCGTTCGAGTGCGCGGAGCGGGCAGCGGCGAGCGCGGCGTGTGAGCCGCGCTTCATCCCGATACCGTGGTCGCCGTCCCCGGCGATCGCGTCGATGCGGCCGAGCTCTTCGGCGTTCGCGTCGATGACCGAGACGATCGCCTCGAGCGCGGTGACAACCACCGCAGCAGCACGTCTGGACTCGTCGCTCGCGTCGGGGATGACCTCCTCGGCAACCGAGTCGTCGATCTCGTCCCGTTCAACCTGCGCAGTACTGTCGACAGAACCCGTGCGGAACGCGGGGGTGTCGGCAGGGGCGCGCCACAGGGTCTCGAGCTCGTCGTCGAGCCAGAGCAGGGTGAGCGAGACACCGGCCATGTCGAAACTGGTGCAGAACTCGCCGACGTGCGGATCGACGATCACTGCACCGGCATCCTCCAGCAACGTGGCGATGCGGTCGAAAACGACGTAGAGCTCCTCGTTCTTCACCGAGCCGAGACCGTTGAGGATGGGAACCACCCGCGCACCCGACACGGTAACACCCTCGGGAATCTCAGCGGGGTCGAGGAGGCGCTCGACGAAGAGTTCCGCGAGGCCGTCTGCGCTGGGGATGTCGACCTCGTCGATGCCAGGCTCACCGTGAATGCCGAGACCGATGGCCATCCGTCCCTCCGGCACCGTGAACAGCGGCTCGGCGGCTCCAGGCAGCGTGCACCCGGTAAAGGCGACACCCATCGTGCGTGTGCGATCGTTCGCGAGGATGGCGGCTCGCTCGACGCCATCCATGTCGTACCCGGCCGCGGCAGCGGCGCCGGCGGCCTTGAACACCGTGAGGTCCCCTGCGATCCCCCGGCGCTTCTCCTGCTCGCCCGCTGGTGCGCTGAAGATGTCGTCCGTCACCGTCACGGTCCTGCAGTCGATGCCGTCGGCACGGAGCTTGTCCTGCGCTTCGGTGAAGTGGAGAACGTCGCCGGCGTAGTTGCCGTAGCTCAGCAGGACGCCCCTGCCCTGTTCGCTCGCGCGAGCGACCGATTCGACCTGCCGCGCGGACGGCGATGCGAACAGGTTTCCCATAGCGGCCCCGTGTGCCAGACCGTGACCGACCAGGCCGCCGAACGCCGGGTAATGACCTGACCCGCCGCCGATCACGAGGGACACCGTCGGTTCTTCCGAGCGGGTCGAGCGGGTGACCCCTCCTGACACCCGGCGGACCCATCGCGCGTTGGCGCGAGCGAATCCATCGGTCATTTCGTCTGCAAAGTTCTCGGGTTCGTTCCAGAGCCTGGTCATGTGTCTTCCTCGACGTTGAGTGTGTGGTTCGACTAATCCTATAGGATATTTCCAGCCGTGTCGATGGGTCTCAGCTACGCGACTGGCCGACGAAACCGACCGTCATTCGGTCCGATCGGGTGCGACGACCCGGATCACCGCGGAATCATCGGCGGCACCGAGACCCTGCGCCTGGCCAAGCAGGAACAGCTGTTCGGCTGCCGCAGCGACCGGTGCCGGCAGCCCGGCGGCACGCGTTGCCGCGCCGACAATGCCCAGGTCCTTGACGAAAATATCGAGCCTGCTCAACACCTCCGCGCCATCCTCGTCGTACGCTTCCAGCATCCGCGGTCCGCGATTCGAGAGCATGAAGGATCCGGCCGCGCCCGCCTCGAGGGCCGCCAGGGCCTTGCCCGGATCGAGACCAAGCGCGTCAGCGAGGGCGAGCGCCTCAGCCGCAGCCGCGATGTGGACACCGCACAACAACTGGTTGACGGTCTTCATCGCCTGCCCGTCGCCCGGCTTGTCGCCCACCACCGTGAGCGTCGACGCGAGCAGGTCGAGGACCGGACGAGCGCGCTCGAGCGCCCGGGGTGACGCCCCGACGACAATGAGCAAATCGCCCTGCCCTGCCCGAACCGGACCACCGGACAGCGGCGCATCGACAAGCTCGACCCCACGCTCGGCGAGCCGATCGACGGTCGCCGGAATGGCATCCGCCCCGATCGTGCTGGTGAGGATCACGATGCTTCCGGACCGAAGCACCTCGGCGACGCCATCGGGCCCGAAGAGGGCGCTGTCAAGCTGCTCGCCGTTTCTCACCGCGATCAGCACGATATCCGCGCCGCGCGCAGCGTCAGGTGCCGAGTCGAAACAGGTCACGCCCCGCTCAGCGGCGAGCGCCATCCGTGCCGGATCGAAGTCGAAGGCCCGCACTGACAGGCCGCTGGCGAGTCGCGTCGCCATCGGCAGCCCCATGGCCCCGAGACCGAGAATGGCCACGGTGTCAGGGGCGGATGCCTGGGGTGTCGTCGTCATGCGGATCTCCTGTCAGCGCCGTTGCGGGTCACACCCGCGGTGGATGTGTCCGACATCTTATATATTTGGCGCTGTCACCCGGAACGGACCGTGGCGGTTCCGGAGCGGCAGTGGAGCCACAGCGCCGGGTCGACCGGCAGTATCAACGGGGAGCAGCAGATGAGCGACACACCGAACGCGCCGGCGGGCCGCACGATGCAGGAACTCTCGACGGGACTCCCCGCGCCGCTGACCATCCCTGACGCACGTCGGAGGATTCGCGAGGCCAACGAGTCAGGCAACCGCTGGGTGATCGTGCTCGACGACGACCCGACCGGAAGCCAGACCGTTCACGACACCCCGGTGCTGACCAGCTGGGACGCCGATGACCTCGAGTGGGCGTTCGACCAGCCAGGCCACGGGTTCTTCATCCTCACCAACTCCCGCGGGTTCAACGACGACGAAGCCCGCGAACGGGTATCAGAGGTCGCCAGAGCGGTCGAGCGGGAAGCCAGGAGGCGAGGCGCTGAGATCGCGCTGATCGCACGCGGCGATTCCACCCTCCGTGGGCACTACCCGCTCGAGACAGACGTGCTCATCGAGCAGGCGGCAGCCACGGGGACGCCGTTCAACGCTCTCCTCCTCGCTCCTGCCTATTTCCCGGCGGGACGGGTAACCGTGGGAGACGTGCACTACGTCGGCACCGGGAACACGTTCGTTCCGGTCGGACTCTCGAACTACGCGAAGGATGCCACGTTCGGCTTTTCGGCATCGACCCTTCCCGAGTACATCGAGGAAAAGACGGGTGGTGCAATCGCGGCGACGGATGTGATCAGCATCGGTCTCGAGGACATCCGTGAGGGCGGCCCCGAGCGGGTGCGCGACATTCTCCTGGGCTGCACCAACGCCCAGCCGGTCGCGGTCAACCTGCTCGATGAAGCTGACCTCGACGTCGTCGTGCTCGGGCTGTTGCTGGCAGAAGAACAGGGAGCCAGGGTCCTGACCCGCTGCGGGCCGTCGTTCCCGGGAGCGAGGCTCGGCATCGCCGCCCGCGAGCCGCTCACCCACGACGAGATCTTCGCCGGGGGCGAGCGTCCTGGCCACGGACTCGTCGTTGTCGGGTCGCACGTCGAGCTCACCACCCGCCAGGTCGCGCACCTGCAGTCCGAGGTCACCGACATCGAGACAGTTGTCCTCGACGTGCCGCGACTGCTCGACCCGGAAGGCACCGGCCCCGAACTCGCGCGGGTCGCTGAGGCGCTGATCTCGGCGCTCGGCCGCACAGACGTCGTCCTCGCCTCGAGTCGCGAACAGATCACCGGCGACTCCGGTCATTCCAGCCTCGTGATCGCGCAGACGGTCTCCGCGGTGCTCGTCGCACTCACGGAAGTCGCCGTCAGTGATGCGACGCCAGCGTGGGTGATCGCCAAGGGCGGCATCACGTCGAGCGATGTTGCCACGGGCGGTCTGAAGATCCGACGGGCAATAGTGGCCGGCCAGCTGTTCCCCGGCATCGTCTCAGTCTGGCTGCACGTCGGGGAGGACAACCCGGCCCTGAGTGGGCTTCCTTACGTCGTCTTCGCCGGCAATGTTGGTGCGGACGAGACCCTGGCTGAGGCCGTCAAGATCCTCCGCGGCAACGCTCGCGCCTGACGCACGGGCGCGGCCGGGCGGTTACGCCGGTGCGTGCGCCTCGAGGAAGCGGTAGACCTCCACCTGGTCGACGCCCGGAAACGTCCCCGTCGGCAACGCCGCGAGCAGACTCGTCGGCGTCCGTGCCGCAGGCCAGGACTGGTGTTCCCACTTCTCGGCGAGCTCGCTCGGTGCGCTCTTGCAGCAGCTCTCGTCCGGGCAGCTGGACCGCGACCGGTTGGCCGTCTCTCGCCCACGGAACCACTTCACGTGCTCAAACGGCACCCCGACGGTCACCGAGTAATCGCCCTCCTTGGCCTTCTCGATCCGCGACGTGCACCAGTACGTGCCGTTCGGGTTGTCCGTGTACTGGTACCAGGGGCTGAACCGGTCTTCAGCAGCGAAGACGGTGAACGCCGTCCACTTGCGACAGACGGTCGTCCCCTCGACCGCGCCGAGGGCATCCGTCGGGTGCTTCACACCGTCGTTGGAATACGCCTTCACGATCGTGCCCGATTCGTGGACCTTGGTGAAGTGCACGGGGATGCCGAGGCGTGCGGTGGCGAGGTTGGTGAAGCGGTGCGCCGCGGTCTCGTAGGAGACGGCGAACGCGTCGCGGAGATCCTCCATCGAAATCCGGCGGAAGTTCTTCGCCTCGGTGAGGAACCGGACGGCATCCGACTCCGGCAGCAGGATCGCCGCCGTGAGGTAGTTGGTCTCGACCCGCTGTCGGAGGAAGTCGGCGTAGCTCGTCGGCTCCAGGTGTCCGAGCACGTGGCTGGCGAAGGCCTGCACAACGGGCGAGCGCGAGTCGCGGGATGCCGACTGCGACGTGGGCAGGTAGATCCGGCCGTTGCGTGAATCGGTCACCGACCGGGTCGAGTGCGGCAGGTCACCGACGTAGTGCAGCGTGAACCCCAGGTGGTTGGCCATGTCCCCGACGAGCTGCTGCGATACGGGGCCGCCGGTGTGCCCGACGGCGGCGAGCAGCTGCTTCGCCTGCGCCTCGAGCTCGGGAAAGTAGTTGTCTTTCGCCCGCATCGTCGCCCGCAGCGAGGCGTTCGCCCGCCGGGCCTCCTCCGGGGTCGCCGCCCGTTCGCGGTGCAGCCGCTCGACCTCGGTGGCGAGCGCCAGGATCGTGCGCAGCGTGTCGTCGCTGTGCCCCTTCGACACCCGGATCGGGTCGATGCCGAGCGCGGAGAAGACCGGGCCGCGCTGGGCACGTTCGAGCGCCATCTCGAGGGCCGCCCGCTCGCTCGGGGCCTCATCGCGCAGAAGATCGTCGGTAGTTGTGCCGAGGGCCGTCGCGATCTGGCGCAGCATCGAGAGCCTCGGCTCCCGCTTGCCGTTCTCGATCGTCGACACCTGGGACGGAGCGCGGTCGATCGCCGCCCCGAGCTGCTCGAGCGTCATTCCGCGGGCAACGCGCAGCGAACGGATGCGACGCCCCAGCAGGAGGGCGTCGACGGTTCCCGCGTCGGACTCGGGAGTGGCGAGAATTCGTGGGTCAGCTGCGGTGCTGGTCATGGTGCCATCGTCGCATTCGGCGGTCCTTCCGACAACCAGAAGAATCGTGCTTTTTCTACGGACTTTCCGGGTCGGGCACCGCGTGGCGCACACAGACTCTCTGTACGACCTCCGAACCACGGCTCTTCGAAGCCGGTTCGGCCCCCGACGAAGGAGCACAACGATGAGCACCGACAACACCCGCCCAGGCGACCAGGTCCAGACCGCGGCCGAACTGCAGCTCGAGTGGGACGCCAACCCCCGCTGGGAAGGTGTCCGGCGTGACTACACGGCCGCCGAGGTCGTCGCGCTTCGGGGCAGTGTCCGTGAGGACGCAACCCTCGCCCGTCGCGGTGCCGAGAACCTGTGGAACCTCATCCACTCCGAAGAGTGGGTCCCCGCACTCGGTGCTCTCACCGGCAACCAGGCGGTGCAGCAGGTTCGTGCCGGCCTCAAGGCCATCTACCTCTCCGGCTGGCAGGTCGCCGCAGACGCGAACCTCTCCGGCCAGACCTACCCGGACCAGTCGCTCTACCCGGCCAACTCGGTGCCGAGCGTCGTCCGCCGCATCAACAACGCCCTGCTCCGCGCTGACCAGATTGAGTTCGCCGAGACCGGAACCACCACGGTGGACTGGCTCGCCCCGATCGTCGCCGACGCCGAGGCCGGATTCGGCGGACCGCTCAACGCTTACGAACTGATGGCATCCATGATCTCGGCCGGAGCGGCTGGCGTGCACTGGGAAGACCAGCTCGCGAGCGAGAAGAAGTGCGGGCACATGGGCGGCAAGGTCCTCATTCCGACCAGCCAGCACATCCGCACCCTCAACGCTGCCCGGCTCGCCGCCGACGTTGCCGGCGTGCCGAGCGTCATCATCGCCCGCACCGACGCCCTCGCGGCGACGCTGCTGACGAGCGACGTCGACGAGCGCGACCGCCCCTTCCTCACCGGAACCCGCACCGCCGAAGGCTTCTACGAGGTCAACAACGGCATCGACACCGTCATCTCCCGTGGCCTCGCCTACGCCGAGTACGCCGACCTGCTCTGGGTCGAGTCGGCGGAGCCGGACCTCGAGCTCGCCCGCCGGTTCGCCGAGCGCATCCACCAGGACTTCCCCGGCAAGAAACTCGCCTACAACTGCTCGCCGTCGTTTAACTGGAAATCCCACCTCGACGACGCGCAGATCGCGACGTTCCAGAAGGAACTCGCCGCCATGGGCTACGCCTTCCAGTTCATCACGCTGGCTGGCTTCCACGCGCTGAACCATTCGATGTTCACGCTCGCTCAGGACTACAAGAACCGCGCCATGAGCGCATATGTCGAACTGCAGGAGGCCGAATTCGCCTCGGAGGCAGACGGCTACACCGCGACGAAGCACCAGCGCGAAGTGGGCACAGGCTACTTCGACCGGATCGCAACGGCCCTGAACCCCACGAGCGCCACCCTCGCGCTCGTCGGCTCGACCGAAGAAGACCAGTTCCACTAACCATTTTTCCGCCCGGCCGTTCGCGACAGCTCGTTCGCGGCCGGGCGACCCCGAAGGGATTGTCATCATGAACACTCTGCTCACCGAACCCGGCACGACCACGACACCAGCCACCTCCCCCACAGACACCGGCCCTCGCATCGAGGTCGTCGGCAGGCTGCACGAACGATTCGACGAGATCCTCACCCCCGAGGCACTGCAGTTCCTCGCCGAGCTTCACCAGCGCTTCGCCGGTCCGAGGCACGACCGGCTCGCCGACCGCATGCGCCGCCGGTTCGAGATCGGCAACGGCCGTGACCCGAAGTTTCGCGATGACACCGCATCGATCCGGGCGGATGCCACGTGGCGCGTCGCCGGCGCGGGGCCGGGCCTCGAAAACCGTCGCGTCGAGATCACCGGTCCCACCGACCGCAAGATGACCATCAACGCGCTCAACTCGGGTGCTAACGTGTGGCTCGCCGATCAGGAGGACGCAACAAGCCCGACCTGGGCGAACGTCATCGGCGGACAGATCTCGCTGTTCGACGCGATCCGTCGGCAGATCGACTTCACCAGCCCAGAGGGTAAGGAATACACGCTCACCACGGGCGAGACCCCGACGATCGTGATGCGACCGCGCGGCTGGCACCTCGTCGAGAAGCACCTTCGGTTCGTTGACTCCGCCGGTCACTCGATGGCGGCATCCGGAAGCCTCGTCGACTTCGGCCTGTATTTCTTTCACAACGCGCAGGCGCTCATTGACGCGAGCCGCGGGCCGTACTTCTACCTCGCCAAGCTCGAGTCGAGCGAGGAAGCCCGCCTCTGGGACGACGTGTTCACCTTCTCGGAGCAGCGCGCGGGCATCCCGCACGGAACCATCCGGGCGACGGTGCTCATCGAGACCCTGCCCGCTGCGTTCGAGATGGACGAGATCCTCTACGAGCTGCGTGACCACTGCGCCGGGCTCAACGCCGGCCGCTGGGACTACATCTTCTCGATCATCAAGAACTACCGCGGCCGCGGTGCCCGGTTCGTTCTGCCCGACCGCAGCGAGGTGACGATGACCGTTCCGTTCATGCGGGCGTACACCGAGCTGCTCGTGAAGACCTGCCACAAGCGGGGCGCGCACGCCATCGGCGGGATGAGCGCGTTCATCCCGAACCGCCGCGATCCCGAGGTGACCGCCCGCGCGATCGAGAAGGTCTCGGCAGACAAGAGGCGCGAGGCCGGCGACGGTTTCGATGGCACCTGGGTTGCTCACCCCGACCTGATCGAGACGGCCCGCGGTGAGTTCGATGCCGTGCTCGGCGAGCGCCCGAACCAGCTCGACCGCCAGCGCGACGATGTCGAGGTGACCGCGGCGCAACTGCTCGATGTGCACATCGGTCGTGCGGTGACGGATGCCGGGCTTCGCGACAACGTGTCGATCGGCGTTCGGTATCTCGAATCGTGGCTCCGCGGCGTCGGCGCTGCGGCGATCGACAACCTGATGGAGGACGCGGCGACGGCGGAGATCAGCCGCTCACAGATCTGGCAGTGGATTCACCAGGACGTGCGCACCGACGACGGCGCCCCGGTCACCCGGGATCGGGTCGAGGACATCCTCGCTGAGCTGCTCGGGTCGGTCGACAGGTTCGACGGCGACCGGTTCGACGACGCCGCAGAGGTGTTCCGTGACGTCGCGCTGAAGGACGAGTTCCCGACCTTCCTCACGGTGGGTGCGTACTCGAGGTACCTCGTCGACCTCGCCTGACGGCATCCGCGTCGCCCCTGACAAACGGTCCCCGCACGCTCGTGCGGGGACCGTTGTGCGATCGCCGAAGAAAACTTTGGGATCGATGGAACCTTTCGTGGCGTGCCGGACACTACAGGTATGAGTATTCCCCTGAGCGACGCTGACGAGTGGCGCGCTGTCGTGGCCGGAGACGGCGAGGCCTTCGCCCGCATCTTCGACAGGCACAGCCAGCGCGTCTACCGCCACAGCCTCGCGATGGTACCCGCGATTGACGACGCCCAGGATGTCGTCGGGGTCACTTTTCTTGAAGCGTGGCGCAAGCGCGGTGACGTGCGTTTTGTGAACGGGTCACTTCTGCCCTGGCTTCTCGTGACGGCATCCCACTCGTCGAAGAACATCTCGCGGGCGGCCCGGCGGTACCGGAACCTGCTCGAACACGTTCCCCGCCCCGACCCGCAGGCTGGACCCGAGCTGATGCTCGACGACGGCGCCGCGATGACGGCGCTCCGTGACCTCGGGACTCACCACCGCGACGTTGTCGCCCTCTGCGTCATCGAGGGCTTCAGCGAAGCCGAGGCTGCCGAGGCCCTCGGTGTTCCGGTCGGAACCGTGAAGTCCCGGCTGCACCGGGCCAAGAAGACACTGGCCAGTCGCCTTCGCCGGGACGTCACCCCTGAACTGCTGGCTCCGGCGACAAACCGGGCCGCCGCATCCGCCACCCATAACACCGCCTCCGCTTCGATCGAAATGAGTGATTCCCGATGACCTCCCTCGGCACCGAACAATCCAGCGCCCTCCGACGCATCCTCGTCGACACCGTCGAGCACCCTGTGTCCCCTCAGCCACCCAGACGACCTCTGATCGCCGGCCTCATCGCGGTGCCGCTCGCGGCCGCGCTCGTCGTCGGCACCGTCGTGTTCGGCCCCAGCCCGGACGCCGCCCAGGCGTCGGAGGCGCTGCGGAACGCTGCGGACCGGACGATCCGCGTGTCGGACCCGGTGGTTGGCGAGGGCCAGTACCTGAAGATCACCACCGAGGAGGCGTTCCTGGCCTACGAGATCGCCGCGGACGGCGAGTACTCGGCGTACCGGTCGACCTCGGTGTCCGAGGTCTTCGTTCCTGCGAGTCCCGGAGACAGTTGGGTACAGCGGGTGACCGCGCAGCCGGCCACGGAGTTCTACGGTGAGGCGTCGCGCGCGGCAGCCGCGCGTGACTGGGCAAACACGGTTGAGAACGGGGTCGTCCGTATCACGCGGGATTCCGATGGAGACTTCGTCCACGCCCGGGAACTCGGCGGCGAGGTCGACGAGCCCGTTGTGCCGAGCGACCCGGAGGATGCCCTGGCGTTCCTTCACGAGATGCCGTACGGCGACGGCACCGACGCGGGTGCTCTCTCGTACGCCGCACAGTTGCTCCGCGACGGCACGATGGCGGCGGAACAGCGCTCCACGCTGTACCGGGCCCTGGCGCTGCTGCCCGGCATCCGCATCACTGACGGCAACGCTGCCCTGAACGGGCGCACCGGCATCGCATTCAGCATCGACTCCGACACCACGGTCCCGGAGATCATCGTCGACCCGGACACCGGCCAGTTCATCGGCGAACGCTCACTCACTCCTGCTGCGCAGGATGCCATACCTGCCGGAACCGTGGAGTATTACACCGCCGTGACGACGACGGTCGTCGACGAGGCGCCGTAGGCGATCCGCGCCGCCGACGTCGACCTCGCCTGACGGCATCCGTTCGCTTCCAGTGGCGCGATTACGTCTTATGGAGGCTTCATTCGACGTAATTGCGCGACCGGAAGGCGGAGGAACTCCAGGAAACGGGGGCCTTGACGACTTACTTGCTTTTTGCAAGCATGGCTCCTGACGGTGACCGTCACCGCCGGAACGTCAAAGGAGACATCATGACCGACATCTTCGTCAACCTCCCCACAACGGACCTTGAGCGCTGCAAAGCGTTCTATTCGGCCCTCGGCTGGACAATCAATCCGCAGTTCACCGACCAGAACGCCGCGTGCGTTGTTGTCGACACGAACATCTACTTCATGTTCCTCACGCATGAATTCTTTGCCACATTCACCGACAAGCAGATCATCGACACCACCACTTCGGCGCAGGCCTCAACCGCATTCAGCCGGGAGAGCCGTGAAGCAGTGGACGCCATGATGGAGAAGGGACTCGCGGCTGGGGGAACGGAACCGCGCGCCGCCCAGGACTACGGGTTCATGTACTCACGTGACCTCGAGGACCCGGACGGCAACCTCCTCGGATTCCTCTACATGGAACCCGCTGCCGTCGAGAAGGGGCCAGAAGCCTATATGGCAGAACAGGGCGTCGAGGCCTGAAGCGCGCCCCGCCATGACAGCTCGCAATTACGGTCAGAACAGCGGCCTGGTTAGTGCGCTCGAGCTGGTCGGCGAACGGTGGGCGCTGCTCATCGTTCGCGACCTGCTCGTCGGCCCACGCCGCTACACCGATCTCAAGGCCGGGCTGCCGCGCATTCCCACCAACATCCTCAGCACCCGGTTGAAAGAGCTGCAGGAGGGCGGCGTCATCCGCCGCGCCCCGCTCCACCACTCGGTCGTGTACGACCTCACCGATGCCGGCCGTGAACTCGAGCAGGTCGTCCTCGCACTGAGCCGGTGGGGGCTCAGCGCGGCGGGCGAACCGGCCGACGACGACGACATCATCACCGCGGAATCACTGACCCTCGATCTTCGATCCGTGTTCCGAACGGATGCCGCCAGCAGCTACGAACCGACGGCGTACGGTGTGCGGGTGGGTGGCGTCCACCTCACCGCCAGGGTGGACGGTCCGACGCTCGACATTTCACCGGGCGCCTCGGGTGCGATCGACGCCGACCTCGATTTCGCAGCGGGTCACGGCATCCGTTCGGTGATCACGGGCGAGGTGACGGCGGACGCGGCGATCGACCGGGGAATCGTGCGGATCCTCTCCGGCAACGCGGCGCTGATGGACCGCTTCGCTGCAACCTTCACGGCCGCACGGCAGGCGGTACCCTTCTAGGGTGAGCACAACACCGAGACTCTCCACCAAGATTTCCGCCATCGCCGAGTCAGCCACGCTGAAGGTCGACTCGAAGGCCAAGGCGCTGCAGGCCCAGGGCCGCCCCGTGATCAGCTACGCCGCTGGCGAGCCCGACTTCGGGACGCCGCAGCACATTGTCGACGCCGCGATTGCCGCCGCGAGCGACAAGAAGAACCACAGGTACACGCCGGCAGCGGGTCTGCCCGACCTGCGAGAGGCCATCGCCGCGAAGACCCTGCGCGACTCCGGTCTTGCCGCGAGCGCGAGCCAGGTGCTCGTCACCAACGGCGGCAAGCAGTCCGTCTACGAAGCGTTCCAGGTGCTGCTCAACCCGGGCGACGAGGTCATCGTGCCGACGCCGTTCTGGACCACGTACCCCGAAGTCATTGCCCTCGCCGACGGTGTCGCCGTCGAGGTGTTCGCGGACGCATCGCAGGGCTACCAGGTCACCGTCGAGCAGCTCGAGGCCGCGCGCACCGAGCGCACCAAGGTGCTGCTGTTCGTGTCGCCATCGAACCCGACCGGTGCCGTGTACTCGCCCGAGCAGACGAAGGCCATCGGCGAGTGGGCGCTCGAGCACGGGCTCTGGGTCATCACCGATGAGATCTACCAGAACCTCACCTACGACGGCGTGAAGGCCCTGTCGATCGTCGAGGCGGTTCCCGCTCTCGCCGAGCAAACCCTGCTCGTCAACGGTGTCGCGAAGACCTACGCGATGACCGGCTGGCGGGTCGGCTGGACCGTAGGACCCGCGGATGCCATCAAGGCGCTGTCGAACCTGCAGTCGCACCTCTCGGGTAACGTCAACAACATCGCCCAGCGTGCCGCGATTGCCGCGCTCACGGGCCCCCAGGACGACGTCGAGACCATGCGGCTGGCATTCGATCGACGCCGCAAGCTCATCGTCTCCGAGCTCAATAAGATCGACGGCTTTGCCGTGCCGACCCCGCAGGGCGCGTTCTACGTCTACGCGGATGTGACGGGGCTGCTCGGCAGGGAGTTCGGCGGAGTCACGCCGACGACCTCGCTCGAGCTCGCTGATCTCATGCTCGATCAGGCCGAGGTCGCCGCCGTTCCCGGTGAGGCGTTCGGCCCGTCGGGGTACCTGCGCTTCAGCTACGCGCTCGGTGACGACGCACTGCTCGAGGGCGCCCAGCGGCTGCAGAAGCTGTTCGGGTAGGCGCACCCGCCGACGGGTGAACACCCGCCGAGAACATCACTTCCGGTCGAGAACATCCCGAGCAACTGATGCGCTCGACCGCAAGTGATGCGTTCGGCGCAGCCCCCGCCTAGAACTCGACGTTCACAAACACCGGCTCGGGCTGCAGCACGACGCCGAACTCCGCACCGACGCGCATCTGCACGTAGCGTGCGAGCGCGGCGATCTCATCGGCCGTCGCCCCACCCGTGTTGGTCAGGGCGAGTGTGTGCTTGCTCGAGATTGCGGCGCGCGAGCCCGGCAACCGGAACCCGCGACGGATGCCCGAGCGTTCGATCAGCCAGGCTGCGGAGAGCTTGACCCGTGCGTCATGCTCGAGCGACGGGCGCGGGACCTCGCCCGTCCACTCACCGAGGGGGATGACGACCGCGTCGTCTGCGTCGTCATCCGCGATCGGCCAGCGCGGGGCATCCGACGGCAACGACCGGGCGAACGACTCGGAGACGATGGGGTTGGTGAAGAAGGATCCGGCGCTCGAAGTGTCAGGGTCTGCCGGGTCAAGAACCATGCCCTTCGACCGGCGAAGCTCGAGCACGGTGCGCCGAACGTCGGCGATCGGGAGCCGCGTGCCAAGCTCGACGCCGAGCGATGAGGCCAGCTGCGGGTACGCGACAGGAGCGCTCAGCCCGCCGGCATCCGTCAGTTCAACGTCGATCGACACAACAACGCCGTCACGGACCGGGGCTTCCCCGCCGTGCCGCTTGAGCACTGACGTGCGATAGCCAAGGCCCAGTTCGGATGCCGGCACGCGCACGAGGTCGCCGTGTTCACGGTCGAGCAGTTCGACCGCGATGAGACTCGCCGACAGCTCCTGCCCGTACGCCCCGATGTTCTGGATCGGGCCGGCACCGCACGATCCGGGGATGCCGCTCAGCGCTTCGATTCCGGCGAGGCCGCGATCGACGGCATAGGCAACGAGGTCGTCCCAGCTCTCGCCGGCCTCCACCCGGAGCAGCACGCGCCCGTTGGCGGCACCGACCTGTTCGATACCCCGCGTCGCGACGCGAACGAGGGTGCCGTCGTAGCCGTCGTCGCCGACGAGCACATTGGAGCCGCCGCCGAGCACGAACGGATCGTCGCCCTCGTCCCAGACTGCGGTGACGGCGCGAAGAAGCTCGTCGCGGGTGGTGGCGGTGACCGTGTGCGCGGCGGGTCCACCGACCCGGAGGGTCGTCAGTTCAGCGAGTGTCGTCATCGGCGGTTATCCGAGCGCAACGCGCGCCTGGGCCTTGCCGAGGACAGTCTTGCCGTCGAAGCTCACCGTGAGGTCGACGCGCGCAATACCCGGCTCGATCGCACCGATCTTCGCGACCACAGTGACGAGGGCGCCATCCTGCGCGTCGACGATGACCGGCCGGGTGAATTTCACCGCGTAATCAACGACGCGAGCGGGGTCGCCAACCCAGTCGACAACCGGCTGAACGGCGAATCCCATGGTCAGCATGCCGTGGGCGAGAACACCGGGCAGTCCAACGGATGCCGCAACATCGTCGCGGTAGTGAATCGGGTTGAAATCTCCGGATGCTCCGGCGTACCGAACGAGCGAATCGCGCGTCAGCGGGAACTCGCGTTCGGCGATCACGTCACCGACGGTGAGCTGGTCAAGGGTCGGGGTACTCATTCGTCACCTCGCACAACAAGGGTGGATGTCGCCGTGACGACGTGGGCTCCCGAGGCATCGACCATGTTGGACTCAGCGGTCACCATGGCGTGCGGGCCCAGGGTTTTGACGCTCGTCACCGCGAGCGTCGCCGTGAGTTCGTCGCCGGCGACAACGGGCCGGGAGAAGCTGAACCGCTGGTCGCCGTGGACGACCCGCGAGAAGTCGATGCCGGCATCCGGTTCGCTGAGCAGTTGAGCAAGTGTCTGCTCCTGCACAACGACGGGGAAGGTCGGCGGAGCAACGACGTCTGCGTGACCGGCTGCGCGCGCGGCATCCGTGTCGAAGTGGATCGGGTTCGTGGCGAACACGGCTTTCGCGAATTCGCGAATCTTCTCGAGCCCGACGAGATATGGCGGGGCCGGCGGGAACACGCGACCCTGAAGTTCGGGGTTTACTGGCACCAGCCCAGCCTACCCGGGCGCGGCTTCGTCCGGCCGCTCACGGGCATAACCTGCGGCCCCGCCGGGGTTCCGCAAGGGGTACCGGCCGTGAGGCGGATTTCGGGCCGGTGGGTCGGCAAAATCAACAGCCGAGGAGCCAGGGCGCAGAAATAGAGACCGCCGAGTCGGAGGTGGAACCGTTCCGCCCGATCTCGCTATGTCCGGCTGCTGCCAAGGAAGCAGCCGAGCACGTCCCCGATTCCACCCGACGTCTTTCCGCCTCCTCCGAGGAGCCCTCCGAGCACCTCGTGGATCCCGGCGCCGCTTTCCTCGGACGGCTTGTTGCCGCCAAGCAGGCCACCGAGTACCCCGCCAAGGCCGGTCGGTTCCTCCTTCGGCTTCAGCTGGCGCGGCTGCATCGGCTCGACAGGCTGCACGGTCCGGGTCGTCTGTTTGCGGTCCGAGAACTGCTTCGCGACGTAGCTCAATACGATCGGTGCAAGTAGCGGCAGCAGCTGACTGAAGACCGAACCGTCGGGCGCACGAGACTGCCCCGTCCCCGCGGAGAGCGTCGCGACGACCTGGTCCCTGTGCTCGCCGAAGATGTGCCGGACGATCTTTTCCCCGTCCGCGGGGTCGACCTCCTCGAGGTTGACCGGTCCGTCGACGAGAGCGGGCGAATGATCGGAGATCGCTTTCTCGAGGGATGCCGCGCCCGCCGGATCCTCAGCGTTCGTCTCGAGGGCGCTCACCAGGGCGGGCAGAGCCTCTTCGACGGCTGCGGATGCCGTGGATTCGTCGACACCGAGCCGGTTGGCAACCTCGGCTATCGGGATTCTGCCGAGCAGGTCATCCAGTGATGGCATGGTTTCTCCCCCTGTTGCGCGCCGCCCCCATCGTACGACTGGCAAAAGCGTACAGAGGGGCCCCCGACCACGATAGGGACTTCAGTGTGAACGGAGAACTTTCACAGTTCTCCGTTCACACCCCCCCCCCCGTTCCCCGAATTCTCAGGGACGCGCCTCTACTCTGGGGTGTGCTCGTGACGATTCCTCTCTCCCCGACTCCTCCGCCGTGCGTGCCGGACAACCGCGGCGCGGGACCGGGGGTCGTCCGATGACCGACGAGCTGCACCTGCCCGCCTCCGGGCCCGTCGCACACCGGAGAAAGCCACGAGCGGGCGTCGTCGCGCTGCGGTGGCTCGGGTTCAGCCTGGTGCTCACCCTCGTTGTCTCCGGCGGTTACGTGCTCTACAACTACCAGCGCTTCGTCACGGGAATCACGCACATCGATGCCATCCCGCAGTCGACGGGTGACGACGCAGACGACGTCGATGGAAAGAGCCAGAACATCCTTCTCGTTGGCGACGATCACCGGCCGGCCGGGGCGTCAGATGAAGACCTGGCCAAGCTCGGGACCGAACATGACGACGGTGGCGTAAATACCGACACGATGATCGTGATGCACATCCCGGCGGACGGGTCCAAGGTCACCCTGCTCTCGTTCCCCCGGGACTCATGGGTCGATATCCCCGGCCACGGCAAGAACAAGCTCAACGCCGCTTTCGGCCTGGGTGGGAACGAGGCGGCTGGCGCTCAATTACTCATCCAGACCATCCAGAACCTCTCGGGCCTCACCATCGACCACTTCGTCAGAGTCTCATTGCTCGGGTTTTACGAGGTGGTCGAGGCTCTCGGCCCGGTCGAGGTATGCCTGATCAACGCGGTCAAGGACCCCTACTCGACCGTCGATTTGCCCGCGGGCGTTTCGACACTCAACGCTCAACAGGCCCTGGCCTTCGTGCGGCAGCGCCACGGTTTGCCCAACGGCGACCTCGATCGTCAAGTTCGGCAGCAATACTTCCTGTCGGTGGAGGCGCGCAAGATGCTGTCGGCGGGCACCCTCCTCAACCCGGCCAAACTCCAGAAGGTACTCGACGCGGTGTCCTCGTCGATCGAAATGGATCCAGGCCTCAACCTGATCGATCTGGCCGCCCAGCTTCGCAACCTGAAACCGGACAACATCGAGTCCGCCACGATTCCCGTCCTTGGCATGCCGATGATCAAGGTTGGCCGACAGAAACTGTCCGTCGTGGACATCGACCACGCCGCGATGCCCGAATTTATCGCCGGAGTGACCGGAGTGCCGACCCCGTACGGTGCTGCGGTCGCCGCCGCACCATCGGAGACAACGGTCAAAGTGGTCAACGGTGCTGGCATCTCCGGGGTAGCACAACGGAACACCGATGCCCTCGCGGCCGTCGGGTTCATCGTCACCGAGCCTGGTTCTGGCACGATGATTCCGAAGACGACGATCACGTATCCCGCGGGCCAGGAAGCGCAAGCCAAGGCGCTCTCGAGCTACTACCCGGGAGCGTCGGTCGTTCAGTCCGAATCCGCAACGGTCGTCACGCTCACCGTCGGTGCCGACAACCCGACGTTGACCGACCCGAACGCGCCAGTAGCTCCGCCAAGCGAGTCGCCCGTGGACCCGACGCCGACCCCCACCCCGACCAACTCTCCCCAGAGTTTCGGCGAAACCGCCTGCATCAACTAGCGGTTCGCGCCAGCTGGGGCGAGCACCGCGAACGACTAGCGCGAGCGAAGCACTTTCACCGTCATCTGCACAGCGATGGCAACGAGGAAGATCGCGAACAGCACGGATGAGAGCGCGGGCGAGATAACAGCGGCAACAGCGACCCCGGCGGCCGTGGTCGTGCAGGCGGCAACGCCGATCACGGCGGCGGCCGGCAGGTCGACGTTGCCCCGCCTGAAGTTTCCGATGGTGCCGAAGAGCGCCGTTGGAATGATCACGGCGAGCGACGTGCCCTTTGCGACGAGGTCACTCGCGCCGAAGAGAAGGATCAGCAGCGGCACAATCACGACGCCACCACCGATGCCGAGGAGACCGGAAAGGACGCCAGTGCCAAGGCCGAGCACCACGAGCCCCGCCCCGCTGAGCACCGTGATCTCAACAAAAGCATCACGCGACGGTGTGACGAGGAACAGTGTTGCGATCACGACGAGAAGAAACCCGATAAAGAGCGAGGTCACGACCCGCCGCGGAATACGGTTGAGCAGCCGGATGCCGATCTGCGCTCCGACGACACTGCCGACGATCAGGAGAAGCGCGGCGATCCAGTCGACGGATCCGCTGAGTGCGTAGCTGAGCACACCAACGGATGCCATCGGCACGATCGCGGCGAGCGACGTGCCCGCGGCGATGCGCTGGTCAAGGGCGAGCAGGAGCAGAAGAGCGGGAACAATCAGGATGCCGCCACCAACGCCGAAGAGGCCGGACAGGAACCCTGCGGCGAGGCCGATGAGGACAAGCCAGGCCCAGTGTCCTCGCGTTCGTGGCTGTCGCATCCGTCTCCCCTTCGCGGCCCAGACGGCCGAGAAAGAACCTACCAGCCGCCACACCGCCATCGACCTGGCTGGCAGGCCGTGTGAAAGCGCTGCGAGCTCGGGCTGCAGCGCACGCCCGGGGTCCCGGCTAGTGCCAGAATTGGAGGAGGCGCGCTTGGTGCGGGCCTCGAGGGGATTGAGGAACCGATGAAGGTCATTGCCGATATCGAAGTGTGTGTTGCCGCCGGAGTGTGCGCAGCCATCGCGCCCGACGTTTTCGACCAGGACGACGAGGTGGGCAAGGTCATTCTGCTGAACGCCAACCCGGGCGCCGATGAGCACGATGCCGTCCGTGACGCCGTCCTCAGCTGCCCGTCGGCAGCACTGAGGCTCGTCGAAGAGTCGTGAGCGACGCCCCTCCCTCTCATGTCGTCATCGTCGGGGCGTCGGCCGCTGGGCTGACCACCGCCGCAGCGCTCCGCCGAAACGGGTACGACCGCGAACTGACCCTCGTCGACAGTGAACGCCACCCGCCGTACGACAGGCCGCCCCTCGCCAAACAGCTGCTCACCGGCGAGTGGGCGCCCGAACGCATCGCGCTGAAAACCGACGCCGACCTCGAGAGCCTGGGGGTGAGCATCCGTTCGGGTGTCACGGCGACGGGGCTCGACGTCGGTCGTTCCGTTGTATCGCTGTCGGATGCCACGGACCTCGCGTTCGATCGCCTCGTCGTCGCGACCGGGGTGACTCCACGGGTGCTGCCGGATTCGACGCACCTCGCGGGAGTTCATACCCTTCGAACCATCGACGATGCGCTCGGGCTGAAGGAAGAACTCGTCGCCGGGCGGCACCTCGTGATCGTCGGCGGTGGTTTCCTCGGCACGGAGGTCGCGGCGGCTGCCGTCGGGCTCGGACTCGACGTCACCCTGGTGAACGCGCTGCCGACGCCGCTCGAACGCGGGCTTGGCCCGGCGATCGGCGCCGAGGTGGCCGCCCTGCATCGGCTTCACGGTGTCGAGCTGCGGACCGGAGCTGCGTCCGCGGTGCGCTCGCTGGTGTCAGCGGGCGGCCGGGTGACCGGCGTCGAGTTTGCCGATGGTTCCCGGCTGGGGGCGGATGTCGTTTTCGTCGCGATCGGCGCGACCCCGGCGATCGGCTGGTTGGCTGGCAGCGGGCTGCGGCTCGGCGACGGGGTCGAGTGTGCGCCTGACCTGTCCGCGGCGTCCGGCGTTTATGCCGCCGGCGATGTGGCGCGCTGGGACAACCCGGCGTTCGACCAGTCGATGCGGGTCGAACACCGCACGAACGCGACCGAGCAGGCCGTGCACGTCGCGGGTCGATTGCTCGACGGAGCCCCGGATGCCTTCGCCTCGGTGCCCTACTTCTGGACCGACCAGTAC
The DNA here is from genome assembly GCF_059445325.1 of Mycetocola sp. Y791. Taxonomy (NCBI): domain Bacteria; kingdom Bacillati; phylum Actinomycetota; class Actinomycetes; order Micrococcales; family Microbacteriaceae; genus Mycetocola; species Mycetocola sp. Y791. Next base: position 237,710 of record NZ_JCAIUC010000001.1, on the reverse strand, counting down.
GACCTCAAGCTGCAGGTGCACGGGTGGATCAAGGGGTATGACGAGGTGCGGATCCTCGAGGGTTCGCTCGTCGAACGCCGGATGATTGCCGTGTTTCGCCGGGGTGACCGGGTGGTCGGCGCGCTCGGCGTCGGCGCCGCGAAGGCGCTGCGCCAGTGGCGGCAGCTCATCGTCGACCGCACAGCCTGGGCGGACATCGTCGGGGGCTGAGGCTCCGCGGGCGGGTCGTGCGCGGGTCGCGTCAGGGGCTGCGGTACGACTCCGCCAGGCGACGGAAGCCCTCGTCGAGCGACACCGCGGGCGTCCACTCGAGGTCGGCGCGCGTGCGGCGCTGGTCGAACCAGTGCGCCGTCGACAGTTGCTCGGCCAGGAACCGCGTCATCGGCGGCTCGTCAACGCCGGGCTTCACGCGCCAGGCCCGCTCGATAAGCGACCCGGCACCACGGGCCAGGCCGGCGGGCACACTCCAGCGCGGTGCCGCGACTCCGGCCGCGCCACAGATTCCGGCGAGCAGCTCAGCTACCGGCCGCGGCTCCCCATTGGTGAGCACGTATGAGTTGCCGTGAACGGCATCCACCCGCTCCAGCGCGGCAGCGATACCCGACGCCGCGTTATCGATGTAGATCGTGTCGATGAGCGCGGCTCCAGCATCGAGCAGCGGCAGCCGTCCGGACCGCGCACGTTCCACCACCCGCGCGACGAGTTGCGTGTCACCCGGACCCCAGACGAGGTGCGGCCGAACGGCAACGACCCGAAGCTCCGGCGAGTCAGCGGCAAGAGCGAGCAACTCGGCCTCCGCCTTGGTCCGCGCATAGTCGCCGCGAGCGTGCGTCGGGTCGGCGGGCAGCGCGTCATCCCCGACGATCGACGTCCCGGCGTGAGCAACGGACGGCGACGACACGAACACGAACTTCCCGATACCCGAGGCGGATGCCGCGGCCAGCAGGTTGCGTGTCCCGCCGACGTTGATGCGGTCGAAATCGGCCGGGTCACCGGCGAGCGACACCTTCGCGGCCAGGTGGACTATCGCGTCCTGGTCCGCAACCGCGCGAGCGACAGCATCCGTTTCGGTGACCGAACCGAGCACATCGGTAACGCCATCGACGCCGGATGGGCGCCGCTGAAAGGTCGTCACCTCGTGACCGGCCGAGCGGATCTCGGCGGCAACTGCACGCCCGAGCAACCCGCTCGCACCGGTGACGAGGACTCTCACGGGTTCGTCATCCGTCCGCCGGCGAGGATGCCGCCGGCCCAGTCGGACAGGGCCGAACGGTTGATCTTGGAATTGTGACGGATGTCGGTTGGCAGCCGCGGAACGACGAGGGCAGCCGCAATCGGAACGTCGACCATGCCGCGGATGGCATCGGCAAGCGCAGGCGTCGCGAGGGACACATTCCGAGCCGGCGGCACGGTCTCAACGACGGCGACGACCTGGCGATTGCCGTCAGGGCCGACACCGACGACACCGGCGCGCGCGACCTCGTGCAGCCGCTCGATGGCCTGCTCGGGTCCGACGGGGGTCAGCACGCCGTCCGCCGTTGCGATGACGTGAGGCATCCGGCCCTCGACCCAGAGCCGGCCAGCGGTGTCGAGGTGGCCGACGTCGCCGGTACGGTGCCAGCGTTCGCCCGGCACTCCCCCGCGGCGGCTGGCCCGGTGGGTCAGCCAGAGCCGGTCGTAGTGGTCTTCAACGTGCGGCGCAGAGACGATGATCTCGCCGGTGACGTTCGGCTCGTCGGTGAGGTCTTCGGTGGAGCGACCGGTCTCGTCGAGCGGCGCGATGCGCACGCGCGTGACGCCCGTTGGCCTGCCGACGCACACGCCACCAGCACCGGCTTCGGCTGCAGCCTCACGGATGCCGTCGAGCGTGATGTCGGTCATCAGCAGCCCCTCAGTCATGCCGTACGGGGTATGCGCTGTCGCGTTCGGCATGAGCGCCGAGATCGCGGCGAGCAGGGGTTCGGAAACGGGCGCACCGGCGGAGAGGAACCGTTCGACCCCGGCGAGCGCCTCGCGGTCGGCGTCCGTCAGCTCGCCGGCGGTGGCGACGACATTCGCGACCGCGGCCGGTGACAGGAACACGACCGTGGCGTCAACGGCGGCGACCGCTGCGGCGACGGCGGTCGCGGTGAGGGTCTTCGGCGAGGTCACGTCCATGTCGGGCGTGACCGACCGGGCGCCGAGCGCCGGGCCGAGCAGCGCGAACGGCGCAAAGCCGGCGACGAGCCCTGTCCCAACGCCGACGCCGTACTGAGCGGCGAGCGCGTCACGCACCGCGGACAGCTGGGCGTGGGTGTAGACGACGCCCTTCGCCGGCCCGGTCGAGCCTGAGGTGAACAGCACGGCAGCGGTGTCGGTCGGTGCGGGAGGCTCTGGCATGATCTCGTCCGAACCGAGCGAGATCAGGTCGGAGAGCGAGTACGACACGTCGAGCGCGCGGCGAACCGGCGCCGGGTAGGTCGCCGTCGAGATCTTCTGGCCGGGCCAGCCGAGCGCGCGCGCCGCAGCAAGACCGGTCGCCGCACCGATGATGTGGTCGGGGCACGCGCCGCGAACGGCTCGGGTCAGTCCCTTGAGACCGAGGCCAGCGTCAGCGACGACGACGATCGCGCCAATCCGCAGGCACGCGTAGAGAACGGCGACGAGGTCGGCGCTCGGCGGGATCAGCAGCGACACCCGGTCGCCCTTGGTCACACCGATCGCGCTGAGTCCAGAGGCAATCTGGCGCACCCGGCGCGACAGCAACTTCCAGCTGACGACGCGCGGCTCATCGCCCGTCGGCGGCACCATGTCGACCACGACCGTGTCGTCGCTGTCACTCAATTCGTCGAGGTAGTGCCAGAGCGGCTGGCGCTCGTCGTCGGCAGCGGCATCCGTTGCGGCGACAGAATCGGCACCGGCAGAGCGGATGCCGTCGGCCAGCCAGGTCAGGACGGCACCGGCGTAGTCCACGTCTTCCGCGACGAGGTGACCGGCACCTTCGAACCGGTGCACATCGGCGTGCGGCAGCCGGTCGATGAGGTCGTCGAGGTACTTGTCGCTGAAGATCGGGTCTCGCGGACCCCACAGCATGAGCGCAGGAACGGTGAGCTGGGCGACCCCCGAGGAGATCCGGGTGAGTTCGGCGAAGCTCTCGTGGCCGGCGTCGACGGGGATGTCGGCGACGAAACCGCCGATGCCGCCGCGCCGGGTCGCGTCGCTGTATGGCGCGCGGTAGCCGTCCTTGACGGCTTTCGGCAGCGCCGGGTTGGCGAGGGCCAGGGTCGTCTCGAGGAACGCGGGCGTCGCCACCGTGGCGTTGCCGAGCAGCGCCGGCTGCAGCGCGAGCCGGAGCGGCGCAGGAATCTGGTCGGTTTCTGGCTGGTGCACGGCCGTGTTGAGCAGCATCACACCGGCGAGCAGGTCGGGGTGATCGACGGCCCAGCCGAGCGACACGACACCGCCCCAGTCGTGTCCGAGGGTGAACACCGGTCCGTCGAGCTCGAGCGCGTCGGTGAGCGCACCGAGGTCCCGAACACGCTGCGAGAGCGGTCGACGCTCACCCGTGCGTTCGGAGAAGCCCATGTCCAGCTGGTCGACGGCGATAACGCGCCACGCCTCGCCGCCGTTGGCGGCGGCATCCGTCGCCTGTGACACGAGACGGCGCCACAGGTACGACCAGGTCGGGTTACCGTGAACGCAGAGAATGGTGCCGACCGGCGTGACGCCAAGTTCGGCGAGGCGGCCGGCGTTGTCGAGAACGTGCCAGTCGTGACCAACGGATGCCGCGGCATCCGTCGTCGTCACGATCCGGGAGAAGGCGGGATCGAGCCCGTCGAGGCCGAGCGGGGGAAGGGTCGCGGGCGAGCGCAGCTCAGCCGCACGCGGCAGCCGGGGACTCACCAGGCGAGTTCCATCATCGCCGTGTTGAGGCCGGAACCAACGCCCATGAGCAGCACGCGGTCGCCGCTCTTGAGGCTGTCCGCCTGCGAGGCGAGCGTGATGGGGATGGACGCGGGGCCGACGTTGCCGAGGGTCGGGTAGGTCAGTGGCACCCGAGTGCGATCGATGCCGATCGCCTTGATGATGGCGTTGGTGTGCACGTCGGACACCTGGTGCATGATGTAGCGGTCCATCGAGGCCCAGCTCCAGTCGGTGCGGGCTTCTTTCCACGCCGAAGTGACGAGCTGCATGCCGCCCTTGAGCAGCGCCTTCGCGTCGGTGAACATGCCGTCGACGCTGCCGACGCAGAGTTCGTTGAACTGGGTGGCCGCACGAGTGACGCCGCCGAGGATGCGGTGCCCGTTCGGGTTGTCATCAGCGCGACCGAGAACAGCGGCTGCAGCGCCTGACCCGAGGGTGAGGCTCGCGAACTCGCTCATGAAGTCTGTGCGGCTGATGTCCGGGCGGTGAAGCCGCTCGATGGTGTTGTGCTGGATCTCGTCGGCATCCTCGCCGTCGATGATCACCGCGTATTCGATCTGACCGGCGTCGATGAGCTGCGACGCCAGGGTCATCCCGTTCACGAAGCCGAGGCACGCGTTGGCGATGTCGAAGTTGATCGCCGACGACGGCAGGCCGAGCCCGTGGTGCATCTTGACCGCGACAGACGGTTCGAGGTGCTTGCGGGTCACCGAGGTGTTGATGAGAAGGCCGACTTTGTCGGGAGTGATACCGGCGGATGCCATGGCGCGATTGCCTGCATCGACCGCGGCGGTATCGAAGGTGACGCCTTCTTCCCAGTTGCGGCGCTCGTGAACGCCGGCGACGCGCTGCAGCAGGCGCTGCGGCAAACGCAGCCGCTTGAGCACGGGTTTCAGGCGGGCGTCGATCTCCTCCGACGTTGTGACGCGAGAGGCGAGTGTGGACGAAACAGACAGCAACGAGACGTTGCGATGTGTGGTCGTTGCATTGCCGGCCAAAAAAGACTCCCTCTCGACCTCGGCGACGCCGAGTACCCATCGATTTTACGTTGCCGCGGGCTGAACGTTTACCGGGGTTGCACTCCGTCGCCTTTGCATGCATGGTGCGACGGCCGGGATGACGGAAACAGGGGCCCCGGAAACGGAGAAACCCCAAGGTGGCGAGACCTTGGGGTTCAGTGGGAAGAGGCCTTGAGGGGCCTTTCCCCGTAGCAGGAGCGGGATTCGAACCCGCGACCTCACGATTATGAGTCGTGCGCTCTCACCAACTGAGCTACCCTGCCGCGAAACTTCGCCCGGGCTTACCGAGAAAGTAACGAGCCCCGAGTCGGGTTTGAACCGACGACCTCTTCCTTACCAAGGAAGTGCTCTACCACTGAGCTACCGGAGCGTGGCCATACGAAATGGCACCAGTAGAGACTAGCATCCATCGCGGGGTGCTTCGAACCATACCGGGCGCTTGTGCTGGAACCGTAGCATGGCAGGAGGGAAGGACCCATGACCGAGATCTCACACGCACCGCCCATCGACCTGACTCTGTCGGGACGGTACCGCCTGCTCGCGCTCATCGGCGCAGGCGGCATGGCCTCGGTGTACCGTGCCCACGACGAGTCGCTGCAGCGCGACGTCGCCGTCAAACTTTTTTCGCCGGCATCCGCGTCGCCGGGCGACTTCCGCCGGCAGCAGGGCGAGATGTCATTGCTCGCGAGCCTGACCCACCCCGGGCTCGTGACGCTGCTCGACGCCGGAACCGATGAGACCGACCCGCTGCACCCCCGCTCCTACCTCGTGATGGAACTCATCCGCGGGTCAGACCTCCGCGAGGGGCTCGCCCACGGGGCGCTCAGCGCCGACGACACCCGGCACATCGGTGCCGACCTCGCCGATGCCCTGAATTACATCCACGACAGGGGCGTCGTGCACCGCGACGTGAAACCCGCGAACATCCTGCTCGCCCACACGGCGGGCAACGACACGCGCCCGCACCCGAAGCTCAGTGACTTCGGCATCGCCCGCCTGGTGGATGGCACCCGCATCACGGCGACGCACTTCACGGTCGGCTCCGCGGGGTATCTCAGTCCCGAACAGGCCCGCGGAGACGACGTCGGACCGGCGAGCGACGTGTACTCCCTAGGCCTGGTCCTCCTCGAGTGCGCGACCGGCCGGCGCGCATTCTCCGGGTCGGGGCAGCACGCGGCGCTCGCTCCGCTGACGCGTGACCCCGAGCTGCCGGGTGACCTTGACCCGCTGCTCGCCGAGACGCTCACCGCCATGACTGCGCGGCTGCCCGCGAACCGGCCGACCGCGCACGAGGTCGCGCTGGCGCTTCGCGGCATCCGGCGGCTCGGCGCTTACCGGTCGGCCGCAGACCCCGACGAGGCGACCGCCGCGATGGCCGTGGTCGACACCGGCTCCCCCACCGCGGCGACCGTGGTCGACACCGGCTCCCCTACCGCGCTGACCGTGGTCGACACCGGCTCCCCCACCGCGCTGACCGTGGTCGACACTGGCTCCCCTACCGCGTTGACCGTGGTCGACACCGGCTCCCCCACCGCGCTGTTGGGTGCCACGTCGGAGGCCAGCACGGCGCGGACCGCACTCCTCACACCCGGCACACCCGGCACGTCGCGAGAGTCGGTAACGGATGCCGTGACGGCGGCGTCGGTGCCCGCACGGCCACGCCGGCGCATCAGGTTGACGGCAACCCTCGCGGCAGCGGCAGCAGCCGTCGTCATCGCGACCGCCGTCGCCCTGGGGGTCTCCCTGAGCGGCACCACAGAACCTGCGCCCGTCGACTACCCGGCGGTGCCGGGCGAGATCGGCGAGCACCTCGACGAGCTGCAGAAGAGCGTGACACCATGAGCGCCCGTTTCATTGCCGGTCCCCCCTCCCGTGTGGCGCCGCTCATGCTCGCGTCCGTTCTGGGCGTCGCCACGCTGACGGGGTGCCAGTCGAGCGCGCCGGACCTGGACACCGACGCGGCGACGCGCTTCCAGGCGACAGTGCTCACGGTCACGCAGGCGGTGGCCGACGGTGAACTGCAGCTCGCGCGTGACACGCTCACGACGTTCGACACCGAACTCGAGGAGGCAGCCGCCGACGGCTCCGTCTCATTCGCTCGGCACAAGCGCATCGACGCGGCACTCGCCGCAGTGCTCGCCGATGTCGACGCCGCACTGGCAGCACAGGCCCCGGCGCCCGTCGAACCGGAGCCGCAGCCGCAGCCGCAGCCGACAACGACCGTCACGCCCGTGAGTCCCACGACGCCGGTCCCCGACGAGGAAAACGAAGACGAACCCGATGAGTCCGAGCCCGATGAGTCCGAGCCGGACGAGTCGGAACCAAACGGGCCCGGGAACGGGAACGGCAACGGGAACGGGAACGGGAACGGCAACAACGAGAAGGGGCCCAAGGCGCCCAAAGCCCCCAAGGAGCCGAAAGCCCCGAAGGCCAAGCCGGGCGAGTAGGCCCGTCCGCGAGTTGCGCGGCGAGCACGTCGCTCCGAGCGCTTCCCCGCGAGCACGTCCCCTCGCCGGGTTGCACCGCGAGCACGTCCCCTCCGAGCGCTGCACATCCATGCTCGCGCTGCAGAAGTATCTGCAGCGTGGGCATGGATGTGTAGCGGTGGTGAGGAAGCCCGGCTACGGCGCGCTCGAGGCAGCCGGCGCTACAGCGCGACGCCCGCCAACTGCCACACGGCGAAAGCCGGCCCGTCGCCCGACAGGCGGATGCCATCCTCGTCGGTGGACAGCGCCGCCGAACCGAACAGGCGGGTGGCTGATGGCACGCCGCCGACGGCATCCGCGCGCAGGTGCAGATCGAAGTCCGCGCGCGCCGCAACCACGAGGATCGTCTCGAACTCGTCTTCGCGGGCGTAGACGAGCACATCGTCACCGACGTGCAGCCACCGCATACCGCCGCCGTTGAGCGACGAGTGCGCACGGCGCAGGCCGATGAGCGTCGCGTACAGGTCGATCCGCTCGCCGGCTTCGTCGGCGCGCTCCCACGGCATCGGTGTCCGCGAGTGTTCGCCGTCGATACCGGTGAGCCCGAACTCGTCGCCGGCGAAGACGACCGGGATGCCCGGCAGCGTCATCGACATGCCGAGCGCGACGGGGATCACCCCGGGCAGTGCGTGCGTCGCGAACCGCGGGGTGTCGTGGGTGTCGAGCGCGTTCATGGTGGCGAGCCTGGTCTGCCACGGGAAACCCGCGGAGAACTGCCGGTGCGCGCGATAGAACTGCTGCCCGGTGTACGTCGGCATGGTCGACATGTTCATCCCGAGGCCGCCGCCCGCCGGGGTGCCCGGTTCGCTGAGCCAGCCCCAGAGCGGCCGGGTGAAGTTGGCGTAGGTCATCGCACCGTGCCAGCCGTCGCCCTGGAAATCGACCGATGCGTCATTGGTCGACTCAGCGACGAGCAGGGTGTCTGGATTCACGTCGATCATCGTGCGGCGGATGGTGCGGCGCACATCGGCGTTGAGGTCCTGGTCCGCCAAACGGCCGGTCATGTTGGCCACGTCGATGCGCCAGCCGTCGAGCGCGAACGGGGGCTTCAGCCACTTGGCGACGATCGAGTCATCGCCCTCGATGAACCGGCGGCGCAGTTCGGGCGAGTTCCAGTTGAGCTTCGGCAGGCTCGGCACGCCCAGCCACGACGCGTACGTCTCCTGCTCGTCATCGAGCCAGTGATAGAAGTCGCTCTCGATGGCTTCCGGATGCCGGTGGGCAGCGACGAACCAGTCGTGGGCGTCGCCGGAATGGTTGCTGGTGAGGTCACCGAGGACGCGGAGTCCGCGAGCGTGCGCGGCCTCGACGAGCCGCACGAGCGCCTCATCGCCGCCGAGCAGCGGATCGACGGCGTCGAAGTTGGACGCGTCGTAGCGGTGATTGGATCGGCCCGCGAAGATCGGGGTGAGGTACAGGGCGCTGACGCCGAGCTTCTCGAGGTGGTCAAGGTGCAGGGTGATGCCGTCGAGGTCGCCCCCGAAAAACTGCTGCGAGCGAGCGGGCTGCTCGAGCAGAACCTCGTCGTCCCACTCGGCGGGGATCGCCCAGTCCGGAGCTTCCCGCTGGCTGGCTGCCGCACTCCGCGCAAACCGGTCGGGGAGGATCTGGTACAGCACGGTGCCTGATGCCCACCGGGGAGGAGCGGGGTGGCTCGTGAGCTTGAAATCCTCGCTGTCGAGCGTCTCGGTGTCGAAGACGCCGCGGGCGTTGATCCAGTGGTCTCGCCCGTCGCCCGTCCGCACGACCCACCGGTAGCCGTGCACCGGGTTCTCGATGAGAATCTCCGCCTGCCACCAGTCCCAGCCGGCCACTGTGCTCAGCAGGGTGGCTTCAGAGAAGCGCGGCTCGCGATCCGGGTTCGAACGCACCCGGACCGCGAGCGGCTCGCCGAGGGCGTGCGGCACGCGGAGCCGGACCTGCACCCACTCGCCGAGCGCCGGCGACTGGTTGGAGACGTAGAGCGGGGACCCGTCGTGGTGCGGTTCCATTACTTGACGGCGCCGGCGGTGAGGCCGGAGACAATGTACTTCTGCAGGTACAGGAACAGCGCCATCACCGGGATCGCCGCGAGCACTGCACCGGCGGCGAAGACGCCCCAGTTGCTGGAGAACTCCTGCGACACGAACTGGTAGAGGCCGACGGCGAGTGTCTGCCGCTCGGGACTCACCAGCACAACGCTCGCGATGACGAAGTCGCTCGTGGTTGCGATGAAGCTCAGCAGCCCGACCACCGCGAGGATCGGTGCGACGAGGCGCAGGATGATGGTGAAGAAGATCCGTGCGTGACCGGCACCGTCAAGCTTGGCCGCTTCGTCGAGCGACGACGGGACCGTGTTGAAGAACCCGTACATCAGGTACGTGTTCACGCCGAGCGCTCCGCCGAGGTACACGAGGATCAGGGCGATCTGGTTGTCCAGGCCGAGGATCGGGAAGATATCGCCGAGCGTCGTGAGCAGGAGGAAGATCGCGACCACCGCGAGCAGCTGCGGGAAGATCTGCACGATCAGCAGCGACATCAGTCCGAACCGGCGGCCGACGAATCGCATCCGGCTGAAGCAGTATGCGGCGAGCGCGCCGAGGAAGACGGTTCCGACCGCCGTGGTCAGGCCGATGACGAGAGTGTTCACGAACCACGCGGCGTACGGCTGCTCCGGAGTGTTGAACAGGTCGACGTAGTTGTCGAGGCCGAACGCGGAGAAAAGACCGTTCGACTGCAACAGTGTGCCGTTCGGGTTGAACGACGCGCTCAGGACGTACAACAGCGGGAAGACCGAGAAGACGACCATCACGATGCCGACGAGGTGCCGCCATCCGGTTGCTGCGAACCAGCGGCTGAACTTGAACGGCCGCTTCGTGGGGATCGAGCGTGGCTCGGTCGGGGTGCCGGTAGCGGCGACCGTTGGAATGGTGAGAGACATTAGTTCAAGTCCTCCAGTGCCTTTGTCTGCCGAAAGCTCACGATGGCGATGATCGCCACGATCACGAAGATGATGATCGAGAATGCGCTCGCGAGCCCGTAGTCACGGTTGGCCCCGACGAACGCGACCTTGTAAACCATCGAGATGAGGATGTCGGACCCGCCGACGTTGATGCTCGCCGACGCGTCTCGCGGACCGCCGTTGGTGAGCATATAGATCAGATTGAAGTTGTTGAAGTTGAACGCGAACGATGAAATCAGCAACGGGGCAACCGAGACGAGCAGCAGGGGGAACTTGATGCGGCGGAACACCTGCCACGGGTTCGCGCCGTCCATCTTCGCCGCTTCCTGCAGTTCGTCGGGGATTGACTGGAGTGCCCCGGTGCAGACGAGGAACATGTACGGGAAGCCGAGCCAGAGGTTGACGAACAGGATGCTGAACTTCGCCAGCCACTCGTTGGTCAGCCAGGGGATCTCTGCCCCGCCGAGGAGCGCGAGGTTGACGAACCCGAAGTCCTTGTTGAGCATTCCAGCCCAGACGAGGGCGCCGAGGAAGCCGGGGAACGCGTACGGCAGGATCATCAGCACGCGGTAGAACTTCCTGCCCCGCATCCTCATGTCGTTGAAGACGACAGCGAGGAACAGGCCGAGCATGAACGTCGTCGCGACGCTGAGTATTGCAAAGAGGAAGGTCCACGTCGTGACGGCGATGAGCGGTCCGCGGATGCTCTGGTCGGTGAAGGCCGTGAGGTAGTTCTCCGCCCCGATCACGACGCTCCAGCCTGGCAGCAGTTCTTCGCCGTCCTCCGAGGTGAACGCGCCGTTGCCGGTGTCGGAGTAGACGACACCGGTCTCGGTGTTCGTCATGGTGTCAGCGGCCTCGTCGTAGGCAAGCGTGGAGAGGTAGAGGTACGCGCTCGATCCGTCGGGGGTTCGGAGAGCCCCGTCGTTGGGGTCGTCCGAGATCTGCACGGTCATGGCCGCGATCGCGTCCTGGTTGGTGACGATGTCGGTGAAGTTGAGGCTGGTGTAGCCCGGCAGGCTCACGGCCTTGTCGCCGGACATCTCGGCGTCGGACACCTCGGTCAGCGGGGTCTCGGTGTTTCCGATCAGCACGTCACCGTCGGGGTCAGTCACCAGGAAGCTGAACGCGCCCAGCTGCTCAACGACGGTGAGGCCGTAGGTCGGAGAGTCCGGCACACGGTACTGGGCCGACTGGATCAGCGAGCTGACGGCATCCGCTTTGGTGCTGTTGTGGCCGGTGCCGTAATTGGTGAAGGAGATGTACGCGGTGTAGCCGATGACGAAGATCTGGAAGATCAGGAGGAAGACGAGGCCGGGGGCCAGGTACTTCAGCGGCAGCAGTCCACGCTTGAAGTAGATGACGTTGATCGCCACGGTGACCAGCAGGACGATCGCGAAGATCACCCAGTCCTGCCGGAGGAAGAGCACGAAGAGGCCATAGACGGCAATGGCGTCAACGACGGCGAGCATGCCGATCTTGATGAGGAGAGCCGTTATCGACCCAGACGCGTGTTCAGCGATGCGAGCGGCGCGCTTCTGCCGCTTCGACTCGGCGACCTGCGGTGTGGTCTCGGGGGATTTCTCGGTGCTCGTCTGCATGGTCGCCTCAGTTGATGTGTGCGTGACGGAGAAAGGATGCCGGGTGGCGAGCTATCGCCCGCCTCCCGGCATCCTGACTTCGTTATTCTGCGATCGCAGCCTGGATGTCTGCGGTCATCTTGGTCCACAGCTCGGTGGGGTCACCTTCGCCGTTGATGATGGCTGCCTGGGTGACACCCCAGAACTGCCAGACCTTACCCATCTGCGGGATGGTCGGCTGGGGGACGCCGTTGACGCCCACCGCACCGAATGCGGCGACGATGGGGTCGCTTGCCGCAGCCTCGAACGAGGCGGTGAGGGCCGGCGGACGCTGGCCCTTTTCGAAGAGAGCGGTCTGAACGTCTTCGGTGGCGATGAAGTTCGTGAGGAACTCGTTGGCCGCGAGGGTGTTCTTGCTCTTCGCAGAGACGAAGAAGGCCTGCACGCCGACGAAGGGCTGTGCGGGCTGTCCGCCTGCGGACGGGATCGGGTCAACGGCAACGTCGATGCCGGCTTCCTGAGCGCCGCCGACGTTCCACGGACCGGTGAGGAAGTACGGGCTCGCACCGGCGTTGAACTTCTCCTGCGCGATGTCGCTCGTGAGCGAGGTGCTCAGGTTGCCAGCCGCGCCCTGCTCCGCGAGCCAGGTCGCGAAGGCGGTGCCGGTACCGATCTGCAGGTCCTCCGCGTTGTAGCTGCCGTCGGGGTTGGTGCCGAAGACAGGAGCACCGAACGAGGTCTGGAACGGGTACAGGTGGTACGGGTCGCTCTCAGGTCCGACCTGCACGATGAAGGGGAACTCGGTTCCGGCTGCCTTGCCCGTTGCGACCATGTCGTCGTATGACGTCGGTGCGTTGGGTGCGAGTGCCGTGTTGCGCAGGAGCGCGAGGTTCTCGATCGCATACGGCAGGCCGTAGGTCTTGCCCTCGTAGCTCGTCGCCTGGATCGCGACGTCTTCGAACTCGGCGGCCTTGTCGCCGAGCTCGATCGGCTGAACGACACCGTTGGTGACGAAGTTGCCGAGCCAGTCGTGGGCGCCGATGGTGATGTCAGGGCCCTTGCCCGACGGGACCTGGGCGATGAACTCGTCCTGGATCTTGGTGAAGTCCTTCTGGACCAGCTTCACCTTGACGCCCGATTCCTCGGTGAAGTCTTCGGCCGCTTCCTTGAGCACCGGCGCGCGGTCCGCGTCGACCCAAACGGTCAGTGTCGATTCTGAATCGCCCTCTGCCTTGTCGCTTCCGCCGGCAGAGCAGCCCGCGAGCGACAGTGCGGCAACTGCCGCCAACGCGCCCGCCTTCAGGAACGAAGAGTTTTTCACCCTCATTGGTGTGCCTTTCATGATTACGTGTGTGAACGAGGCCTCGTTGCCCGTCATGGCCGCCGACGAAGCCGATCCAGTGTTCCGGTTCGGGACGCCATGAGCGCGAAAGGCCATTCTCTCGGTGCCGACAAGTGCTGTAAGCGTTTCCAGATATACCCGGTCGATGTGTAAAACACAAGCAACGGCGCGCCCCTTTCGGGGACAGTTACCCATTTGTCACCTCAGCCGTCCCGTAAGCGCTTACAGAGCGTGAGACGGATGCCATAGAGTAGCCGCATGAATACCCCCACCAGCCCCGAGTGGTGGCGCTCCGCCGTCATCTACCAGATCTACCCTCGTTCCTTCGCCGACGCGAACGGCGACGGCATCGGCGACCTGCCTGGAATCACCTCTCGACTCGGTTCGCTGTCTGACCTCGGCATCGACGCCATCTGGCTCTCACCCTTCATGACGAGCCCGCAGAAGGACGCCGGCTACGACGTCGCGAACTACTGCGATGTCGACCCGCTCTTTGGAACCCTCGACGACTTCGACGCGATGACCGCGAAGGCGCACGAGAACGGCATCCGCGTCATTGTCGACCTGGTCCCCAACCACTCCTCCGACGCACACGAGTGGTTCCAGGCTGCACTCGCCGCAGGCCCCGGTTCGCCAGAACGCGCGCACTACATGTTCCGTGACGGCAAGGGCGAGAACGGCGAGCTTCCCCCGAACAACTGGCAGAGCGTGTTCGGCGGACCGGCGTGGACCCGAACCACGAACCCCGACGGCACTGCCGGGCAGTGGTACCTGCACCTCTTCGACTCGAGCCAGCCTGACTTCGACTGGAACAACGAAGACGTCCGCACCATGTTCCGCGATGTCCTGCGCTTCTGGCTGGACCGCGGCGTCGATGGATTCCGCGTCGACGTTGCCCACGGCATGATCAAGGCCGACGGCCTGCCCGACTACACCCCGCCGGCCGAGGGCGGCAGCATGGGCGGTACCACCCCGCTCGGACTCGAGCCGGGTATCGACGACTTCGATGACATCGACGGCGGCGCTCCGTACTGGGGCCAGGAAGGTGTCCACGACATCTACCGCGACTGGCACCAGGTCCTCGAGGAGTACGAGGGCGACCGGGTGCTGTGCGCCGAGGCGTGGGTCGAACCGCTGGCAAAGATGGCCAAGTGGGTGCGCCCCGACGAAATGCAGCAGGCATTCAACTTCCCGTACCTCGAGACCCCGTGGGAGGCATCCGCCCTGCGCGCTGTCATCGACGAATCGCTCGAGGCGTTCAGCACCGTCGGCGCACCGAGCACCTGGGTCCTCTCCAACCACGACGTGGTTCGCCACGCATCACGGCTCGCGCTGACCGCCGAGAACCCGCAGGGCCACGGCATCGGCCCGAAGAGCCCCGGCCAGCCCGTTCGCGAGATCGGCCTCCAGCGCGCCCGAGCGGCAACGGCGCTCATGCTCGCGCTTCCCGGTGGCGCGTACATCTACCAGGGCGAGGAACTCGGCCTGCCCGAGGTCATCGACCTGCCGGATGACGCCCGCCAGGACCCGACCTGGTTCCGTACGAACGGCGAGCGGTACGGCCGTGACGGATGCCGTGTGCCGATTCCGTGGGAAGCGGACGCTCCGGCATATGGCTTCAACTCCACCGGCGACGCCTGGCTGCCGCAGCCGGCCGACTGGGCACCGTACGCCCGTGACGCCCAGGCTGGTGTTGAGGGTTCGACGCTCGAGCTGTACCGCGAGGCGCTGCGCGTCCGTCGGGAGCAGTCACTCGGCCTCGGCACCCTCGAGTGGATCGATGGCCTCGGCGACGACGTGATCGCGTTCACCAACGGCACGGTTACCGTGGTGGCAAACACCAGCACAACCGATGTCGCGCTGCCGGCGTCGCTCGCGGGAGCTGAGCTGATCCTCTCCAGCGGTGCGTTCGACGGCGAAACACTCCCGGGCGACACGACGGTCTGGCTCCGCACACCGTAGTTGCTCGTGAAGGGGCGGATCGCGATCGCGATCCGCCCCTTCTGCATCCCTGCCTTTGGACCCTCGCACCGAGACCCTGGCCGTGCTCAACTGCCTCCATGAGCGCGCTGGACAACCCCGCCGGGCCCGGTTCGCACGCGAACGAGCCCCACTCGAGCAACGGCCTCGCGAGTCGACTCAATTGGCTGCGCGCCGGCGTTCTCGGCGCCAACGACGGCATCGTCTCCACCGCGGCGCTTGTCGTCGGCGTCGCCGGTGCGACGACCGCCTACCTGCCGATCCTCTCGGCGGGCGCCGCCGGGCTCATCGGAGGCGCCATCTCGATGGCTCTCGGCGAGTACGTCTCGGTGTCGAGCCAGCGGGACAGCGAGCGCGCTCTCGTCGCGAAGGAGCGCACCGAGTTGCGTGACATGCCGGACGAGGAGCTCGAGGAACTGACGGGAATGCTCCAGCAGCGCGGCCTGCAGGAAAGCACGGCGCGCCAGGTCGCCACCGAACTCACGGAGCATGACGCTCTCGCCGCGCATCTCTCGGTCGAACTCGGAATCCGCGAGGCCGATATCGCCAACCCCTGGCACGCCGCGTTCGCGTCGGCCGTCGCCTTCACCGTCGGGGCGATCCTGCCGATGCTCGCGATTCTCCTGCCGCCCGTCGAATGGCGCATCCCCGTGACATTCGTCTCGGTGCTGATCGCCCTCGCGCTCACGGGGGCGCTGGGGGCGAAGCTGGGCGGCAGCCCACCGCTTCGCCCGACGATCCGAGTGGTCGTTGGTGGCGCACTCGCCCTCGGCGCGACGTTCGCTGTCGGTAGCCTGCTCGGTACAGCGGGAATCTAGGCGGGACTCCAGACCGGATCGATTCGACAACGGATGCCGTCAATCGGGAAGCAGATCGCCTCACCGACGGTTCCCCCTGCGAGAGAGCACGAACCAGCCGTGCCGTGAAAGGGAGACATGTCGATCGTCGTCACAGGAGCAACGGGCCAGCTCGGCCGGCTCATCATTGAACACCTGCGTGAGCCCGGCGCGCAGCCAGGCGAGATCACCGGCACCGGTCGTTCCGAGGAGAAACTCGCCGAGCTGGGGTCAGCTCTCGGCGTCAGAACTGCCGTCGTCGACTACTCGAAGCCCGCGACTCTCGATGCCGCTTTCGCCGGAGCCGACACTCTGATGTTCGTTTCCGGCAGCGAAGCCGGGCGACGGGTCGAACAGCACAGGAACGTCGTCGATGCCGCGGTTCGCGCCGGGATATCGCGCATCGTCTATACGAGCGCGCCGCACGCCGACACCTCCACTCTCGTGCTCGCCCCCGAGCACAAGGCAACCGAGGAGATGATCCGTGCCAGCGGCATCCCCTTCACCTTCCTCCGCAACAACTGGTACACCGAGAACTATGTCGGCGCCTTCTCGCAGGCGACAGCGTCAGGCACCTACCTCGCGAGCACAGGCGAAGGCCGCGTGGCGAGCGCATCGCGAACCGATTTCGCGGAGGCTGCAGCGGTCGTGCTCCTCGGGAACGGGCACGACGGTGCCGTCTACGAACTCTCGGGTGATGTCGCCTGGGACGGCAACCAGCTCGCCGCGGCCTTCAGTGAACTGGCCGGACGAGCAATCACCTTCACCCCGGTAACGCCGGAGGAGCACGCCGCCGCCCTCCGGGCTGCGGGTCTCGATGAGGGAACCATCGGTTTCATCGTCCGCCTCGACGGAGACATCCGAAACGGCGACCTCGCGGACACGTCAGGCGACCTGTCTCGCCTGATCGGACGACCGACCACGCCGCTGCTCGAAGGGTTACGGCTGGCGCTCAGCTAGACCCGCCGGCATCCGGCACCCGGCATCCGGCATCCGGCATCCGGCATCCGGCATCCGGCATCCGGCATCCGGCATCCGGGCATGAAAGTGACACTTTTTGTGGGTGAGCGCGAGCATCACCCACAAAAAGTGTCACCTTCGAGTGATCCAACGCCCAGCGGATGCCCCGGCGGAGGATTCCGTCGGCTACTGGTTCGCGCGCTTCTTTCGCACAGCGCCCGCGACGAAGTGCAGCACGACGCCGGCAGCGAGAAGCAGCAGCCCAAACAGCCACACCTGACCGCTCTGCTGGGTGAGCAGGAGGACGCAGGAGAGAACGCCGAGGACGGGCACGAAGGTCCAGACCTTGAAGTGCTTGTGCTCGACCTTGTCGCGGCGGAGCACGAGAACCGCGACGTTCGTGGAGATGAACACGAAGAGCAGCAGCAGAACGACCGTCTCGGCGAGGGTCGACACGTCACCGACGAGGGTGAGCGCCATCGCAACCAGGGTCGTCGCCACGATCGCGGCCCACGGTGTCTTTCGCTTCGGCAGTACCTTGCCGAGGACGCTCGGCAGAAGTCCGTGTTCCGCCATGCCGTAGGTGAGGCGGCTCGACATGATCATCGTGAGCAGCGCACCGTTGGCGACGGCGACGAGGGCGATGAGGCTGAAGATCCACTCGGGGATTCCGACACCGCTTGCAGCGACAACCGCGAGCAGCGGGCCGGACGAGTCAGCGAGTTCGCTCGCCGGCAGCGCGATCGAGCTGGCGAGTCCGACGAGGATGTACACGACGCCGGCTGTGGCGAGCGACCCGAACAGCGCGAGCGGGTAGACCTTGCTCGGGTTCTTGATCTCCTCGGCGACGTTGGCGCTCGTTTCGAACCCGACGAACGAGTAGTAGGCGATGATCGCGGCGCTCAGGGTCGCGACCGCTGGCACCGAGCCAGCGGGGAACTCACCGATGCGCGACACGTCGCCACCGCCGTTCGCGAGCATGATGGCGACCACAACGACGACGATGACGAGACCGCTCAACTCGATGATCGTCATGACGAAGTTGCTTCCCATCGACTCACGGATGCCGCGCGCGTTGAGGCATCCGACGAGCGCGAGGAAAACAATGGCTGCGGGAATCGGCGGCACGTCGAGGAAGGTGCCGAGGTATTCTCCGGCGAAGGCGAGTGACAGTCCTGCGGCGCTGACCACGCCGGCTGCCAGCATGCTGAAACCGACGAGGAACGAGATGATCGGCTTCTTGAACGCCCGCTCGGCGAACACCGCGGCGCCGCCGGCCTTCGGGTACTTGGTGACCAGTTCCGCGTACGAGCCGGCGGTGAGCAGAGCGAGCAGCAGAGCGAGAATGAGCGGTGCCCACAGCGCCCCGCCGACCTCGGCCGACAGCACACCCATGAGAGCGTAAATCCCTGCGCCGAGCACATCGCCAAGGACGAACAGGAAGAGAAGAGGACCTGTGATGCTCCGCTTGAGTTTTGACGCGGGGGCGGTGTCCGCCTGACCCGCCGGTGTAATAGAGGTCATGAGCGTCTTTCTCGATGAATGCGATAGCCACTGTCGGCTCGTGGGTCGCTTGCGTCTGCAAGGGTAAGAGAGCGGATGCCGTCTGCCGAAATTTGCGGCGGGGCTTGCGCGCTGATAAATATCGTGCCATCGCAGTCTGAGAGTCTTCGAAAAGCGCCTCACAGCATCCGTCTGGGTAAACTGGCCGGGTGTCCAGACTTCTCGTAACCGGCGGCGCCGGATTCATCGGCTCGAATTTCGTCCACTATGTTCTCGCGAACACCGATCACACGGTGACGGTGCTCGACAAGCTCACCTACGCCGGGAACCTTGCTTCGCTCGCGGGACTGCCCGAGGATCGCTTCACCTTCGTGAAGGGTGACATCCAGGATGCAGCCCTTGTCGACTCGCTCGTGGCAGACACCGACGCGGTCGTGCACTACGCGGCAGAGAGCCACAACGACAACTCACTCAACGACCCGCGGCCGTTCCTCGACACCAACATCATCGGGACATACACGCTGCTCGAGGCCGCCCGGAAGCACGACAAGCGTTTTCACCACATCTCGACTGACGAGGTCTACGGCGACCTCGAACTCGATGACCCGAACCGGTTCACCGAGAGCACCCCGTACAACCCGTCCAGCCCGTACTCGTCGACCAAGGCGGGCAGCGACCTGCTCGTTCGCGCCTGGGTCCGCTCGTTCGGCGTGAAGGCGACGATCTCGAACTGCTCCAATAACTACGGGCCGTACCAGCACGTCGAGAAGTTCATCCCGCGCCAGATCACCAACGTGCTCCGCGGCGAGCGCCCCAAGCTCTACGGCTCCGGCGAAAACGTGCGCGACTGGATCCACGCCAACGACCACTCGTCCGCGGTGCTCACGATCCTCGACAAGGGTGAGATCGGTGAGACCTACCTCATCGGCGCCGACGGCGAGAAGAACAACAAAGAGGTCGTCGAACTCATCCTCACCCAGCTCGGCCAGCCCGCTGACGCGTACGACCACGTCGTCGACCGTGCCGGCCACGACCTTCGCTACGCAATCGACTCGACCCGTCTGCGCACCGAGCTCGGCTGGGCTCCGCAGTTCTCCGACTTCGAGGCCGGTCTTCGCGACACCATCGAGTGGTACCGCGACAACGAGGCATGGTGGGCGCCGCAGAAGGACGCCACCGAGGCTCGTTACAAGGAGCAGGGCCAGTAACCCTCACGCGCGAGAAGCCGGGCCCGCGGGCCCGGCTTCTGTTGTTAAGCAGACCGGTCAGCCGAGAACGGATGCCTCCGCGCCCGCTTCGATCAGCATCTCGTGGAGCGCGTCGAAGAGAACGGGATCGGCGGCGAGGGTGAAGTCGCGGCTCGCCGCTGCGCCGTGCAGGCCGCCGACGCGGGCGCCGGCTTCCTCGGCGATGAGCGCGCCGGCAGCGTGGTCCCACGGGTTGAGTCCGCGCTCGTAGTACGCGTCCAGTCGGCCGCACGCGACGGAGCACAGGTCGAGCGCCGCCGAGCCCATGCGGCGGATGTCGCGGACCTGGCCGACCAGCTGCTGCACGATTCCTGCCTGCCAGATGCGGCGCTCAGCGGTATAGCTGAAACCCGTTCCGACCATCGCAAGCGACGGAGTGACATCCGTGTTCGCCCGAATCATTGCGCCGTTGAGGGTTGCGCCGGCGCCGCGCGAGGCGCTGAACGTCTCCCCCGCCGCCGGGTTCACCACGGTTCCGGCGAGCCCGATCCACGAGTGCGGGTCAGGGTCGCCCTCGACGACGGCGATGCTGACCGCGTAGTTCGGGATGTCGTAGAGGTAGTTGACGGTGCCGTCGATCGGGTCGACGACCCAGGTGACTCCGGTCGAACTGCCCGTTGCCGTCGACTCCTCACCGTAGAAACCATCGCCGGGGCGCGCATCGGCGATCAGCGAACGGATGAGGTCCTCCGACTCCCGGTCGGCGAGGGTAACGACATCTTCGGCCGACGATTTGGAGGCGGCGACGGTGACGCCCTCGCGACGGCGACGGTGGATGAGTTCACCGGCCTGGAGTGCGATTTCGGTGGCAAGGTTCTGCAGCTCAACGCTCATCGGGGAGTCCTCTCGGTTCCCTCTCAACGCTAACCCAGAAGCCAGCCGGGCAATGTCCCCGAATCGGTGTCCTGAGTTTGATTGTCAGGAGTTTCGAACGTATATTCGACTTATGCCGGATCTGTCGAACTTCACGAAAGCCATCGAGTGGGAGGTGACCCACGGTGCATCGCAGACTCCGATCGCAGTGATCCGGAAACTGAAGCTCGGCCCTGGACACGTACTGTACTTCCGGGCGGTGACATGGCACGCCGACCCGGGTCGGCGTGAACTGATCGGGTACTGGGGGTCGCTCGCCGAGGCCACCCAGAACGTCTACGGGCTGTACGAACGCAAGCTGCCATCCCAGCTCCTCGCGTCGAGCGGAAGCACGTGGAGAGAACCCCTTCCGCTGACCAGGCCCAAGGCGCCGCCAACGGGCTGAACCCGGCGGTTCGAGACCGCGGGACGACGGTCAGGTCGCGGGGTGCGCCTCGGGGGCGTCGACCTCAGGCTCGACAGCGCCCGCGGTATCGCACGCTGCGGATGGCGCGGTCAAACCCGGGCCGGATGTGGCGTCGGGAGGGCAGTCGACCCCCGCCTTCTTTCGCCCCCACAGGCCTTCGGTAGTGATCTGCGCCCGGATGCGCGTCAGCATCGATTCGAGCTGGTCCTGTTCTTCGGGGGTCAATGGATCGAAAACCGATTCACGCACGAAAGTCACATGACCCGGTGCCGCGGCGCGAATTTCGTCCCATCCCGCATCGGTGAGTGCGATGTCCTGGCCTCGACCGTCAGCATCCGAATGAGCTCGGGCGACGGTTCCCTTGACCTCCATGCGCTTGACCAGGTGGGAAAGCCGACTTCGGTCCCAGCCCAGGCCGGCGGCAAGGTCGCCGGACCGCTTTCGCGCGCCGGGGCATTCGGAGAGAGCCGCAAGCACCGAGTACTCCACAACGGACAGCGCTGAATCCCGCTGGAGCTGGCGATCAATCGCGGTGGGAAACTCCCAAATGAACTCGCGGAGGGTCAGCCAGACGGCCTTTTCCCTGTCGTCCAACCAGCGTGGCTGAGACTCTTCTGCACTCATCGAAAGATTCACCTCCATTTAGTTGACATGACAATCAATGACACCCAGACTGTTACCGTCAGACTAATTGACACATCAACTATTTGGAAGGTCGCCAATGACTAAGATCGCTATTGTCACCGGAAGCACCCGCCCGGGACGCATCAACCTCGGCGTTGCCGAATGGGTTCTCGCGCAGGCGCAGCAGCGCACGGACGCTGAGTTCGAGCTCGTTGACATTGCGGCTTACAACCTGCCGGTCCTCGATGAGGGATACCCCGCCGCGTACCAGAACTACGCGAACGACCACACCAAGGCATGGTCCCAGAAGATCGCCGAGTTCGATGGATACATCTTCATCACCGGCGAGTACAACCACTCCGTTACCCCGGCCCTCGCCAACGCGCTCTCCTACCTGAACGCCGAGTTCAACAACAAGGCAGCCGGCATGGTCGGATACGGATCAGCTTCGGGCGTTCGTGCGGTCGAGCACCTCCGCGGAATCCTCTCGGAGCTCCAGCTCGCCCACGTTCAGAAGACCGGCATGTTCAGCCTCTTCACCGACTTCGAGAACTTCAGCACCTTCGCACCGACCGAGCTCTCGGCCGCGACCGTTGCGCCGATGCTCGACCAGCTCGTCGTGTGGGCCAAGGCCATGGAGACCGTCCGCGACGCAGCGCTCGTCGCCGCGTAAGTCTTCTCCACCTTCGTTCAGGGTGCCTCGCCGTCGGCGGGGCACCCTGTTCTCGTTCACGGTCATCCCCTGCCCCGTCAGCACGCCCGGTTCCGATGTCAGGCCAGGGGAACCCACGCTGACTCTGGCGTCGCTTGATCACCGCGATCGTCGAATTCTTCCGAATCGTCTGAAGCACCGAGTAACCGGCGCGTGAGCTCATCGCGGGCTGAGAGCAGGCGGTCCATCGCAGCCGCCAGATCGTCATCGGTCGGCTGACGATCCTCCTCAGCAGCCAGCAACATGGTGCGGCGCATGACCTCTTTCGCAAAGGCACCTGTTGCGCCCTCAGCGCGACCGGCTGCACGCTCGATCGCTTCGGTCGAAAGCGTCATTTGGTCGGCGTAAAGAGTGAACAGCCGGGTTCGTGCATCGGCATCCGGTCGTGGAATCTCGACAGCAAGGTCGATTCTGCCGGGACGGTCGACGAGCGCGTTCTCAAGAACTTCAACGCGGTTGGTGGTGAGCACGAATGCGACGTCCGCGTCGCCATCAAGACCGTCGAGGGCGTCAAGCATGGCGAACAACAGCGGTTGGGGTCCCATCGAGAAACTCCGATCGGTCGCCACCAGGTCGACGTCCTCAAGCACGACAATGGCGGGCTGCATGGCGCGCGCCAGTTCAGCGGCCTGCGTGACGAACTGGATGCTGGCACCGTCGAGGACGACAGCGGTGATGTCGGGGGTCTCGCTCAGCAAGTGCCGTATCGTCAGGGTCTTGCCTGATCCGGGCGGGCCGTACAGCAAAACGCCTCGTTTAAGGTGGCGGCCTGAAGCCCTCAGAACATCCCGGTGCGTGCCAATGGTGATCACCTGTCTGGTGAGGTCATCGAGAACCCCGTCCGGGAGGATCACCTGGTCGCGGGCCACCGTCGGCCGCTCCAGGAAGTCGATGCCCGCCGCACTCGGACCGTACTCGTTGCCGCTGAATGAGAGCACCTGCCCGCGAAGCACACTGCGCTCGAGCATCAAGCGACGCAACTCCACCAGAAGCGCCGTGGAGCCGGCCTCGTCGGCCGCGAGGATCTCGAGCCGCGCGCTGGCCCGGCCGTATTCGGGGCGGGCACCCCGCTGCAGGACGGCTATCCGGCGCCCGTGCACGGTCAGCAGACGCAGTCCGAACGCAACCACTCGCCGTTCGCCCGTAGGCCCGATGGGTGAGGACACGTAGTCGACCGGCCCCGGCGCGAAACGAACGAACGGGCTGCTCAACAACTCCTGAAACGAGTTGGACTCGCGCTGCTGGCCGCCGGTAATCCCGATCACCGAACCCGGCGCGGTGAGTTCATCGAGTGCGATGTCGGCATCAACGAGCCGGTGCATCGGCAGCTCTTCGGTCACCATCGGAAGTAGCGCGACCTCGGATTGCAGGAACTCCTGCACGACCTCACCAAGAGGAGTGATGGCATCCACCGCGGGACGGGGAGCAAGAAGGACGTCATCCATGAACCGACGGAAGGTCTCGATGAAAGCTTGCTGTTGTTCGTCCACATGTCCTCGCATCGTCGATGGTGCCGGTCAGACGTCAGGCTATCGTCTGGGCCAGACGTAGGACAGGAAATCCTGGTTCGGACGACCTCGGTAGTCGCGGGGACCTGCGGCCTTGGCGCCAACCGTGCGGTGGGGCTGCCGGAGGCCCTTCGACTCCCCTGGCCTTCGTGTATAGACTGATGCGCTGCCTGGCAGCAGTCCGGTTGGCCTTTGATGGCTGATCGTTCTGACAGCGGTAATCCGTGGACCACGGAGGGCGACCCAATGACAGATCTTGCTCGCGTGACAGATCTCGCTCGCGGTCCCTCTCGCTCGCTCCCTCGCGGCATGTGGCGCCACCCACGGGTACTCATCGACCAGATCGCGAGGAGTTCACCCGCGCGCGTAGCTCTGATCGTGTTCGCGCTGGTAACGCTCGTCTTCACGCTGTTGCTCAGCCTTCCGATTGCGGCGAGAGACGGCCGAGCGACGGCACTCGACGATTCATTCTTTACTGCTGTTTCGGCGGTAACAGTGACGGGGCTGGTCACCGTGAACACGGCAGAGCACTGGTCGTTCTTCGGCCAGGTCGTGATTCTTCTCGGGATCCAGATCGGTGGCTTGGGCATCGTCACTATCGCATCTCTCCTCGCCCGCGCGGTGACCCGCCAGCTCGGCGTGCGAAACAAACTTCTCGCGCAGCAGGGCATCAGTACCGGCAAGCTCGGCGAAGTGGGGAGCCTGCTCCGAATCGTGGTTCTCACCACGCTCTCCATCGAACTCGCGCTGGCTGCATTCCTCGTTCCCAGCTTCATCGTCGCTGACCGGTCGTGGCTGCAGGGGCTGTGGCACGGCATCTTCTATGCCGTGTCTTCGTTCAACAACGCTGGATTCGTGTCACACCCGGACGGCCTCGTCGGTTTCGTCGGAAACGGCTGGATCCTCGTGCCGATCATGGTTGGGGTGTTCATTGGGAGCCTCGGCTTCCCGGTATTCATGGTGCTGATGTCTGCGAAGTTCGAGGTTCGGAAGTGGAGCGTCCACGCGAAACTCACCCTTCTGGTGACGACAGTTCTTCTGGTCATTGGCGGCGTTCTCTGGGCCGCATTGGAATGGTCGAACAGCTCCACAATCGGGAACATGCCTCTCGGCGAGAAGCTGTTCAACGCCCTGTTCGCCTCAACGATGATGCGGTCCGGCGGCTTCAGCCTTGTGGATCCCAGTTCGTCTGAACCGATCACCCTGCTCGCAACCGACGCCCTGATGTTCGCCGGTGGTGGGTCCGCTTCGACCGCCGGTGGCATCAAGGTCACCACTGTTGCCGTGCTGTTCCTCGCGATCATCGCTGAAGCCCGAGGCGATACCGACGTACGCGTGTTTGGCCGAACCATCCCGCAAGGAGCCCTCCGCGTCGCCATCAGTGTGCTGTTCCTCGCCGCAACCCTGATTCTGGTTGCGACCGGTCTCATCATGGCGGTGACCAGAGAACCACTGGATCGCATCCTCTTCGAGGTCATTTCTGCATTCGCGACCTGCGGCCTCAGCGTTGGATTGAGCGAAGAGTTGCCGCCGAGCGGAAAGTACATCCTGGCGCTCTTGATGTTCGCCGGACGGGTCGGCCCCATCAGTCTCGCGGCGGCACTCGCGGTCCGGCAACGTCGCCAGCTTTACCGGTACCCCAACGAAAGCCCCATCCTGGGCTGACCGTGACCACGGCGTTCAAGCACCTCCTCAACGAAACCAACCCCGGCCATGAGCACAACGGCGCCGAACGTGAAGAATCGGCTTGCTGTCCTGCAGTTTGCGCATGGGGCCAGCGATGGCCCAACAAAAAAGCCCCCGGAAACCGGGGGCAATCTGTGTTACTCGAGGTTTCGGACGACTTATCCGAAAGCTCGAGAGAACGTAGTGTGGCGAGTGAGGGATTCGAACCCGCTTTGTGCCCGCGGAATCACGCCAGCAAATTCACAGAGGCCCGGAATCTCAGGGGTTTTGAATCACGTCGGTCCGTTTCAATTCAGTGAGATGCCGAGAACTTGTGGGGGGTTTGTGGGGGTTAGGGTACCTCAGCCCGCTCCGGATCATGGACGGTGATCTTGGTGTCAGGCGGTGATGCAGCAGCAATCGCCTCAATCTCATCCGCAAGCTTGTTAGCTGACTTCGTGCGCCGATCTCGAAGCAGCGGCACGGCACGGCGCGCTAGGCGTGCCAACTGATCAAACTTCTGTACGAGCGCTTCATGCTCCGCGTAACGGAGCTGTTCATCCGCCCCCACCCAAGTTTCGATGATCCGGGCACGTGCGAAAGATGAATCATATTTCTCTTCCGTTTCTGCCCTAACTTCTTCTTCCTTCAGCCATGGAGCGTGATCCAATACCTTCTCCACGCGTTCATCTACCCAGTGGTTGATCAGCGTGCGCTCCTTAACCGCCAATCGGATAGCTCGACCAGGTGATTTTCGAATGAGCTCCTGCGCGATGCGACGGGTCAGTAACCAGCGCACACGGAGGACACCTTCATCGAGCATGGCACCTGGGCTCTGAGAAATCTCTTCCTTGCTCCACCCAAGCATTTCGGCCAACCGGTCCACGTCACTAATCTCGCCGATACCCATGGCACCGTTGTAGTAAAGCTCGATCACGTCCGGCGCTAAATCCCAGAACACGTCCTGAACGACATCTCGCTCGTTGGCATCTGGTCGGCCGTCCGCCTCTAAATCTACCCATCGGGCTTCGTACTCAAGCAGGTTGTCGCGCTGTGCCCAGGGGCACTTCAATCTGCCGGCTGGCACCCATTTCGTATCCCCTCCGAACCGGTCATCCATGAACTCGACCCGAGCCCGTGGCGGGTACGTCAGCCGAAGCTTCTGTATCTCAACTTCGAGCAACGGTGCACCCTGCTTTTCGCGGTACGCCCACACTTGACCAATCTCCATGGAGCCATTCAATTACTTGAATTGGCCGTTGGTCTAGGTCTACGCGCGTCTGCGTCGTCGCTTCGGGGTCGGCGAAACGAGGCCCCACACGGCGAGGGCGGCGATAATGACAAAAGGCCAGGGCTGAGCCTCAAATGCAGAGACGAAGATCCCGGCAGCAGCAGGGATCGCATCGATAAGTAGCTGAATGTAGTTGATTTCCATGGCCGGAGGCTATCGAAGGCCGCCGACATTACTCGTGGAGCAGAAACCCTTGGCTCTCTGCCCGACGCAGCCAAGCGCGTGCGCCGTCGAGAGGCTGCATCACCGTAAGCCCGCTGACGAGGTTCTCGTAGCTTTCGATCATCGCTTGTCGTGGGGGCTTGCCGAGAGCTTCCACGACGGTACTCGTTGGGGCCCATGTTCGATCATTTGACCAATTGATCGGATAGGTAATCGGCCATTCGAGTCCGCCAGAGTGAGTGGCGCAAACGACGGCACCATGGGTGGCCGCGTTACGAGCCATACGTAACCCGAGGAGCACCGAGCCATCAGGGTCGCTGTTCCGCGCGTTGGTATACCCCGGAAGCTGCTCGAGCATCTCGTCCAGACAGCAGGCCCAAAATGATGCCTGCACCGCAAGGATGTGCGGGTGCGCCTTTGCGTCTTCACGTAATGTCTCGACGGCGAGATGGAAGGCAACGTTCGCGAACCGGGCAGCAAGAGATGTGTGTTGGCTTTCCACGCGACCAACCTACCTGAGGCACCGGGTCGGCATGTGCGGAGGATACGGACGGGCTAGCGCCCGACTGGCTGGTGCGGCATCATGTGTTCACCCAGACGCGGAGGGGCGCTTCACTGAAGGGATGCAGAATGTGGACGACATGATTATTGGGGTCCTCACCGTCGCTGTTGCCGTCATCACGGCTGTCGTGACACTCATCACAGCGATTAAGGACCGCTCGGGCGTACATCAGCTGGAAAAGCTCGGGGCAGTCATCAACACGATGAAGCACACGTCCCCCCAGCGAAAGATGCTCGAGAGCATACGTGACGAGGCTGCTACCGAATGGGGCATCAAAGCCCTCGGGAGGCGAGAAAAGAAGAAGCTGCGTTGGACCCTTTACGCGCTTGGGTTCCTCTACCTCGCCATTTTGGCCTGGAACCTGGGCTATGGCATGGGGTGGGATTGGATTTCCTATCCACCCCCTTGGGCTGGGTGGGCGATGTGGGGCTCTTATGGCGCTTGGGTCTTGCTCTATCTCCATCGACGGGAGCGGCTGCACGAATGGGAACGCACGGAACGCGCATCACGAAACCTCCCAGTGAAGGCCTAAGCGATGAGCGACGACTCAGGGTCATATGACACACCCAACTGCCCACAGTGCTTAGTGAGGATGGAAGCAGTCGAGCATGGCGACACGGCGGTATGGGAATGCCCCCATTGCAGTTTGGTGAAACCTAGCTGAGCTTTCAAGCGCCGCGCAATCGCCGGTGGCAGGGAAATTCCGCGACATTCATAGGACCTTATCTGAGTGGAGTAGGCAGTGACCGGCTTGTTGCGGGAGGTGCGCACCAGAGGTCAAGAGCCGTCCATCCGACCGGAAATCCCATATCACCCTCAAGGCTGACGCCACTGATGTTGGGGAATTTCTTCGCTTGGGTCGCGAACGTTCGATGCCAGTTCGACGTGTCATCGTAACTTCGAAGCGCGTATGCGAGAACGGCCGCCCAAACGTAGAGCTTCTTACGGTGCGGGCTATGCGCCAGATGGTGTAGATCCGGTTCAACCACCGCGGCGTTGATGGGCCCTAGAGCTCGGGACTGTTGCCTATTCCACAGGCGGTTATGATGCGCACAGTGGTTGCGAATGATCCCGAGGCCTACGAGCCACTTGTGGAATACAACTCCGTTCGAGACACCGAATCGGTTCGCGATCGTGTTCTGATCGTATTTGTTAAGCAGGCCATACAGGCGAGTCAAGCCTCCGAAGTCGAAGGTTTCGACCGCGATCCAGATGGGCACTTCGCTAGAGTATTTCGCCGCCACGTGTTGTATAAAGTCTTCCGAGCGGGCACGCTCAATGAGCCTGTCGTATTGGGCGACCCAAAAGTCAAACATGTCGGCGTGCTGACCTGTGCCGCTCGATGGCGGCAACTCTGCACAGGCCTTTGGGTCGAGGGCGTTCCTTCGAGTTTGACCGAACTTATCGCGTTTGCCGAGTACGTGCGCGATCTGGAAGCGCATGGCGAGCTCCAAGGCAGCTATGCCATCGAAGGTCTTATCACGGAGCCCGTGATCGAACCGAGCCAATGCAACCGCATCCTTCAATTTCGCGCCGGGGACATAGTCGTCCGCGCGGAACTGAAATGCCGTATCGCGTTGTTCGCCTGGGGCAAGCAGCCGCCGAAACGGATACGTGTACGCCCCTAAGCGGTAATAGCCATAGTCGTGGAGGGCTTCCAGTGCTTCTGCGTCGGGCGAACAGTCGAGCCCCTTGCCCCGTAAGTGAGAGAGTTGATCACTAAGGCAGAGATAACTCTTGGTGTACGGCTGCATGGCTTGAATCTAGCCCAAAAGAAAACCGGCCCGTAGCAGTTCGAAGACTACAAGAGGGGCCGGTGTTTATGTGATTAGCCTACCAGAACCGTCGCACATTGGTCGCACATTGGCGCACGAATCGGCCGAGCTCCTATTGAATGCGGTCGGCGGCGCTAAATCTCGTGCGTAACGTGTGCCCCGAATGCCGGACGGGAGACCTACGCGCATAAGGGAACGACGAAAAGGAAGATTCTGCCCGCTCAGCAAGAGTCACCCGGAGTAGGCATACTCTGCACCCCTATCCGCACGATACGCTCACCCCATGACGGCAGCATTTGAGTACATCTACGCGACCCTCCCAGTTGGGCCCGTGCCGAAAACGGTTGGGTTCGACGCGGTTGTGTCAATGGAACTCAACGAGTACGCGGCCCAGGGTTGGCGAGTCGTAACCACCACCCGCACTGGCAGCGGCTACACGCCGCTGAACGTCGTACTCGAGCGCCCTGTGAATGTCTGAACCAGTCAAGGGTTCAACTGAGTGGATCAAAGCCGAGCAGGCAAAAGTCGGCAAGCCGCTTAGTCCCGGCAAGAGCTGCCTCGGGTGCTTCGGTTTGCTCGTCGTCGTGGCCCTCATCTTTGGCGGCTGTGCGGCCCTTGCTGGGTCCACGGATGATGCGCCGAACTCGAACAACAATCAGTACGAGGCAATCGCCCAGTGTGAAACCCGCATAGAGAAGTTGCTAAAGTCCCCGGCTACTGCCGAGTTCGACAGCAGGGCCGACGGCTCGGGCACATGGACAGTGACGGGGACTGTTGACTCCGAGAACGGTTTCGGTGCGCAGGTCCGAAGCGAATTCGAGTGCACTGTTGTGATGAATAGCGACTCGACAGCAACGACCACGGTCAACTTTCTGACACAGCGTTGACAGTCACATTTCGAATCTAGCCAGCACCGACAGCTCCGAAATCGAACGGTAGGAACCGATGAGCGAAATGATCCCCTTTTGGTCAGCCGTTGTCGTCGCGATCTTGACTGTGGTCGTGGGACCGCTATTGAGAGGGGATCTCGGAAGTGGTTTAGCGCGACGTACCTTGCATCATGCAGAGCTGCGCTCCAAGCTGAGCGACCAATCGGTGTCAGCAAGACACATTGATCTGTTGCTAGAAGCCGAGACTAAGGCATTGAGCAATCGCGAAATCAGTCGGATCGGCCGCAAGCTGAACGGCTCAAACGTCGCTGCGTTGATCTTCGTTTCCCTTGGAGGCGGGGCCATCGTCTACGCACTCGCATCCTGGGCTCTGGGAACAACAGCCCCTTTGTTCGCCGCCATATTGTGGGCCCTTACGATACTGGTCGGCCTGTTCTTCGTCCTCTTGGCGACGGCAGGCTTGGGAACCTTGTACGCGCCGGCAAAGGATCGAGAGACCCGCGAACGCGAGAAGTCCGAGCGCAGGATTGTGAATCGAGGAAAGACATTGAGATAGTTGGCGGGCTTCTCGCGGACTCCGCTCACCGCGCGTATGGCAGGCTCTCGATCCACGCCAGCAACTCGGTTGTCGGCAGAATCCGTTTGCCGTCCACCCATCGAGGGTTGATATCCCCGCGAGCAATGACACGCTCAAGCAGGGCTGGTGAGATTCCCACCGCTTCAGCAGCACCTTTGACGGAGTACGCGAGGGGCTGAGGCTGAGGACGAATGTCTCTCGGTTCTTCGTTTTCGCTGATCATGGGCAGGACCCTACACGGCGCTGTTTTTCCCGCGCCATGGGTTTCCTGTAGCGCTCGAGATACCCTCACTCCATGAGCGACTTGGAAACGCCCAACTGCCCGAAGTGTCTGGTGCGGATGGAAGCCGTCAAGAGCGGCGATGCTGCCGTGTGGGAATGCCCCGAATGCGGGCTCGTAAAGCTGTGAGCAGCTAATACGCCCCGCTCTGGGGTGTTCAGGCGTGTCCGTGCTAGGTCACGGGTTCCGTAGGATCGCAGCATGTCCGTGCTCCCTAGCCCCGCGTGCGCCCTCCGTTGGGTATGGGTCGCGCGCATTCCCGCACTTCTAACGCTGGGGCTAGAGCACGATGAGTGAAATGCTGCCAAAGGTATCCCCAGGTTGGTACACCGATCCCACCGGAATGCTGCGATGGTGGGACGGGACCGCATGGGGGCCTTACGCGCCTCGAGCCGGCACCCTCAGCCAACCGGCAAGACTCGGTCAGAAAGATGTCGGAACGGCATATCTGCTCCTGTTACTGCTCGGTGGATTCGGCGCCCATCACTTCTACTTGGGTAACACAAGCCTAGGCATTTGGTTCCTGGTGCTGTGGTGGGGAGGTTGGGCGACCACTTTCATCGGCGTGGGTTTTGTGCTTCTCATAGCAGCCTCGATATGGCTTATTTTTGATCTCTTCAACCTGCCCGGCGAAGTTCGAGCCGAGAACGAACGGATCTTCCGTTCGGCGGGTACCTACTAACGGCTGTGGCTAGCCAATAACGCAAGATAGCCCCCAGCATCCGAAGACGCTGGGGGCTATTTGTTACTGGCGTCCGCGCCGGAGCTGACGTGAGTTCGTCTGGTCCGCGATGCTGATGCGATGATCCGCTTCCAGTTGCATTCGCCCGACGAGTCCACCGCCTGCGTCTTTCACGACGAGAGTGACACCGCTGAGCACAACTTCTGACGGGCCAGAATTCACGTACGTGGTTTGGTTGTTCGTTGCGTAACTTGGATGGCCATACGCCCCGTACGCGCCGTAACCTCGCGCGGTGTCGTCGGGGATCTGTGATGCCATCCACGCGAACGAGCCCTCCGGCGGACCACCGGCAGTGCCTCCCAGAGCGAGTCCCTTTATGTGGTCACCCACTGCATCGGCATTGATCGCCTTCAGCAGCGGTCGGTACTTCTCAGCCGACGACGCGCGAATGACTTCTTCGCCGTTCGACAGCCACGACAGGATCGAATCAGAGGTGCCGGTTCCTGGTCCCCGGATCGTTCCACCCGTCGCGTTGTATGCAGCCTTCACCTGACCCGGATCAGCACCCGTCTGCTTGATCTGGGCTTGAATTATTGCCGTTCGGTTCCGGGCAAGGTTCGCCAGGATCGCCTCAGCCGTGTCCACGTCGGTTACCTTCGCCGCCGTGTACACGTTGTCTGGGATCAAGCCCAGCTTGTCGGCGTACGCTTCAGCCTCCTGACCCGTTATGCCAAGCTGTCCAAGCATCTCAATGAGGCGAGTTCGACCGGTTGCGAGCACGGCATTGGCGTCTACCTGCGAGCCGGTCTGGTCGAGTGTTGCCGCCGACGCCTCAAGAGCAGCGCGGGCAATACCGTCGAGCGCTGTTTCATTCGCACGTCCCGCTTCTGTCGTGATGTCCAGCGTGCTGCCGTTGTCCTTCAGCGACTGTTCGAGGGTGTCGTAGGAATCCTCGAGCGCACGGTTTGCATCACGCACTGAGAGCGTTTCCGAGCCGAACCCCCGAATGGCGTCCGAGAGTTCATCGACACTTGCCCCAGTGTCTGACGCTTTGCCTTGCAGCGTGTCCAGGGCGTCGGTGTTCGTCTTCGCGGCATCGGTCGCATCACCCATGGCGCTCTTCTGCTCATGCCACTGCTTCTGCGATTCCTTCGTCTTGTCCGTCAGCCCGCCAATGGCTTTAGCAACCACGTCCGCCGAAACCGCTGCCTCGGAAAGCGGGTCGCGCTGTTCGTTGAGCACCTTGTTCACGTCGCGGATCGCGTCGCCCTCATCGAGAACGTAGTCAGTGAGATCCTTCGTGCTCAGGCCGAGAGTCTTCGCGGAATCAATCAGCGGACCCATCGCCTGGAGCGCGTTGACGACCTGTTCCCGGGTGTTCCGGGTGAAGGCTCCCGTGTTCGCGTCGAGCGACTCTGTGAGGGAATCCGTGAGCGCTTTCGCTTCGGCCTGCTCGCCAGCGAAGATGGCGAGCCCACCTGCCGCCGCTGCCACGGACAGACCCACCGGACCCATCGACGCCGTAAGAAGCGCACCAGCCTTCTGGGCCGTAGGCCCCATTGTGGCGAGCGCGGCATTGAACGCGGCAACCTTCGGCGTCCCGAGCAGGAACGCGCCCCCAGCGAGGCCCACAGCGGCAGCGAGCCCACCTGTAGCAAGAACAACCCCCTTCACCAGTTCAGGAGCGGCGTTGTACAGGTCGATCACGTCAGTGAGCGTCTGCGTCATTTCACGGAGCACGTCGTTGCCCGCGGAACCGGTCTGAATCAGTGCGGTGTCGAACGCGCCACCGAGCGCTTCAACGTCACCCTTCAAGTTGTCGAGACGATCCTTCGCGACCTGCGCGGCGTAACCCGAATCGTCAACAGCCCGAGTCCACTCATCGACGCCGGTAGCTCCTGCTTTGTACAGGGACGTTGCAGCGGTGATCGTTTCCCGGCCGAACACGATGCCCATGGACGCTGAGCGTGACGCATCATCCATGCCCGAGTACGCCTTCGACAGCTCGCCGGCTGCGTTCTCCATCCCTAGGAATTTTCCGTTGGCGTCGTAGAGGTTGATGCCCAACCGTTCGATCTCTTTACCCGCCTGGGCTGACGGAGACGTGAGCGACGAAAGGACCGCGCGGAGACCAGTACCAGCCTGCTCACCGATGATGCCCTGCTGTGCGAACAAAGCGAGCGTGCCCGTGGTTTCTTCGAGCGAGATCCCCAGGTCGTTGGCGACAGGTGCAACGAACTTCAGTCCAGCGGCCAGGTCATCGACGGACCCCATCGCTTTACCTGCACCAGCGGCGAGAACATCAGCAACATGCCCTGCTTGATCGCCGTCGAGGTTGAACTGCTGAAGGGCCGTAGCGGAGATTTCAGCCGCCCGGGCAACACCGAGCTGACCGGCGGATGCAAGGTCCAGAGAACCCTTCAGGGCGCCGCCCATGATGTCCGCAGTGTCGAGGCCGGCCTTGGAAAGTTCCTCAATCGCGTTCGCAGACTCAGTGGCCGAAAACACGGTTGACGCGCCAGCCTCGAGAGCCGCAGCAGACAGTCTCTCCTGGTCAGCGGCAGTCGCTTGAGTGGCCGCCTGAACGTTCGACATTGCGGCGTCAAATTCGGCGTACTTCGCAACAGCCAGCGCGATAGCTGCCGACGCACCGATGCCCATCGAGATGGACGCCTTGCCTAGAACGTCGAACGCTTCCTTTTTCTGGGCCAGCTTCTCAGCGTCGGTACCCAGTTCTTTCGTGGCCTTCGCGGCCTTTTCCATCCCGGCGAGGTAGTTGTTGACCTCTGCGACAAGCGAGACTTTGACGGTTCTATCGGACATTGGTTGTCCCTCTATTCAGTTGTTTATTCAGTTGTGGTTTGTGCGTGCCTTTCGGCAGCGTCAGTTGTTGGGCACGTCGGCCCGGTTCTTGTTGCGGCTCATATCGATTTCGGGTCCCACGGCTGATCCGGCATGCTCACCGAATCGAAGACGAATGCGGGGTGCTCGACCTCGTACTTCCTGCGCGCCTCCATGAGCGGGTCGTAGTACTTCGCAACCCACTCGTTCCACCGCTGCAATCGCACATTCACCGGTGCCTTGAAGTCGTCCACCCATACGGGCCAAGCAGGTTCTTGCAAACCCTGTAAGTTCGCGGGAGTTGACCGTCGCCTCATTCAGACCTCACCCCACGCACGCCAACACGCTGCTGAGGGAGCCGAAGAGTGTCTTCCATCTCCACAGGGATTCGCAGGGACGCCATGCACTTCGCTAGGGTCACCGCCTGCTGACGGAACTCGACAATCGCCGGATTTGTTTTCATCCCCTGAGGAGACGACACGACAACCTCACCGTCATCGATGACAACTTGCAGTCGGTCGAGCACGTCAACGATGCGACAAGCCTGCAAAAGCACTGCTTCCTCGTGCTGGGCAAGCTCAAAGTCGCCCAGTACGCGGTTCCACAGGCGCCTGCCGCCCATTTTGAGACCCAAAGGGGCCCTAGATTTGGTCATTTCATACCTTTCCAGCGCGTGAAGCCACGCATTTTGCCCAATAGGGCGATTGATCCAGCTAGCGGGGACGGATGGTGCCTATACCCGGAGGGGCGTGAGCGAGCCTTCAGGGGGCACCTCCCCGTGGGCGTCATCGGCGCCCGAAGAGTTGGTTGATGTAGTCGCGATCTTCTGTCGCTCTGTCGTTGTCTTCGAGTTCGAAGGCTTCGTATGGCTCTTCGGCGTGACTGAATCGGAGGCTTGTGAAGTCGCGGTGTTCGCTCGGGTCGTCGTAGTCATCCATGCGTGTGTTCCTTTGCTGGTGGGTACAGAGAAGGCCGACACCCTGGTGAGTGTCGGCCTTATCTGTGTGTGGTTGGGAGTTAGCGCCGCCGCTTTGTCATGGCTGCTTCTGGGTCGTATTCGTCAGCGAACCCGTTTGGGATGGCGATGCTGATCTGCGTCGCTTGATTGGCGGCGATCATGGTGTCCGGTGTGATGGCGAGTGGGCCACCTCTCCGGCTCATGGTCACTGCCGCGAGGAAGAGCGTTCGCGCTTCTTCTTCGGGCAGCTCGATGGAGTGTTCGTTGACCCTCACTACTCCGGTTCGGACGAGGGTGGTGGGTGTCACCATGCGGCGTATGCCAGCGCACGCTGGAAGCTGTTCTCGTTTAGCCGGGCGAGCTGGTTCAGTTCGGTGGCTATGCTCGCGAGCTCTGGCTTCTGCTGGTTGAACGCGTTGACGGGTTCCGCCCAGTTCGCTTCGAGTGATCTGCGGAACACGGCGTGGGCGAGGGAACGGTCGTCTGTGCGGAGTGCACGTGTGATGACGCGCTCAGCTTCGTCAGGTGTTTCGATTCGGTCGGCTCGGTCCTGGGCGTCCCTGAAGGCGATGAGGTCGGATGCGGTGGAACCCATCTTGGCGTCGAGTGTCTTTTCACGAGACGTGATTGCGTCCTTGACGATGGCCTTCTCTTTGTCCTTCAGGGCTGCGAGACGGATCTTTGCCGCTTCTTTTGCTTCACTGATTTCGATTGCTTTGCCTTCAGCGCTGAGCGCGGTGTTCCTATTGATCTCATCGGTTCGGCGTGCGAGCGCGTTTTGGGCGGCGCTGGCTTCTCCACGTACGGTGGCGATCTGGGTTTCGATATATGAAAGTGTCATTGTGGTTCCCTTGCGTGTGATGGTTGTCGAGTTTTGAGGCTCGCTAAGTACTTCTTGCCTTCGGCGACGGGGATGAGCCATTGCCTGCCCTGTTGTTCAGCCAGGA
Organism: Mycetocola sp. Y791; assembly: GCF_059445325.1. Lineage (NCBI taxonomy): Bacteria > Bacillati > Actinomycetota > Actinomycetes > Micrococcales > Microbacteriaceae > Mycetocola > Mycetocola sp. Y791. The sequence continues at coordinate 201,160 of NZ_JCAIUC010000001.1, read as the reverse complement.
GCCATCCCCGGTTGATGTGGTTGATTATCGTTCGGGGTGTGGAACCTGCCCTCGCTGCGAGCTCAGACGTGTTCCACCACAACCAATCTCCTCCTGTTTCCGCACTCTGACCTTGGAATTTTCCGTTCAGGGAATCGGTGTACGAGAGTGCCGTTTCATAGATTTCAACCAGTGTTCGATAGAGCTCGTCGTTCTGCCCACGGGCATGGATTCGTAGTTCGTTGAGCTTGGCTGCACGCCAGAGCATCGCTGCGTCTCGACCGTCGAGGATGACGGTTGAGCCGGCGTATCTGCGTGCCGCCATCAGGGTGCGCCTGCTGCGAGTTGGGACATGTTCTGTTCCTTTCGGGAACGACAAAGGCCCGTCCACCTGTGCTGGTGAGCGGGCCTTTGTTAGCTGTTGGTTATGGTTCAGTCGTCTTCGAGAATCTTCCTCTGGCGGCAGCCCATGACGAATGCCTGAAAATTCCGCATGAACGCTGGAAGTTGAAGTTCGTTGGCCTCATGGAGCACCCACTGGGTGAACAGGTCCGCTGCCGACGTGACGACATGGATTCGGTACAGAGCGGGTTCCGCCTGAAGCGTGTACAGACTCGGCGGTATCTTGCCCTCAGCCGACATGATCTCCGCCGCAAGGAGCTTTATCGCAGCGTCGATCTCGTCCGGAGTGGCGTAGACCGTCAGGTTCTCCCCGTCCTCTTGGCTTAGCTGCACTACAACGTCTTCCGCGTGCTTGTCGGAGTATCTGCGAAGTTCGGGAAGCTTGCTATTCACTAGGTCGTTGAAAGCTTCGTCGGTGCTGTCTGTCATGGCTTACCTTTCGGGGCGAGAAAACCGGGGTGCTTCTGTGTCGAGTCTGTCGTAGACCCCCGTCGCTCCGGTTCGCATGTCACTGTGGCTTCCCTTCTCCATTCGCAATCTCCATTTCAATGAGGTTGCGCCTCATCTCTTTTCGCATGTCCGTCTTTGGAGAACGCTTCCTAAGCTCATCAAATGCTGGCGCAGTGATGCTCGTCAGGATGATGTTCAGTGCTCCAATCACGAGGGGGTGAAACAGATCGACCCCCACCCGTTCACCGTGCTTCATCAGCACACGGGTGATCTCTTCGGGGCCGTCCGGATGCGCAGCCAGGTCAACGGCGAGGTAGAGCGAATCATTAGCAATCGCTGCTGCGTCCGTGACCCCCACGGGCTCGCCCATGACAGTGGAGAACATCATCGGTTGCTTGTTGAGTACTGCGAGTACGGCTTCAAAGTTGTTCATGCTTCTGCTTTCTCGGAATGGTCATGAGTAGTGGAAGGCCACCCATCGAGGGGACAAGTGTCAGACCACAATTCAGGGGTCAATGAGTAATCGGTCGTGCTGTTCGTGTCACGCACAATCGCCCCACCGGAGTCATACGACACTTGGGCAATGGCGAGCACGTCACGGATCTCCTTCGAGCGAGTCCGAATGTCGTCAATCAGTGCAGGCGGTGGATTCGTGACCCCCAACACCTCGAGGCCATCCGGCTTCCACTCGAAGCTGATCCCGTACGCATACGCCTCAGCCATGAGAGGCAAAACCTCTGGTGCGGCGAAACGCATCACGCCACCTCCATCGGAATGTGAAATGAGGTCGAATCTGAAACTGAACCGGGAATGGCGACAACAGGCCAAGCACCAACCGCTCCGGTGCTCTCTTCCACGTTCAAAGCCCTTTCATCTCCTTCTTCGTAATTAGCCAGTCCTGTCCTGTCCATTTCGTCGTGCGAATCGTTCTTCGACTCGTTGAACGAATCGTTAGATGAGGGAAAGCGGACTGCCTGCTCCCGTGTGGGTGGTGTCGCCTTCCCGCGTTGTGCACGGTTTTCCTTGTTGACTCGCTGTTGTGTAATCACAGCGGCCTTGGTGCGCTGGTAGCGGGCGTGATGGAGCACGACGTAAGAGTTGCCCTCTTCCGTCCACCAGCCACCGAGCAGCAGTTCTGGAACGGCCTCAGGGGTCTTCGCGAAGCGGCGCACTTCCTCCTTCGGAATCCTGAGATCCAGGAGCTTCCGGTTGGACCACACAAGAGCATCGGTGTGGAGCCGGAAAGCAGCGTCTGAGAGCGTCCAGCAGTCGTCAGTGAAATCGTCACTGAGCTTCGTCCACGTCATGCGGTGCCCCGGCTTCCCCCTGAGCACCGGTTCCACCCATACGCCGCCCCGATAGCGACGCCGTTCAGCGCGTCGAGCTTGTCTGCTGCCGCTCTCAGGAACGCCGGGTACGCGGCCCACTTGTCCGCTTCCTGCCGAAGTTCAGAAGAGGTCATGCGACCGCCTTGAGCATGCATGTCGATGTCGCTCACGAATACTCCCGTGTCCTCCGTCCAGAGACCCACCAGCGCGGTGTCTTCGAACTCAAGATCGGGCAGGGAGTGTGTCCACTCGTTCGGAGGGGCGATGGGGTCGTGCAATTCACCGCAGCATTCGGTTACTCCACAGGGTGTGGCCTTGGCTATGGCGTGTTTCCTGTCGTACTCCTCGAGGTGGTCGATGGGGTCTGGTATCGTGGTTGTTGAAGTCATTGATCCTTCTCCTGCGTGATTGTTGGGTTGGGTTTCTTCGCCCTCGCCTGAACATTTGGCGCTCCAACGCCGTTCAGACTGAGGGCTTTCTTCTTTGCCATGACATTGCGTATGGCGGACTCGCCCACGGGGTCACCGTGCGCGAGGAAATACTGCTCGAGCATTTCCGTGTTAGTCATCTCACGCTCGAACCTGCGAACGTATGCGCGGATGACTCGGGACAGTTTCGACGGTGAGACATCGAGCTTCTGATCGTCGGCAAGTTGCATGCCCCGACGAAGTAGTTGCTCGACAACTCCCCGCTCTCCCGCGATGTGGTTCCGCGGCGCTTTGAGTGCAGACACCGATCAGACGGCCGCGAGCGCGGTCCCTAGTCGAGCGCTCGACTCAATCCACTCGATGACTTCCGATTCCTTGTAAAGGACCTTCTTCGGGGTGGGCTTGTAGTACCGCGGCCCAGTGCCGGTAAAACGCAATTGCGCGAGCGAGTTCTTCGTCATGCCCGGCGCGATTTCGCAAACACGATCCGGAGTTATGTATCTATCCATGTCCCTCTCCTTCGATTATTCTAATTCAGTTTCGTTAGTGCCACTGTTTTAGAATAACTCTAAGTTGGCTTGATTTGCAATACCAAACTGGATTAGTGTGCAGTTCATGGATCATCGTGAATTCGCCGACTACTGGGACCGCGCATTTATCTCTGGATTGAAACGGGAACGGCAGGCACAAGGCCTCTCGCAAGCCGAGCTTGCTGAGCGCATGGCAGATCTCGGATACAAATTCCACCAAGCGACGATCCACAAGGTAGAGAACGGCGACCGCAAGGTAACGGCGTCGGAAGCGTACGGGCTCGCTGAAATCCTCGATGTTCCCCTTGAGCAGCTATACGACTGGGAAAGCGTCCGAGTAACCCCTGAGGCGCGAATGCATCTAATCCGAACCCAAGCCGACAACGTGCTTCAAGGCCTCCTAAAGATGGACGAAGACGCTATGCGCTTGCGGATGGCCCTCGAGGCCCTTCGCACCAGTGTTGCCCAAGCCCAAGCTGATGGCCTCAAGGAGCGCGAAACCGTCGACGACCCGGAAATCGACATCGCGCAATACTACGAGCCGCTTCTATCGCTGAGTCTTCACAACGAGTTTCTCTGGCGGCTGCGCAACGAGGTCTGGGATGCCGACTTTGCGCACCTTTCAGGCAATCTCCCCGGGGGCATTATCGGTCTCGGCCCCATGGACACCCAAGAAGACGGCCCGTCGTAATGTCGCGTCCGACAGAAGCGTTATGCACCCCAGCGCGCGGTGCTTTCTACCCACGCCACAATTTCCGACTCGACGTACAGAACTGTCTTTGCCGTCGGCTTGCGGTAGTTCGGGCCGGTGCCCTGGAATCGCATCTGCGCGAGCTTGCCGCGAGTGAGTCCGGGAACGAGGCTCGCGACCTGGTCAGGGGTCAAATAAATGGGCATGAGTGCCTCTCGATGAAGCGTTACCACCCTGCTCGAGTGGGAGGCCTCGGAGCCGAGTGCCTCAATGCCCTCTATGCACTCGGAAACGGCGAGGTGCGAAAGACCGCATTTTGCCGCCTTCACACCTCGTCCAAACCCCGCGCATAGATACCGAAGAGGACGCAGATAGCGACCGGAAACGGAAACATCATCATGGGCAGCATCGAGAGTTACGAAACCAAGGCAGGGCGCCGCTACCGGGTGCGCTACCGAGACCCCGACCGGAAGTCACGCGAGAAGGGAGGCTTCAAGCTCAAAAGGGACGCCGAAGCGTTCCTGGCGTCGACGACGGTTGCAGCAAACCGCGGCGAGTATATGGACCCGGGTAGCGCCAAAGCCACCATCCGCGAGCTCGGCGCCGCCTGGCTCGCGAACCAGACGCACCTGAAAGTGTCGTCGTACACGCCGCTCGAGACCGCGTGGCGGCTGCACATCGAACCCGAGTGGGGCAACCGCCGAATCGGGGAGATTCGTCACTCCGAGGTGCGCGCATGGGTGACCCGGTTCACGAACAACGACGGCAAGACTCGCTCGGCATCCGTCGTCATCCGCGCGTACGGCGTCCTCGCAGCAATCCTCGACGTCGCGGTACTGGACCGCCGCATCGCGTCCAACCCCGCACGCGGCGTCAAGCTCCCCAGAAAGGGCAAGAAGCGTCGTGCATACCTCTCCCCCCAGCAAGTCGAACTCCTCGCTCACCACTCTGGCGAGAACGCCGTCATGGTTTACGTCCTCGCGTACACCGGTATCCGATGGGGTGAGGCCATCGGCCTGAGGCTCCACAGTCTGGACATGTTGCGACGCCGGCTTCTCATCGAAGAGAACGCCGTGCTCATTGGCAGCAAGGTCCACGTCGGCACCCCGAAGACTCACGAGCGACGCAGCGTGCCATTCCCCCGGTTCCTGTCCGAGTACCTCGCAAGAACATGCGAAGGCAAGCGACGTGACCAGCTGGTGCTCGGCGACGGCGACGTGTACTTCGGTCGAGCCTTCACCCACCAGGGCTGGTTCGCGAACGCGGTAGCAGCGGCACAGGTGGACGACCCGGACTTCCCCCGCATCACTCCGCACGACCTCCGACACACGGCCGCGAGCATCGCAATCCACTCCGGTGCGAACCCGAAAGCGGTGCAACGGATGCTCGGTCACGCGTCCGCAGCGATGACCCTCGACACGTACGCTGACCTGTTCGAAGACGACCTTGACGCCGTTTCAGAACGCATGGATGACGTACGCGCGGAAACGATTGTGGGGGTTTCGTGGGGGAAAGCCCTCTAGAAACGAGTAAAACCCCCGGAAATCCGCATGATTCCGGGGGTTTTGTACGTGGCGAGTGAGGGATTCGAACCCCCGAATGCTGAGCAGTCTGATTTACAGTCAGATCCCTTTGGCCGCTTGGGTAACTCGCCAGAACGCATCCGACCGACTTGTACAGACAACCGAAGGCGCTGTAAAAGAATACTCTGTGCCTGCCCGCTTCGAGAAATCGGCGCCTTGGCGACGCGCGCCTACAGTCGAATCCGGCCCGTCGTATCCGGAACCGGAGGCAACTGCAGCAGCGCCCCCTCGGTGCGGCAGGTCCACCCGGCGATGAGCATCGCCTCGTCGAGAACCCTCTTCCAGGCGTCGAGTCCCCGCGGGATGCCGCCGGTCACGAGCGCATGGACCGTCGCCGCGAGCGTCGCATCGCCAGCACCCATGGTGTCGATGACCGGCCCGGGCAGATCGGCAATCGGTGCGACCACGCGACCGAACGCGGAGACTATTTCGGCGCCATTGCGGCCAGCCGTGGCCAGCACGTGAGCGGTACCGGCAAAGCGGAGCCGGTGCACAAGGTCAGCCAGCGCAATGCCGTACAGCAGTTCGGCGTCTTCGTCGCCGACCTTCGTCAGCAGGCTTGCCGCCGCGAGCCGTTCGAAGTTGAGGACGAAGGCGGCCGTGTCGTGCAACATGCCCGCACGCGGGTTTGGGTCGATCACGAGCCTGCGACCCGGATTCAGCACAGACTCTTCAAGCGCAGCACTCTGCTCATCGTCATCGAACGGGAAGCAACTGACCACGACGAGCGGAGCATCCGCTATCGCCAGCCGCTCCTCGTCACCAAACACGATCCGCCGCTTCTGCGCCGCCTCATTGAAGCTGTAGCGCGGCTCACCGTCGGTGCGGTCGCTCGTGGCGCGCGAGCTGCCGAGCGGCCCCGGCGTAGCGATGAGGTCGACACCGTGCAGGTCGAGGAACGAACGGATGCTCGCGCCATCGGCGTCATTCCCCACCATGGCGATGAGCGTGGTGGGCACGCCCAACCGGGCGAGGCCAACGGCGACGTTGAGCGCCGCACCCCCGACGAAGTCACGGCTGGTCTCACCGTCACGCATCTCGTCGATGAGCGCATCGCCAATGACGACTGTGCGGGCGTCGTTTCTCTCCATGGGACTCCGTTCTCCTTCGAGGGTCGCACACCTCCGCCACGGCACGCCAGATCCGTCGCGGCGACCGGGCCCTCCAACCATCGCAACTGGCCGTCGCTATGCTGGCGACTGGTACATTTCCGGCACGAAGGAGTCCCATGGCGGGTATCGATGACGTTGCACGTCACGCGGGGGTCTCGACGGCCACCGTTTCGCGGGCGCTGAGCGGCCGCGGGTACGTCTCAGATGCCACGCGGGAGAAGGTCGAGCAGGCGGCCCATGATCTGGACTACGTCGTGTCGTCGAACGCGTCGAGCCTCGCGTCGGGTCGCACCCGCAACGTTGGGGTCGTGGTGCCATCGCTCAATCACTGGTTCTTCGCATCGGTTGTCGAGGGCGCTGAGAGCGCTCTCCTTCGTCACGGCTACGACCTCACCCTCTACAACCTCACCGGCGGCGGAGACGAACGCAAGAGCGTGTTCGAGCACTTCCTGCTGCGGCAGCGCGTTGACGCGGTCATCGCGATCGGCCTCGAACTCACCGAGGCAGAGGTCTCGAGCCTGCACGCGATGGGAAAACCACTCATCGGGGTCGGCGGCGCCATCGCCGATGTCTTCAGCCTCACCATGGATGACGTCGCCGTCTCGCGCCTCGCCACCGAGCACCTCCTCAGCCTCGGCCACACCCGCATCGCTCACATCGGAGGCGGCAAGGAGTTCGACCGCGACTTCCACCTGCCGTCCAAGCGGCGGATCGGGTATGAGGGTGCACTGAAGGATGCCAGCGTCACCCCGGATCCTGCCCTGTTCCGTCCCGCAGATTTCACCCTGCCCGGCGGCTACGAGGCGGCGAAACAACTGCTCGGCAGCCCGCACAACCGACCGACCGCGATCGTTGCGTCCTCGGACGAGATGGCGATTGGCAGCATCCTCGCCGCCCGCGATCTCGGGTTGCACGTGCCGCAGGACGTCTCCATCGTCGGCATCGACGACCACGAGCTGTCGACGTTCTTCGGGCTGACGACCGTTGCACAGTTTCCACTGCGGCAGGGCGAGCAGGCGGTCGAGGCGCTCATGGAGTACCTCGAACCAGACAAGGATGCCCCGGCGAGCGCGGGAGTGCCCCTCTACTACGAACTCATCGTGCGGTCATCGACCGCGCGGCCGGGCGAGTAGGCGCACTCCCCCGGGTCCCCCGCCCACGGCATCCGCGTCGAACGGATGCCGTCGGCGCGGCACAAGGAAAAAGGCACCAGATAAGGGCGCAACGACCGTTTTCGTCCTTGCCTCGCGCCGATGTCCTTATCTCAGCGCGACGCGGGTGCCCGAGTGAGCGCCCTAGCTCGCGGCGGCTGCCCGCTCCGCGTACAGGGTGCCCGCCCGCGCGACCGTCGCGACGTACTCGTCGTTGGGGTTGTAGCCGCGGACCGCGGTCTGCCAGCCGGTCTCGGTGACGAGGTCTCCCGACACCCGGCAGAGGTAGTTGGCGGTGGCCATCGCCGCATCGTCGAGGTTCTGCGGGTCCTCGACGCCGTCAGCTGCATCGGCCCGATCGCGCGATCGTGTTCGGCATCGCCGTCGATGGCACCGGCATCCGAATCCGGGATCGCCACGTTACCGTCGCCATCGAGCGCGACGCCGTAGATGGGCGGAGCTACCGTTCCGTCGTCCCCGACGGCAGATCCACCGTGGCGACCGTGGTCGCTCTCCGCGAATCCCACCCCGGCGATCGTGTTCCACCCGAGCCCGCACGCGGGCATCTGCTCGGCCTTCGCCAGTGCCGCGCCGGCGTAGGCGCGCAGCGCACGCTCCGGGATCCGCGTCGCCTCGGCCGTGACCGCGACCCACGCGTCGTCGACGCGTCCCGGATTGCCCGGCATGCTCGGCACGGCCGCAGCGGCCGGCGGCTCGGCCGGGGCGGCGAAAGTCGGGGCCTGCCCCTCCGACGACTCGGTGCGCGAATCGGGGGCCGGTGTGGCACACGAGCTGAGCAGCAGAGCGGATGCCACGACACCGGCGGCAAGGGCAAGGCGGGCAGACAGCATCCGCTTATCTTCGCATTCCTGCCCGGGAGCTTGCCCGACGCAGGCTCACCCCGCCTGACCGCGGAAACACGTACCATGGGGCCATGGCAGATTCATCGTTTGACGTGGTTAGCAAGGTCGACAAGATGGAGGCGGACAACGCACTCCACCAGGCGCACAAGGAGATCGAGCAGCGCTACGACTTCAAGGGCACCGGGGCGTCCATCGCCCAGTCCGGCGACAAGATCCTCATGAAGGCCAACAGCGAAGAGCGCGTCAAGGCGATTCTCGACGTCTTCCAGACGAAGCTCATCAAGCGCGGCATCTCGCTCAAGAGCCTCGACTCCGGCGACCCGTACGCGAGCGGCAAGGAATACCGCATCGAAGCGGAGCTCAAAGATGGCATCACCCAGGAGAACGCGAAGAAGATCAACAAGATCATCCGCGACGAGGGACCCAAGGGCGTCAAGAGCCAGATCCAGGGCGACGAACTGCGCGTTCAGTCCAAGAGCCGCGACGACCTGCAGTCAGTGATCGCGCTGCTCAAGGGCAAAGACCTCGACATCGACCTGCAGTTCATCAACTTCCGCTAGAGCTGCCCGCGAGGGTTGCGCGCGCGGATGCCTGTTCGCCCGCGGGCCTGGCCCCTTGCGTGGACGAAAACGGTTGGGTTTCGCGACACACCGCAACCGTTTGTGGCGGAGCACGTGCTGCTTCAGCCATTTCTGACGGAACAGAGACACCGTCACGGGCAGCGGACTAAACTCGCGCCACTAGTCCCTGCAGATGGAGTCGTCGTGAGCGTTCTCGTCCTCGGTGCTGGCGCCGTCGGATCGACGGTCACCAGCGCCTTCCTCGGCAGCGGTGAAACCGTCACCGTTGGCACGCGGTCCGCGACCCAGCTCCCGGGCGCTGCCGCCGTCCCACTCGATGCCTCAGACGCCGGCGCACTAACCCGCGCCGCGGAGGGGTGCTCGACGATCGTGGTCTGCACCAACCCTCCCTACCATCGGTGGCGCAGCGACTGGCCACCGATCGTCGACGCCGTCATCCGTTCCGCTCGACTGACCGGTGCAAGCATCGTGATGGTCGGCAATCTGTACTCGTACGGTCACGCAAGCATGCCGATGAAAGAGACCACCCCCGAGCAGCCCGCCGAGTCGAAGGGTGAGGTCCGCCGTGACGTGTGGGCCGCCCTGCGCGCGGCAACCCAGCGCGGTGATGTGCGTGCCGTCGAGGTGCGGGCGAGTGACTACTTCGGCCCTCGAGCGGGAGCGGATGCCCACCTCGGCACCCGGTTTTTCGAACCGATCCTCCACAGCAAACGATCGTGGGCCATCGGCAACCCGGCGCTCGCGCACAGCTGGGCATATCTTCCTGACCTGGCCAGCACCGTTGTCGCCGCGAGCAGGTTCGACGGTGACTGGGGGCGCATCTGGCACGTTCCCGCCGCGACCGACCTCAGTCGAACGGCAATCTGCCACCAGGTGAACGAGCGGTACGGCGTCCGGGGCTCGATCTCGGCAATCCCGCGCCGGCTCCTCTCGACGATCGGAGCGGTCAATCCCGTCATGCGGGAGGTGGCGGCGTCGAGCTACCAGTTCCTCGCCCCGTTCCTCTCGGATGCCACGGAGACCGAACGCGAACTCGGTGTGCGGGCGACCGACTGGGAGACCGCGCTCGATGACACCGTCGAGTTCTACCGGTCCTGACGCAGTTCGATGCGAGCGCGGCACATCCATGTTTCCGCTGCAGAAGCATCTGTAGCGGAAACATGGATGTGTAGCGCTCGGTGTTGCGAGGGGCAGATTCGAACTCACGCGGATAACTCAACCACGGACCGGCCCGTTCGCGGTGGCGCTACACCGGCAGCTCGTCGAGCTCCTCGTCTTCCTTCCCGTCAGAGACTCCCCTGCCGAGCGTCTCGCCCCGGAAGAACGCCGGCCGGCGGATCGCCTGGATGATCATGATGACGATGCCCGAGACGATGACCGCCATCCCGAGGATGAAGACGAGACCCACCCCGCCGATGTTCGACCCCGAACCGTACTCCGGGTCCATGCTCTCGATGATTGTCGTGAAGAACAGCGCCGCGAGGATGACTCCGCCGATGAGCGGGAACAGCAGCATGAAGAAGAAGTTCCGCGTCGACGCGAAGACCTGCCTGCGGAAGTACCAGACCGCCGCGAACGCCGTGAGCCCGTAGTAGAAGCAGATCATCATGCCGAGAGCGGTGATCGTGTCCCACAGCACGTCTTCCGAGACGAATCGCATGATCGCGTAGAACGCGCTCGCCACGATGCTCGACACGATCGTCGCGAAGCCCGGCGTGAGGAACCGCGGGCTCACCCGGGAGAACCGCTCGGGCAGCGCGCCGTAATGGCCCATCGCCAACAGGGTCCGCGCCGGCGACACGAACGTCGACTGCAGGGATGCCGCCGAACTGGAGAGCACCGCGATCGAGACGAGGATGGCGAGTGGCCCGAGTACGGGGCCAGCCAGCGCGAAGAATACGTTGCCCTGGATCTCCTCGTTGCCGAGTCCGAACTCCCCCGTTCCGATGCCGGCGAAGCTGATCGACGCCGTCGCGATGAGCAGGTACAGCACGACGATGATGAACACGGTGAGGGTCGCCGCCCGCCCGGGTGTTGACCTCGAGCCGCGGGTTTCCTCGTTCATCGTCAGCGTGACATCCCAGCCCCAGAAGATGAAGATCGACAGCGAGAGTCCCGCCGCGAACGCACTGAACGACTCGACGGCAAAGGGGTTGAACCACTCGAGGCTCACCGGGACGGCATCGAACGCCGACCCGTTGGCGACGTGGATGAACGCGGCGATACCGAAGATCACGAGCACGATCAGCTGGAAGCCGACGAGAACGTACTGCACCTTCTGGGTTGTCTGCATGTCGCGGTAGGAGATCGCCGTGGCCACGAACATGAACGTGAGGCAGGTGACGACGTTGATCACCGGGTTGAGCGCGAGGTCAGCCAGGTCGGGATTGCCGAAAATCTGCGCGAGCATGAGGTAGAAGAAGTCGACGGCGATGCCGGCGAGATTCGACAGCACGAGAATCGTGGCCGCGATGAGGCCCCATCCCGTCATCCAGCCGATCCACGGCCCGAACGCCCGGGTTGCCCAGGTGAACGAGGTACCGCTGTCCGGCATCGCCCGGTTGAGTTCGCGGTAACCGAAGGCGACGAGCAGCATCGGGATGAAGCCGACGAGGATGATGGCCGGCACCTGCAGCCCGACCTCGGACACCGTCGGGCCGAGCGCCGCCGTCATCGTGTACGCAGGGGCGATGCACGAGATGCCGATGACAACCGCGCCGATCAGGCCGACCGAACCGGCGCTGAGGCCCTTCTTGGAGAGACCGTGTTCGGTTTTCTGGCTCGTCATAGCCTCAGTCCTCAACCGTCAGAACGCTGTCGCGCGGAACCACGATCATCGGAACCGGCAGCTCGCGAAGCATCTTCGCCGCCGTCGTCCCGAGGAACAGTTGCCTCGGCTGCCCGAGCCGACTCGATCCGACGAAAACGACCTCACCCGGATCCCAGTCGAGCGCGGCCACCGCATCTTCGATCCGGTTTCCGGATGCCGTCAGCGCGGTCACGTCGACATCGTCGGGCAGGTGCTCGGCCGCATAAGCGACGGTCTTCGCGGCGTGCTCCTCGGCCCGCGCACGAACGGCCGGTGGCGTGTCCACGCCGTCGGAATCGAGGGCGACCAGTGACACCAGGCGAAGCGGCACCTTCGCGGCCCTCGCCGCGAGAATCCCCGCATCGAGCAGTTCCTTCGCGCCGGTACGTGTGCCGACCGCGCAGGTGACCCGGGTGATCCCGTCGAGTCCGATCTCGGAGACGGATCCCTCCGGTGCCAGCGCGACCGGCACGACAGCCGAGTGCAGGAGCGCATTGGCGACGCTGCCGACCGTGAACCGGCCGAGCAGTCCGCCGCGTGCGGCACCGACGATGATCATCCGCGCCTCGAGGTCCCGGCTCGCGTCGAGCAGACCCTGCGCGAACGACTCGGCGTACACGATGTGACCCCGCACATCCATGTCCCTCGGCACGAAGGCGAGCGCGTGGTGCAGCCAGTCCTCAGCGGCCCGGTGCAGGAACTTCTCGTAGCCGGCATCGACCGGCACGAGCGCCGCCCGCGCCGCGCTTCGCAGCACGATGACGATGTCGAGGCCCCGGTTCATGGAGCGCGCGAGCCTCACGGCGAGGTTGAGTGCATCCTCGCCGGAGGGTGTATCGGTGTAGCCCACGAGGTATCGCATGTCGAGTCGCTCCTTTGCGATCGGGTACAGCGGGAGGTGCGGGTTGGTTAGTTTCGGTCGTCGAGAATTTCCTGGGCGGTTTCCCACCCGCGCCGGATGGCACCGTCGACGTGCTGGTACCCCTCGGCGGCCAGGTCGCTGCACGACCAGTGGATCGGTCCGACCGGTGAGCGCAGGTCGGCGCCGTACCGGTGCAGGCCGCCCATGTCGAAGCTCGCGGCATACGCGCCGCGGGTCCATTCCTCGCTGCTCCAGTCGCTCTCGTAGTACACGACGGGTAACAGTGCGTCTTGACCGAAGTAGTGCGACAGCGACGTGAGGATGATCCTCTTGCGTTCCTCGGCGGGGAGGGCGAACAGCCGGTCTGCTTTCTGGTCGGACACGAATCCAACCAGGGTGCCACGCGGGTCGTCGTGGTTGGTGTTGTCGTAGGCCTCGTGCACGATCTCGTACGGGCTGAACGAGGTTCCGGACAGTCCGGCATCCCGCCAGAACGGTGACGCGTAAACCGCGTGCACCTTGATCACGAGCCCGAGCGAGAGGTGCTGGTGCATCTGCTGCTGGCGCCGGGGCAGCGGCGGCTGGAAGTCGATCCGCGTGTAGAGGTTTGGTGGCACAGCGACGATGGCGTGGCGGGCAGATACGGTCATCCCGTCGGCGACGGCACGCACCCCGTCCGGGCCGTATTCAAGCCGGCGTACCGGCTGCGACAGGAACACGTCGTCGCCGAGCTTCTCGGCGAGAAGCAGCGGCACCTGCTGCAGGCCGCCGATCACCCGTTTGTCGAGGATGAAGTCGGCATCGACGAGATTCGAGAAGCTCCCGGCGGATGCCGCCATCAGGATCGCCTGCAACGCACTGAAGCTGTGGGCCGGCTTGGTGAGCATCGCGTCCGCGATGAAGAGCGCGATGTTGTCGCGAGCCTCGATGTCATCGGTCTGGCCCTCGAGCCACTCGATCCAGGTCACCGAATCGAGTTCTTCGGCGCGCGGGTGCGCCCACGGTTCGCGCGGGCCGATCTCAGCGACGAGTTCGTCGAGCACACCGATGAGCCGTTCCATCTCGCGCTGGGTCGATGCCTCGACGGGGAAGATTTCGCCGGTGAACCGGGTGAGCGTTCCTTCGGCGTTGATGTAAACGCTGTCGCCGTCGCGGTACCGGGAATACGTCTCCAGCCCGAGCTCCGCGAGCGTCTCGATGAGTGCATCCTGGTCGGGAGAGACCCACTGGCCGCCGATCTCAAGGATCGCCCCCTCGATGTCGTTCGTCCAGAGCCGGCCGCCGACCCGGTCGCGGGCCTCGAGCACGGCGACGCTGAGTCCCGCCTCGCGCAGCTTGTGAGCTGCGGACAGTCCCGACGCTCCCGCCCCGATGATGACGACGTCTCGCTGCAGTTCGGTCATGCTGTGCTCCCTGGAATCCGGCATCGTCATTCGCCGATCGCGCTCATGACGTGCTTGATTCGCGTGTAGTCCTCGAGTCCGTACGACGACAGGTCCTTGCCGTAGCCCGACATCTTGAACCCGCCGTGCGGCATCTCGGCAGCGAGCAGAATGTGGGTGTTGATCCACACAGCGCCGAAGTCGAGGTCGCGCGCCATCCGCATCGCGGTGCCGTGGTCCGTCGTCCAGACGCTCGATGCGAGCCCGAAGTCCACGTCGTTGGCCATCTCGACGGCCTGCTCCTCTGAGGCGAAGGTCTGCACGGTGAGCACGGGGCCGAAGGTCTCCTCCTGCACGCAGGCGTCGATCTGCGAGACCCCGGCGATGACGGTCGGCGCGTAGTAGAAGCCCTTGTCACCGACGCGGTGGCCCCCGGTCAGCACCTTCGCGTGTGAGGGCAGGTCGTCAATCACCGCAGACACCTTCTCGAAGTGCGATGCGTTGTTGAGCGGGCCGTAGTAGGCGTCGGGGTCTTCTGCGTCGCCCGTTGTCGTCGCTTCCGCTGCCGCGACGAGCGCAGCGGTAAATTCGTCGGCGACCGACTCGTGCACGAGCACGCGGGTGACCGCTGTGCAGTCCTGGCCGGCGTTGAAGTAGCCGGCGCCGGCGATCCCCTCAGCGGCACCAGGGATGTCCGCGTCGGCGAATACGACGGCCGGAGCCTTCCCGCCGAGTTCCAGATGCGCGCGGTGCAGGCTCTTGGCAGCGGATGCCGCGACCGCCATTCCGGCGCGCACGGAGCCGGTGATCGACACGAGCCCGGGCACGGGGTGCTCGGTCATCAGCTGTCCTGTGCTCCCGTTTCCGAGCACGACGTTGAGCACGCCGTCGGGGAGGATGCCCTGCGTCAGCCGGGCGAGAACCAGGGTGGACTCTGGCGTCGTGTCGCTCGGCTTGAGCACGACCGTGTTGCCCGCAGCGAGCGCCGGAGCGATCTTCCAGATGGCCATCATGATCGGGTAGTTCCACGGTGTCACCTGCGCAACGACGCCGATCGGCTCGCGCCGCACGAACGAGGTGTGCCCCTCGAGGTACTCCCCCGCGCTCTTGCCCTCGAGCACGCGCGCGGCGCCGGCGAAGAACCGCAGGTGGTCGGCGCCCGTGAGCACCTCTTCAACCCGGATCGTCTCCCGTGGCTGACCGGTGTTCCGGTGCTGGGCCTCGACGAGCTCGTCTGCGTTCGCCTCCATGGCATCCGCAATTTTCAGGAGCAGGGCCTGCCGCTGGCTCGGCGTTGTGCGCTTCCAGGTCGAGAATGCCGTCTTTGCCTCGGCGAACGCGGTGTCGACATCGGCGACGTTCGAGATGGGCGACACCGCGACGACCTCCCCCGTTGCCGGGTTCACCACCTCGAGAGTCTCGGTTCCCTGAGCGTCGACAAAGCTTCCGTTGATGTAGTTCTGGAGCAACGTCACTGTTCTTCCTCTCTCGTGGCCCGGCGTCTTACGACATCGGTGTCATTGTGTACTTGGTCGAGAGGTATTCGTGGATTCCCTCGACCCCGCCCTCTCGGCCGATTCCCGACTGCTTGACTCCGCCGAACGGGGCAGACGCGTTGGAGATCACACCGACGTTGAGCCCCATCATGCCGGTCTGAAGCTTGTCGATCATCCGCTGTCCGCGGGCGAGGTCTTTCGTGAAGACGTAGCTGACGAGTCCGTACTCGGTGTCGTTGGCCAGCCGGATGGCATCCGTTTCTTCGCTGAATGGAACGATAGCGAGTACTGGGCCGAAGATTTCCTCGCGCAGGATGTTCGAACCCGCCTGCACGTCGGTGAGAACCGTCGGCTCGAAGAATGTGCCCTGCCCGTCGAGAGCGGAACCACCGGTGAGGAGCGTGGCACCCTTCACAACGGCGTCGTCGACGAGTTCGCTGGCCTTGGTCACCGCATTGTCGTCGATGAGAGGGCCGATGGTGACGCCCTCCTCGGTACCGCGGCCGATGCCGAAGCCCGTGACCCGTTCGGTGACGCGGCGCGCGAATTCCCCGGCGACCGACTCGTGCACGATGAACCGGTTGGCCGCCGTGCAGGCCTGGCCGACGTTGCGGAACTTCGCGGCGATGGCGCCGTCGACAGCGGCATCGAGGTCGGCGTCGTCGAAGACGATGAACGGGGCGTTGCCGCCGAGTTCCATCGAGGTGCGGAGCACGTTCTTTGCCGACTGCTCGATCAGTTTCTGGCCGACGGGAGTCGATCCGGTGAAGCTGAGCTTGCGCAGGCGGGGGTCGTTCAGCAGCGGCTCGGTGACGGCGCTCGACGAACTCGTGGTGAGCACGTTGACGACGCCGGCGGGGAGTCCCGCCTCCTCCAGCAGCTTTGCGAAGTAGAGCGTGGTCAGCGGTGTGAGCGACGCGGGCTTGATCACGACCGTGCAGCCGGCGGCGAGCGCCGGGGCGATCTTGCGGGTCGCCATCGCGAGCGGGAAGTTCCACGGGGTGATGAGGTAGCACGGCCCGACCGGGTGCTGCGAGACGATGGTACGGCCGGTGCCCTCGGGGTTGACGCCGTAGCGGCCGGTGATGCGCACGGCCTCCTCGCTGAACCAGCGAAGGAATTCACCACCGTAGGTCACCTCGCCGTTGGACTCGGCGAGCGGCTTGCCCATCTCGAGCGTCATGAGCAGCGCGAACTCGTCGCGGCGCTCCTGCATCAGATCGAATGCCTTGCGGAGGATGTTCGACCGGGTGCGTGGGGCCGTTGCCGCCCACTCGTCCTGCACGGCGACGGCGGCGTCGAGCGCTGCTGTCGCGTCCTCGGCGGATGCGTCGGCAATCGACGCGAGAACGGCACCGGTCGACGGGTCTTTCACATCGATCGTCTTCTGGGTCGACCGCCACTCACCGCCGATGAACAATCCGGTCGGGATCTTGGCGAGCAGGGCGGATTCGGAAATCATGCGTTCTCCAGTGCGGAAAGAACGACGTCGATGCCTTCGGAGAGCAGCGCGTCGGGGATGGACAGTGGGGGCAGGAAACGGATGACGTTACCGTACGTTCCGCAGGTGAGGACGATGACGCCGTTCGCCGCTGCAGCCCTGGCGATGGCGCTCGTCAGCGCGGCATCCGGTTCATGCGTCTCGGGGTCAACGAACTCCACGGCGATCATGGCGCCGCGACCACGGATGTCGCCGATGCGAGGATCGGTCTTCTGCACTGCGGCGAAACGCGAGGTGACGGTCTCGCCGATCGAGCGGGCGACGGTGGCGAGGTCGTCGGCGAGATACGTCTCGATGGTGGCAAGCGCGGCGACACAGGCGAGCGGGTTGCCGCCGTAGGTGCCGCCGAGGCCACCGGCGTGTGTGGCGTCCATGATCTCGGCACGCCCGGTGACCCCGGAGAGCGGGAGGCCGCCGGCGATACCCTTCGCGGTGACGACGATGTCGGGGACGAGACTCTCGTGCTCCGAGGCGAACAGGTCACCGGTGCGGCAGAAGCCCGTCTGCACCTCATCGGCGATGAACACCACGTCGTTGGCTCGGGCCCACTCGGCGAGCGCGGGGAGGAAGCCGGGGGCGGGGACGATGAAGCCGCCCTCACCCTGGATGGGCTCGATGATGATCGCGGCGAGGTTGGCCGCTCCGACCTGTTTCTCGATCATCGAGATCGCCCGCTTCACGGCTTCCTGGCCGCTCAGGCCGTCGCGGAACGGATACGACATCGGGGCGCGATAGATCTCGGAGGCGAACGGGCCGAAGCCGCTCTTGTACGGCATCGACTTGGCGGTGAGCGCCATGGTGAGGTTCGTTCGCCCGTGATAGGCGTGGTCGAATGCGACGACTGCCCGCTTGCCGGTGTAGCTGCGCGCCACCTTGATGGCGTTCTCGACGGCTTCGGCGCCGGAGTTGAACAGGGCGCTGCGCTTCTCATGGTCGCCGGGGGTGAGCTCGTTGAGCTTCTCGGCGACCTCGACGTAGGAGTCGTACGGCGTGATCATGAAGCAGGTGTGGGTGAATTGAGCCACCTGCGCCTGTACGGCCTCGACCACGCGCGGCGCGCTGTTGCCGACGCCGGTGACCGCGATGCCCGAACCGAGGTCGATGAACGAGTTACCGTCGACGTCGACGACGACCCCGCCTCCCGCGGCTGCGGCAAAGACCGGCATGGTGGTTCCGACCGCTCCGGCGATCGCGCTCTGCTTGCGGGCCATGAGTTCCTGCGACCGCGGGCCGGGGATCGCTGTGACGATCCGCCGCTCCTGCGCGAGCGACGGCCCTCCGGTGACCTGTGTGGTGAGTGGCATGGGGCTCCTGTCGGTGTAGCAAGCGTACGAGCGAGCGGGTCTCCCCGGAACTGACAAAGTGGCCATGACTTGTGCACCAGTTGCCAGTCTGGCAATTCCGCGTACGCTGAGGCCATGCAACCCACCGTGCACGGCCTGCTTCACAACGCGGGCCTCGGGCTCCGGCTCCTCGCCGGAAACGACTCGTCGAGGCTCTCCGAACCCGTCTCCTGGATCCACAGTTCCGACCTCGCCGACCCGACGCCATTCCTCGGCGCCGGGCACCTCGTGCTCACCACTGGCACCCAGTTCGAGGCAGCGACAGCTGCCACCTTCTCCGGCTACGTCGAGCGGCTCGCCGACCACGGCATACTCGGTATCGGGTTCGGAAGTGAGGTGGTCCGCGCCGCGACGCCCGACGGTCTCATCGCGGCGTGCGACGGGGCCGACATGCCCCTGTTCGAGGTGCCGTACCGGGTACCGTTCATCGCGGTCGTCCGCTCGGTTGCCGACCTCATCGCCGAGGCCGCGCATGCCCGCGACACCTGGGCGCTCAATGCGCAGCGCGCCATTTCCTTCGCCGCATTGAAACCGGATGCGGTTACCGCGGTTCTCGCGGAACTCTCCCGCCAGCTGGGTCGCTGGGTCGCCCTCTACGACTACCGCGGGCAGAAAACCGTGACTGTCGACGAGGCATCCGTTCTGGCGCACCTCGATGTTCCCGAACTGATAACGCGCGTGGACGCTGAAGCCGGACGGCTGATTGCACGCGGGCAACGGTCCAGTTCGACGATCAGCGACATCGCGGGCCAGGCTTCGCTGCAGACTCTCGGCCGCCGCGGGGAGCTTCGCGGTGTGCTCGTCACAGCGGGTGCCGAACCGCTGGACGCGGCAGATCAGAGTGTCGTGACGAGCGTCGTTGCCCTGGTCGGGCTGGCCATCGAGCAAGCCCGGGAGCTCGGCCGCGCGCACGGACGGTTGCGTGGCGGGCTCTTTCAGGCCCTGCTCGAGGGCAATGTGGCGTTCGCGCAGCGGATCGTTTCGCAGCTGGGTGGAGTGCTCCCGGCTGAACCCGTTCGCGTGCTCGCGCTGGCGCCGCAGGGCTCCCGCGATGCGCTGGTGTCCGAGCTCGACGTCCGCCGAGGTGGTGAGCCGTTCCTCGCGGCGGAGAACGGGCGAGTGTACGTCTGCGTGGCCGCAGAGGATGCCGTCGCACTCGCGGACGAGTTGAGCCTCGCGCACTCCCTCGCCGTGGGGATTTCCGATCCGCTCCCGTTGGCGGCGACCGCGACGGGTGTGGAGCAGGCCGTGCGCGCCCTCGACAAAGCGGGTGAGGCATCCGTTCTGGAGTTCGGTGCCCTCGTTTCCGGGAGCCTCGCTGGCCTCCTTCGCGAAACGTCGGCGGCGGAGCTCGCCAGGGCGCTGCTGCGTCCGGTCAGGGAGCATGATGCGGCCACAGGCACGACCCTCGTCGAGAGTGCACGCGTATGGCTCGAACACAACGGGTCGTGGGACCCTGCGGCCAAACAGCTCGGAATCCACAGGCACACGCTGAAGAGCAGGGTCGCCCTCGTGGAGAAGCTCACCGGGCGGGAGCTTCGGAGCTTCGAGGCCCGCACCAACCTGTGGCTGGCGCTGCAGCTCGAGTAACGTCCACGCCGGTGAGGCGGATGCTGTCAGTGCAGGAGCGGATGCGGTCAGCGCAGGTACGCGCGCGCCCACTGCACCATCTGCCCATACGCGACGGCGCGCACGGGTTCGGCCGAGAGCAGCACGTCGTGAATGGCGCGGTCGATTTTCGCCACGGTGACTGTCGGGGCGAGCCGGAGCGAATGTTCGGCGATCTCATCGATGACAAGCACACTGTCGCTCTCGAGCATCCGTTCCGTCCAGGTCACCGACAGGGTCGACCTGGACGACATCATGCTGAGCACCGGCGCACCGATCGACAGGCCTGCGGCGACGCGCTGATGCCCGGCGAAGATCGCTGCCAGCCACGCGGGGTGGGTCGGAAACCCGCGCGCCGGCCGCCACTCGGTGTTGTAGTCCCACTCGCCATCCATCGCGCTCGATACGGCGCGGGTATAGAACCCGAGGTCAACGTTCGGCAGAGGTGCCCGCGGGTCGAGCCGCGCACCGATCGTCGCGAGCGGCGCAAGCGCCCTGCGCCCGACCGCGCCCGCCTGAAACTCGAGCCACGGGCTGTTGAGCACGAGGGCCTGCGCCCGCTGCGGATGCCGGTCAGCCCACAACGACACGGTGAGGCCGCCCGTCGAGTGGCCCATCAGGAGCAGGCGGCGGGTTGGCTGCTCGCCGATCCCGTGGCCCATGACCGTCAGGGCCGCCTCGATGTCCTCGTCGTAATCAGCGAGGTTGGTGATGTAGCCGGGCGTTTGGTACTCGCGGAGCGACCGCCCGTACTTGCGCAGGTCGATGGCAAAAAACCTCGCCCCCTGGGCGCTCCAGAATTCGGCGAGTTCGGTCTGGAAGAAGTAATCGGACCAGCCGTGCACATAGAGCACGTCCCAGCCGCGAGCCGCGGCTTCGTCGTTGAGCATCGACGCAATACGACGGAGCGGCACCTCCCGGTGGCGCACCAGCGTCGCGACCATGGGCCCCTCAAAATCGGAGTCCAGGTCGAGCGTCAGCTGTTCGAACGGCTCACCGAGAATGTCGGGCTTCCAGCTGTGCCCGACGCTCTCGGTGTGCGCGCTCGAAACCACCGAAATTACGGCCGTGGCGGGAGCGGCGGCTGCTGGCCCTGAGGAGCGGCGGGGTGCTGGGGTGCCTGCTGCTGGGGAGCATAGCCCTGAGGGGCCTGACCCTGCTGGGCGGCGTACCCCTGAGGAGCCTGCTGCTGCGGGGCGTAGCCCTGAGGAGCACCGAACTGTCCTGCCGGTGCAGCAGGGGCCTGCTGGCGAGCAGGAACGGCGCGCGCGATGAGCACTCCGAGCGCGAAGAGTGCCGTGTAGATGAGAGCAGTGGACAGCGACCCGACGATTGCCGAGCTGAAGATGGTCTCTCCGAGGTACGAACCACCGGTGATGACAGCCCAGACGAGGTTGATGACGACGAGTCCGGCGAGGCCGACCGCGCCACCGATCGCGATCTTCTTGAGCAGTTCGACAGTGGTGCGCGCCTTTTCGAGAGGTGCGACGTACAGCGCGCTGACCGCGACGAGTCCGGCGAAGACGGCGGCGGCGACGAGAGAGATGACGAAGTAGATGAACCGGTCACCGAAGAGTCCGTAGACCGCGTTGCCGATCAGCCCGAGAATGCCGGTGACCGCCTCGAACCCGACCACGACAGCGCCGCCGAAGATCACCTGGCGCAGGATGCCCTTGTCAACCGGGCGCGACTGCTTCTGCGGCGCCTGCGGCGCATAACCACCCTGCGGGGCATAGCCACCCTGCGGGGCGTAACCACCCTGCGGCGCGTAACCCCCCTGCGGCGCTGAGCCTGGCTGGGGTCGCGCGCTTACCGGCGGGACGGGCTGAGAGTTCGGGTTCTGGGGAGGCTGCTCGATCGACATGCACCCACCCTATCGGCCGCGCCGCAGCCCGCGAATGGACAGAAGTCCCCGGCGCTGCCCGCTCGCTACTCGTTGACCGCTTCGCCGCGCGAGATCGCGACCATGTCCTCGCGAGGCACGACCTTGATGCGCGCGCGTCCCTGCGGTTCACCGAGCTTCATCTCGTGCTGGTCGAGGTTGTGCCAGCCCTCGAGATCCGTGTATTTGACCCCACGCTCGTCGAGCATGTCGATAACGCCCTGCTCGGTGGGATCCGCCGGTGTCCACCAGTTGCTCTCGCCGTTGATGACGTGCTTGATCGTTTCCATGGCGTCGGACTTGGTGTGCCCGATGAGACCCACCGGTCCGCGCTTGATCCAGCCGGTGGCGTAGACACCCGGCACCACGTCGTTGCTGCCCTTCTGGAGCACCATGCCCTCGCGGTTGGGGATCACTCCGTGGCGCTTGTCGAACGGGATGCCCTCGAGCGGCGACCCGAAGTATCCGACAGCCCGGTAGACGGCCTGGACCGGTATCTCGCGAATTTCGCCGGTCCCGACGACGCCGCCCTCGGCATCCGGTGTCGTGCGCTCGTACCGGAGTGCAGCGACGTGACCCGAACCGTCGGAGACGATCTCGATCGGCTTGGCATAGAAGTGCAGGTGGAGACGCCGTGAGGCCGAGCCGACCTCGCGCTGCCGCCATTTCTGCAGCACCTTGTCGATGACCATGACCTGTTTGTTGGTCGCGATTGCCGCCTTCGACGCCTCGTCGTAGTCGAAGTCCTCGTCATAGACGATCAGGTCGACGTCACGGAGTTCACCGAGCTCCCGCAGTTCCAGCGGCGTGAACTTGACCTGCGCGGGGCCGCGCCGGCCGAACACGTGCACATCGGTGACCGGCGAGGCTTTGAGGCCCTCGTAGACGTTCTGGGGAATCTCCGTCGACAGCAGATCTTCGGGGTGCTTGGCAAGAATTCGTGACACGTCGAGCGCGACGTTTCCGTTGCCGATGACGGCGACCGACTGAGCCTCGAGGGGCCAGGTGCGGGGAACGTCCGGGTGTCCGTCGAACCAGCTGACGAACTCAGCTGCCCCGTAGGAGCCTTCGAGGCGGATGCCGGGAATGTCGAGGTCGGCGTCCTGGATGGCGCCAGTGGCGAAGATCACAGCGTGGTAGTGCTTCTTGAGGTCGTCGAGCGTGATGTCGGTGCCGTAGTTGACGTTGCCGAAGACGCGAATATCACCGCGGTCGAGCACCTCGCGGAGCGCGGTGATGATTCCCTTGATGCGGGGGTGATCGGGCGCGACGCCGTATCGGACCAGACCGTATGGTGCAGGAAGCCGGTCGAACAGGTCGATCGACACGTCGAAGTTGCGTTCTGCCTTGAGCAGGATGTCTGCTGCGTAGATCCCTGCGGGGCCGGCTCCGACGATGGCGAGTCTCAACTTGGTCATTCGGGGGTACGTTCCTTACTTGCTGCGGTCGACGATGGTGTCCGCAAAGCGGGTGAGAGCCTGTTTCACCGGGCCGTCCGGCAGCGGCGCGAGCGCCTCAACGGCTTCACGCGCCCACTCGTGGGCCTCGGCGAGGGTGCGGGTGGTGACGTCGTGAACGCGGAGTTCCGCGATCGCCGCGTCGAAATCGGCGGATGCCGCGTCGCCGTCGGTGCCGGCGGCATCCGTCTCGATACGGGATACAAGCGCAGCCGCAGACTCGTCGGTGGCGGCGAGCGCGCGAAGGCGGATGAGCGGAAGTGTTGCAACGCCGGCGCGCAGGTCGGTGCCTGGGACTTTGCCGGTCTCCTCCGGCTGCGGCGAGAGATCGATGACGTCATCGATGAGCTGGAAGGCGACGCCGATCTTTTCGCCGTACTCGACAACAGCTGGCTCGAATTCGCGGGGGGCTCCGGAGAAGATCAGTCCGGCCTGAGCGGCGAGTGCGATGAGCGAGCCGGTTTTGTCGGCGAGGACCCGGATGTAGTGCTCTTCCGGGTCTTCGTCGCCCTGCGGCCCGACGGTCTCGTGCAGCTGTCCGAGGACGAGTCGCTCGAAGGTATCGGCCTGAAGCTGCGTCGCACGCTCGCCCAGCTTCGCCATCAGCTGGCTTGCCCGCGCGAAGAGGAGGTCACCGGTGAGGATGGCAACCGAGTTGCCGAACACGGCATGGGCACTCGGGACGCCCCGCCTGCGGTCGGCGTCGTCCATGACGTCATCGTGGTACAGCGACGCGAGGTGGGTGATCTCGATGGCCTCAGCCGCCTGGATCACCTCGTCCGTGTTGCCGTTCCCGAGCTGGGCGGTGAGCAGAAGCAGCATGGGGCGAACGCGCTTGCCACCGGCCTCGAGCAGGTATCGCGACGTTGAATCGGCGACGGAGTCGGTGAAACTCAGTTCCACCTCGAGGGCGTTCTCGATGCGCTGGAGCCCGTCGTCGACCGACGCGAGCAACTGCTTGCTTTTCGCTGACGCGAAGATACGTTCGGTCTGGCCCAGATGACTGGAAAGGCTCGTCGCACGCCGGATAGCACTCGGATTCACGAGGACTAGCCTACCCGTGCCCGGGGTTCTGGTTTATTTCTCCTCGATCCCCCAGGGGGAACCGTATCCGGCGGGCGAATCGGCGGCGAGAAGGTCGAGGAACGGGCGGGAATCGAACGCCTCCGGGCCGAGAACTCCGGTCCCGCCCCACACCCCCGCCGCCAGGAGTTCGAGCGCAACGGCCGGGTTGATCGCGGTCTGCCAGACGACGGCCTGGGAGCCGTACTCCGCCATCGTCTGCTCGTTGTCGGCCACGTGATAGAGATAGGTCGAGCGCGGAGCGCCGTCCTTGCCCGTTCCGCGCACCCAGACCCCGGCACAGGTCTTGCCGCGCATCCGATCACCGAGGGTCGCCGGGTCGGGGAGACAGGCAGCGACAACGTCGCGCGGTGAGACCTGGGCGCCCTTGACCGTCACCGGCTCCGTTCTGTCGAGACCGGTCTTATGGAGAACCTGAAGCACCTGGATGAACTCGTCACCGAGTCCGTACTTGAAGGTCACCCGCTTCGCTTTCGTCCAGCGCGGCATGAGGAGCACTTCCTCGTGCTCGACGTTAACGCACTCGACCGGACCGATTCCGCCGGGAAAGTCGAAGATCTCGGGTTCACTGAATGGCGGCGTTGTGAACCAGCCGCGCTCTCGCTCGAAGATCACCGGCGGGTTGAGACACTCCTCAATCGTGGTCCAGATCGAGAACGACGGTGCGAAGTCGTACCCGTCAACGATGAGGTTCGCGCCGTCGCGCACCCCGAGTTCGTCGATCTCGCTGAAGAGTTCGTCTTCGGCGTACCGCGCGAACACATCGGAGAGACCGGGCTCGACGCCGATACCGACCAACGCGAGCCGACCGGCATCCGCCCACTTTTCGGCCTGCGCGAATTGCTCATCACCGAGCTTCACGCCGGGAAGCTCGAAGGGCTTGTCGGGATGCGGACGGGAGAGACTCATGGCCATGTCGAGGTAAACCGCATCGGCGGCGAAACAGCCGTCGAAGATCGGCATCACGAACCGAGGGTCGACGGCGTTGAGCACGTGGGTAATGTCGTGCTCACGGATGAGCGCGGCAACAGCGTCTGCGCTCGATGCATCGACCTGCGCCGCCGCAAATCGGGCGTCCCCGAGGTCGGCGACCAGTGTCCCGGGTCGGATCGGATCGTAATCGGCGATGACGAGGCGCTCGAAGAAGGTGCGCCGGGCGAGGATGCGAGCAGCGGCAGACCCGACCCCTCCGGTGCCGACGATCAGGATGCGCATGGCGCTCCTCTCGTGTGACGGTGCTGATTCGGGTTGGTCGTGCCGGGCTGGCGTTGCCGGGCTGGTTCGTTCCGGCCGGTCACGTCAGGCCGCCGTCGACCGAACGGCCGTACTCGTCGGGGCTGTCCGGGACGAGCACCTCGGTGTCGCGGTTGAGAGTCTCGCCACGGAAGAACGGCTTCGACCGGGGGAACACCCACCACAGGAGCATGAGGACGACACCGAGCGCGAGCGCACCGACTCCAACGACGAAGGTGCCGCCGATGCCGAAGATGATCGTGTAGCCGTAATCCACGTCGTACATGTCGATACAACTCTGGATGAACGCATAACCGAGCATCAGCCCGCCGAGAAGTGGAAACAGGCCCTTGAAGAAGAAGTTGCGCGGCGAGGTGAAGAGTTCCCGGCGGAAGTACCAGACGCACGCGAGGCCCGTGATTCCGTAGTAGAACGCGATGGCGAGGCCGAGCGAGAGGATCGAATCGGCGAGGATGTTTTCCGAGATAAAGGTCATGCCCACGTAGTACACGATCGCGACGATCCCCATGACAAGGGTCGAGAATGACGGTGTCTGGTGCTTCGGGTGCACTTTCGCGAACCGCCTGGGCAGCGCCCGGTACGCGGCCATCGCGAGGGTGCCGCGCGCGGTCGGCAGAATCGTGGTCTGCGTCGACGACACCGCCGAGACCAGCACCGCGACGACGAGGATCCAGGCCCATGGCCCCAGGATCAGGTCCTTGAGCGCCAGGAAGACGTCGTTGGCGTTGTCTTCGTTGGCGAGTCCCGTTCCATCCGTTCCCAGGCCGGCGTACGACATCGCGGCGACGGTCACCGAGACGTAGGTCACGAGGAGGATCGCCGTCGTGACGACGGCAGCCCGGCCGGGGATGCGCTTCGGGTCTTTTGTCTCCTCGTTGAGGGCGAGGCAGGTGTCCCAGCCCCAGTAGATGAACAGGGCAAGCAGCACCGCCTCGATGAACCCCGAGTAGTCGGCGAACGCGAACGGGTTGAACCAGTCGAGTGAGACGGGCGTTGGGTTGGGCGCGTCTCCCGATGCAACCCGAACGAACGCGACGATGACGAACAGGGCGAGTGCCAGGTACTGCACGGCCAGGAGGACGTTCTGCACCCGTTCGCCCACCTGGATACCGCGATAGCTCACCCACGTCATGAGTGCGATGAACACGACCCCGGTCGCGGTGACCACTGCGGCGTTCGACGCGAGCGACCCGTCACCGACGAGCAGCCAGAGGTATTGCCCACCGACCTGCGCGAGGTTGGCGAGGACAACCATCCCAGCGACGGCAACTCCCCAGCCGCCCATCCAGCCAACGAACGGGCCGAATGCCTTCGTTCCCCAGGTGAAGGTCGTGCCGCAGTCGGCAACCGCGCGGTTGAGTTCGCGGTAGGCAAACGCGATGAACAGCATGGGGATGAACGCGACGATGAAGGCGATCGGTGCCTGTGCCCCGACGGCAAGCACCACGAACCCGAGGGTCGCGACGAGCGAGTAGACGGGCGCCGTCGACGCCAGCCCGATGACCACTGACCCCCAGAGGCCGAGAGCCCCGGTTGCGAGGCCCTTCCCTCCGCCGCTGGAAGCTGACGGGCGCGAAGCATCCGTCGACCGCGTTGTCATGAGCGAAAGGTACTGCTGGACAGATTCGGATGTCAATGCCGGTGTGACGGGTGGCCAGGCGAGTGTGGCTTCGCCTGAGCCGGTGTCATCGCGTTCGTGATCCGGGAGCTGAGGGCTGGACGGATGCCACGCGCTCGCGTCACTATAGGACCGTTCAGGCGTTATTCGTATGTGCGCCGGAAACGGAGCAATCATGTTCTTGAGGGGCCTCGCCACTGTCAGCTTTTTCGCCGACGACATCGATGCGGCCAGGAAGTGGTACACCGAACTGCTGGGGATCGCGCCTTACTTTGTGCGTCCCGAAAGCGGACCTGCCGCGTACATCGAATACCGGATCGGTGACTACGAACACGAACTCGGGATCATCGATCGCCGATACTCACCGCACCAGACGGCGACCGATCCGGGTGGCGCCGTCGTCTTCTGGCACGTCGACGATGTCGAGCAGGCGCTTGACCGCCTGCTCGCCCTCGGCGCGACCGAGCATGAAGCGATCACGAAGCGGGAAGCGGGTTTTGTGACGGCATCCGTCGTCGATCCGTTCGGCAACATCCTCGGCGTGATGTACAACCCGCACTATCTCCAGATCCTCGAGTTCCGCACGGGCGGGATGCTGGGCGAGTAATGGCCGCGGAGCAGGAGACGCGGCGTTTCGACGGACCCGATGAGTTTCGCGCCTGGATTGAGGTCGAACAGGACACGTCACCGGGCGTCTGGCTCGTGATGGCGAAGAAAGGATCGGGGCAAACCACGATCACGTACGCCGAGGCGCTCGATATCGCGCTCGCCTACGGCTGGATCGATGGGCAGGCCCGCCGCGTTGACGACGCAACCTATGTCCAGCGCTTCACCCCGAGACGATCCCGAAGTCCCTGGTCGATGCGCAACGTACGCTTCGCCGAGGCCATGATCGCCGAGGGGCGGATGACGCCCCGTGGTATCGCGGAGGTCGAACGCGCCCGCGCCGACGGCAGGTGGGATCGGGCATACGAGGGACCGAAGACGGCGGAGCCGCACCCCGACTTCCTCGCCGCCCTCGAAAAGAACCCGGCCGCGGCTGAGTTCTTCGCCTCGCTCAACAGCCAGAACCGTTTCATGGTCTACTACCGGATCCAGGAGGCAAAACGGCCGGAGACCCGTGCGCGGCGGATCGAGGCGTTCGTCGAGCAACTCGCGCGCGGCGAGACGCTCTCGTGAGTGGGCCGGCGTGAGGGGGGCGCAGGATGCCACCCTGGTATTCGGGGTAGCCGGACGGCTCAGGAGTACCGGCTCGGTGTTCGCCGAGGACGAGGCCCGGCTCCTGATCGAGGCCGCGGCGGATGCATCGGAGCTGGACCTGCTGGTCGGCCGTCGGTCCGCGGGCGAACCGCTCGAGTACATCGTCGGCTGGGCCGAGTTCTGCGGACTCCGCGTTCGGGTTCGACCCGGGGTCTTCGTACCTCGCCGGCGCACCGAGTTTCTCGTCGACCGCGCGGCGTTCCTCGCCACGCAGCGCGGGCATCCGCTCGTCATCGATGTCTGCTGCGGGTCGGGCGCCATCGGAGCGGCGTTGATGGCCCGGTTCCCCGCGATCGGGTTGTGGTCGACCGACATCGATCCGGCTGCTGTTGCGTGTGCCCGCGAGAATCTCGCCGGCACCGTCGTAGAGGGCGATCTCTTCTCGTCGCTGCCCGCCGACCTGCGCGGGCGGGTTGATCTTGTGGTCGCGAATGCACCCTATGTGCCGACCGCGGAGATCACGATGATGCCGCGGGACGCGCGACTGCACGAGACACTCGCGACCCTCGATGGCGGCCCCGACGGGCTTGACCTTCACCGGCGGATCAGTGCTGAGGCGCCCGCCTGGTTGCGCGCGGGTGGGCACCTCCTGATCGAGACGAGCGAACGTCAGGCCGACCGGACCGCCCGGATTGTCGCGGATGCCGGCTTGGACGCCAGGATCGAGCGCTCGAGCGAGTTCGGCGCGACGGTCGTCACGGGCACGAGGTGATCGCGCGCGGCACCCTCGGCTGCGTGCTCGGGCCGCGCGCGGCACTGTCGCCCCGGGCGGAGAATCGCCGGGTCCATGGCACATCCGTGCCCCGACCCGGGCATTTACCTCCCGAAACACACCCGAGGAGTCGCAACCTGACGCCAACACGCCGGGCCGCACGCTCGGCTGTCGCCCACCGCCACGGCCGCGAACCCGACCGGGCCGCGCGCGGCACTGTCGCCCCGGGCGGAGAATCGCCGGGTCCACGGCACGTCCGTTCTCCGACCCGGGTATTTACCTCCCGAAGCACACCCGAGGCGCGGAGGCACGTCGGGCAGTTCGAGTGGCGACTAAGCGCGGGGCTTCGTACCGCGGTGGAGGGCGACGATCCCGCCGGTGAGGTTGCGGTACTGAACCTCGGTCCAGCCGGCGCCCCGCATCCACGACGCGAGTTCGGCCTGCTTCGGCCACGCCTTGATTGAGTCGTTGAGGTAGTCGTATGCGTCGGGGTTGGAGCTCGAGAACTTCACCATCACCGGCGTCACCCGCTCGAGGTAGAAGTCGTACAGGCCCTTCATCACCGGGTTCGGCGGGGTCGAGAACTCACAGATGACGATGCGGCCACCTGGCTTCGTCACCCGGAACATCTCGGCAATTGCCTTCTTCGGCTCGACGACGTTGCGGAGACCGAACGAGATCGTCGTTGCGTCGAACTCGTTGTCGCCGAACGGGAGGTCAGTGGCATCCGCTTCGACGAACTGCATGTTGCGCACGCGACCGTACTTCTTGCGGCCAACCTCGATCATGCCGGGTGAGAAGTCGGCGGCAACCACTGTTGCGCCCGACTTCGCGAGCGAGGCACTGGAGGTGCCGGTTCCGGCAGCCAGGTCGAGAATGCGGTCGCCGGGGTGCGGGTCGACGGCACGGGTCGTGGCCACTCGCCAGAGCATGTCGTTGCCGACGCTCATCACCGCGTTCGTCCGGTCATAGTGCGTGGAAACCTGGTCGAACATGGCCGATACCTGCGATGGCTGCTTGGAGAGATCTGCCTTGTTCATCCCCCAAGCATACGTCGCGAGGGATGGATGATCCGGACAGGCGGGTACCGGGTCGCTGCCGCCTCAAAGCCCGCTGAGCAGACGGCGACAACCGGCTGGGAGGGCACCGTCGAGGCGTAGGCTTGAGACGTGATTCAACCCGGCACAATCGCTCCGCATCCGCGTGTGCGGCACCTCACCGTCAGGACCCATAAGGTCGACGACGTCCGCTCACTCCTCCCCCTCGCCGACCCCCATGCCCCCTTGCTGTGGGTACGACAGGGCAACGGCATCGTCGGCATCGGCGAGGCACTCCGGCTCGAATTCGCGGGGCCAACCCGCATGAGCGACGCCGCGGTGCTCTGGCGAGAGGTCGCCGCCGCTGCTGACGTTATCGACGAGGTACGGATGCCGGGCAGCGGCCTGGTCGCGTTCGGCACGTTCGCGTTTTCCGCCTCTTCGGAGAAGTCCAGCGCGCTCATCGTGCCCCGTACGATCATCGGCCGCCGCGACGGCCAGAGCTGGCTGACGCAGATCACCGTCTCGGATCCGGACGCAGTCTCTGACGCCGCGCCGACGGCATCCGCCCCTCGCCCAACCCCGTTCGGCACTGAGTACCGGCTCAGCCTGACGCCGGGAGCGGAGAGCGCCGACGGGTTCAAGGCCCACGTCGCCGAGGCTGTCGGACATATCGTTTCCGGCGACGTCGACAAGGTGGTGCTGTCGCGGGATCTCAGGGGTCACCTGCCCGCGGGTGCCGACCTCCGCCGTGTGCTCGCCGACCTCGCGCTCGGCTATCCCAATTGCTGGACATACTCGGTCGATGGGCTCATCGGCTCGAGTCCGGAGACCCTCGTCACCGTGTCGCACGGATCGGTCACCGCGCGCGTGCTCGCCGGCACGGCCTCCCGCGGGATCGACGCCGCGAGCGACACCCGCGCGGCCACCGAGCTCGTGTCGAGCACGAAGGACCAGGACGAACACCGGTTCGCCGTTCAGAGCGTGCTCGAGTCGCTCCGGTCGCACACCGCCCACGTGATCACCAGTGAGACGCCCTTCGCCCTCAAGCTGCCGAACCTGTGGCACCTCGCCACGGACGTCGAAGGCACACTGACCGACGACGCCACCTCCCTCGACCTGATCGACGCCATGCACCCCACCGCCGCCGTGGCCGGAGCACCGACCGCGACGGCGACGGCACTCATCGACGAACTCGAACCGTTCGACCGCGGCCGGTATGCCGGGCCGGTCGGCTGGGTCGGCGCCGACGGAGACGGCGAGTGGGCGATCGCCCTGCGGTCGGCCCAGGTCGAGCCGAACGGAGATGTCACGGCATATGCCGGCTGCGGCATCGTCGCCGACTCTGACCCCGAGAAGGAACTCGCCGAGACCGCAATGAAGTTCCGGCCCATCCTCGACGCGTTCGCCTAGAGCGGGGTCACCTTCGACTTCGAGCGCGTTGGCAGAGCGGATGCCGGTTCCAGCGTGGACGCCGCGAGCCGCGCCTTCTGCTCGTCCACGTCGAAGTCGGCGGCGGGCCACTGCGGGTCGATGTCCGTGAGAGCGTCGAGCAACAGTCGCTGTACGGCGGCGCGCGCGTACCACTTGTGGTTGGCCGGCACGACGAACCACGGGGCGTGCTCGGTCGACGTCCGCTCGAGCACGCGCTGATACGCCGCCTGGTAGTCGGGCCAGACTTCTCTCTCGTCGATGTCTGCCGGGTTGAACTTCCAGTGCTTGTCCGGGCGATCCAGCCGCTCAGCCAGGCGGCGCTTCTGCTCATCCGGGCTGATCTGGAGCATCACCTTCACGATGCGCACGTTTCGGTCGATGAGGCGCGATTCGAAGTCGAGGATGGCGTCGTAACGACGTTCGATCTCCTCCTCGCTCGCGAGCTTCCGAACCGAGCCGATGAGGACGTCTTCGTAGTGCGACCTGTCGAACACTCCGATGAAGCCGGGCTCGGGAACCCGCCTCTCGATTCGCCAGAGGAAATCGTGCCTGCGCTCTGCCCGCGTCGGCGCCTTGAAAGCGGTAAGTGTCACGCCCTGCGGGTCGACGGAACCAACGACGTGGCGAACGATCCCGCCCTTGCCCGCCGTGTCCATTGCCTGCAGAACGAGGAGAACGGCATCCGGCGCGCCGCCCTTCGAGGAAGCGAACAGCCGCTCCTGGATGGCGCTCAGCTCTACCGCATCAGTGGCGAGCGCCTGGCGTCCCTCCCGCTTGCCGCCGGAGAAGCCGGGGGTCGATCCCGGGTCGACGTCAGCGAGCACGAAGCTGTCACTGACCCGCAGAAGCGAGGCAGGGCTTGACCGCCACGCAGATTCCGGGCTGTCCTTGCCCAGCTTCGCCGCCGACTTCTCCGCTGCCTTCGCCGCCACCGTCGCCGCTGACTTCTTCGCGGCCAGCTTCTCCGCCAGTTTTTCCGCGGACTTCTTCGCCGATTTCTTCTCGGACTTCTTTTCCGCTGACTTCGTCTCCGCTGACTTCTTCTTCTTGGCCATCCCGACAGTGTGGTCCCTCACGGCCGTCCGGCTCAAGTGCTGGCCCAATGCTCGGTCAATGTTGCGCCTGGCCGTCAGCGCTCGAGCGGCACCTCGATCAGCGTGCCGGATGCCGTCGGCGCGGTCAGCGCCTGGTCAAGCGCGGAGCGCGTGGTCGCCCTGACGTATTTCCAGCCGTACGCCGTTGCGAGGGCTTCGAGGTTCACCGACTGGGGCGTGTACAGCACCCGATCGACCGCGTCACGGTCGGCCGCCTGCGCGACCTCGAGCCCGTCGAAGATGGTGCCGCCCCCGTCGTTACCGACAATCACCTGGATTCGTGGCATCCGTTCGCCGGCAGCCGTCAGCAGCGCGCCGGCGTCGTGCAGGAACGTCAGGTCGCCGAGGAGCACCCGGGTAACGCCGGAACCCGCGTGCTGACTGGCGCTGGCGATGCCCAGCGAGGTCGACACGGTTCCGTCAATGCCGGCGAGCCCACGGTTCGAGTGCACGGATATCTTCTTGCCAGGGACCGCGGCATCGACGTCACGGATGAGCCGGGACGCCCCCAGCACGAGCCTGTCGTGCGGCCACGTCGCGCCCCAGACAGCAAGGGCGAGGGAGCGCCGGTCGATAGGTGCCCGGATCGCACCGAACTCTGTCTTCACGTACGCGAGCCTGGTGGCGGGGTCGTGCGAGTGAGCGGCCTCGAGGTCAGGAGCGACGTCGGTGGATGCCGCGTCGACGAGCGCGCGGGATGCCATGATCCAGGAGCCGAGCCAGGCGCGATCGACGCTTCCGTCGACCACGCTCGCGGCGCCGACGACGTGCGCGGCGCGGCGACCCGGGTTGTAGACCTCATCGCCCGTTGGCGCGACGACGATGACCTCAACGCCGTCGGTCGAGAGCAACGCTGGCACCTGTCTGCTGAGCGTCGGATGGCCGAACACGATGGCCCGTTCGACCCGGCCGCCGAGCTCCGCGTCGGCGAGGAGTTCGCGATACGCGACAATCACATTGCGCCCGAACCGGGCTCCACTCGAAACCTCAGCAATCAGCGGCCAGCCGCCGGCGTGAGCGAGCGCTTCGGCCTGTGGGCCGGCACCGTGGCCGGCGATCACGACTGTTCGCTTCGAGCGGTCAAGCAGAATGCCCGGCCTGGTGATACGCGAGACGTCCGGTAAATCGTGAGCCACAGCATCCGCGGCGCTCTCGACCGGCGAAATGGCCACGCGATCCGGGATGGGACGCGACAACGGCTCGCGCAGTGGGAGGTTGAGATGCACGGGACCCGCGCTCGAACGCCCGCTGCCGAGCGCAGCGTCGACCGCGAGTCTCGCGATCGCCCGCGCCGCCTCCCGCTCGCCGCTCGCACCTGTCGGCGCGGCTATGTCACGGGCGAAACGGGCGGCCTCACCGAAGATGCCGACCTGGTGTGTGGTCTGGTTCGACCGGATGCCACGGAGTTCGAGCGGTCGATCCGCGGTGATGAGGATGAGGGGTACGTCGGAGGAATGTGCCTCAAGAACGGCCGGATGCAGGTTGGCTACCGCGGTGCCACTCGTGACGATGACGATGGCGGGGTTGCCGGTTTCGATCGACAGGCCGAGGGCGAAGAAGCCGGCCACCCGCTCATCGATCCGGACGTGGAGGCGGATCTCGCCCGACCGCTCAAGCGCCGCGGCCGCGAGGGCGAGGGCCTGCGAGCGTGAACCGGGGCAAACGACGATGTCGGTGACACCCTGCCGAATGCATTCCTCGAGAAGTGCGAGCGAGTAATCGGTTGCCGGACTGGCGTCAGGCATCCGCCCTGCCCGTGTCGTCAGGCTCCTGCTTGGGGTCCGGGTGCTTGTCCGGCGTGGGCTTGGCCTTACCCGGTTCGTCGGGCTCTGCGGCGTCCGAGTCGAGGGCGGCGAGTTCTTCTTCAAGCCGCCGGATGCGTTCGTCCTGCTCCTTATCGCGGCCGAGGGTGCCGATGAAGGCGGGGTCGTCGTCTGGAGCGAGCCGCGGACGGGCGACCTGGGTGACCCTCGCGCGACCGATCGTGAACCACAGGATGAGGCCGAGAACCGGCAACAACACGATCACGACGAGCCAAACGGGCTTGGACAGGCCCCGCACTCTCTCCCTCGCCATCATGGCGCAATCGATCACGGCGAAGATCGTTGCGACTACCACCACAACGAGGAGAATCACGAGCCAACGCATACCTTCATCGTAGTCTTCATTCTGTGAATTACCCCGGGAGGGGATCACGGACGCTGCACCGGCGAGCGTCCTCCCAGACTGGCGCGCATACACTTGATCCCGTGAAACGCATTCCCCCCGTTGTGACCTACACGGTGCTCCGCCTGCTCGCTTTCGCGGTTCCCCTTGCCCTGCTTCTCTTCCTGGGCTTCGAGCCGTGGGTCGCGACGGTGCTCGCCGCGATCATCGGGCTGAGCCTGTCGTACATCTTCCTCAGGCAGCCGCGCGAGCAGGTCGCGGCAGAACTGTACGACCGCCGCCACGGCAACCGCACGCCGGTCACCGCCGACGAAGACGCGGAAGACACCGCGCACGTAGCGCACGCCGATGGCACGGTCGACACCGAGCACACGGTGGATGCCGAGGACACGGTGAATGAGCGGAACACAGACGAGTCCCGCTCACCAACCGAGCGCTGAGCTACTTCCAGAACGCCCAGAACAGCGCGATGCCGTAGAGCAGCTGGGTGAGTCCGGTCAGCTTCAGCGCGAGGATGTACTCCCTGGCCGTCCGCGCCGTTGCGACGATGATGGCCGCGGGAAGCGCAGCGAGGAGCGCGAAGAGCGCGAACCAGGCGATCGGGTAAAGCAGCGCGATCCAGGCGGCGATGCCGAACGGGACCAGCAGGCACACGATGTACAGGATGCGGCTGGGGATCGTTCCGAGGAACGTCGTCAGGGTGCGCTTGCCTGCGACGCGGTCCTGCTCGATGTCACGGATGTTGTTGACGATGAGCGTCGCAACGGAAATGAGACCGACGCCGACCGCTCCGAGCCATGCCTCCTGGGTGAGGTCCATGACCTGCGCGTAGGTGGTTCCGAGTGTGGCGACGAGACCGAAGAAGATGAAGACGAAGAGCTCACCGAGCGCCAGATATCCGTACGGGCGCTTGCCGCCTGTGTAGAACCAGGCAGCGACTATTGCGACGGCGCCGACGGCGATCAGCCACCACAGCTGGGTGAGAACGGTGAGAATCAGGCCAGCAACAGCCGCGATGCCGAAGAAGATCAGTGCAGCGGTGAGCACGGCCTTGGGCGTCGCCTTGCCGCTGCCAACGAGACGGAACGGACCGACACGGTCGCGGTCGGTACCCCTGATGCCGTCTGAGTAGTCATTCGCGTAGTTGACCGCGATCTGGAGGCTCACCGCGATGACGAGGCAGAGCAGGGCACGCACCCAGTGGTACTCACCCGGGTCGCTCGCCGCGATCGCCGCGCCGGTGCCGACGAGCACCGGGGAGACCGACATCGGCAGGGTCGGGATGCGCGCTCCGGCGACCCAGTCGCTGAACCGGGCCGGGCGAACATCGGCGTACACACGTGCCGCGGGGTTCCCGCTCTTGCCCTTTCGCTTCGATGCTGCCGGTGCCGTGGGCGGCGTGAGTCTCTGCTGCTTAGCTGCCACCTGGCAACCTCCCTCTGTCCGCAAGGAGTTTACAGCTACGACGTGACGGGTTTTGTTGCGCGCCACAGTACGCGAGTGCCGTCATTTTGATTTTTCACCACCGGTGCTAGCATGTCTGCCAGAACTTGAGTCTGACCGACTCAACTTCACGATCAGTACTTGTTTAACCCAGTGAAGCAAAGGAG
Organism: Mycetocola sp. Y791; assembly: GCF_059445325.1. Classification (NCBI taxonomy): domain Bacteria; kingdom Bacillati; phylum Actinomycetota; class Actinomycetes; order Micrococcales; family Microbacteriaceae; genus Mycetocola; species Mycetocola sp. Y791. The sequence goes on along the minus strand of NZ_JCAIUC010000001.1, from coordinate 164,454 downwards.
AAACTTTCTTATGGCACTGAACTTCGACCCCTTCCGCGAACTCGACCGTGTGACCGATTCCCTGCAGGCACGGACCGCGCCTGATGCCCGTCGATCTGTATCGCGAGGGCGAGAGATACGTACTCGAGGCCGATCTCCCAGGCATCGACCCGGGGTCCGTTGACATCGATGTTGACGGCCAGTTGCTGACGATCCGCGCGGAGCGCACCCTGAGCACGGGCGAGGGCGTGAAGTGGCTGGCACGAGAGCGGATGACCGGTACCTTCCTGCGGCAACTCAACCTCGGTCAGGGCATCGACACCGAGCGCATTGAGGCGAACTACACCAACGGCGTGTTGCGGGTGTTGATCCCTGTTTCGGAGCGGGCCAAGCCACGCAAGATCGAGGTCTCGCTCGCCAACGAGCCGCAAGACACGCTCCAGGTTTCCGAGTCGGGCAGCGGCTCCTGAGCGGCTGACTCCGGCGGGATCTGCTGAATCGTCAGCTGCCGAATGAGCAGAAGCGAAAGGCCGGGGCGTCATGCCCCGGCCTTTTCGTTTACCCGGTCAGCCCAGGCGGTCCGCCGGGGGCGACCGATCGGGCGGGCTGGCGTGGCCGGCGGGCGGACTACGGCTCGGCGGTCTGCGCGTCCTCAGAACCGAGCGTGACCGCAACGATCGCGACGATCGCGAGCCGGTCGGGTTTACCGGACGGCAGGGTTGGCATCGAGTCGAGACGGACGACGTGCGCTGGCCTGGCCGGTTTGCCCAGCGCGACCGCGACAGCATCCGCAATGTCAGACAGTTCAGGATGCCGTCCGACCGTGACGACGACGGGAACCTCTCCCCACCGGTCGTCCGCCACGGGAACGACCACAGATTCCGCCAGGTCGGGAATTCCCCTGACCACGCGTTCGACCCGGTCGAGGGAGACGTTCACGCCGCCGGAAATGATGACGTTGTCGGCACGCCCGGTCACCCGGAGGACGCCGTCCTCGAATTCGCCGAGGTCACCGGTGCGATACCAGCGCAGACCGTCATCGACAACAAAAGTTCGTTCGGTGAGCGCGTCGTCGCCGAGATACCCTTCCGCGAGCATCGGGCCCGCCAGCTCGACCTCACCGTTGACCACCCGGACGCGCACACCGGGAAGCGGGACCCCGTTGTAGACGCAGCCACCCGAGGTCTCACTCGATCCGTAGGTGCGAAAGATCGGGAGGCCCAGCTGTTCAACGCGCGCGAGAAGCGAGAGCGGCATCGCCTGGCCACCAACGAGGATGCCGTCGAATCGCCGAAGAGCGAGAAGCCCGGCCCTGGATTCCAGCAGGCGCGAGAGCTGAAGCGGCACGAGGGAGGTGAACCGGCGTTCAGCGGTGAGACGCTTCGATGCGTCGGCGAACGCGGCGGGATCGAAGCGCCCCTGGGGCAAAGCGATGGGGGTGGTTCCCGCGGCGATCGAGCGGACGAGAACCTGGATCCCCGCGATGTAGTGAGCCGGCAGAGCGAGGAGCCACTGGCCCTGGCCATCGAGGACCGTTGCCGACGCTGCGGCACTCGCGAGCAGGGCATCACAGCCGAGGGCAACCCGTTTGGGCACCCCGGTCGAGCCAGAGGTCTCGATGACGACTCCGACAGGTTGTGACACCTCTTCGTCCGTCGGCACTGTCGGATCTGCGCCATCGTCGGCGCCCGGAACGGGAGTGATGGCCGGGCCCGACCTGTCGAGTGCGCGCCGGAGCTCGACCATCAGCTCGAGTGGGTCGCTGGCAGACACCCGGGTGAGTGGCCTCGTCATGGTTTCAGTGTATGCGGGCGGCAACGACCGTGTCAGGAGCTTCGGATGCCTGGCCGCGGAGAGCAGCCTGAGAGGAGGCAGCGCCGCGGCGGATTTCGTAACCTCGGCTGTGGCGCGGGGCTGGTCATCCCGGGAAGGCTCGGAGCGCTCGTTCGGCGACTCTCGCAAGGGCGGGGCGCTCGGCGCCTCCAGCGGCTTGGACAGCGAGCCCGCTGGTGACGGTGCTGAGATACTTCGCGAGCTCTGCCGGGTCTTCGGCGTCCGACAGGTCCCCCTCACGGATCGCGCGTGCGAAGCGTTCGGCGAAGCGCGCTTCGCCGGCCGCCCGGCTGGAGTTGAGGAAGTCGACGACCCGTTGATCGGTCGGGGCACCGGCAAGTCCACCCTGGATCGAGAGGCAACCGGGTGGCTTGGACGGATCGGTAATCGCCAGCACATTGCTGTGCACATAGTGCTCGGCGACGGCACGGGCCGTTGGCTTGGCGAGCGCCTCGTCGACATAGGCCATGTCGACCTTGGCGTAGCGCGCGATGGCCCGCCTGAAGGTCTCTTCCTTGTTCCCGAACGCCGCATAGAGGCTCGGCCGGTTGATCCCGATGGCCCTCGTCAGGTCGTCGAGCGTGGTGCCCTCATACCCCTGCCGCCAGAACACCTCGATTGCCGCGTCCAGCGCCACGTCGAGCTCGAACTCACGTGGTCGGCCTCGCTCCGCCATGTTGCGCCTCCGATCTCTTCATTCTGTACCCGATCGAACAATTTTACCGCTTCGAGGAATACCGGCGGGCGCATCGTGATTCTGTACTGTACCGAACACAAATCGAAGGAGTCAGCATGACCACCACCACTACTCGTCCCCTCGCAGGCAAGACGGCCCTGGTCACGGGAGCGTCCCGCGGCATCGGCGCAGGACTGGCGACCGAGCTCGCGGCGCAGGGCGCAAGGGTCGCCATCACCTACTGGTCGTCGCCGGAGCGGGCTGAGCAGGTCGTCACGGCGATCCAGGACGCCGGCGGCGAGGCGGTCGCGATCCGCGCGGACAACTCCACCGCGGATGGCGCCCGCGCGGGGGTGCGTGAGGCGGCTGAGAAGCTGGGCTCGCTCGACATCCTGGTGAACAGCGCGGGCGCCGGGTGGTTTGAGCCGTTCCAGGACGCGTCCGACGAGCACATCGATCACACGGTCAACATCAACATCCGGGGCACCGTCTACGCGACGCAGGAGGCGATCAAGCACCTGCCCGTCGGCGGCCGCATCATCACGATCGGCAGCGTCACTGCCGAGAGCCTGCCGTTCCCCGGCGGGGCGATCTATGGCATGACCAAGGCTGCCCTCGTGGCGTTCACCAAGGGCCTCGCCCGTGACCTCGCCTCACGCAAGATCACCGCGAACATCATCCAGCCCGGCCCGATCGACACCGAGGGTAACCCCGCGGGCGGTCCCGCGGGTGAGTTCCTCGCCGGCCTGACTGCCGTGGGCCGCTTCGGCACCGTCGAGGAAGTCGGACCACTCGTGGCGTGGATCGCCAGCGACCAGGCGGCCTACATGACCGGCTCAACGGTGACCATCGACGGCGGCTGGACCGCCTGAGTCCCAGCCCCGAACGACTGAATCGCACACACACGAAAGGACACGCGAGATGACTACGGAGAGGTCGGCGCCCGTCGACATTGGACGGCTCGGAGTTTGGAGCCTCGAACTGCGCGGAGCCGATCCCTCCGCGGCTGGCGACGCCGCCGCCGAGCTCGACGACGCAGGCTGGGGAGCTCTCTGGCTTGCCGGCGCCGGTGGACCGGGAATCTGGCGGAGCGCCAGCGATCTGCTCACGGCGACCAGCCGGCTGAGCGTCGCGCTCGGCGTCGCGAGTATCTGGGGGCCGGACGCCGACGCCGCACCCAACGAATTCGCACGCATCACCGGGCAACACGGCGACCGGCTGCTCGCCGGGTTCGGCGTCAGCAGTCCGCAGAACGCTGCCGCCGTTGGCAAGCCCTTCGGTACCCCGATCGACGCGATGAACCAGTACCTGGACCGCCTCGACCAGGCCACGCCGCCACTGGCGGCGAACGACCGCATCCTTGGAGCACTCGGCCCGCGGATGGTCGAGCTCGCGGGCCGGCGAGGCGCGGGGGTTCACCCATTCCTCGTCACCCCCGAGTCGAACATCGTAAACCGCTCCCTTCTCGGCGAGAGCAGGCTGATCGCGCCCCACTTGGCGGTCGTGCTCGAAACTGATCCTGCGAAGGCCCGCCAGATCGCACGAGCCGGCATCGGCATGTTCATCGGGTTCCCCAGCTACCAGGCGAACCTCCGGCGCCTCGGCTTTAGCGACGACGACCTCGTGCCCGGCGGCAGCGACGGGCTCATCGACCGTATTGTCGCCTGGGGGTCACTGGACGATGTGCGCAGCCGCATCGACGAGCACATCGCCGCCGGGGCCGACCACCTCGCGCTGCACGTGCTGACGGGAGAACGGAGGCTGCCGCGCGCCGAGTGGGCGGAGCTTGCCTCCCTCATCTCCGCCTAGCAGCTCCGATTACGCCCCCCGGCGCCGGGATGGCACCACAACGAGGCGTGTCGGCGTCCTGCTCGCCGTGCGTGATGCCCGCACAGACGAAGGGCGAACGGATCGGCATCCGTTCGCCCTTCGTGGTAACCGGCAGTGCTAGATCAGCCAGGGGTTCTTGCGCACGATCCCCAGGCGCCTCCACGGGCGGCCGGCGCCCCAGGTATCGCCGGCATAGGTTGCGGCGATCACGATGCTGGCCAGTGCGTAGATGATGTGGTAATCCACGAGGGGGTTGGTGGACCCGGAGTTGGGCGTGAACGGCCACTCAGCCAGGTACATGAGGATCATCACGAAGGTGCAGACGACGGCGCTCACGCGCAAGCCGATGCCGAGCATCAGGGCAACACCGAGTCCGAGCATCGCGAGCATGAACAGCCAGTCGGTCAGCGGGCTGGCGATGCTGCCGAAGAAGTCCTTCAGCGGCCCGCGGACCGCATCGCTCTTGAGGAAGCCCTGGCTTGGCGCTCCGCCGTTGATCCAGGCGCGCTCAGACGGGGTCGAGAACCCGAGCCCGAAGGTCTTGTCGAGGAAAGCCCAGAGAAAGAGGAAACCGAGGGCGAGCCTGAGAACGGCGAGCCAGCGGCGAGCGGTTCGAGTGAGGATATCGCCGCGGCCGTTAACCGGAATTTCTCTGACGTCGTCACTGTGTGACTGGGCGGGTCTAGCGGTCATTTCGTCCTCCTGTGCTCGTCGTGTGGACGCGGACCGAGCGGCCCTTCCGCACAGTATGCGCGTCAGCGACCGCCCCGTCAGGAGACTAAAGACCCCGGGCCGAGCCGTCAGTATTGCCAGGGATAAGGCCCCCAGTCCGGCTCCCTCTTCTCGAGGAACGAGTCGCGGCCCTCAACGGCTTCGTCGGTTCCGTACGCAAGCCTCGTTGCCTCACCGGCGAACACCTGCTGACCGACCATGCCGTCATCGACCGCGTTGAACGCGAACTTCAGCATCCGGATGGCTGTCGGCGACTTCCCGAGGATCGTACGCGCCCAGTCGAGCGCAGTTGATTCGAGCTCCTCGTGTGGAACGACGGCATTGACCGCGCCCATCTGGTAGGCGCGCTCTGCCGAGTACTCCTCGGCGAGGAAGAAGATCTCACGGGCGAACTTCTGGCCGATCTGGCGGGCGAAGTACGCGCTTCCGTAACCGGCGTCGAAGGAGCCGACATCGGCATCCGTCTGCTTGAACTTGCCGTGCTCACGACTGGCAATCGTGAGGTCGCAGACCACGTGAAGCGAGTGGCCGCCGCCGGCAGCCCAACCGGGAACGACAGCGATGACGACCTTCGGCATGAACCGGATCAGACGCTGGACCTCGAGAATGTGCAGGCGCCCGCCGCGCGCGGGGTCGACTCCCCCGGCCGAGTCGGTGTCCGAGTACTTGTAGCCGTCGCGGCCACGAATGCGCTGGTCGCCGCCGGAGCAGAACGCCCAGCCGCCGTCCTTCGGGCTCGGACCGTTTCCGGTGAGCAGCACGACACCGATTCGTGAGTTGGTGCGCGCATCCTCGAGCACCCGGTAAAGCTCGTCGACCGTGTGTGGCCGGAACGCATTGCGCACCTCTGGCCGGTTGAACGCGATACGAGCGATGCGGCCCGTCGTGTCGTGGTGATAGGTCACGTCAGTGAGGGAATCGAACCCCGTCACATCCGCCCACTGGGTCTCGTCGAATATTTCTGACACGGTCATTGCTCCAGCCTAACGACGGCGGGAACGGATGCCAGACTGGAGGCATGCGTCCACAGCTCCACGATCTCCTCGACACAGCGCGGGTCGTCGCGCTGCCCCTCGCCACCCGGTTCCGCGGCATCGAGGAACGCGAAGCATTGCTGTTCGAGGGTCCGAACGGGTGGAGCGAGTTCTCCCCGTTCGTCGAATATGACGACGCTGAGAGCGCCACCTGGCTTCGGGCTGCCATCGAGTTCGCGTTCGGCGACCTGCCCACCCCGCTGCGCTCCAGCATCCAGGTCAACGCCACGGTCCCTTCGGTGCACGTCGACCGCGTCGCCGGAATCCTCAAGCGGTTCGACGGATGCCGCACGGCAAAGGTCAAGGTCGCCGAACGTGGCCAGGGGCTCGCCGAAGACGTCGCGCGGGTGCGTGCGGTGCGCGACATCCTCGGCCCGGAAGCCCGGATCCGTATCGATGCAAACGGCGGCTGGAACATCGACGAGGCGGAGCACGCCATCCACGCCCTCGCCGAGTACGACCTCGAGTATGTCGAGCAGCCCTGCGCCACGGTTGCGGAGCTCGTCGAAATCCGCCGCAGGACGAAGTACATGGGAGTGCCGGTCGCTGCAGACGAGAGTGTGCGCAAGGCCGCCGACCCGCTCAACGTTGCGCGGGCCGGTGCCGCGGACATTCTCGTGCTGAAGGCGCAGCCGCTCGGCGGCATCCGTCGTTCGCTCGACATCATTGCCCAGGCCGGGCTTCCCGTGGTCGTGTCGAGTGCCCTCGACACGTCGGTTGGCCTGTCGATGGGGGCGTGGCTCGCGTCGGTGATTCCCGAGCTCGACTACGACTGCGGGCTCGGTACGGCGTCGCTGCTGTCGGCGGATGTCACGGATGCCCCGATGCAGGCATCCGGCGGATCGATCGATGTGCGCAGGGTCACCCCGACGCCGCGGCTGATCGACGGTTATGCGGCGTCACCGGCCCGCCGCGAATGGTGGCTGGAGCGGGTGTCGCGCTGCTACGAGCTGCTCGCGGAGGGCGACGCGGCTGCGGCGCTGGCCTGAGCCCCGGAGCTACCCACCGAGCGCTGCACATCCATGCCCGCGCTGCAGAAGTATCCGCAGCGCGAGCATGGGACTGTAGCGCTCGACGAGCGGCAGGACGCATCCGGGCCGCCGCACGGGCATGGCGCCGGCCTGAGCCCCGGCGCCGGCCCTGCCGCACCGGCCCTGCCCGCCGCGCGCTGGCCTGAGCCGAGCCCGCCGTCCCAGCGGCACCCCACCCCACCACGAGCGCGACCCGGGCCTGCACGCGCTGCACATCCATGCCCGCGCTGCAGAAGTATCTGCAGCTCGAGCATGGGACTGTAGCGCTCGACGAGAGGCCCGGGTAGCCGGGCCGCGGCACGAGCGTTCGGCGCTGGTTCGCGTTGCCGCGTACAGGCGAGTAGACGAGCGCGGGCTTACAGACCCGAGTACGCGTGCAGGCTTACAGACCCCAGTACGCGTGCAGGCTTACAGACCCCAGTACGCGTGCAGGCTTAAAGGCCCGAGTAGGCGTGCAGTCCCTTGAAGAACAGGTTCACGATCGAGAAGTTGAAGATCACCGCGACGAAGCCGATGATCGACAGCCACGCGGAGCGCGATCCACGCCAGCCGCGCGTCGCGCGAGCGTGGATGTATCCGGCGTAGATCACCCAGATGATGAAGGTCCAGACCTCTTTGGTGTCCCAGCCCCAGTAACGGCCCCACGCGCGCTCTGCCCAGATCGCACCGGCGATGAGGGTGAACGTCCAGAGGATGAACGCGACAATGTTGGAACGGTAGGCGAGGTTCTCGAGGCGCGCCGCCGACGGGAGCGTCGCGACGAACTTCAGCTTGAGCGACTTCAGGTCGGAACCGCTCGCTTCCCGGCGGTGCTGCACCAGTTGCAGAACGGACAGCGCAAACCCGAGCGCGAACAGTGCGGTTCCGGTCGACGCGACGAAAACGTGGATCACGAGCCACGCGGACTGCAGCGCCGGCGGAAGCGGAACGACCTCAACGTAGAAGTTCACGGCAGCGACGCCGAGCATGATGAGCACGAGGCCGACGATAAAGGTGCCAAGGAAGCGCAGGTCAACGCGGGTGAGCACGACGAGGTAGGTCGCAATGATGAGGAGTGTGCCCGTCATGGCGAACTCGTACATGTTGGCCCACGGAACACGCTCCGCGGCGACGCCACGGGTGACCGCTGCGGTCAGGTGAAGCAGAAGCCCGAGCACGGTCAGCGCGACGGCAACCCGAAGCACCGCTGACTTCTTGGCCTGGACCTGTGGAGCGTCCGGGTCAGTGCGCGTGAGCGTCCCGACGGGGCGACGCCCTGAGTTCACCGTCGAATCCGCGGATGCTGCGACCCTGGCGTTCCCGGCGGAGCCGACTGTTGCGGCCATGGGCACGCTCACGCTGTCGCCCTCGGTCAGTTCTGCGGCCGCCGTGACGTCGGCTGAACGCTTGGCGAGGTCGACCGCGAAGGCGATGAACGCCAGCGCGTAGATCGCCATGGCGGACCAGAGGGCGAGGACGGACAGTTCGTTGAGATCCACGGTTTAACAGTACCTCTCGGGTTTCACGCTGAGGGAGCGCGAGTAAGTGACGATCGACGGCGGATCAACACGGCGATGCCGCGCCATCCGATAAGCAGGATGCCGAGTGACAGGGTGGCAACGATGACGAAAGCGAGAGCTGTTCCCTGCCCGGACAGCGTGCGGAACAGCATCCCACCAGCGACGGTGATCAGCCAGAGTCCCAGCCCGGGCCAGACAGGTCCGAACGGGCGGCGCCACGCGAGGGTGACGAGCCAGCCGAGTGCGAGCGCGGCGAGGAACGGCCACCACGCCGTCGCGAAGCCCACGACCGTGGGGTCAGCGTTGTGTGTGCCGCGTCCGATGAGCACGAAAATCAGCGTCACGACGACGTCGAGACCGACAGCGATCGCCACGTCGCGGGTGCGTGCACTCATCGTTCGAGGCCGAGCGCGGTGCCGTGACGGTAGGCGATCGCATCGACGGCTTCGACGAGACCGGGATCTTCACCGCGTGCAAGGCCGGCGTACTGGATGTGTACAGTGCCGTCAGGCTTGTCCGTTGCCTTGACCCAGACCCGGCGCCGGGGAACGAAGAGCGAGGTGAGCAGGCCGCCGAGGATGAGGATGGCGAACAGCAGCACCCACCCCTGGGTCGGGTCGCGGTGCACGTCGAACGACGCGAACCGCGGGACCGCGTTGTCGTAGTGCGCGGCGGTGACCGCTGCATGATCGTCGCTGGCAGCGGCATCCGGATCGACGGGAACCGCGTCGGGGTTGGCGTTTTCGAAGGTGATCGTGCCGACGCCGCCCGGGAGCTCCTGGCTCTCGCCCGGCATCAGCTCGATGGAGTCGACGCCGGTCTTGCCGCCGGTGAGCTGCGTCATGTCGTCGGTCTCGAGTTCATACACCGACTTGGGTGCACCGTCGTCGATGCCGAGATCACCCGTGTACACGTTGAGCGTCAGAACCGGGAACACCAGATCGGGATAGGTAGAGGTGTACGCGCCGGTCTCGAGCAGCTGTGCGGTCGGATAGAAGAAACCGATCATCCCGATCTGCTCTTCGAGTCCATCGGGGACCTTCACGACACCGAGGGACGTCAGGTTGGCGTCCTGCGGGAGGAACGGCACCGAATCGGTGAACACGACCGTGCCATCCGGGTCCCGGACGGTGATGGTCGGCGCGTAGCCGTTGCCCAGGAGGTAGACGTCTGTGCCCTCGTAGCGGAGCGGTTCGTTGACCTTCACGGTGCGTTCCACCGGATCGCCGCCGGGTGAGCGGGTGGTGACGAATGCCGTGAAGTCGATGGGCTGGCCGTAAGCGTCGAGGTTCTCCTGCTCGTAGGCCACATCGAACCGATCGAGCGAGAGCGAGTACGGCGCGAGGTCGTCCGGGTTGTAGAACCGGCCCGGGTTGAAGGAGTTGTAATCGAGCAGAGTGTTGACGAAAGTCTGCCCCTCGACGACGACCCGCTGTCCGGCGTAGCCGAGCCCGCCGCCGATCGCGACGGTGACGAGCATGCCGACGAGCGCTGAGTGGAAGACGAGGTTGCCCGTCTCACGCAGGTAGCCGCGCTCCGCGGAGACCGACACGGCGCCGTCCCTGCCCTGGTAGAGCTCGACGCGATAGCCGGACTTTTTCAGCAGGCCCCGTGCCGCGTCGATCGCGGCTCCGGCATCGCCACCCGAGAGGGTCTGCTCGGTGTGTGCGGGCAAACGCTCGAGGCGGGCGGGAGTGCGCGGCGGACGTGCACGCATGGCCTGGAGGTGGTGCTTGGTGCGTGGGATCACACAACCGATGAGCGACACGAAGAGGAGAAGGTAGATGCTCGAGAACCAGACGGACCCGTAGACGTCGAACATCTGAATGTTGTCGAGAGCCGGAGCGAGGTCCGGATTGTCGGCGAAATACTGGATGACGCCGTTCGGGTCGGAGCTGCGCTGGGGCACGAGCGAACCCGGTACCGCCGCGACAGCGAGCAGGAGGAGCAGAAGCAGCGCCGTCTTCATGCTCGTGAGCTGGCGCCAGATGAAGCGAAGGGTGCCGACGAACCCGAGTTTCGGCTGCTGGACGTCAGCCGCGTCGGAATCCGGGCGCTCGCGTTCGCTCAGCGGCGCTCCGGCGTCAACGTAATCAGATGGCCGGGACAAATCCGCTGATCACCACCCCAAGCTTCGACATGAAGATGCCCCACACACCAGTCACCATGAGCACGCCGATGATTACGAGCAGGATGCCGCCTCCGATATTTATTGCGCGAATATGCCGCTTCAAGAATGCAACGGATCCGGTCACCCAGTTGAGGCCGGCCGCGACGAGAAGGAACGGGATGCCGAGACCAACGCAATAGAACAGCGCCAGGATTGCTCCCCGACCGGTCGACCCGGACTCGAAGCTCAGCGCGTTGATGGCGATGAGTGTTGGGCCGAGGCACGGGGTCCAGCCGACCGCGAAGACGATGCCGAGAAGCGGCGCTCCGGCGAGTCCGGTTGCCGGGCGGAAGTTCGACTTCACCGTGCGCTGCAGGAACGAGAACTGGCCGATGAAGACAAGTCCCATGACGATGACGACGACGCCAAGAACCCGGGTGATGATGTCTTCCCAGCGGACGACGAATGCGCCAACGGTTCCAGCGAATGCACCGATGAGCACGAACACGAGCGAGAAACCGAGCACGAAGAGCGTGGCACCAAGAAGCACCCGAGACCGTGCCGGGGTGGCCTTGCCGCGTGCGCCGTTCGACATGCCGCCGACGTAGCCCAGGTAACCGGGAACGAGCGGGAGCACACAGGGAGACGCGAACGAGACGAGCCCCGCGAGCAGTGCTATCGGGATGGCGGCCAAAAGCTGGCCATTGAAAATGATCTCGCCGGGGTTCACGTGGTTACTCGGCGATCGCGTCGCGGATGAGGGTGTCGAGGATCGACGCTTCCTTCACCTGGCCGAGGATTCGTGCGGCGACCCGGCCCTCCTTGTCGAGGACAAGGGTGGTGGGAACGGCCTTGGGCGGCACACTGCCGGTGAAGGCGAGCTTCACCGCACCGTCCTGCACGTCCATGATCGACGGATACGTGATGCCGTACTTGTCGTTGAACGAGAGAGCGGTGTCTGCCTGGTCGTACACATTGACGCCGATGAACTGCGCGTCCTTACCGTCGTACTCCGCGCTGAGTTCCTGAAGCAGCGGCGCTTCGGCACGGCACGGTGCGCACGCGGCGTACCAGAAGTTGACCACCAGGACGTCGCCGGCGAAGTCGGCCGACGCGATCTGCTCACCCGTATCGGCGACGCCGGAGAACGTGATCGACTCTCCGCGGTCGGCCTCGGCGATCTCGGTGACGCTCCCGTCGCCCGCGATGTAGCCCTTGTTGCTGCCCTCCGCGTACTGCTCAGCGAGTGGGTCGCTCGAACAGCCCGCAAGGAGGAGTGTCGAGGCGAGGAGCGTCGCGACCAACGGCATCCGGTGTTTCATACCGCCCCCACGTCCGTCGCGCCGGCGCTAAGCGGGGCCGCCGGGTCTGAGTAACCGACCTCGACGAAGGCTCCATCGCGGTGTTCGAAAGTGGTGATGCTCGAGAGTGCACACCGACGCTGGCGGGGGTCGTGCGGCAGCGGTGTGCCGGTGAGCGACGAGTGCACCATCCAGATCGGCAACTGGTGACTCACGAGAACGGCGTCGCCGGTCTCGGTGGATTCCCACGCGTCACGGACGGCGTCGAGCATGCGCGCGACGATCGACACGTACGGTTCGCCCCAGCTGGGCTTGCGCGGATTGCGCAGCGCCGGCCAGTTCGCGGGGTTGCGAAGGGCGGCCCGCATGATCCTGCCCTCGAAGTGGTTGGTCGGCTCAATGATGCGCTCGTCGGTGACGATGTCGAGACCGAACCGGGAGGCGATGGGAGCCGCGGATTCCTGTGCGCGCTGGAGCGGGGATGCCACCAGCCGGGTGATGGTGCGATCGCGCGCGGCGAGGTCTTCCGCTGCGGCGGCAGCCATGAGTTCTCCGCGTTCGGAGAGTCGGAAACCAGGGAGTCGACCATAGAGGACTCGTGTCGGATTGTGCACCTCGCCGTGACGGACGAGGTGGATCTGGCTGGCTACCACACGTCCCAGTCTACGTTCGGTAGAACTCGGAAAACACCGAGAGCGACTCGCCCCCGCCAGCGCGACCTGAAACGCGGAGAACAGCGGGGTCGACACCGTCAGGAGAAGCGCAGCGGCGCGCGGGTAAGCTTGACCCTCGTGACCACACGCGTATTGATCAAGAACCTGGCCGACCTTCCCGAAGGTCCCGTCTCCGTCTCCGGATGGGTCGAGACCGTCCGTGACCAGAAGAAGGTGCAGTTCATCGTCTTGCGCGATGAGTCCGGTGCCGCACAGCTGGTGAACCCCGCCGTGCGCGAGCTGAACCCCGAGGATGAGGCGTCGGCATCGAAGCTGGCCATCACCGAATCGATCTCGGCCCTGGCCCACGGCTCGTTCATCACCGTGACCGGAACGCTCAAGCACGACGAGCGCGTCAAGCTCGGCGGACTCGAGATCAAGCTCGAGACACTGACCGTTGTTTCCGAGGCCCTGCCCGAGGCACCCATTGCCGCCGACTCGAGCCTCGACAAGCGCATGGACTGGCGCTTCCTCGACCTCCGCAACCCGAAGCAGAACCTCATTTTCCGTATCCAGACGACGTTCGAGCACGCGCTGCGTACGTACTGGATCGAGAACGACTTCATCGAGATCCACACACCGAAGCTGATGGCATCCGCCAGCGAATCACGCGCCGAGCTCTTCGAGGTCGACTACTTCGACACCAAGGCCTACCTCGCGCAGAGCCCGCAGTTCTTCAAGCAGATGGCTCAGCCTGCCGGCTTCGGCAAGGTCTTCGAGGTCGGACCCGCGTTCCGCGCCGACCCGTCGTTCACCTCACGTCACGCCACTGAGTTCACGTCGATCGACTCCGAGGTGAGCTGGATCGATTCGCACGAAGACGTCATGAAGCTGCACGAGGACCTCATCGTCGCCGGTTTCAGCGCCGTCAAGGAGAAGCACGGCGAGGAGATCAAGGCGCTGTTCGACCTCGAGGTCACCGTTCCTGCCACCCCGTTCCCCCGCATCCCGCTGGCCGAGGCCAAGCAGATCGTCGCCGACCGTGGATACGAAGTGCCCCGCGCCGATGACGACATGGACCCCGAGGGTGAGCGTCAGATCGCGGCCTACGTCGCGGAGAAGTTCGGCCACGAGTTCGTATTCCTCACCGACTATGCGTCAAGCATCCGGCCGTTCTACCACATGCGTCACGAGGGCGATGGGTCGATCACCAAGAGCTACGACCTCATCTTCAACGGCGTCGAGATCTCCACGGGCGCCCAGCGTGAACACCGCGTCGACGTGCTCATCGAGCAGGCCAAGGAGAAGGGTCTCGACCCGGAGGAGCTGGAGTTCTACCTCGACTTCTTCCGTTACGGCGTTCCGCCGCACGGTGGATTCGGCATGGGCCTCGCCCGTGTACTGATGCTCATGCTGCACGAGACATCGATCCGCGAGGTCACGTACCTGTTCCGCGGACCGACGCGCCTGCTGCCGTAGGACACTGAAGCCGAGGGCCCCCGGGAACGCCGCGTCACGCGCAGGCAGCTTCCCGGGGGCCCTGTCTTTTCGCCGTTCCACGGCGATATGATCCGGCCACGCGAGTCACATGAGCTCGCCCGCAGGAAGGATCCGCTGTGGAATTCGTTCGAAACATCTGGGACCTCTTGTGGGTCTTCTTCTGGGCGTTCGCGTTTATCGCCTACCTCTTCGCTCTGTTCTCGATCATCGCGGACATCTTCCAGGACCGGAACCTCAACGGCTGGCTCAAGGCCGTGTGGCTCATCTTCCTGGTCTTCCTGCCGTTCCTCACCGCGCTCGTCTACCTGATCGCGCGCGGCAAAGGCATGGCAGAGCGGTCGGCGGAGCGGGCAAACACCGCGAAGGCAGCGACGGATGCTTACATCCGCGAAACTGCCGGAAAGGCGACGCCGAGTGACGAGATAGCCACCGCAAAGGCGCTGCTCGATTCGGGGGCGATCTCGCAAACCGAGTTCGAGACCCTCAAAGCGAAGGCGCTCGCTCGCGCGTAGCGGTGTCGGGTCTGGCCGGGTCTAGACCTCGAAGTCGACGGCGATGCGGTCCGACCGGACCTCGCCGATGAACTTACCCACCCTCTGGTGTTCGGGGTGCGCCGAATAACGTTCGAGCGCAGCGGCATCCGCGAAGTCGGCGATCAACACAACATCCCAGTTGACCTCGGGGTACAGGACGTTCTCGCCCACCTGAAGCGAGAGGATTTCGGGAATGAGGGCGGGCAATTCGCCCATCTCCGCTGCGATGCGGGCGGCGTGTTCCGCCTTGGTGGCGGCATCCGTTGCGGCGAGTTTCCAGCAGACGATGTGGCGGATCATGTGAGCTCCAAAAGTGCTGTTGTGAGGCGTTTGGGGTCGATGCGCCAGTAGTTGTGGACCCGTCCGTTGATGAGGAGAACGGGAATCTCTTCGACGTAGCGTTCGTGTAATTCGGCATCGTCGAGGATCGATACCTCATCGAGCGTCAGCCGGGGCGCGTCCTGGCGAGATTCGAGCTCTGTCATCACGCTGGTGACGACGGTGCGGGCGTCATCGCAGAGATGACAGCCCGGTTTCGAGATCAGGGTGAGGGATGCCGTTGCCACGGTTCCAGCCTAATCGGCTAGGCGAAGTGGTCGACGAGGGAGTCGGTGACGTTGTGCCAGTGACCGAGCATCATCCGTCGTTCGTCGCGGTCGGCGAGGTCTTCGTGGTGGAACTCGACGATGGCGCCCGGGCCGGACTTGGACACAGTGAGCTGCAGCGTGGTGTCGTGCGGCCAGTCCTGGGGCTGCCAGGTGAGGCGGACTTGTTTGCCGGCGGTGAAGGCACGAATCGTGCCCCGAACGCCGTCGGTGGTCTGGTAACGGACGCCCTTCTTGGTCGGAAGGGAGTCAATCTCGCCGAGCCAGAGCGGAAGTCCCTCACCGAGGAGGTAGTCCCAAAGACTCTGAGGTGTGGTGTCCACGGTCTTTCGTACGCCCACATCCCAGCCGGTGTCGTTCTTCTGGCCTGGGGTGTTGCGCGATTCACTCATGAGATCAAGAGTACGCGCACGGCGATGGTGGGACGCCCACGCGGATGGTGGGATGCCCACGCGGATGGCGGAGCCGGGCTGGTCAGCACGCGCCGACGATGGTCCGCACCGGCCGTCAATGGTCGGCGAGCTCAGCGCCGGTCAGCGATGGTCAGCGCCCTCCGCACCGGTCATGCGGGTCAGCGCCGGTCAGCGCCGGTCAGCGCCCGTTACCGGAAGTATGGTTTGCGGCGGATCCATTCGGCGATGGTGACCTTGGGTTTGCCGTTCACCATCGTCACCGTGAAAACCCCGGTGTCGACCATCCGGTGGTGGAACCAGCAGAACAAGACTCCGTTATCGAGATGGGTGGGCCCGCCTTCGGAGTGCGGGATGATGTGGTGGGCTTCGCAGCCGGTGGCCGGGATCTGACAGTCCGGCATCGCGCAGGTCGGTCCGTCGCGGGCGATCATTCCCATTCGCTGGGTCCGGTTGAACCCGCGCTGGTCGTTGCCGAGGGCGACAACCGTGCCGTCGGGGTCGATGAACACCGGGATGATGCTCGCATCACACAGAATCTGCGTGATCGTTGACGCCGCCACCGGGCTGTTCACTCCCACGATCTGGCCGGTACCGGACTTCGAGTCGATCACGTCCGCGTTCACGGTGACAACCACGGTGGGTGCCGCACCCGTGACCGATGGTGTGTCGGTGGAGCGGGCGAGGGCGTCGATCATCGCGGCGAACACGTCAGCGCGTTGCTGCCCCGCGGTCCGGCGGGCCCGGATGGGTTCGTCCGGCGCCTGATCACCTGCCTCGCCGTCCGATGCCTCGGCGGGGTCGGTTGTCTCGTATCGGTCCGCGGTTTTCGGGCTCAGCACCGCATCCAGCAGGGCGTGGAGTTTCGCTCCGACATCTTCGGTGACCTGCCCACCGAACTTCACCAACCCGTCCTTCGCGGCACGGGCGATCCAGAAATCGCGTTTCTGGAACGCTTTGTCGGTCAGGGGTTCGATCCCGTCTTCGTCCAACCGGTCACGCCACTGCCGAGCCTGAATCCCCACCAAATCGGCCGACATGGGTAACCCGTCGCGCCAGCCGGCACCGACCGCCTCACTGACCAGGGTGCGCTCGGCAATAGTCAGGTGTTCCACCTCGGCACGAGGTGCGGCGAGGGACAGCTCCCGGGTGATCGCTTCGGCGGTTTCCACCCCGATCAGGCCCTGCCGGAACGCCTCCCCGACCACCGGAAACAACGGCGGTAACGGAAACCCAGCGTCAGTGAGCCTCCGGCAGGTGCGCTGTCCCACCCGGATCAACCGTGACGCGGCCGCCGAGGACACCCCGGTGATCACCTCGATCAGATGCGACGGACGCTGATAGTTGTGTTTCACCGCCAACCCCTCGTTGCCGCGGGCGGGGTCAGACCGGTCAGCGACCTCAGCACTCAACGCTGCGAGGACCGCCTCCCCGGCACGCACCGCCCCGGCGACCTGGCCCAGCTGGGTCAACAGTTGTTCGCCGGTCAACCGGTCCAGATGATCCAGGTCAAGAACATCAACCACCTGCCCGAGGTGCGTGAGCAGTCCGGTGAGCGCACTCTCACCCTCCGGAACACCGGCCGGGAGAAAGTCGCTCACCGCGAGGCTCATGACACCCGCACACCCCCACCCACCGGAACCTCGGCACCGGGCACGGCCATACCGAAGCCCGCCACACCAGAACGGTGACGGATCGGACTGCTGACCGGGATATTCATAACCTCAGTACACACCCAACCACTGACATTGAACCGCCGTACCAACGGCACCACGCCCGAGCCTCACCAGGTACCCGAACGCTACACCGGACGGGTGCGGAAGGGGTTGCTGACCGGGATGTTCATGACTTAACTACACACCCAACCACTGACATCGATGTCGAACGAACCCAGTGCACTGGTCGTCGCATCCGGCACCGTTCTCGGCACTCGGGGATCAGGGGTAGTGGCGGTTTCGGGAAGAGAATCTTGGCCGTGTTCCGGGAGGTGAATCGTGGGGGCGAAGCGCAATACGGGGCTGGGTGGCCGGTTTCTCCTCCCGGAGCTCGGGTGACCCTCCGGGGCTCGGTTAGCGCGCTCCGCTCGGGTGACGCCTCCGGGGCTCGCTTAGCGCCCTCCGCTCGACTGGCGCCGCCGCTACCTCCGCTGCCTCCGCCGCTGATTCCCCGGTGTTTCGGGAGGTGAATCGTGGGGGCGAAGCACAATACGGGGCTGGGGGCCCGGTTTTTCCTCCCGGAGCTCGGGTGACGCCCCGGGACGTGGTCGGCACCTCTGCCTCCGCTGACGCCCGCGGGAGCCGGTTGACGGGCCCCGCCAGGCTGACGCGGGCCGCGGCATCCGATACCCTCGAATCCAACCGCTACCCGAGGAACCGATGAGATCCCGCTACGAGCAACTGATCATGGTGCTCACCATGTCGTTCCTCGTGCTGGCTATAGCGCAGGCCGCAGAACCATCCGCCGTGCTCGTTGCCGGTGTCGCCGTCCTCGCGGCATCCGCTCTTCTCGGTGCCCGCTATCTCGCCGTCATTATCATCGCGCTGCGACTCATGGTCGGGTCCCGCGCGCGCGAACACCGCGAGTCACTCACCCGCGTTCCCGCGCCGAGCCACCCGAACACGGCCGGACGCCCGCAGCCGCGAGCCCCAGGGCTGTCAGAGGCGGTCGCGTAGCCCTTCGGTAACGAAGAGAACCCGCGACCTTCAGTCGTCACCTCTTCCTCTGACCGTAAGGACTCCCCCTGTGGACATCTATTCGTTCGCGCCCATCGCGATCGTGCTCGACTTCGCCTATTCACTCGTCACCGCTCTCGCCACCCTGCTCGCACCGATCGCCGGGGAGCTGAGCACCGCTGCAGCGATCGTGGCCATCACTCTGCTCGTGCGCACGCTTCTGATCCCGGTCGGCCGCTCCCAGGTGCGCGCCGAGTTCACCCGCCGACGCCTCGCCCCGAAGCTCAAAGAACTGCAGCAGCGTTACAAGAAGAAACCCGAACTGCTGCAACAAAAGACCATGGAGCTGTACCAGGCCGAAAAGGCGTCACCTCTGGCCGGATGCTTTCCCACACTTCTGCAGGCACCCGTCATTTCAACCGTCTACGGCCTGTTCATTCTGCAAAGCATCAACGGACACTCGAATGATCTGCTCACCGAGGACGTCTTCGGTGTCCAACTCGGCAGCTCGCTGATCGGCTTCCTCGGCGGCGGCACCGCGTGGCCGGGAGTGCTCGTCTATGCCGCGCTCCTTGCCATCATTGCGGTCGTCGCCTGGCTGAGCCGCCGCGCGGCCCTGCGCAACGCCCCTCCGGTCAGCGACGAGCTTCCGCCCGGCATGCAGAACCTGACGGGGATTCTGAGCTGGATGCCATTCATCACGGTAATCTTTGCGTCGATCGTTCCGCTTGCCGCAACGCTCTACCTCGCTGTCACGACGACCTGGACGTTCGTGGAGCGCGCAGGCCTTCGCCGCCGTTACGAGAAAACGATGGCGGCGTAAGAAAGCGCCCGGCCCCCGGGCGCGCCAAAAAGCGCCAGTCCCGAAGGCCCGGCGCTTAACTGGTGCGTTTCGCTACTTCTTGTTGCGACGCTGGTGACGAGTCTTGCGAAGCAGCTTGCGGTGCTTCTTCTTTGCCATACGCTTGCGGCGCTTCTTGATTACAGAACCCACTACTTACCTCACAAAGATCGGCTATGGCCGCGGATGCCACGGCCGGCAGAAAAAATGCCCTCGGGACAGTCTACCCGATCCCGAAGGCTCAAGAACCCACGCTGGCTCAGGCGCTATCGGCGACCTGGGATGCGACGTGCGAGCCGACCACCTGCTCAACCGCTGACTCGGGCACACGGAACGACCGGCCGAACCGGATGGCCGGGAGTTCTCCAGCGTGAACCATGCGATACACGGTCATTCGAGACACCCGCATCATGTCGGCGACCTCGGCAACCGTAAGAAAACGTACGTCTTCCAAACCACTTGCCATGGTGTCTCCTGGTGCGGGATTCTCGGTCTGATGGGTGTCGTCGAAGCGGAACAGGCTGATCTTCTCTGACTGTAGCGCCACCCATCAGTGGTGTCGAGGGTCCCTACTTTCCCAGTTTCTTGCTCACTGCCTGAACGGCACTCGTTACGCGATGAGTGGTGTCGGCGACCGCGTGCCCGATGGCATCCGCCATTTGCTTTGCCTGATCTGTCAGGGCAACCTCGATCGCACCGGCGACGTCGAAATCGACGCTGAGGAAGGGGATCAACCAGTCTTCGACGGTCTCGAGCGGGGCGCTCTCCAACCGGTAGTAACGGTGCTGGCCTTCCTCGCGCACAGCGACGAGACCTGCTTCACGAAGCACCTTGAGGTGCTTGGAGACCGTCGGCTGGCTGAGGCCGAGAGCGGTCACAATTTCGGATACGCTCGTCCCCCCGTGAGAGACCGTCGAGTCGGACTCATACCGGTCAAGGAGGATCTGCAGGATGTCACGCCGGGTGGCATCCGCAATAACGTCAAATATGTCAGCCATGGCCCAAGGTTAGTGACTCTCAGCACGGAGTACCATGACAACGGTCCGAACCAAGCCCAAGATCGGGGGAACCGTGGCCGGCAGCACCACCGAGGCGCGTCCGCACATTCTCGTTGCGACGGGCTTCGCGCGTATCCGCGAAGAGGTGGAGGACTTTACCGGGCGCTCTCCGTCGCGATTTGCCATCCTGATCTTCACAGCGCTGATCCTCCTTTTCACCCTCCTGTTTTCGCTTCCGATCGCCTCCGCTGACGGCAGGATGACTCCGCTCGCCGACGCATTCTTCACGGCCGTCTCCGTCATTTGCGTCACCGGCCTGGCCACCGTCGACATGGCAACCCACTGGTCGCTGGCCGGTCATACCCTCGTCTACATCGGCGTTCAGATCGGTGCTGTCGGCGTCCTGACCCTGGCGTCCATTCTCGGTCTCGTCATCTCGCGCCGGCTCGGGCTTCGCGCGAAGCTCATGGCGGCGAGCGACTCGAACCCCATGCGGGGCCACCGCGGCCCCGTCGCCGAAGGACAGGCCGTACGGCTCGGCGAAATCGGCAACCTGCTCGTCACCGTTGCACTCAGCCTCGTCGTGATCGAGGGGATCATCGCTGTCCTGCTGTTTCCCCGCATGGTGATCGACGGCATCCCCACCTGGGATGCCATCTGGAACAGCCTCTATTACTCGGCCATGGCCTTCACCAACACCGGGTTCACTCCCAACGCCGGGGGCATCGGCCAGTTCGCGAACGACTACTGGTTCCTCTCCATCCTGATGCTCGGCGTCTTCCTCGGAGCGCTCGGCTTCCCGGTGATTTACGCACTCAAACGCCACCTCTGGCACGTGCGGTACTGGTCGCTCCACGTCAAGCTCACGCTGCTGACCACCGTCATCCTGCTGTTCGCTGGAGCGCTCGCGATCTCGGTGCTCGAATTCGACAATCCCAGGACCTTCGGAACACTCAATTTCAGTGACACGGTCTTCCAGTCCCTGTTCTTCTCGATGATGACGCGGTCTGGTGGGTTCTCGACGATCGAGATCGGCGACATGAACGGGTCGAGCCTGCTCGTCGCCGACATGCTCATGTTTATCGGCGGTGGGTCCGCGTCGACGGGCGGTGGCATCAAGGTGACCACCCTCGCCGTGATCTTCCTCGCCGCTGCCGCCGAGGCGAAGGGCAGCCCCGACATGGAGGCGTTCGGCCGCCGGGTTCCGCCCGACGTTCTGAGGGTCGCGCTGAGCGTTGTGCTCTGGGGCGCGACGATTGTGGCGATCTCCACGATCGTGCTTCTTCAAATAACGAAGGCACCACTCGACCATGTGCTCTTTGACGTGATCTCCGCTTTCGGTACCGTCGGACTCTCCACAGGACTCACCGCCGAGCTCGACAACCCCGCCAAGTATGTGCTCGCTATGACGATGTTCCTTGGCCGTGTTGGTACAGTGACACTCGCTGCGGCAGTCGCGGCCACCACAAGTTCCAAGCTGTATCGACGTCCAGAAGAGAGGCCAATCGTTGGTTGACCGTATCAAGCACGACGCCCCCGTGCTCATCATCGGTCTCGGCCGCTTCGGCGCCGCGTGCGCCGGCGAACTCGACCGCCTCGACCGCGAGGTGCTCGCCATCGACGAGGGCGCCGAGCTCGTACAGAAGTGGTCAGAGCGGATTACCCACACGGTTCAGGCCGACGCGAGAAACATCGAAGCCCTCAAGCAGATCGGGGCGCAGGACTTCTCCATCGCCGTCGTCGCCGTCGGCTCGTCGATCGAGGCGAGCGTGCTCATCACCGCAAACCTCGTCGACCTCAAGGTCCCGCAGATCTGGGCCAAGGCCGTCTCGCAGTCGCACGGCAAAATCCTCGCCAGGGTCGGCGCGAACCACGTCATCTACCCCGAAGCCGAGGCCGGCGAGCGGGTGGCGCACCTGGTCAGCGGACGCATGCTCGACTTCATCCAGTTCGACGACGACTTCGCCCTCGTCAAGATGTACCCGCCGAGGCCGATTCGCGGCAAGAACCTGACGGAGAGCGGCGTGCGATCGCGCCACAACATTACCGTCGTCGGCGTCAAGAGCCCGGGCAAGCCGTTCACCTACGCAACGGCAGACACCGTCGTCTCCGACCACGACCTCATCATCGTGTCGGGAACGTCAGCCGACATCGAGAAGTTCGCGGCGCTGGGGAGCTAGCCCGGCCCAGGCGCTCGCTTTCGCCGAAAACATCAGTTCCGGCCGAGCGCATCAGTTGCGCGGGGTGTTCTCGACCGCAAGTGATGTTCTCGCGGTGAGCGGATGCCGTGAGCGGTCGCGACAAGCGGATGCCGGTGGCCGGCTTCCGAGCACACCCGGTCAGGACCCGGCGGCGAGTTCCTTCGCCCGCTCGAGCGCAGCATCCGTCGCCTCATCGAAGAGGTGCGTGAGGTCAGCCTTCTGGAGGACAGCAACAGCCCGCTCCGTCGTCCCCTTGGGGCTGGTGACCTGAATGCGCAGCTGTTCGGGGGTCTTGTCCGACTGCGCGAGCAGCTCTGAGGCACCCCGGAAGGTACCGTTTACGAGCACAGCGGCCTGCTCCGGAGTGAAGCCCTTCGCGACGGCGGTTTTCGTGAGCTCCTCGATGAGCAGGAAAACGTAGGCCGGGCCGGAACCGGAAATCGTGCTGAGCGCGTCGAGCTGGTTCTCGGGCACCTCGACCACGGTTCCGACGGTCTCGAAGATCGCCCGGGCGACGGCGAGATCGTTGTCACTCGAGCGGGTACCGGCCGACAGCCCGGTGACCCCGCGACCGACCACCGACGGGGTGTTCGGCATCGACCGAAGCACCGGCACAGTCTCCGGCAGCAGCGACTCGAAGGTCGCTACCGTGACGCCGGCAGCGACGCTGATCACGATCGTGCCTGGCGCGAGCGAATCGCTGATCTCGCGCAGCAGGTCAGGAACCATCGCGGGCTTGACCGCGACGAGCACAACCTCAGCACCGTCGACGGCGATCCGGTTGGCATCGGGCCGCTCCTCGAGAGCGAGCGACGTGACGCCGGAAAGCCGAGCAAGTTCCTGGGCCTTCGCACTGGTTCGATTCGTCACGCGGATGCCGCCGGCCACGGTCACTCCCGGCTGAAGCAGCCCGGATAAGATGGCCGATCCCATCGAGCCGCTGCCGAGAATGGCAATCGTGGGGAGGGTGGTTTCGGTCGCTGTGCCGTTCTCGCTGCTCACCCTTGCAAGTGTATGTCCGGGTGCCCTTCCGGCTCCCTGTCCCGAACCACGCGGGTCGACTCGCGGGCGACGAGGTGTGGTTGCTCCGCGAACCGACCGGGCTCCGGCACGCCGTTCAACACATCGAGCAGCACGCGTGCGGTGTCCGCCCCGTATGCGACCAGGTCGTGCATCAGGGCGGATACCGGTGGGGAGGCGAGCTGGCAGTGGACCGAGTCGTCCCAGGCCAGGATCGCAACATCACCCGGAACTGACAGGCCGAACGAGGTGACCGTCTCGAGGCCGGCGAGCGCCATCAGGTCGTTGTCGTAGATCACCGCCGTTGGCCGGTCGGTCCGCTCGAGAAGTTCCGCCGTCGCTTCGGCGCCGCCATCCGCTGTGTAGTCGCTCGTCACCGAGAACGTCTCGATGCCGAGGCGTTCTGCGGCGTCCGAGAACGCATCGTCGCGAACGAGGGTGTGCATGAACTCCTTGGGCCCAGTCACCCTGCCGATCCTGCGGTGCCCGGCCGCTGCAAAAAACTCGACCACCTCACGCATCGACCGCGCATTGTCGGTCGAGATCGTCGCGAACCCGGGTGCCAGCAACGGCTGCGCGAGCACAACAGCTGGCATATCGATCTCGTGCACCAACCGGAGGCGTTCGTCGCCGCCCGACGCCAGGTCAGACAGGATCACCCCGACGACCTGACCGGTCTCATGCCAGCGCCGCAGGGTGGCGACCTCATCAGCCAGGTCGGCCACTACCGCGAGCAGGAGGGTCTTGCCGTTCTCCGCGAGGACGTCCTCTGCACCCTGCAGGAACTGCATCCAGAACGGCTCGAGCGAAACCCGCCGCCTCGGCTGGTGGAGGCAGAGGCCGACAACGTCAATCGCCTCCGGCCTACCCGGTGACAAGGTCATTCACCGAACATAACACCGGGAAACCGGCGATGGGGGTCCGGTCGATCGAGAACGATCCGGGAAGCCCGGAGACGGTGAATACCGCGCTGTCTCCCGCCGCGAGCGTGACGAGTCCCCGATCGACGGATGCCTGCGGGTGCAGGCGGTCAGCCTGCACGACGATGTCCTTGACGAGCGAGTTCGCCCGAACGGTGACCGTTGCGCCCCCGTCGACCGGCTCGACGGTCACGTCGAGTGCCGTCGCCGCCGGCTCGAGTGCCAGTTGCGGATCCTCGGCGAAGTACCAGAACGCACTGTCCGTGCTGTCGACGCTCGCGCGCACAAACTCCGCCATGGCATCCGTCACCGCGAGCACGGCCTCGTCGAACGGGATCAGGGCGATACCGCGCGGCTCGACGTCGATCTCGACGGCCTGAGCGGCCAGCTCGGTGCCGTCGAAGCTCTGGCGTGACACGCTCACGGTTGCGGTCCACGGTTCGGCCGAATCGTTGTGCGCGACGAGCACTGGCACTCCGTCGCGCGGCTGGATCGTCAGCAGGCGGTCGGCGTATGCGTGCTTGAGCGCGTGCCACAGCGGCTTACGGTGACCCGCGTAGTCGACAGCAGCCCATGAGATGACGGGCCAGTCGTCGTTGAGCTGCCAGATGATCGACCCGGTATTGAGCGGCCACAGCGAACGGAAGTGCTCGATCCCGAAGCGCAGCGCCCGGGCCTGGTTGAGCTGGGTCGCCCAGTGCCACTCGTCGATCGACCGCGGCTTCGGCAGGTGCTCCCCGAGTCCGCGTTCGAGCTTGAGGTTGCCCTGGTGCGCCTTTTGGTGCACCAGCATTTGCTCGCCGTACGGCTCGAGCGGTTCGTCATGAACGGATGCCGTGAGCGTCGACCACGCGGGCGGACCCTGGAACCCGAACTCGCTCGCGAATCGCGGTGAGTAGTCGGCGTACGCGGTGTAGTCCTTGTCGTTCCAGACATCCCAGATGTGCATCGTGCCGTTGCGCGGGTCGTTGGGGTGCGCGTACTTCGTGAACGAGAACGGGCTGCCGGGCGAGTACGGGGTGCCGGGAACCAGTTCGGCGACGAGCGACGGCAGGAGGTCCATGTAGTACCCCTCGCCCCAGGTCTTGTCACCGAGCTGACTGCGCCAGCCCCACTCGAGGTAGCCCCAGATGTTTTCGTTGCAGCCGTTCCAGAGCGCGAGGCTCGGGTGTGTGCTGAGTCTCGTGATGTTCTGCCGTGCCTCGGCCTCGACCTCGCCCAGCAGCGGGTCCTCCTCCGCGTACGCGGCGCACGCGAAGAGGAAGTCCTGCCAGACCAGCACGCCGAGCTCATCACAGGCGTCGTAGAAGTCGTCGGATTCGTACATCCCGCCGCCCCAGACCCGCAGGAGATTCATGTTCGCGTCGACAGCATCCGTGATGCGCGCGCGATAACGCTCGCGGGTGATGCGGGTCACGAAGGCGTCGTCGGGGATCCAGTTGGCGCCACGGATGCCGATGAGCTGGCCGTTGACGAAGAGGGAGAAGGGCGAGCCGTGCGCGTCCGGTGCGGTGTCGAGGGTGACGGTGCGGAACCCGATGCGGCTGGCCCACTCGGCGTCGCCGACCGTGACGGTGACGTCGTAGAGCGGCTGGTCGCCGTAGCCACGCGGCCACCAGAGGTCGATCGGTCCGGCGTTGACCCGCACCGCGGCATCAGTCTCACCGTGCTTCACCGGAACGGTTTCGGTGGCGCCGTTCACGGTGACAGCCACTGTGGCGTCGGTGCTGTTCGCACTCGCCCACTCGAGGGCGACGTGTGCGTTCAGGATGCCGGTGCTGCTGCCGTGTGCGCCGGTTTCGATCTCGGTGAGCGGACGCACCGAAGCGATGCGAACGCCCGACCAGGACTCGATGCCGATCGACTTGAGAATGCCCGAGCTCGACACGTCGATGCCCCAGTCCCAGCCGAAGTTGGAGGCGACCTTGAGGATCGCGTTGAACGGGTGGTGCATCACGGTCGGCCGCGCGCCGAGGAGCGCCTCCTGCTCACGGGCAAACTCGATCGGCGAGCGGAAGTCGACGACGAGTTCGTTGTCGCCATCGACCAGCAGCGCGCCGATGTCGAACCGGTACCCGCGGTGCTGGTTCTGGGTGCGGCCAACCTCGGTGCCGTTGAGGGTGATGGTCGCGGCCGTGTCGAGCCCGTCGGCAACGAGGTCGTGGCGCTCGGCGTCGTTCGGGTTCCAGCTGAACGAGGTGCGATACCGCCAGTCGCAGTAGCCGATCCAGGCCTGCGCCTTCTCGTTGGCACCGTCGAACGGGTCGTCGATGAGGCTGGCGGCGAGCAGGTCGAGCTGCACTTCGCCCGGTACCGTCGCGGGCACGTCCCGGTCGGTGATGCTCGCATCGATCGGACCGGCCGTCGCGCGGAGGGTCCAGCTTGCGCCGTCGGTGGAGTTGAGGGAGGTGAAGCTCACGCGGAAATTCTTTTCTCTGGGTTCGGTGCCGCCTCTGCGAGCAGCCTGGTGTATTCGTGCTGGGGGTTGAGGATGACGTCGTCAGCCGGGCCGCGCTCGACGATCTCGCCCTGGAACATCACGAGGATGTCATCGGAGAAGTGCCGGGCTGTCGCAAGGTCGTGGGTGATGTAGAACACACCGAGATTCTCTTCGCGCTGCAGGTCGGCCAACAGGTTGAGCACCCCGAGCCGGATCGAGACGTCGAGCATCGACACCGGCTCGTCTGCGACGAGAATCTTCGGCTCCGGTGCAAGCGCCCGGGCGATTGCGATCCGCTGGCGCTGGCCGCCGGACAGCTCGTGCGGTCGGCGCGACGCCATGTCGGGCTCGAGCCGCACGCGCTCGAGCAACCGGGCGACACCGGCGTCGATCTCGTCGCGGCCCTTCGCCTTGCCGTGGATGATCAACGGCCGAGCCAGGTGGTGGGCGATGGTGTGGTACGGATTCAGTGACGCGAACGGGTCCTGGAACACCATCTGCACGTCGCTCCGGTACTGCCTCAATCCGGCGCCACGACGCACGACGGGCTGCCCGTCGAGTTCGATCACACCCGACGTCGGCGTCTCCAGTTGCATGAGCAGCTTGGCCAGGGTCGACTTGCCGCTGCCGGACTGGCCGACGAGCGCAACGGTGCGCCCCGACTCGATCGAGAAGGTCACGTCGTTCACCGCGGTGAGCGTCCGGCCCTTCCAGCCCTCGCGCAGCTTGTACTCCTTGACCAGGTTCTTTACCTCGAGAACACTCATGCCACTCCCCCGTCCTGGTCCTGCGCGTGGCCCCGGACGAATCCGCCGCGAGCGCCGGTGAGGCTCGGGAATGACGCCAGAAGCTTCTTCGTATACGGATGCTGTGGGTTGGTATAGAGGTCGACGGCATCCCCCAGCTCCACAATTTCACCCTCCTTCATCACGGCGATCCGGTCGCTGATCTCGAGCAGCAGCGGCAGGTCGTGGGTGATGAAGATGACCGCGAAGCCGAGCTCGGCACGCAGTCGGGTGATCTCGCGGAGGATCTCGCGCTGCACGACGACGTCGAGCGCCGTCGTCGGCTCGTCCATGATCATGATCTGCGGGTCGAGCGCCATCGCCATGGCGATCATCACCCGCTGGCGCATGCCGCCGGACAGCTCGTGCGGGTACGACACGAGCCGCGAGCGGTCGACCCCGACGCGCTCGAGCAGTTCGGCGCACTTCTCTCGCCGCTCCTTCTTGCGCATCTCGGGACGGTGGGTGGTGAAGATGTCCTCGAGCTGGTCCCGGATGGTGATGACGGGGTTGAGCGAGTTCATCGCACCCTGGAAGACCATCGAAATCTTGTCCCAGCGGAACGCGCGGAGGTCGTCACCGCGGAGTTCGCCGAGGTCGATCGAGTAGCCCTCGCGGGAGTGGAAGTGCGCACCGCCCGAGGTGATCATCGCCGGCGGCTTGAGCAACCGGTTGATGCCGTAGGCGAGCGTCGACTTGCCGCACCCGCTCTCGCCGGCAAGGCCGAGGATCTCGCCGCGGCCGAGTTCGAGTGAGACGTGCTTCACGGCCTGGACGACGCGTTCGCCGCGGTACTCGACGCTGAAGTCGTCGACGGTGAGCACCGGGTGTGACCTCGCTGTCGTCGCCCGGTCGACCCTGGCCTGTGCCTGTTCGCTGATGGTCACAGCTCGTCCTCCTTCACAACCTGCTTGAGTTCAGACTTCGACAGGTTCCACTTCTTGCGGGTCGCGCGGGTCTGGTTGCGCAGCTTGGGGTTGATGATCTCGTCGATGGAGAAGTTGATGAGGGAGAGTGCCGCGCCGAACAGGGCAATGAGCAGCCCCGGCGGTACAAACCACCACCACGCACCGAGCCTCAGGGCGAGCCCGTTCTGGGCGTAGTAGAGCATGGTGCCCCAGGTGAACGATCCGGATGCCCCGAGGCCGAGGAAGGACAAACCGGCTTCTCCAAGGATGGCGAAGATCACGGCGAAGACGGCTTGCGACGCGAGCAGTGGGATGAGGTTCGGAAGGATCTCAACGCCGAGCACCCGCCACGGCTTCTCGCCAGAAACGCGTGCCGCAGCGACGTAGTCCCGGTTGCGCAGGCTGAGGGTGAACCCGCGCAGCACGCGCGCGGATCCGGCCCAGCCGGTGATCGCGAGCACGAGCGCGACGAGCAGGATGCTCTTGTCCGGGACGTAGCTCGAGATGATGATGATGAGCGGCAGGCCAGGGATGACGAGCATCACGTTGCTGAACAGCGAGAATGATTCGTCGAGCCAGCCGCCGGCGTAGGCGCCCACGATGCCGAAGAACGCGGAGAGGAACAGCGTCAGCACACCGACGATCAAACCGATGGTGAGCGAACCGCGCGTTGCGTACGCAAGCTGGGCGAAGACATCCTGACCGGTCTGTGTCGTTCCGAGGATAAAACCATCCCCGGGCCCGCGAAGGCCGACGTTGTCGACAGTGGACGGGTTGCCGACGAAGAGCGGCCCGAAGATGCCGAACAGGATGATGGAGCCGGCGATGATCAGCCCGGCAGCGAGCTTCGGTGTCATCGGCGGAAGCGTGGTCTTGCGGGTGACCGCGCGTGCGCTGACGGCGGCGAGTGCCGGGTCCTGCGTTGTTGTCGTCACTGTCGCTCCTATGCGCGTGCGCGGGTGCGCGGGTCGATGAGTGTGTAGAGCAGGTCGACGAGCAGGTTCGCGCCGAGGACCGAGAGGGTGATCACGAGGAAGATGCCCTGCATCAGCGAGTAGTCGTTGCTCGAGACCGCCTGCAGCAGCGCTGAGCCGATGCCGGGGTAGGAGAACACGACCTCGGTGACGATGGACCCCGCAACGACGAAGCCGAGGGAGATGGCGAAACCGGCGACGGATGGCAGCACCGCGTTGCGGGCGGCATACGTCGTCATGATGCGGCGGGGCTTCAAGCCCTTGGCCTCCGCGGTGAGGATGTAGTCCTCGCTGAGCGTCGACACCATCATGTTGCGCATGCCGAGCATCCAGCCGCCGACCGAGGAGATCACGATCGTGAGGGCGGGAAGGGTGCCGTAGTAGAGGACGCTGCCGATGAAGTCCCAGTCGAGGCCAGGCGCCGTCGTGTAGACGTCGTACCCGCCGTTGAGCGGGAACATCTGCCACATGCTGCCGAAGAAGAAGAGGAGGATGAGCGCGAGCCAGAAGTACGGCACCGACTGGAACATCGTCGTCACAGGGATGAGGTTGTCGAGCCAGGAGCCGCGCTTCCAGCCCGCGAGTTGCCCGAGCACGATGCCGAGCACAAAGGAGATGATCGTTGCAATGCCGATGAGGCCGATCGTCCACGGCAGGGTGCGACCGATCACGTCGCCGACGGTCGCAGGGAAATAGGCGACGGAGACCCCGAAGTCTCCGGTGAGCACCTTGCCGAGGTAGTCGAAGTACTGTTCCCAGATCGGCGCTTTGCTGTTGGTGCCGAGAAGCAGCTCGATCGCGCTCCGCGCCTCGGGCGAGACGGGACCCTTCAGGGCGAGCTTCGACAACATCATGTCGACCGGGTTTCCCGGCATCCATCGGGGAAGGAAGAAGTTGAGGGTGAGCGCCGCCCACAGCGCCACGATGTAGAACCCGATCTTCGAAAGAAGAAATTTCACGAGGAGCAACTCTCTGCTGAAGAGGGCCGGCCGGGGCCCGTTGGAGAGGGCCCCGGCCGGCCGGTGAGACTACTTGACCGGAGAGATGCTCTTCAGCACGATGCCGTTGTCCCATGACTTCCAGGACACGGGGAGTGCGTACTTGTCGTCGTCCGACGGCCAGCCGGTCGCCCGGTCGGTGTTGAACTCGGTGAGCATGGCGTTCACGTAGATCGGGATGTACGGCATATCCGTGACGATCTGCTCCTGGATGAGCGCGTACTGCTCCATCTGAATGGCCTCATCGTTGGTAGCCCGTGCCGTGGCGATGGCCGTGTCCACCGCGTCGTTGGTGTATCGGGCAGCATTGCCGGCGATGGCCGACTCACCGACGGGCGTGGTGTTCGCGGAGTTGAACCACCTGTCGTAGGTGAAGTACGGGTTGTTCGACGGCTGAAGGCCGATGGAGTCGAGCGAGAGCTGGAACTGGCCCAGCGTCTGGTTGCTGTTCCACTCGTTCCACGACAGCTGCGTCGGCTTCAGCTCGATGCCGACTTCGGCCAGCTGTTGCGTCATCGCGTCGTTGAGCGAGATGTAGTCGCTCCAGCCGGAGACGGTCTGGATGGTGAGGCTCAGTCGCTCGCCGTCCTTCTCGCGGATGCCGTCGCTTCCGACGGCCCAGCCCGCTGCGTCGAGAATTCCTGCTGCGGTATCAACGTCTGCACCCGCTGGCGCTTCGACGTGCTCGGGGTTCGCGATCCACTTCTTGTCCCGCTCGGGAAGGATGATCGTCGGGGACGCCGTCTCGGCGAATCCGCCGCCGGCGAGTTTGTCGAGCTGTTCGCGGTCAATGCCGTGGTAGATCGCCTGTCGAACGGCAGGGTCAGTCTGCGGGCCCGTGCAACCCAGGTCAGGGTTCGAGCACGTGAAGATCGCCGTGGTCATGGCCGGAGTGTTGATGTAGGAGAGGTTCTCGTGGTCCTTGAGAATCTGCTCAAGACCGGGGAGGAACGAGCTCATCCAGTCGACCTGGCCCGCGAGCAACGCCGCGCTTGCGGCATCCGCTGTCTCGAGGGAAATGAAACGCACCTCGTCGACTTCGGGCTTGCCCTTCTCCCAGTAGGAGGTGTTCTTCTCGAGCACGTAACTCTGCGCGTTGAAGTCCTTGACCTTGTACGGGCCGGTACCAACCGGGTCGCTGTTGACGTCGGTCACCGGGTCTTCCACGTCTTTCCAGACGTGTTCGGGCACGATGCCCTGGTTACCGAGCACACTCGGTTCCTGCATAAAGGAGGGTTCGGTGAACTTCAGGACTGCCGTGTTCTCGTCGGTCGCTTCCGCAGTGGCCGAGAGTCCTGTGGTGTTGAGTTCCGGGGTCTTGTTCACGAGGTTGAAGGTGAAGGCGACGTCTTCTGCAGTGAAGTCTTCGCCGTCGCTCCACTTCACGTCGTCGCGGGTGGTGATGGTGAGTTCGGTGCCCTCGGCGTTCCACTCGTAATCGGTGGCGAGCATGGGAACGGGCTCCTGGTCGGATGCCGCGTTGAACCAGTAGAGCGACTCGAAGATCACACCAAGGGTGGGCTGAAGCGCTGTGGAGGAGAACGGGTTGAAGTTCTCGGTGATGGTGCCGGTGGCACCGTTGAAGACGGTGATGCTTGAGCCGGCGTCGGATTTCTCGCCGCCGCTCGATGAACAGCCGGTCAGCGCCAGCGCTGCCGCAGAGGCGACAGCGGTGACTGTCACGCCCACCCGCCGTCTGCCGTGTGATTTCAGGGACATCTTTGGACCTTTCATCGGTGAAAAGCCACGGAAAGTGGCGAGGGTCACGGTCGTTCTCGCCATCGAGCGTGCTGCGCCTGGGAGGAGAAAAAGCCGTCGGGTACTTTCTTAGGCGACTTTATTAGGTAAGTCAAGTAACTCGTGGAAATGGGTTGAGCGCGGGTGCGGGACGCCCCTGCCACGGAGCGCTGCATTTGCATGCGCGCGCTGCAGATACTTCTGCAGCGCGGGCATGGATGTGCAGCGGTCGCCGCTGTCGGCGGGTCAGCAGCCCCGGGGAATCGGCTACAGCGCCTCGATGTGCACGAGTGCCGAGTGCTCGGGATGCAGCCTCGGCGCCTGGATTCCGACCGCGGCGAGCGCCCTGCCCGAGAGCACGACACCGCCGTCCGCGAACCAGCTCGGCGTCGTGGCGGTCGTCGTGAACCGGCCGTGCGGGCCCACCGCGCTCACGCGGTAGCGCCGGTCGGGCTCAAGGCCCGGGATCCGAACAAGCCCGGGCGGCCAGGTCGACGGGCGCGCGAGCAGCGCGAACTCGAACAGCGCTTCCGACCGATCCTGCGCCACGATGCCATGCACGGCGAGTTCGGTGACCGGGTGATCCACCCGCACCGTCCGCCCGGAGTGGATCAGCGCACGGAACCGCTTGTGCAGCGCGATCCACTCCGCGAGCTCCGTCCGCTCCTTCTCGGTCGCGCTCGAGATGTTCCACTCCACCCCGAAGTGCCCGAACAGCGCCGTCGACGCCCGAAACGACAGGTCGTGCGTGCGCCCGGTCGTGTGCGAGCGCGGGCTGCCGATGTGGCTGCCGACGAGTTCGGGCGGAAGGAGTTGCCCGGTCCAGCGCAGCATGCCCTGCCGCTCGAGCGGGTCGATGCAGTCACTCGCCCAGACCCGGTCGGTGTACTCGAGCACGCCAAAGTCGACCCGGGCACCACCCGACGAGCACGACTCGATTTCGAGGTGCGGATGCCGTGACTTCAGTTCAGCAAGCAGACGATAGACCGCGTGGGTCTGGGCTGACACGCCCGCCTTCCCCGTCCCGGTGGAACCGGCATCCACGAGGTCGCGATTGTGGTCCCACTTGAGGTAATCGAGCCGGTATTCGTCAACGAGGCTCGAGATCGACCCGAGGATGTACTCGTACGCTTCGGGGATGGCGAGGTTGAGCACCTGCTGCTGGCGCTGCTCGAGCGGCAACCGCCCACCGGTCGAGAGGATCCACTCGGGGTGCGCGCGAGCGAGGTCGGAGTCCGAGTTCACCATCTCGGGTTCGAACCACAGCCCGAACTGCATGCCGAGTTCGCGCACGCGGTTCACGAGCGGATCGAGGCCGTTCGGCCACACCTCCGGGTCGACGACCCAGTCGCCGAGCCCGGCGTTGTCGCTCCGGCGGCCGGAGAACCAGCCATCGTCGAGCACGTACCGCTCGACTCCGACCGCGGCCGCGTGCTCGGCCAGCTCGAGCAGCGGCTCGAGCCTGTGGTCGAAGTAGACCGCTTCCCAGACGTTGAGCGTTACGGGCCGCACCGACCTCGGGTGCTGGGGCCGTGCCCGCAGCCACTCGTGGAACCGCGCCGCCTGCTCATCGAGCCCATATCCCCACGATCCGTAAATCCACGGCGTCGCGTACGACTCGTCCAGCCCGAGGACCACCTCTCCTGGCAGCAGCAGTTCTCCGCCGCCGAGCAGGGTCCTGCCACTCGTCATCCGCTCGAGGTACGAGACGTGGTTGCCGCTGTACCCGACGTGAAGGCCCCACACCTCGCCGGTCCGCGGGCCGAAACCGAAACCGGCCTCCCCCGCGACCAGCACTGTCGCGGCATCCGCCCCCGTCCGACCCCTCCGCGATTCACGCAGGTGCGTCCCGACGGTGATCGCCCGGCGTTGTGGCACCCGCTCCTTCGCCCACCGCCCCGCCTGGTCGAGCGATTCGGTCGCGACGGGCGGCACCGGCAGGGTGACAACGAGCCGCTGGACCTCGTACGTGCTCTCGGCGCGATTCGTCACGGTTGCACGCGAGCGGAGAACACCGGATGCCGTCAGCTCGACCTCGAGGAGGAGGTCAAGGTTCGCGACAGCATCCGTCGCCGCAGCCACCACCCGGGAGCCGTCGATCTCGTAGCTCACCCGGTCGAACCGCGGCGACCAGTCGCCACCACCGGCGCGGTGCCCCTGCAGCCCCGGCGCACCGAGCCAGCCCGCGCTGTGCTCGGGGACAACACTCACCCGCACCGGGACGTCGACGGCATTCTCGAGCATGGGCGCTGTGACACGTGCGAGATCGCGAAGATCATCGGCCGAGGCCTCGCCAAGGTCGGCGCCCCAGTGCAGGATAGAAGGGAGGGCATTCTCCGGAGTATCGAGAACCAGGCTTGCCCCGGCATTGCGGAGGTGCATCTGCGGCGGAGTTGTGGATGTGGTCATGATCTCTTTCCTCGACAGCGCTGGCGTGGTAGACAGTATCTTAGGCGAGTTAAGTAAGTAGCGCGATGAGCGTCTCGCCTTTTCCGCACGATCGACCGCACGAAGGATGATGGAGTCCATGCCGATATTCGACAACCCCTCACTGCAGCTCTACACACTGAGGGACGCCCTCGCGGCGGACTTCACCGGCACGATGGAACGTGTCGCCGCCATCGGCTACCGCCGGGTCGAGCCATACAACTTCGTGGCCGACGTCGACGCACTCGAGAAGGCCCTCGCGGCGAACGGCCTGACCGCGCCGTCCGCCCACGTCGGGCTCCTGCGCCTCGACGACCAGCGCCCCGCGTTTGAGGCTGCCAACCGCCTCGGCATCGACATCGTCATCGACCCGCACGTCGACCGTGCGCGCTGGACCACGGCCGCTGACATCGCCGAGACCGCCGAGCAGCTCAACCGCGCCGCTCAACTCGGAGCCGAGTTCGGCATCACCGTCGGCTACCACAACCACCACTTCGAGCTCGAGAACCGCATCGACGGCCGGTACGCGCTCGATCTTCTCGTCGACGCCCTCGACCCGTCCGTCGTGCTCGAGATCGATACCTACTGGGCCCAGGTCGGCGGCGCGGATCCTGTTGCGCTGCTGACGGACCTCGGCGAGCGCGTCGTAGCGATCCACATCAAGGACGGAGACGGCACGCTCGACACCAAGAAGCAGGTGGCCGTCGGCTCGGGCGTCCTCCCGATCGAGCGCATCGTCGCAGCCGCCCCCGCCACGGCGATCGGCGTGGTCGAACTCGACGACACGTCAGGCGACGTCTTCGAGGCGATCGCCGGCAGCTACACCTACCTCACCGGAAAGGCATCGGCATGAGCGGCACCGGCCCGGTCGGCGTTGGCATCATCGGCGCTGGCGTCATCAGCGAGACGTACCTCGAGAACCTCACGTCGTTTCCCGACGTGAAGGTGCACGTCGTCGGCGACCTCTTCGAGGATGCTGCCGCGAAGCGAGCGGCACAGTTCGGCATCGAGTCCAGCGGCGGGGTCGACGCCGTGCTCAGCCACCCGGACGTCGAGATCGTCGTCAACCTCACGATTCCCACCGCGCACGTGCCGATCGCCCTCCAGGCCGTCGCTGCGGGCAAGCACGTCATCGGCGAAAAACCGTTCTCGCTCGATCGCGCGAGCGGCCTCGAACTGTTGCGAGCGGCAGCGGATGCCGGCGTGCGCGTCGGCTGCGCGCCCGACACCTTCCTCGGTGCCGGTTTGCAGGCGGCGTTCCGCGCCATCCGTCGTGGTGACATCGGCACACCGCTCACCGCGCTGACGCTGATGCAGTCCCCGGGACCGGAGTCATGGCATCCGAACCCCGCCTTCCTCTTCCAGGAGGGTGCCGGCCCGTTGTTCGACATCGGACCGTACTACCTCACGGCTCTGGTGCAGGCATTCGGGTCGATATCGCGAGTCGCGGCAACCGGATCCACGGCTCACCCGAAGCGCGTCATCGGCTCGGGCCCCAAGGCCGGCGAAGAGTTTGACGTCACCGTGCCGTCGCACGTCAGCGCACTGCTGCAGTTTGCCGATGGCGGCTCGTCGCAGAGCATGTGGAGCTTCGATTCTGCGGTCGGCCGGCACGGTTTCGTGGAGATCGCGGGCACCGAGGGCACCCTCGTGCTGCCTGACCCGAACTACTTCGACGGTGACCTCGTGATCCACCGCCGTGGCTCGGAAACCTCGGAGGTGCTCGAGAAGACCGTCGCGAGCTCGACCCGCGGCACGGGCGTCCTCGACCTGGCCCGCGCGATCCGTGAGGACCGCCCGCACCGCGCGTCTGGCGAGCTCGCGTTCCACGTGGTCGACACAATGGTGTCGATCAGCGAGTCGATCGGGAGCGGCGAGTTCGTCACCGTGGAGAGTGCGGCGCCGACCGTGCCTCCGCTGCCGGACAACTGGGACCCGCACGCGGCCACGCTGTAACCACCGAGCGCTACGCATCCATGCTCGCGCTGCAGATACTTCTGCAGCGCGCGCATGGTTCTGCAGCGGTGGCAGAGTAATCGCGCCGCGAGTAGAGTGTGGACACCGCAAATCCGTGAGCACCCACTTACTTCATGCACTTTATAAAGCAAAGTAAGTTATCGTGAATGCATGACCGAGAAAACGCGCCGTCGCGCGAACTCCAAGGGCAGGACCCTTGACCTGATCCGCTCCTCCGGACCGATCAGTCGCGTAGAGCTGGCCGAACTCACCGGCCTCACCCAGGCCACCATTTCGACGGTCGTCCGAGAGTTGCTCGCCGACGGAGTGATCAGCGAAACCGGCAGGGGCGAATCAACCGGCGGCAAGCCGCGCATGCAGCTCGAAATCAACCCGGCCTCGCGCCTCGGGATCGGCGTCCACATCGGCCAGGACTACATCACCTACATCGCCGCCGACCTCGCCGGTACCGTGGTCGGACGCAAACGGGTGGACGGCCCCGGCGATGCCTCTCCGATCACCGTAGTCGGCCGCATGGCCGACGACATCGAGTCGCTCATTGTGGGCCTCGACCTCGACAGGGCATCGATCGTTGGCATGGGGCTCGCCATTCCTGGTCCCGTTGACCGCATCGAGGGGACGGTCCGCGGCGTCCCGTCCCTCATGGGCTGGACTGACTTCCCGATCCGGACAGCACTGGCAACGACGACCGGGCTCCAGTGTGAGTTCGACAACGACGCGACCGCCGCAGCAATCGGCGAGTACTGGCTCGGCGCTACCGTCGACTACGGCAGCTACGCATCCGTCTACATGGGCTCGGGCATCGGCTCCGGCATCGTGATCGACGGGACGATCTACCACGGGCTCTCGGGCAACGTCGGCGAGATCGGCCACCTCACCGTCGACGCTCGCGGCCCGAAATGCGCGTGCGGCAACCTCGGCTGCCTCGAGTTCTTTGCGGGCCCTGCCGCCATTATGGACAAGGCAGCGGATGCCGTCGCCCGCGGCGAGCTGGACATCCCCCTGACCGGAAAAACCTCCGTCGACTTCGCCAGCCTCGGCACCGCCGCGATGAAGGGCCAGCCCAAAGCGGTGGCCCTGATCGAGGAATCGGCGGACTACCTCGCGAGCGCCCTGGTCTCCATGGTCAACCTCTTCGATCTTCCGCTCATCGTCCTGGCCGGAAACGCGTTCTCCACCGCCGGGTCGATCTACGTGCGCACAATCTCCCGCGCGCTCGCCGAGCGAGCCATGGTGCGCGACATCCACCCGGTGGAGGTGCGCATGTCCGTCAACGGCAACGATGCCGCCGCGCTCGGTGCGGCGACTCTCGTTCTGCAGGATCGCCTCTCCCCTCGCTCTCTCCGCTCCGTCGCGTTCGCCTGATCAGGATCTTTCGGTCAGCACTCTTCTGAACCGCCTCTCCAACCCGAAGGCTCCCATGACCACCTCACAGCTCACCCGCCTCTCACTCGATGGCGGCCAGTCCGGCATCCGGACGAGGCTTACCGGCCCAACAGGCGTTCTTGCCGAGGTCGACCGACCGGGAGTCCTCACTGACCGGCCGGTAATCGACCAGCTCGCCGACATCGCCGTCGGCCTCGCGAAGGAAACCGGGACCAGGATCGATGAACTCGCCGTCGGCACCTCTGGCCTGACACCGGCGAGCGCTGACCCGGACGGGCTGCTCGCCCGGACAGCCGCGATCGGAGTGCGGCGCGTCGCGCTCGCCCACGACTCGATCACCGGCTATCTCGCCGCAAACGGCATGGAGCCCGGGGTCATGCTCGCCGTCGGCACCGGGGTCGTCGTCCTCGCGCTGTCCGAGTCGAGCGTCGCCAAGGTCGATGGCTGGGGATTCCTCCTCGGCGACGCCGGCAGTGGCTACTGGATCGGGCGCGCCGGGCTTGACGCAGCGCTTCGCGCCTTCGACGGGAGGTCGGCCCCTACGCCCCTCCGGGAGATTGCCGAGGCGCGTTTCGGGCCGCTCGATGAGCTCTACATGACCCTTCAGGCAGACCCCAAGCGCGTCTCCGTCATCGCCTCCTTCTGTCGCGACGTGGTGGATGCCGCCCAGGCCGGGGACGAGATCGCCGATGGGATCGTCACGGCGGCAGCCGCGGAACTCGCACACTCGGCGGCCAGCGCGCTCGCCCGCGTCGGCTGGGAGCAGGGCGAACCTGCCCGGGTCGGTGTCGTCGGCGCACTCGCGACTCGCGCAGCGCTCATGCCGGAACGCCTGGCTGCGGCCCTCGCCCACCGTGCACCGGGGGCGGTGCTTGCCCCGCCGCTCGGCCTGCCTCTCGACGGGGTTCAGTCGCTGCTCGAGGTCGCGCCGTCGCATCCGCTCTACCGCTTCATCTCGACGGCGCAGGTGGAGCCGGCGCACTAGGCCGGCGAGCGGCGGGCGTCACTTGGTGGACGGCCCCGTCACCTCGGACGCGACTCCGCGGCGAGCACCGTCGCTCCGGGAGGAGAAACCGCACGCCCGAACCACTATCTGCGATGCACCACCCGTTCTTCCTCCCGAAACTGCAGCGCACCCCTCGCCCGGCACCCACACGGCCGACCGCCAACCGCCAACCGCCAACCGCCAACCGCCCGCGCAGCGTCGCCCATACTCTGGCGTGCGTGACGGGCCTGCGCTACCGTGTGGTCCCAAAGGGGGCAGCCATGAACAATCGAATTCTGGTCGGCGTCAAGGATCCCATCGCGAGCAGGGCCGCCGTGCTGTGGGCAGCCGAGCGAGCGGGATCCCGCGGGCTCGGCCTCTCCCTCGTTCACATCGTCGATGAAGGCATCCGCAGGGCAGGCAGCCGCGACCTCCTCGACGCCACAGAATCCGCGGTCGAACAGGTGCTGACGAAGAGCACCGAACTCGCCCGATCGGTGTCACCAGGCGTCGATATCCAGACCGACGTCACCGAGGGCGACCCGATCACCGAACTCGCCCGCCGATCAGCCGACGTGGACATGGTGGTGGTCGGCAGCGACCCTGGCGCGAACGGACCGGCCCGGCACGGAACCCGGGGTTTCCGCATCGCCGCAGCGAGCACGACGCCGGTGGCGGTCATTCCAGAGGTCGATCCCCGCGGCCGGAACGGTGTGATCGTCGGGGTCGACGGCTCCGACAACTCACGCAACGCCTTCGCCTTCGCCGCGGACGAAGCGGAACGACTGGATCAGCCCCTGGTCGCGGTCTACGCCTGGCCGAATCCCGTCGTCTACGGCTACGACCTCGCGTTCCCCGTCGACTATGTCGAGGATCTCACGGAGACCGGGCACGACGCCATCTCCCGGGCGATCGAGTGGGTCAGCGATGGCCACCCGGCCCTCGATGTGCGGCGGGTCGTCAGCCAGGGCGACCCGGCGACGGTGATCAACGCGGAGGCGGCCAGCGCGTCACTCGTTGTCGTCGGCAGTCACGGTCGCGGTGCGGTCGCCCGGTTCCTGCTCGGCTCGGTGAGCCACGGCGTGCTCGCCCGACTCGCAGCGCCGACGGTCATCGCTCGCTAGGTCCGGCGCCGCGGAAGAAGTCAGTGAGCAGGCGGCCACAGGCATCCGCTTCGACGCCGGCAAACACCTCGACCCGGTGGTTGAGCCGCCGGTCCCTGAGCACGTCGTACACACTCCCTGCGGCACCGGCCTTGTCGTCCCAGGCGCCAAACACCACACGCGGAATGCGGGCAGCCAGAATCGCACCGGCGCACATGACGCACGGTTCGAGGGTCACGATGAGTGTGGTGTCGGTGAGGTGCCAGTCGCCGGATGCCTCAGCGGCCTGCCGAATCGCCTCGACTTCGGCGTGAGCCGTGGGGTCCTGCCGGGCTTCGCGAGCGTTGCGTCCGACGCCGATCACCACGCCATCGCCGTTCACGACGATCGCACCGACCGGCACATCGTCGGTCTCCAGCGCGAGCCGGGCCTCGGCGATGGCGGATGCCATCCAGTCGACGTGCTCCGGCAGCTCAGGAAGTGACACGGCATCCTCGGGGTCGGCGCGGTTCTCAGCAACTGTGCGGCGGAGAGCGGGTGAACAGGTAGATTAGAGCCTATGCGAGTGCACGTAGCGGACCACCCCCTCATCACCCACAAACTCACTGTTTTGCGTGACAAATCGACACCGGCGCCGGTCTTCCGCGCGCTGACCGAGGAACTCGTCACCCTCCTGGCCTACGAAGCGACCCGCAACGTACGGACGGAAGCGGTCGAAATCGAGACTCCGGTCACCACGACGACGGGTATCGCGATCAGCACCCCTCGACCGCTCGTCGTGCCCATCCTGCGCGCCGGCCTCGGCATGCTCGAGGGCATGGTCAAGCTGCTGCCAACGGCAGAGGTTGGCTTCCTCGGCATGCTTCGCAACGAAGAGACTCTCGAGCCGACAACGTACGCCGAGCGCCTCCCCGAAGACCTCTCCGATCGCC
Organism: Mycetocola sp. Y791; assembly: GCF_059445325.1. Taxonomy (NCBI): domain Bacteria; kingdom Bacillati; phylum Actinomycetota; class Actinomycetes; order Micrococcales; family Microbacteriaceae; genus Mycetocola; species Mycetocola sp. Y791. The sequence goes on along the minus strand of NZ_JCAIUC010000001.1, from coordinate 123,424 downwards.
AGTGCTTCGTGCTCGACCCCATGCTCGCGACGGGTGGTTCACTCGGCGCTGCCATCGAGTTCCTCTTCGACCGCGGTGCCATCGACGTCACGGCCATCTGCCTGCTCGCGGCACCGGAGGGAATCGCCGCCCTCGAAAAGGCGACGGAGGGTCGCGATGTCACCATCGTGCTCGGCGCCCTCGACGAACGCCTCGACGAGAACGGCTACATCGTGCCGGGCCTCGGCGACGCAGGCGACCGCCTCTACGGCCTCGTTTAGGTCGAATTCCACGTAGAACTTCCTGCGACGGGTCTCATCGCACAGGAAATAGTCCCGAATATCCTTCGAGCCAAACCCCACTGATTCACATGATCTGCACTTTTCGACGATATTTCGTCATCCAATGCAAAGATTTGACACGTGCTGACACAGTGGGGTTTACTCATGCCCATGACTGATAACGCGCAACTCCTGAGCTCGTCCGAGCCTCACGGAACTGCCGGCTTGATGATGGCCGGCAGCGCAGTCATGTGTTGTCGAATGTGTCGCTGACCGCGAAACCCTCGCCCCGCTCCCGATGACCCATCGAGGTCCCGCTCGAGCGAACGGATGCCACACCCCGCATTCGCGCAGGCCGTAACACCGGCCGCCACACCGACTCACCGTCGAAACGTCATCCGGTGTACCCGGATTCGACACAGGCACATCATCCAAGGATTTCTCCCATGTCTCTCGCACACGCAACCACACTCGCTCCGACCAACGTCCGGCCGACCGCGCCGGCAGCATCCGCCCCGGCACCCTCGACCCCGCAGGGCCGTAACCTTCGCGCCGTTCCGGAAGGGACCGAGGCCCGCGGCTTCGTCCTCTACGTCGGCATCGACGATGCCAAAGCGGCAGCGGCAGGCACCAGCCTCGGTGCCATCGTTCACGCGCTCAAGGCACTCGCCGCCGACCTGGCACCCGAGTCGGAGACCTACGCGGCCGTCGCGCTCGCGCCGCAGGGCGCAGGGGGACGCGACGTCGACGTGGTTCGGCTCGCGCTCCAGGACCCGTCGGCTCTCGCCAGGCACCGTGAAGCCGACACCGACGAAGAACTCGACCGCGCCCACGCCGGTGTCGTCATCGACATCTCGCGCAAGCGCCTCATCCTCGACAACGACTCGGTCGGCCTGACGTACAAGGAGTTTGAGCTGCTGCAGTACCTCGTGCTCCGCGAGGGCCGCACGATCGACCGCGCCGAACTCATCTCTTCGCTGTGGAAGGCCGGCGACGACGATGCGCCGAACGAGCGCACCATCGACGTCCACGTTCGTCGCCTGCGCGCCAAGCTCGGGCGTTACGAAGACATCGTGCGCACGGTGCGTGGTGTCGGTTACCGCTTCGACCGCCACGCGGATGTCTCCATCCGTCACGCGGCAGCGCACTCGCCCGACTTCATCTAGAGCCGACCGCGCGGCTGGGCCGTCGCGGGTGGGCCGTCGCGGTCACGCCCGGGCACCCCGCCCGGGCGGCGCGATCAGGCTCCTGCCAACCGCTCGGCCAGGTAGGGCGCCGTGCGGCTGCCGTCGTGCGCGGCCACCGTGTCAGGGGTTCCGGCGACGAGCACGCGCCCGCCCGCTGTTCCTCCGGACGGACCCATGTCGATGACCCAGTCGGCACCGGCGGCGACACCCATGTCGTGCTCGACGAGCACGACGGTGTTGCCGGTGTCGACGAGCTTGTTCAGCTGGGTCATGAGCAGTTCGACATCGGCGGGGTGCAGCCCGGTGGTCGGCTCATCGAGCAGGTAGAGCGTGTGTCCACGACGAGCCCGCTGCAGTTCGGTGGCGAGTTTGATGCGCTGCGCCTCTCCACCGGACAGCTCGGTCGCCGGCTGGCCGAGGCGCAGATAGCCGAGGCCGACATCGCGGAGCGTTTCGAGGCTGCGGGATGCCGCGGCGACGTCGGTGAGGAAACCGGCGGCTTCGTCGACGGTCATGGCGAGCACGTCGGCGATGTTCTTGCCTCGGTAGTCGATCTCCAGCGTTTCGTCGTTGTACCGTTTGCCGCCGCAGTCGGGGCACGCGCCATAGCTGCCGGGCAGGAAGAGCAGCTCGACGGCGACGAAACCCTCACCGAGGCAGGTCTCGCAGCGGCCACCGGCCACGTTGAAGGAGAAGCGACCGGCGTCGTATCCGCGCGCGGCGGCATCCGTCGTTGCAGCAAACGCCGACCGGACGGCGTCGAACAGGCCGGTGTAGGTGGCGAGGTTCGATCGGGGAGTGCGGCCGATGGGACGCTGGTCGACCCGCACGATCCGATCGACGGCGTCGAGGCCAGAGACGCCGTCGATGGTCGTGGCCACGGCAGCGGACTCGTCATCGGGAGCGGACTCGGTCACGACAGGATCGGCGTGGTGGCGACCGGCACGAAGTCCCTCGCGCACGGCGTCGCCGAGCACCCCGCTGACGAGCGTCGACTTGCCCGAACCGGAGACCCCCGTGACGACCGTGAGCACGCCGAGCGGCACGTCGACGTCAAGGTCGACGAGGTTGTGCCGCGAGACGCCGCGAAGCCCGAGCCACGCCGACGGTTCGCGCTGCTCGCGGGGAGCGTCGCGGTCCGCGCCTGCCGGGTGCAGGAAGCGCCTCGTTACCGACGCCTTCACATCGGTGAGGCCGTCGACGGCGCCACTGTAGAGCACCGCACCGCCGTTGCTGCCTGCGCCGGGGCCGACATCGACGAGCCAGTCGGCCCGACGAACGATATCCATGTTGTGCTCGACGACGAAGACCGAGTTGCCCGATGCCTTGAGCTGTTCGAGCACGACCATGAGCGGCTCGGCGTCGGCGGGGTGCAACCCTGCCGACGGTTCGTCGAGCACGTAGATCACGCCGAAGAGACCCGAACGCAGCTGGGTGGCGATCCGCAGGCGCTGCATCTCCCCCGGCGACAGCGTCGGCGTTTTGCGACCGAGGCTCAGGTAGCCGAGACCGAGGCCGATGAGCACGTCGATCCTGCCGACGAGGTCGGTGGCGATCGTGACGGCAACTTCAGTCGATTCACCGGACGATGCGGATGACACCGCTGCGGTCGCCGAGCGGATGAGGGTTGTCGGGCGGAGGATCTCCGCGAGCTCGGAGAGCGGAACAGCATTGAGGTCAGCAACGGTGTGACCGGCGAAGGTCACATCGAGTGCCGCACGGGTGAGTCCGCTGCCACCGCACAGGTCGCAGGGGCCAGACTCGACGAACCGAGCGGCACGCGCGCGAGACATCTCACTCTTGGAATCGGCGAGCGCGTGCATGATGTGGCTCTTGGCACTCCAGAACCGACCCTTGTACGGCTTCGCGACGCGGTCGCGCTGGGGGGTAACTTCAACGACGGGCTGCTCCTCGGTGAACAGGATCCAGTCGCGATCGGCCTGTGGAAGCTCGCGCCAGGGAACGTCGATGTCGTAACCGAGCCCGGCGACGACGTCGCGCAGGTTCTTGCCCTGCCAGGCGCCGGGCCACGCGGTGATCGCACCGTCGCGGATGCTGAGCGACGGATCGTGGACCGCTGACGCTTCGGTCACCGTGTGGGCGATGCCGAGGCCGTGACAGCGCGGGCACGCGCCGGTCGCTGTGTTGGGTGAGAACGAGTCGGACTCGAGCCGCGGCGCCCCCGCCGGGTAGGTGCCCGCACGCGAGAAGAGCATGCGCATGGAGTTGGACAGGGTCGTGAGCGTGCCGACCGTCGACCGCGTGCTCGGCGCTCCTCGGCGCTGCTGCAGCGCGACGGCGGGAGGCAGTCCCGTGATCGAGTCGACGTGCGGGTTGTGGCCCTGGGCGATCAGTCGCCGGGCGTACGGCGCGACAGATTCAAGGAATCGGCGCTGCGCCTCCGCGAAGATCGTGCCGAACGCCAGCGATGACTTGCCCGAGCCGGACACCCCGGTGAACGCGACGATGCAGCCGCGGGGCACATCCACGTCCACATCGGTGAGGTTGTTCTCCCTGGCACCGCGCACGCGCACGAAGCCGTCTGACGCGTCCGTGGCGTCGGGAATGATCGGGGCGGGGTCCTGCGTGAGAGTCGACACCGTCTCCACACTATGCGGGTGTGGTTGAAAATGACCGTGGGTCGCGCGCCGGGGCATCCGCACCTACAATAATCGCCCACGCTCGCCGTCCGAGCGCCGCCGCCCCAGCGCCGCTCACTGTAAGGTTCAGGAGGGGCTCGACATCCTCGCCACCGTCTTACCGGTGCGCGCGAGGATGCTAACGTCGCTCATCCGCTCGGACTGCGTGGGTGAGGTCAACGTCGAACGAGTCCGTCACATTCGCCGCGAACCAGACTGTGGAGCAGGGCTGGGAGAACACCGCGGGCGATCCGCCGCAAAGATGAGGCATTAGCGAACGATACAGATCGCCGTGCCAACGGCGGCTCGCCGCTCACACCTCCAACTTCCCGTTAGGCCCGCACCATGCACCACTTTCTCCCCTCGCCCATCGCCGCACGGAAGTTCGGTGCCCGCGCCGTGTCCGCCGCCGCCCTCGCACTGCTCCTGTCGGTTTCCACACCGCTCAGCGCCACCGCAGCCGAAGCACCGGTTGCGCTCGCCACGGCCGGAGACTTCGCCGTTCTCGCCGGTTCCGCGGTCACCAACACGGGCCCGTCGGTGATCTCCGGTGACCTCGGCGTGAGCCCCTCCGCCGCGGTCACGGGGTTCCCGACGGGACGAGTGGACGGGACGATCCACTCGAGCGACACCGTTGCACGCACAGCGCAGAACGACCTGACGACGGCGTACCTCGACGCGGCCGGGCGCCCGGCCTCCGAGTCCGGCGTCACGGAAGTCGGTGGACGCAGCCTCACCGCCGGAGTGTATGCCGGAGGAGCCCTCAGCCTCACCGGCACGCTGACTCTCGTCGGCGACGCCAGCTCGGTCTTCATCTTCCAATCCGCGAGCACCATCAATTTCGCGTCGAACAGCAACGTCGTCCTCAGCGGCGAGCTGACTGACTGCAACGTTTTCTGGCAGTCCACCTCATCGGCAACTCTCGGCTCGTACTCACACGTCGCCGGCACTGTGATGGCCCTGACATCGATTACGGCGAACACCGGGGCGGATGTCGCCGGTCGACTGCTCGCGAGGAACGGAGCAGTTACGCTCGACGCGAGCACGATCACCGCGCCACGGGACTGCGAGACCCAGGGTGCCCCACCCGTTTCGGCTCCGCCGGCTGACGAACCGCCCGTAACTGCGCCGCCAGAGGGAACGACACCTGACGTAGAGCCGCCAGCGGCCACCCCTCCCGCCGATACCCCATCGGGGGCTACCCCTCCGGTCGTCACCCCACCGGTGAGTGCACCCCCGGCCACCGCAGCGCCCGCCGTTACCCTTCCCACCGGGGATGACGCCACCACGGCCACGCCGCCGAGCGACAGTGATGGGCCCCGTGAGGAATCCCGCGAGAACAGTGCGGGATTTGACACCCAGACCAGCGAGACCGTGGCGGCAACAGGTGCCAACGCCGCACTCCTGGCCGCGGTCGCGTCTCTTCTCGTTGCAGCCGGGGCCACGATGGTTGTACTGCGTCGGAGACGCGCGGCGTAATTTCAGAAAAATAACGTTTCGGTAACTAGACGCCGTTACCTTTCCGTTATATATTCGAAGAGCGGAAGTTGTTTGCTGTGGCAGCTGAAGCGGAATGTGATTGCAGGACACTCTTGGTGCAAGGGGAAGGCCGGTCGTAAGCCTCTACGACCGGCCTTCAATCCGTTAACACCCGGTTTTGCAGCACATTCACGCAGCCGATTGATGCGGCCGATTCTATGCGGCGGGCCCGGCCTCATCCGCCTTGCGGTTTCTCTCGTAGAACTCCCGCACCCGGTTGCGATTACCGCAGTCGGCGGACACGCACCAGCGCCGGTTGTGCCGCGGTGAGGTGTCGAGGAAGACCCAGCCACACTCGGCGTCGTGGCACTGACCGAACGTTGCGGCATCCACCCGCGTGAAGAGGTCAAGAGCCTGAATCGCGATCTGGCGCCGGGGCAGCGACAGGTCGACAGGGAATCTCCACACCCGCTTCCCGCCAGCGGAATCGAGACGGCCACCCTGGATTGCGTCGCGGTAGTGGGCGGCAACGGTTTCGCCGTCAGCGTCGGCGAAACCGGCGAGGTAGATCGCTTCCCTCAACTCCCGGACGCGGAGCACTTCGGCTTCCGCCTCGCGGGGATGCTCGCTCGCGAGCAGCCCGAGTTCACGGGTCTCGCCCGCATCGATGAACTCGAACTGGCGAGCCCAGTTAAGGACGTCGCGGTAGCCCACCAGCTCCTCGCTGAACCGCTCCCGGCTCAGCCGCCAGTCGACCGTGTTGACCAGATCAAGCGCGGGATGCCCCGCGATGGTGGAGAACGTTGTGCGGCGCTCGGTGGATGCCATGACGCAATTCTAATAGATTTTGCTTGTATTGCCCATTAGAAATCGGCCATACTCTAATGCATGAATCAGCCATCACTCATTACGCCGGACGTCGTGCAAGAGCGGCGGCAAGTTCGGGACTTTCGGTGGTTCTGGACGGCGCAGGGCGCCTCGTTCACCGGCGACCAGCTGCGGGAGTTCACCCTGCCGCTGCTCGCGCTGTACACACTGAACGCGTCGGCGACCGACCTCGGCGTCATCAACGCCGCACAGTGGGTTCCCTTCCTTTTTCTTGCGCTCCCCCTCGGCGTCCTCATCGATCGCCACCGGCGTCGACGGTTGCTCATCCTGTCGGACGCAGCGCGCGCGGTGCTCATCGTCGTGCTCGTCGGCGCGGTGACCCTCGGCGCCCTCAGCGTGCCCGGCCTGGTCGTCGCCGCTGCCGTGCTGGGCATCTTCGCCGTGGTGCACGAGGTGGGCTACCAGTCCGTCATCCCCTCACTCGTGCCCCGGAAGCACCTGGAACAGGCGAACTCACGCATCCAGGCGACCGTCGCCGCCGCCGATGTCGGGGGCCCGGGACTCGGTGGCCTCATCGTGCAGCTGCTCGGGGCCCCAGCGACGCTCCTGGTGAACGCGTTTGCCTACCTCACGTCGGCGGGAGCACTCGCGGCGATCCGCACCCCCGAGTCGAAACCGGCCACACACGCCAGCCGCAACTTTCTCGCCGAGCTCCGCGCGGGCGTATCGCTGGTGGCACACGATCCATACCTGAAGTCCAACGTCGGCTTCTCCGCGATCTACAACCCGTTTGCGCAGTGGGTGACCATCCTGCTCGTCGTCCACGCCGTGCGGGAGCTCGGCCTGGAACCGGCCCAGCTCGGACTGGTCTTCTCCATCGGTGCCGCCGGGGCACTTGCCGGGGCAGCGCTGACCCCACGGCTCACCGCGCGGCTCACCGTTGGCCGGATCATGATGCTGTGCGTCACTGTGGAGTGCCTGATGCTCGCCGTCCTGCCGCTGGCGGATGCCTCGTGGGGCACCGTCGCCATTATCGCGTTCCTCGGCGCTGCACTCGCACTCAACGGGGCTGGAACGACGATCTCGAACGTGCTCCTCATCACCATCCGCCAGTTGCGAACCCCCGACGAACTTCTCGGCCGCGTGAACGCCACGATGCGCACCGTGACCTACGGAACCATTCCACTCGGAGCTCTCGCTGGTGGTTTTGCCGGCGACTGGCTCGGCACGCGCCTCGGCATGCTTGTCGGCGGCATCCTGTGCCTGTCCACCATCCTGTGGGTCGCTCTCTCCCCGCTCAGCCGGGTGAAGGCGCTCAACGATGTGAGCCGCGACTAAGCGCAAGCGCGAACGGATGCCGCGGCATCCGTTCGCATACGGCTCGACACCAGCTTCGGATCGATACCCTGAACCCATGTCGAACACCCCGCCGGATACCCGCAGCAGCTCACAACCAGACCGGGCACGTCGGCGCATGCTCACCGGTCTCGTCTGTTTCGGCGGCGGACTACTGCTGGTGGCGAGCGCCGTCGTCTTCGTGCTTGTGCAGCTCGTTGAGTCGAATCCGGTCGCACTGATTCCCGGCATCCTCGTCGCCCTCATCGGCATCGCCGTCAACTTCACTGGGCTCGTACTGATTTACCGCGCCATCACCGGCACAACGCCGAAGAACCGGAACGAGCGAGACGACACCCCCTAGGCTTGATCCGCAAGGAGGCTCAATGACAGACCGCGAACTCGCCGTATCCACGTGGGAATCGTTGTTTCGTGCGCAGGTCGGCGTGTTGCGCGTACTCGGCGCCGAATTTCCCCTGCGCGGCATGTCGTTCAACGAGTACGACGTTCTCTTCAACCTGTCGCTCCAGCCCGACCGCAGGGCACGGCTGCGCGACATCAACCGGCTCGTTCTGCTGAGCCAGCCCAGCGTGAGCCGCCTCATCGACCGGCTCGCCGCGCGCGCACTGGTGTCGAAGCACCCCGACCCCACTGACAAACGTGGCACGATCGTGGCGATGACGGATGATGGCTTCGACAGGTACCGGGACGCCGCACGCCACCACATGGCCACCATCACCGAGCTCATGAGCGCCCTCTCGGACGACGAGTTGCGGCAACTCAAGCAACTCACGACCAAGCTGCGTGGCGAGAGCGGGCACTAGTTCGGCCGACACCGGCCCGCGCTGGCCCACGCCGGCCGGGGCCGCCGGGCCGTCCCGCTAACGCTGAACACCGTCCACGGCTATGTCCGATTTCCGCTAGCCGATCGGCATCCGCTGTGAAATGCTCGAAGCATGGACTTCACCGAGCGCTACTCCGCCATCCAGGCGAAGGACTCCCGATTCGACGGGCAGTTCATCACGGCGGTGCGCACGACCGGCATCTATTGCCGTCCATCCTGCCCCGCCCGCACACCGAAGTCCGAGAACGTGACCTTCTTCCCGACCAGTGCCGCCGCGCACGAGGCCGGCTACCGCGCGTGCAAGCGCTGCCTCCCCGAAGCCGTGCCGGGCACACCAGCGTGGAACCTCCGCAACGACCTCGCCGCGCGGGCAATGCGGCTCATCGGCGACGGTGTCATCGAGCGTGAAGGTGTCCCCGGGCTGGCCGGCCGGCTCGGCTACTCCAGTCGGCACCTCACGAGGATCCTCACCGAAGAGCTCGGCGCCGGGCCGCTCGCGCTGTCGCGCGCCCTGCGCGCGCAGACCGCACGCACCCTGCTGACCTCGACCGACCTGCCCGCGTCCGATGTTGCGTTCGCCGCGGGGTTCTCGAGCATCCGGCAGTTCAACGACACGATCAGCGAGGTGTTCCAGCTCACTCCCGGTGAGATCCGCAGTCGGCAGAGGCAGTCGAACCGCCCGGTGCCAGGCACCTTGGATCTCGCCCTTCCGTTCCGTCCGCCGTTCGACGCCGCCGGGCTGTTCGGCTGGTTCGTGCCGCGCGCGGTCGCTGGCGTCGAGGTCGCTACAGCGAGCGGGTACCGGCGCACCATCTCCCTCCCCGGCGGCCCCGGCAGCTTCGAGGTGCGCCTCGACGGCGACGCGCTGCGGTTGCGGGCGACGCTGAGTTCGCTCGGCGACCTGCCCGTGCTCGTGTCGCGGGTGCGACGCCTGTTCGACCTCGACGCGGATCCGATCGCCATCGACCGGGCGCTCGGGGCCGACCCGAGCCTCGCGGCGAGCGTTCTCGCAACCCCAGGCATCCGCCTGCCCGGTGCCCTGGACCCGGAAGAGATGCTGTTCCGCGCCATCATCGGCCAGCAGATCTCGGTTGCCGCAGCCCGGACCCAGCTCAACCGGCTGACCGCGGCAGCGGGCACCCCGGTCGACGGCCCCAAGGGGCCGGAGGGGCTCACCCACCTGTTCCCGACCGCAGCGCAGATCGTCGAGCACGGCCGCGATGCCATGGTCGGCCCGCGCTCCAAGATCGACACACTGCTGACCGTGGCCGAGGCTCTCGCGACCGGCGAGTTCTCGATCGGCTTTGGCGACGACGCCGTCGAGCAGCATCGGGCGCTCACCGCGTTCCGCGGCATCGGCGACTGGACGGCGGGTTACCTCAGCATGCGTGTGCTCGGCAATCCCGACGTTTTCCTGCCCGGCGATGTCGCCGTGCGCACCGGGGCACGCGCTCTCGGCCTTCCCGCCGAGCCGCGTGCGCTCACTCGCGACGTCGAACACTTCGCGCCGTGGCGCTCCTACCTCTGCATGCACCTCTGGCGGAGCGCCGCCATGGCACCGCCGGTATCCCGCCGCTCGAAAACGCCTCCCGTGCCACCGGTAGCCAGGACCCTCGAGGAGATCGCATGACCGGCACGACCCTCCGCCCGCCACACACCGCTCTGGTTCCGTCGTCGACCGCGACCACCGCGCTCAGCCAGACGATGAACACACCGGACGGCCCATTCACGATCATCGCCCGCGACGACGGAACAGTGCTCGCCTCCGGCTGGACCACCGACGTCGACGCCCTCGCCGCGCGCATCGCCGCGACGCTTCGGCCGGCAACGGTGACCGCCGGTTCGGTATCCGCCGCGGATGCCGTCACCGCCTACTACGACGGCGACCTCGCCGCCATCGAGAACGTTGCCGTCGAGCAGAGCGGTGGAGAGTTCCGGCTTCGGGGCTGGACCGCGCTCCGCTCGATCGCGCCGGGGCATCCGCTCACCTACCGTCAACTCGCCGAACTGATCGGCAACCCGGCGGCGGTGCGCGCCGCGGCGAGCGTCTGCGCGACCAACACGCCGGCGCTGTTCGTGCCGTGCCACCGGGTGCTGCGCACGGACGGCACCATGGGCGGATTCGCCTGGGGCGTCGATGTGAAGCGGTCGCTCCTCACGCGCGAGGCGCGGCTCACGCTCGTGTGACGTGGCTCACCGCGAGAGCATCACTTCCGGTCGAGAACACCCCGCGCAACTGATGCTCTCGACCGCAACTGATGTTCTCGGCGCGCACCGTCCGCGCCGGTGGCGACTACGCGCCTTCGGAGCCCTGCGCGTGTTCGGCGTGCCAGTCCTGCCGCAGCTTCTTGGACGCTAGCACGGCCTTCGCCTCGGCCTCGATTGCAGCGTCGATGAGCGCGGTGCTGCGCAGCGGCAGCTGGATGGCGTACTCCGCCTTGATGCCGGCCTGCAGCTCACGAACCCGCTCAACCTCCGCGTCGACCTCGGCGCCGTACATGAGTGCCATGTTGCTGAGGTAGAGCCAGAGCAGGAAGACGATCACGCCACCGAGGGTGCCGTATGTCTTGTCGTAACTGCCGAAGTTGGCGACGTAGAAGAAGAATCCGAGGGTGGCGAGAGCCCACACCACAAGTGCGGTCAGTGCACCAACGGTCAGCCACCGGAACCGGTGCTGCTTCACGTTGGGCGTCGCGTAATAGAGCATCGCGAGGATCATCACGGCGAGGAACGCGATCACCGGCCACTTGGCAATATTCCAGACCAGAAGCGCCGTTTCGCCCAGGCCGATCACGCTTCCGACAGCCTCAGCAATGTCACCGCTCAGGACGATCATGAGCGCCATGAGGGTGAGGGTAATGAGCGAGATGATGGTGATCAGGAGGATGACCGGCTGGAATTTGAGGAACGGCCGGCCTTCCTGCACGCCGTAGATCCGGTTCATCCCGCGCGAGAACGCCCGGACATAGCCGGATGCCGACCAGATGGCACCGACAAGACCGACGACGAAACCGAGGCCGGCCGCCGGCGTCCTGGTCAGGTCCTCGATGGGGCCCTCCAGGGTCTCGACGGTGTCGCGCGGAGCAATCTCACTGAAGATTCTGAGCAGACCGTCGGTCACGTTGGTGCCCTGGTTGATGAGCGACAACAGCGAGACGATTGCGAGGATCGCGGGGAACAGCGCGAGAATTGCGAAGTAGGTGAGCGAGGCCGCAATGTCACCGACCTGGTCCTTGGTGAACTCACGGAAGGCACGCGAATAGACGGCGAGCAGTCCCTTCGGGGTGAGCCTGGCTCGGCGAGGGGCATCCCGATCTGCGTCGGAGTCCTCGGCGAGTTCCTTATCGGACGGCGCAGCGGCGAGGACCGTGTCGTCGTCGTCGCGCGCGGCCTGCGACCGGTCGTCAGCGGTCGTCGCCATGATCACCCCTCACAATGGCCAGAGTGGCGGCGACAACGATGCCAGCAAGCGTGACGGCGACAGCGATGAGCATGCCCGTCGACACCTTCTCGCGAATGGCCGAAATGGTGGACGCCAGGTCCTCGCGAATCTCCTCGAGATTGAGGATCTGCACCGCCTCACCCATCTCCGGACCGCGGTCTTTGCGGTCAGTGGGCAGCGTCATTCGCACATCGTTTTCGTCAACCATGCACTCACGATATCGGCACTCGAACACTTCGAGGTAGGGGTTGCGATCCGACCGGCATCCGCGGACCCGCGGCGCAAGCCCCTGTGTTCATCCCGCAGTCTCCCTAGTGTTGGGGGGTGCCTTCGATCTCCGTCATCATCCCCGTCTATAACGACGCAGAGTTGCTCCGTACGTGCCTGTCGGCCATCGCGGCACAAACCCGGCCAGCCGACGAAGTGATCGTGGTCGACAATGCATCGACGGATGCCTCGACCGACGTGGCACGCCACGCGGGCGCGCGCATCGTGCCAGAGCCGCACCGCGGGATCCTGTGGGCGACCACCGCAGGTTTCGATGCGGCAACCGGAGACATCCTCGCGAGACTCGACGCCGACTCGGTTCCGCCACCACACTGGCTGGAGCGAATCGAGGCGGACTTCCGGTCGCTGCCCGAAGCATCCGCCATCACGGGAACCGCCTCGTTCTACGGCGGCACCGCATTCTCGCGCTGGTTCGGGCGGTATTGCTTCCTGGGTGCGTACTTCACGCTCATCGCGTACCTGCTCGGCCACCCTCCCCTCTTCGGATCCAACTTCGCGCTCAGGGCCGATGCGTGGCAGCGGATGCGAGACGGCCTCCACCTGTCACGCAACGACATCCACGACGACCTCGATCTCAGCTACCGGATCAAGCCGGACATGCGCGTGATTTTCGACAGTCGTCTGGGTATGTCGATCTCCGCGCGCCCATTCGGCACCGTTGCTGGCTTTCTCCGGCGGGTGTGGTGGGGGTTCGCCACGGTGTTCGTCAACGAACGAGAGCAGCCATTCTGGCGCCGGCGCGCACAGCGGCGCGCGGCCGGGCTCATCGGCGCTCCGCTCGCGCCCTGGAGAAAAGCTCAAGCAGGTCGCGGCTGAGTTGATGCGGCGCGGTCTCGCAGGGGCTGTGACCCGTGCGGTAGACCGCGATCGTTGCGCCGAGCCTCTGCGCGAACCGGCGATAAAGCCCGAGCGGCCAGAGATCGTGCATCCCCACGGCGACGAGTTTGGGAAACGGTTGAGCGGCGAGGGCGTCGGCCAGGTCGGGCGTCCTCGACAGCAGGCCCATGACCTGCCGATGTGCCTCCTTGCGGGTGAGCGCAAAACGCGCTCGCACGAACCGTAACCGGCCCGGAGGAACCCGCTGCACGTTCCATACGATCCCGAGCTTCATCAACAGCGCGCTCCCCCGCGCGTCGACGAAGCGATCGAGCCAGCCGATTCGTTTGATCGAGCGGTAGGCCCTGCCGGGAACGGGGGGCGTGCTGAGCAGGGTGAGACTCGAAATGAGGTCAGGCCGGCGCGCGGCGACGAGCTGCGCGACGACGCCGGCAAACGAATATCCGAGGAGATGTACGGGCGTGCTGCCCGCCTCGAGAAAAGCAATCAGGTCGTCCACGAACAGGTCATAGTCGTATTCGGGGCGAGGCGGGCGGAGGTTCTCCGGTCCCGCTTGCCACGATTCGTATTGCCCCGCCATGTCGAAGCTCTGCACGAAATATCCGGCCGAGACGAGCTGTGGCATCACGAACCGGAAATCCTCTTTCGAACCGGTCACCCCCGGGACGAGGACCGCTCGTTCTGTTGACGGGATCCCGGACTCCAGAGCGGCGAGCGGACCGCTCGGTGCGCTGAACGTCCAGCGGCGAGCGCCGGGTACGACGCGGTCCCAGTCAACGTCCGGCAGGCTCTCATCGAGTCTGGTCGGCAGGTCGCGCTCTGGCATGCAGACAATGTAGCCCGACAACGCCGTGCACCACAGGGCCAGTTCCGCCCCGGCGAGAGCAACAACGCGGTCCGCTTCCGCCCGGTTACTTTCACGGTGCCACCCTGTCCGCGGTTTGACCCCGCGTGCGACGCCGTGCAGACTGGCCGTTCACCGTCACCGGGCCGGCAACTGGCCCACGAGCTGAGGAGAAACCATGTCGAATATCGGCGACGATAACCCGGATGCCCCGGACGCAGCCCTCCTCGGACCCGGCAGCACCGCGACGGGCGGCGGAACGTCGCAAGGTTCCGTACCGGAAAGCGCTGAGGGCGAGGACCACATTCCTCCCCTGAACCGGCCGGACGTGAACAAGGACTCTGCCCCTGACAGCGACGCCGACGCGGCTTCGGACGCCGACGGCGCCTGATCGCGCCAGTGCAGCGGCATCCGTTGTCAAGGCCTTGAGACCGGCCCGGGCAGCGCTTAGTGTGAAACTGTCCGACCACACTGTGGTTCGCAACGACAGAAAGCGAGAAGCCTATGGGACTCGGAGACAAGATCGGCAACAGCGCTGAAGAAGCGATGGGCAAGGCCAAGGAAGGCCTTGGCGGAGCTACCGACAACGAAAAACTTCAGGCTGATGGCCAAAAAGACCAGAGCAAGGCAAACCTCAAGCAGGCTGGCGAACACGTGAAGGATGCCTTCAACAAGTAGGCCAGTCGTGGCCCGGTTTCACCTCAGGTGGGACCGGGCCATTTGCATGCGCGGGCACCGCACACCGCGCACGAGTATTTCAGATGTCGAGCGCCTCGCCGCGCTGCAGTCGCCTGCGGTCCTTCCGGGTGACGACCACGAGCGGGCCCTTCCGGAGAAAACGCGCGCGAGCGAAGAGGTAGAACCCGTACGCGACAAAGCCGCTCGCCACCACGACGAGCAGAGCTTCGCCAAGGGGGAGAAACGCGACAACCCGCAGCGCGCCATCGACGCCGCGCGCGGCATCCGGATCGGCAAATGCCGCGGCCCAGAGGAACAGCACGCCGGAGATCACGAGTGCGACACCCTTTGCCGTGTGCCCGATGAGCCCCAGCGTGACGACGACGTGTGAGCGGGCGCCGGAGAGCGGCTCGAGTTCCTCGCGGAAATTGCGCGAAAGCCCGCGGAAGATCAGGGTCCCGCCAACGGTGCCGACGAGCACACCGACAGCGACGAGCGCGAAGACCCCACCGGGGGTGTTGAGCAGGTCAGCACTGAGCGTTTGCGAAACCTCGGAGCCCTTGTGCCGGCCGCCGAGGGCATAGAGCGACGTCACCATGGCGATACCCGTGTAGCCGAGCCCCTTGGCGACGTTGGTCCACCGGCGAAGAAGAACGAGCCCCCGGTGAATCGAATAGACCCGCGCCGCCTCGCTGCCCTGCAGGATGGCGAGGCCGAGGAACGATGCTGAAGCCGCCCAGAGCAGGACGCTGCCGACCGGGGTGGAACCCACGGCGGTGAGAGCCCCCGACTGGTCAGCCTGGCCAGAGGCGCCCCAGGCGATGCCGATGGCGATACAGCCGATGAGAATGTGAATGATCCCGTTGGCGACGAGTCCTGCACGAGCGGCGATCCGCACCTTGGGATCGCCGTTCGCGCGCTCCGCGGCGTCCTTGATGCGCTCGCTCGCGGTGTCACGAAGTTGCGTCACGCGATCAGCCACCGCTCCGTCGCTCATCGCGGCATCGTGGCGGGTTGGCCGTACCGCGGTGCCGGGAGCGAATGTGTCACACGACCATTCTCTCCCGTCTACCGGTACGTTTTCGCGATGACCCACTGACCGTCGTCCTGGATGGCATCCACGACCACGGATTCTCCCTCGTCGTCGGTGACCTGGAATCGCCACCCGATGCGCACGACGGGCGAGTGCGTGAGTAGCGGGTGAGCGAAATCGGGTTCGCCGTAGATCCCTGTCGGGGTGTCGGAGACCCGCCACCGTTTGTCTTGCCAGAACATTCGCAACGGCCGATCACCGTCGGTCCACACCGTCGCGGTTCGATCCCTCACGCCGTTCATTGTGACTCCCTGATGCGTATCTATGTTCGAATGTTAAGGAGCATAGACAGCTTTGTTGCGACACGCCAAGCGCTCTATGCAAAAAGTCCACCGACTCGCTCGCACCCGACGCACTTGCCTCCAGGGCACGGTCAACCGAGACTGGAAACCCATCCCCCACCCGGTACAGCTCCGCGGTGTTCCAGCTTCACTCTCTGCGAAAGGCCACACAGTGCGGATTCTCTTCATTCGGCACGGTCAGACCCCATCCAACGTGCGTGGCCTGCTCGACACCGCCTATCCCGGGCCGGGACTGACGGCGCTCGGCACTCGTCAGGCGCGCGCCATTCCCCGTGCGCTCCGCGCCGAGAACATCGAAGAACTGTTCGCATCCACACTCATCAGGACCCAGCTCACCGCCGAACCCCTCGCCGTCGATCGCGGCCTCGACACCCGCATCATCGATGGCATCCACGAAATTCACGCGGGATCACTCGAGGGACACAGTGATCACAAGTCACATCTGGCGTACCTGGAAACCGTCTTCGCCTGGGCGGCCGGCGATCTCTCCCGCTCCATGCCGGGCGGATACGACGGCCACGAATTCTTCGAGAGATTTGACGGCGCCGTCGAGCGGGTAGCGCAGGGAGGTACGTCGACGGCGGCCGTGGTCAGCCATGGCGCGGCCATCCGCACCTGGGTCGCCGCTCGCGCCGCGAACATCGACGGGGACTACGCCGCCGAGCATCCGCTGTCGAACACGGGCGTCATCATCGTGACCGGCAGCCCGGTCGACGGCTGGAACGTTGTGGAGTGGGACGGGGATCCCATCGGCGGCCACGACCTCTTCGACGCCTCAGCGGATGACGCGACCGGCGAAGTTGTGGGCTGAGCACGGGGCGCTCCCAGCACGGGAACTCCCAGCACGGCAGCCCAGGCGCGGCGCGGGGGTCACTCCCTCAAGGGCCGACCACCCGTGTCGACCTGCCCGTCGGCCACGAGCCACCGCACGCCGTCCGCGATCGTTGCCGCTGAGGTGAAGCGCGGCGCATAGCCGAAGTCGGTAGCTGCCGCCGCGATGCTCATTGACGGGCTGCGGGAGATGTGCTCGCGTGACGCGTCCGCGTGTTCCGGTGTCAGCGTGGCGAGGAACTCCTCGAGCGGGGCGAACCGGAGTCGCGGCTCGCGGCCGAACCAGCGCGCGGCGGTCTCTGCGATTCCGCGGAGCGTCATGGCCCGTTCCGACACCACATGGTAGCTCTTCCCCGCCACAGCGCCAGGGTGCTCGATCGCCTTGTGGAACGCCTGCGCGACGTCATCCGCGTGAACGTGGTGCACGGTCTCGAGCCCGAGATTCGGGAGGACCAGCGTCTCGCCAGCGGCGAGGGTCTCCCACACGCCGGTGTCGAAGTTTCCCTGCGCGTTGACCATCGGCCAGCCTGGCCCTGAAATGTGCCCGGGGTGCAGAACCGCGGTCCGCAGGCCGCCGTTTCGGGTTTCGGCCGCAAGGAGGGCCTCGATCGCCGCCTTGTTGATTCCATAGTCGCCGATGGGGTTCCTGTCGTCCGACTCGCGGGTCGGCACGGAGACCGCCGGCCCGTGCACCCAGATCGTTCCCGCGCTGAGGAGAATCTCGACCCGCCCACGGAGAGCCTCGACGAGTTGCGCGGCAGAACTCTCGGTGAAACACATCATGTCGACGACGATGTCGGCGTCGAGGTCGGCGATCGCGCCCGCGAACGTGCCGTCGGCATCACCGGCTTCGCGATCGAGTTCGACCCGCCGCACCTGTTGCCAGGCGGCATCCTCTCGATACGGTGAGCGGATGCCGCGGCTCACCGCGATGACATCGTGGCCGGCCGCAACCAACCGGGGAACGAGAGCGCTTCCGACGTGGCCGGTTGCACCGATGACGACGATCCGTGGCATGTTCTGCACCTTCCGCTGGCAAGTGGATGGGGCGAGCTTATGCCACCGATGATCCCGGCGGCGGGGACGGTGACGGAAACTCCGGCCGGTACTCGGCGAGTGTGCGTCGGAAGTGCCGGTTCCCCAGCCAGAAGCACAGGACCAGGAAGACGACAGCGACGCCGAGTCCGATCGCGACAGCCATCAGTGTTGAGGACGTGAACACCATGGTGATCGCGGCGGTGAGAAGGCCGAGCAATGCCGTATTGATGAGGATGATGAAGAACATGGTGCTGCCGAGGAACTGGCTCAGGTTCCGCTTCGGCGTAAAGAAGTAATAGGTCTGCTGGACTCCGGCGAAGTCATCGTACGGGGACGACAGGAGCACCCTGCCGATATCGCCGTCGAGTTCCACATACGCACCTCGCAGCCGGTTCATGGCGACGACGTACATGAGATCCTCCATGCCGATGTTGATCACCCGCACCTGCGTGAGAAGGCCAACCAGAACGATGAAGGCCAGCACGCCAATGGCGAAAGCGATGAAAGCCTCCGAGAAGCCGGTGGCCTGGCCGACGAGCGCGAGGCTGACCAGCCCGGCGGAAACGAGCGTCAGGAGGATTCCGATCCGGGAGAGTACTTCGCTCTGTGCCGTGCCGCGCGCAGCAAGCAACCCCCAGTGCTCGGTTGCGAGCAACTGGGCGCGCACGCTCGGCGGGGCGGGCTGCTCGAAGTGCGGACCAGCCGCGTCCTCGGCCATGCCGCCATTCTCCGCCTGTTCCCCGCCTTTCGGTAGGAGGAAAGGCGGGCAAATAAAAGCTCAGGAGCCGCGGAGCTCGCCGCGGACTATCGAGTCACCCGAGTGGGCCGGATTCCCGTCGACGGGCTCCCGCGACACATCGACCACTGTGTAGCGGGACAGGTCCACACCCTCGGGAATCAGGAATGTGCCCGACTCGCCACCGAGCAGTCCGAGGCTGACCAGCCCGGACGTTTCGGGATCGATGAGCCACACCTCCGTCAGCCCCTCCCCGGGTGCCGCGACGTCCACGACGATGCGGCGCGTGCCTGAACCGGTCTCCTCGACGCGTGCCGATCCTGAAACGTCCCAATCGGGGAACGGTTCAAGCTCAGCCTGGGCCAGGAGTCGCGGATCATCGGGCCGGGAGAACAGCACTGTGCCTGCAATCCCCGCGATCAGTCCGACCACGAGCGCCGCCGCAACGAGCAGGGCTGTCACCGGGCGGGGCATCCCCCTGCGGCGTTCGCGCCGGGGCCGGTCGGGCGACGCGCCCCGTGAGGCCGTCTCTCGGGGAGGTTCGACGCTGCTAACCACGGGCTGTGTAGCGACGTCGCGCGGAACCGGTTCGAGTTCCGGCGACAGGTCGAGTTCTGCGTGGATCCGCTGCCACACGGAATCGGGTGGTTCAACGAGATCGGTGGCGTCGCTGGAGCGTCCCGCGCTCACGAGACGCTGCAAAGCGCTCAGCTCCGCGCCACACACGGAACAGGCATCGAGGTGCTCTCGCTGTGCGGCATCCGGTGTGACTTCTCCGAGGGAGTAGAGAATCAGCTCGTCATCATCGAGGTGCGTCATCAGCCACCTCCAATCGTGTGCGCAACTTGCCGAGACTTCGCCGGATATGACTCTTCACGGTGCCCAGGGGGATTCCTGTGGTCTCTGCGATCTCCGAGTGTGTCAGGTCGCCGTAAAACGCGAGCGCCATGACGCGCCGGGGAACCGGGTCGAGGCGTTCCAGCTCGTCGGCAATCATCAGCCGGTCGGCGACATCCACGATTTCGGGTTGTGCGCTTGTGCCCGCGGCATCCGCCCAGCTCTCCTCGATTCTTCGAAGGCGTGAGCGTGCTTCGAGCGCATCGGCGATGCGCCTGCGGGTGATTCCGACGAGCCAGGCGCCGAGCGACCCCTTGGTCTCATCGAAGGTTTCGCGACCGCGCCACGCTGCGATGAATACCTGTTGTGTCACATCCTCAGCGTCGGCATCGACGCCGAGGACCCGTCGGGCCAGGGAATACACGACGCGTGAGAATCGGGCGTATGCGTCGGCGAGCGCTCGCTCGTCACCCGCACTGAATCGCGCGGCGATATCGGCATCAGGGTGGTCCGTCACGTCGGTGTGTGACCTCTCGGTCCGGAGTCGCGGTTGAGACGTTGGAGTCGGTCGGTGCTCAGTTGAGCGCGCCGCCACCGATAGTCTCGACCATTCACCTCCCCGAGACCAGCCCCGCCCGTCGTCGAGCCGGGCTGGAGTGTGATCCGCTGACATCGCGTCCCGCCGTCGTGCCGTGCTGAATCCCGGCGGACGCCGGGATATGAGAAAGCGGGATGCGCCGCCGGAACCCAAGACAGAGGCACCCGGCCAGGATCAGGCGGACACACCCGCGCTCTCACAGGTACTTCCGCCTCAGCGCACGGTTTGGATGCACCCACGCTGAAATAGTGTGGAAGTTTTTTTGGCTATGGCGCTGGCTCTGCGACTGTCGTATGCTCCTTCGCGGGAGGCACCCATTCGGGGCATAGAGATGCCATGACAAAGGAGTGCCGAACATGAAAAAGAAGAACACAGTCTCCGCGATCGTCGCCGCCGCAGCGGCCCTGATCCTCGTCGGACCGATCGCGCCAGCGAGTGCGCACGGCTCCACACCCCCCACCGGCTCCATCGTCGACGTCGCTGTCGCGGCATCCGGTGGTGGAACCCCCGACAACAACCCGTACGACTACGATCTGCTGATCCAGGCGTTGGGAGCCACCGGGCTGGCACCGGTGCTCGCAGACACCTCGCGTCGGTTCACGGTCTTTGCACCGAACGACCGCGCGTTTACCCGGCTCGTGACAGATCTGACCGGTGCGGCGCCCGCGAGTGAGGCTGCAGCGCTGACGACGATCACGACAGCACTCACCACGGAACAGATCAGCAACGTCCTGCTGTACCACGTGGTGCCCGACCGCTCACTTGGAGCGATCGAGGTTCTCCTCTCCAAGTCCATCACCATGGCGAATGGAGGGGTGATCAAACCACGGCTGACCACGCTCCGCGACGAGAACACGAGTCTTCGCGACCCGCGCCTCATCCTGAAGCAGCTCAACATCCGCGCGAGCAATGGAGTTCTGCACGGCATTGACCGGGTGCTCGTACCCGCGGTTCTCTAACCGACGGGGCCCGAAGGCGGTCGACGCCCTCCTGGAGAGCGTCGGCCCCTTTCGGGCTGAGTATTACTTCGCCAGGGACTGGTCGTGCTCGTCGTGCGCCCGCTTGAGAAGCGCCATGAGTTCCGCCTCGTCGCGAACCCACTGACGGTACTTGGGCTGCAGGGAACGGATGGCCTCCTCCTCGACCACGAGCTGGGCGAAGATGCGATTACGCTCGCTCTGGTCGGCCGTGTATTCGAGGTCGACGTATGAGGTTGCGTGGCGGCGCGCTCCGGAGATCGCGGCATGCGCTTTGCCCTTCGGACTCACCATTGACGCAACGACAGTGACGACGAGTACGCCAAGGATGAAGGTCAGCGAGACGCCGGTGCTGATCTCGACAACGGGAACGTGCTCACCGTTGTTGATGAACGGCACGTTGTTCTCGTGCAGCGCGTGCAGGATCAGCTTGACGCCGATGAATCCGAGAATCGCGGCGAGGCCGTATGACAGGTAAACGAGGCGGTCGAGGAGCCCGTCAATGAGGAAGAAGAGCTGGCGAAGCCCGAGCAGCGAGAACGCCGTCGCAGTGAACACGATGAAGACGTCCTGCGTGAGTCCGAAGATTGCCGGGATCGAGTCGAGCGCGAAGAGAATGTCGGTTCCACCGATGGCCACCATGACGAGGAGCATCGGAGTGAGAACGCGCCTCCCGTTCTCGACAGTGAAGAGCTTGTCTCCGTCGTAGTGCTCGGATGTCGGGAGCACTTTCTTCGCCAACCGGATGATGAGGTTGTCTGCCTCGTCCTTTTCGTCTTTCTTCGGCTTGAGCATGTTGCCCGCCGTGAGCAGGAGGATGAGTCCGAAGAAGTAGAAAACCCAGGCAAACGAGTTGATGAGCGCTGCGCCGAGGAAGATGAACGCGGTGCGCGCGATGAGCGAGAACACTATGCCGAACAGCAGCACCTTTTGCTGGTCTTCACGGGGAACCCGGAAGCTCGACATGATGATCAGGAAGACGAAGAGGTTGTCGACAGACAGCGCCTTCTCGGTGATGTAGCCGGCGAAATACTCCGAGCCGGGGCCGGTGCCTCCGAAAATGAGAACTCCGAGGCCGAAAACTACCGCGATGCCGATGTAGATCGACGACCAGATCGCTGCTTCCTTGAGCGTCGGAACGTGGGCCTTGCGCACGTGGAAGAAAAAGTCGAACGCCAGCAGCGCCAGGATGAAGACGATAGTGAGAGTCCAGATCAGGGGTGATACCTGCACGGTTCTGCTTTCGTTCGAGGCCGGCAATCGGTGCGCGCACCGCGGAGTCAGGACAAGCCTACGCGGGAGGGGTCTCGGGGTTCCAGAACGGATGCCGCGGCCAGCGATGCACGCCACAGATCTGCAGCGGCACGATCAGCTGCTCGAAGCCCCCAACTGCCTGAGCAAGGCTGCGAACTGGGCGCGCTGCTGGCTGGTCAGCACCTCGAGCTCGTCCGCCTCGAGCCGAACGAGAGCGATCATCGCTGCATCGACGCGCGCCGTGCCCTCGGCCGTCAAACGCGCCAGGTTGCTTCTGCCGTCATTGGGGTTCGGCTTACGCACGATCAAACCGCGCTCGTGGAGGTTTTCCAGGCGGTTGGTCATCGCGGGAGTCCCGATCATGGTTGCTCGCGAGAGCGCCATCGGACTCATTTCGTGGGGAGGGTCGACGCGCCGAAGCGCGGCCAGGACGTCGAATTCCCAGCTGCTCAGATCCGCTCGGCGGAACGCCTCTGCCCTCAGTTCGTTCAGGCGGAGCGCGACGCGACGAAGGCGCGACATCACATCAAGCGGAGTGAAGTCGATCTCCGGGATGCGCGTAGCCCAGGCGTCAACGAGCAGGTCCACCTCGTCGTCGTCGTTCATACCGCCCACATCCCTCGAAGAACCCGCCGACGCGGTGATCCGCACAACGCCATGCGGTAAGTCTGCAGACTTCCCCATCCGCCGTGCAACCGGCACACCGAGTGGCATCGAGTTGGGGCCGCAAGAGACGCGCGACTGAGCCAGCCGCAACCGCGGCCAGTGCTCAGCCCCGGGTCTTTACGTTCCCGTTGATGATGGATATGCGGAGCTCGTCCAGCCGCGCCTCGAGCTCGTCCGGAATCTCTGCCTCGAATTCGCCGAATCCGGCGAGGCCCGTCGCCTCGTTGTCGAGGCCTCCCACATACGGCGTCGGGTCGAATTCGCCGGTGCTCGCCTCATCGATGATCGAGACGACCGCGTTCGTCATCCGTTTCTCAACGCTCGTCAGCGCAATGTCAGCAAAGTCGGGTGCGGTGACGGAGATATCGGAATCGACACCGATCAGCATTGCGCTGTTTCCGTTGTCACGGATCGCCTCGGCCGCAGCGACGAAGAGCGGGCCTGCGACAGGGAACAGTACATCTGCACCCTGATCGATCTGCACCTGGGAGATCGACTTCGCCTGCACCTGGTTCACGAAGTCGCCGACGAAGGTACCGACCTGCTCTTCGGCGTCCCACCCGGCGACCTTCGTCGGGGTCTGGTTCTCCTCCGCCCATGCCTGTGCCCCGTAGTAGTAGCCGTCCATGAACGACGTGACGGATTCGTTTTGGACGGCACCGAACGTGCCGATCGTGTGGGTCTTCGATTGGGCGGCTGCGAGGTAACCGGCGAGGTAGCTCGACTCGTCCATCAGGTACGTCACCGGCTTGAAGTTTGTAATCGATTCTTCGGTCTGGAAACCATCGACAGACACAAAGTTGATGTCGGGGTTCGCCGCAGCAGCGGCGTTTGCTCCCGCGTTGGCGTCGAAACCGACGCTGAAGATCAGGTTGCAGTCCTGCTCGATGAGGCTGTCGAGGCCCGGCGCGAAATCGTCGGAGGTGTCGGCCTCGAAAGCAATGGTCGCGACCCCCAGCTCTGCTTCGGCCCGGTCCAGCCCGTCGCGAACCTGCTCATTGAACGAGTTGTCGTTCCAGCCGCCAGCACCAGACACAGCACAGGCGAGGAAGTCTCCCGAATCCCCTGCGCCCTCCGGAGCGGCGCTATCGGGCGCCTGGCCACACGCGACCAGGGCCGGGAGGGCGAGAAAAACCAGGGTCGCCGTCGCTATTGCACGGGAGGAGCGGGAAGTCACAGGTATATCCAATCCGAAGGCAGGTTGGTACGATATAGATCCAATTGGCAATATTGGTATCATGGTTCTTCGCGAATCGGCTTGTCAATGAGCAATACAACGCTTGTGGTTGCACCGGAGGGAGTCATCGATGTCCGAGGCCATGGTTGGGTATGTTCGGAGCCACCTCGGCGGATCCGCGCCACTCTACTTACAGGTCCGGGATGCGATCGAGAGCTTCATCGAAACCGATGAGCTTCCGCATGGCACCCAGCTGCCGGTTGAGCGCTCACTCGCGGATGCCCTCGGGGTCTCCCGCGTCACGGTACGCAAGGCATACGAGGGCCTCGAACGCCACGGCGTTGTGGCTCGTCGCCGTGGCGCAGGGACCTTTGTCCAACGGAACCAGGTCCAGGGCAGCCTTCGGCTTCTCTCCGGCCTGAGTGATGAAGTCGGCGGCGGAGTCGACACGATCCGAACCCGTGTCGTCGAGCTGGGCTACCACGCTCCCAGCGCGAGCGCCAGACGCGAACTGGGGGTCCCCGACGATGCCCTGTCGACCATCAGGCTCGCGCGCGTCCGTTACATCGGCGACGTCGCCAGCACCTACGAGGTGTCATGGATGCCGGCGGCAATCGGTGCCAGCCTGCTCGGCACCGACATGACCGATAAGTCCCTGTTCCGGCTGCTTGTCGACGAGCAGGGAATCACCCTCGATCACGCCACCGAGACGCTCAGGGCGACCTCACTCGATCGGTTCGAGGCAGAACAGCTCGAGTGCGCACCCGGAACGGCCGTCTTCCTGATCAATCGCACGACGTTCGACTCCGGCGGAAAGCCGGTCGAATACGCCGAGACCCTGCTTCGCGGGGACCGGTTCTACTACGTCACGACTCTCCACGCGGCAGACCAGTTACTCGCTGATCCCGGCAGGGTTACCACGGCGTTCACGCAGGAAAGCGCGTGACGGCATCCGTACCCCGTAGGCTCCGCGACCTGACCCTTCTGCCCGGCCCCGGCGGCACGACGATCGTCGTGGCCTGCGATTCGGTCGGAGGGATCGGTGAACTGCCCGGAGACACTTTTCTCACCGAGAACAGGACAGTCGCCCACTTCGGCGCCCGGGTGCCGCTTCTGGAACTGATCTGCGCCGGCGCGAAACCATCGCTGATCGTCAATACGCTCTCCCTCTCGCTCGGGGCGGGTGGCCTGGAGATGATCGCGGAGTTCCGCGCACTGGCCGGCGAACTGGGGCTCGACCCCGACACCGGCGTCACGGGGTCCACCGAGGATAACGTGACGGTGACAGCCACGGGCTTCGGTGTCACCGCCATCGGCACCGCGTCGGCGCTCACCGTCGGCAGCACCGAACCCGGCGACAGCATCCTCTGCGTCGGTGTGCCACTGAGCGCTCCGGAACACCGGCTGGTCGTCGGCGACCCACGGATGCCGTCACTCGCGGAAACCCTCCGCATCGCCGCGACAGCGGGAGTGCACGAGTGCCTGCCCGTCGGGTCTCGGGGAATCCTGGCCGAACTGGCCGACCTTCTCAGCCCCTCCGGGCTCGCCGCCGAGCCTGTCGCTCACGACCTCGACGTGCACGCGACAGCGGGGCCGTCCACCTGCGTGCTCGTTTCGGCGACATCCGCTGCCGAAACCGTGCTGAGAAGCATCCGCCCCGACCTTCCGATCACGCGCATCGCCACCGTCAACTGCCCCAGACCGGAGCCCTCCAGATGACCTCCCAGACGTCGACACCGTCGACCCTCAACCCCATCCTGCTCGACCGCGCGCTCGGGACCGTCTACGGGGTAGCGCTCGGCGATGCGATGGGGATGCCGGGAGAACTGTGGTCCCGGAAGCACATCCAGGACCACTTCGGACGCATCGACAGGTTTCTCGACGGGCCGGACGGCCACTTCGTCGTGGATGGTTTCGTGGCGGGACAGGTGACGGATGACACGCAACAGATGCTGATGCTCGCTGAGTCGATGCTCTCGACCGGCGGAACCGTCGACGTGGTCACGCTCGCCAGGGACCTCGTCGCCTGGGCGGACCGGGTCGGCGCGTCAGAAGGGCACTTCCTCGGACCGACAAGCGCCCGGGTGATTACGGCCCTCCGCAACGGTGCGGATGCCACGGCCACCGGGGTGGCAGGAACGACAAACGGCGCCGCCATGCGGATTGCGCCCATCGGCATCGTCGGCATGCGGGGTGGAAACCTCGATTGCCTCGTCAACCAGGTCGAGGCGTCGTGCCGCATTGCCCACGGGACCAACATCGCCATCGCCGGGGCCGCGATGGTGGCCGGCTACATCGACAGTGCGATTACATCGGCGCTCACGGCAGATTCGGCCGTCGCCGCCACCGTCGAGACCGCGGCGAAAGCAGCTCTCGATGCGGGATATCGAGGGATGCAGCGGGGCGAAGACGTTGCTGGAGCGTCACTGACCGCACGCGCCGAATGGGGAATCACGCTCGCGGGCATGGGCATCGACGACGATGCGTTTCTCGAGAACATCTACAATATTGTCGGCAGTGGTACGGAAACCACGGAGTCCGTACCGGCCGCGATTGCCCTCGCTGTCAGGGCACAGGCTGATCCGCACCGCTGCGCGCTCCTCGCCGCCAACCTCGGTGGCGATACCGACACGATCGGGGCCATGGCCGTCGGCATGGCGGGAGCGGTTGGAGGGTTTGCGTCGATCGACGCGGACCTCGTCACCACACTCGACCGGGTGAACGGGCTTCCGTTCGCCGATGTCGCCACCCGGCTCGCCGCCCTGAGGCAGAGCTCCACCGAATAAGGCAAGGCATGAAACCGCTCGTCGAACTGCACGTCCATATCGAAGGCACCCTCGAACCAGAAATGGTGTTCGACCTCGCGGCCCGAAACAACATCCGGCTCCCCTACGCCAGCGTCGCCGCGCTGCGCGAGCTGATGCAGTTCGACGACCTCCCCTCGTTCCTCGACCTGTACTACGAGTGCTGTGCGGTTCTCCGCACCCCCGAGGACTTCCGCGACCTGATGCTCGCGTACCTCCGCCGGGCAGCTGCGGCCGGTGTCGCTCACGCCGAGATCTTCTTCGACCCGCAGACGCACACCCTCAGGGGCGTGCCCATCGACGACGTCATCGATGGGCTGCTCGACGGCATCGCGGCCGCGCACCACGATCTCGGGGTGACAGCCGGACTCATCCTGTGCTTCCTTCGTGACCGCCCGGTCGCCGAGGCCGCGGCAACCCTCGAGTCAGCCGCACACCGGGCGGGCGATCTGCTCGGCGTCGGACTCGATTCGGCCGAGGTCGGCTACCCGCCGCACCTGTTCGCCGACGTGTTCGAGCGAGCCCGCGAACTGGGACTCCGAGCAGTTGCGCACGCTGGCGAAGAGGGCCCGGCGGAGTACGTTCTTGAGGCACTCGACGTGTTACGGGCTGAACGCATCGATCACGGCATCCGTTCGATGGACGACCCGGCGCTGGTCGAGCGCCTGCGGAGCGAGCAGACGCCCCTCACCATCTGCCCGTTCTCGAATGTGCGGTTGCGTGCGGTGGCGGATCTCGCCCGGCACCCGTTGAAGCGGATGCTGGATGCCGGGCTTAACGTCTCGATTCACTCCGACGATCCCGCGTACTTCGGGGGTTACATCGATGACAACTATCGCGAGGTCGAAGCGGCGCTCGGTTTGTCGGCCGCTGACCTCGACACGCTGGCCACGAATGCGATCAACTCGGCGTTCATCACCGAGGAGCGGCGCGGTGAGCTGCGGGGCGAGAGGCTCGTCGTAACCGGCGGGCGTCGCGAGTTTTCCATCTAGTCCCCGTGAAGCCGGGGGTATGACAGGGCCCCGAATGTTTTCGTTGAAGCGACTTAGGCTGACGTCGTGAGCCGCAGAGAGGTTCACGACGACAGCACGAGGAGAGCCGCTCATGACCACAATCGGTATTCTGGGCGCCGGCCAGGCGGGAAGCACTCTCGCCCGCGCGGCGATTGCGGCGGGCTATGACATCGTCATCGCCAATTCCCGTGGCCCGGAGACGCTGAGGGGCCTCGTCAGAGCGCTGGGTCCGATGGCGCGTGCGGCGTCAGCCGCGGATGCTGCCGCTGCTGCGGACTTCGCCGTTGCCGCCTTCCGGTACACGCCGACCGACACGCTGCCCGTCGCGGAGCTGGCGGGGAAGGTCGTGATCGACAACAACAACTACATGCCCTGGCGCGACGGTAACTTTCCCGAGGTGACTTCGGGACGAAAGACGATTCATGAGTTGCGGCAGGAACAATTGCCCGAGTCTATGGTCACGAAGGCTTTTACTCACATCCAGTTTCACGAGCGCCACCTGATCCGTGTTCCGAGCGATGCACTCCCGGCGATACTCCGGCTGGCGAGGCCAGCGGGCGCACCCGACCGGAAGGCGCTGGTGGTCTCGAGCAACTACCCGGAAGCTGTCGAGCTGGTGACTCGCTTCTACGACGACCTCGGATTCGACGCGGTCGACAACAGCCCGCTGAGCGAATCGTGGCGCAGCGCGCCCGGCACACCGATGTGGCGCCACCACGTCGACGGGCAGAGCCGCGACGAACTCATGCGCAATCTACAGCGCGCCGAGCGCATCACTTCCTGACTGCTGGCACCCGACGCGCATCCCACAGCCCGGTGGCCCCGGGCTCATAACCCCCGGCGCGTGCGCCTCCGCGGACAGCGCC
Organism: Mycetocola sp. Y791; assembly: GCF_059445325.1. NCBI lineage: Bacteria > Bacillati > Actinomycetota > Actinomycetes > Micrococcales > Microbacteriaceae > Mycetocola > Mycetocola sp. Y791. The sequence continues at coordinate 94,571 of NZ_JCAIUC010000001.1, read as the reverse complement.
GCCAACCCGAACAGGAGATGTGTCCCATGAATGAGCAGACCGGGCTCAGCCCGGAAACCACTGAGCCGCGCCGAGGTTATCGCCTCAAAGTAGATGTGTGGGCCGATGTGATGTGCCCCTGGTGCTACATCGGAAAGCGACGGCTGGAAGAGGCTGCACGAATCTTCGGTGCCGCTGAGCCGGGCGAGGCCCGCGACATCGACATCGAGTTCCACAGTTTTGAACTCGAGCCGGACATCGCTATCGGGCACACGCAGCGCGTATTCGACTTCAACGTTATGACTAAGGGGATGAGTCCAAACAGTGCCAGCGCGCTCCTGTCCCGGATCACCACCCGGGCTCGCGCCGTCGGCCTCGACCTGCACTTCGACACCGCGCTGCTCACGAACACGTCGCTCGCGCACCAGCTCATCCACTACGGCAAAGCGCGCGGCAAGCAGCTTCAGACAGAGGAGGCCCTGTTTGCCGCCTACTTCACCCAGGGCCGCAATATCTCCGACATCGAAGAACTCGGCCGGATCGCCGGGGAGCTCGGCCTCGACGCTGTGGACGCCATCCGTTCGCTGGAGTCCAACGAATACCTGGACGCGGTCCGCGCTGATGAAGCCCGAGCCCGGTCCTACGGGATCAACAGTGTTCCCTTCTTCGTCATCGACGGCAGATACGGCGTTGAAGGCGTCCAGAGCGCGGCGGCCATCACCAACGCGCTGGAGCGAGCGTGGGCGGAGAGAGATGGAACGGCCGCCGCTTGAGCGGCCCGAAATTTGTCTTAACGACTCGCCACTGGAACTCTGACGCGAGCATCACGTTCACCGTTGGAGGCTTTTTGATCGCCCTCGGGGGCTTTCTGGTGCGCTGATTCGTCGATGGCTTCGGGCTCCGCTAGAAGAACAAGCCCCGCCGGCCCAAATGAAGACTGGGTCAGCAGCTCAACCCATGCTCGATTCAGCGCCGGCATTTCGCTGGCGGTGTAGTCATATCGCAACGAGAGAGTGGGATGCATCCAGATGGTCGTTCGTCCACCCTCCGGGACTGGCCAGCTGAAGTAACACGACTCGCCTCGGCGTAATTTGGCACCGATCACTATTTGAAGATGCGCTAGCGTGCGGTCTTCAAACTCGATAGGCGTGCCGCCGTCGTACGTAAAAGTACCCATAGAAATCTCCTGAAATCGTCCGTTTGCACGTCCCAGGGTCCGGGGGAATCAGCTACACATCCATACTAGGTCCGCACCAAACCCAGCGCTAATAACTTCTTCTGGCGGGCGTGCTCTGCCAGGGGGAATTAATCAACATCGTTGAGCGCTGCAGGAGGCGCTGACCGACGGACGGACACTGCCACGACCGCACCCGGGCTGTCGCGTTCCTGCCCCTGGACATCGGGGATGGTGGCACGGTTTACCGGAAGTATGGTTTGCGGCGGATCCATTCGGCGATGGTGACCTTGGGTTTGCCGTTCACCATCGTGACCGTGAAAACCCCGGTGTCGACCATCCGGTGGTGGAACCAGCAGAACAAGACTCCGTTATCGAGATGGGTGGGCCCGCCTTCGGAGTGCGGGATGATGTGGTGGGCTTCGCAGCCGGTGGCCGGGATCTGACAGTCCGGCATCGCGCAGGTCGGTCCGTCGCGGGCGATCATGCCCATTCGCTGCGTCCGGTTGAACCCGCGCTGGTCGTTGCCGAGGGCAACGACAGTGCCGTCGGGGTCGATGAACACCGGGATGATGCTCGCATCACACAGAATCTGCGTGATCGTTGACGCCGCCACCGGGCTGTTCACTCCCACGATCTGTCCGGTACCGGACTTCGAGTCGATCACGTCCGCGTTGACCGTGACGACGACGGTCGGTGCAGCACCGGTAACACTGGGTGCGTCGGTGGAGCGGGCGAGGGCGTCGATCATCGCGGCGAACACGTCCGCGCGTTGCTGCCCCGCGGTCCGCCGGGCCCGGATGGGTTCGCTGAACTCCGCAGCGGGGTTCCCGTCGGTACCTTGCGTCGCGTCACCGGTGTCTGGGTCGGGGCCGGTCACGGTTGGCGACGCGCCGGATCCGAAGGCGCCCGTGTCGCCGGAGGCGAAAACGCCTGTGTCGCCCGTTCCGGGTCCGGTTCCACCAGCTCCGCCGCCGGTTCCATCACCAGAGCCCGCACCAGGATGAGTGGCGGTTGGGTCGTATCGGTCCGCGGTCTTTGGGCTCAGCACCGCATCGAGCAACGCGTGGAGTTTCGCGCCGACGTCGACGGTGACCTGCCCTCCGAACTTCACCAACCCGTCCTTCGCGGCGCGGGCGATCCAGAAGTCACGTTTCTGGAACGCTTTGTCGGTCAGGGGTTCGATCCCGTCTTCGTCCAACCGGTCACGCCACTGCCGAGCCTGAATACCCACCAAATCCGCCGACATCGGTAAGCCGTCACGCCAGCCAGCACCAACCGCCTCACTGACGAGAGTGCGCTCGGCAATAGCGAGGTGTTCCACCTCGGCACGGGGCGCGGCCAGCGATAGTTCCCGGGTGATCGCTTCGGCGGTCTCCACCCCGATCAAACCCTGACGGAACGCCTCCCCCACCACCGGAAACAACGGCGGCAACGGGAACCCAGCATCGGTGAGCCTCCGGCAGGTCCGTTGCCCGACCCGGATCAACCGTGACGCGGCAGCCGAGGACACTCCGGTGATCACCTCGATCAGGTGTGACGGACGCTGGTAGTTGTGCTTCACCGCCAACCCATCGTTGCCGCGCGCCGGGTCGGACCGGTCCGCGACCTCGGCACTCAACGCCGCGAGGACCGCTTCACCGGCACGCACCACCCCGGCGACCTGGCCCAACTGCGTCAGCAACTGTTCGCCGGTCAACCGGTCCAGATGATCCAAGTCAAGAACATCAACCACCTGACCCAGGTGCGTGAGCAACCCGGTAAGCGCACTCTCCCCCTCCGGCACCGACGCCGGCGGAAAGTCGCTCACCGCGAGGCTCATGACACCCGCACACCCCCACGAGCCGAGGCGAGGACATGACGCCCGGCCAGAGCGAAGTTCGCCACACCAGAACGGTGACGGATCGGACTGCTGACCGGGATGTTCATAACCTCAGTACACACCCAACCACTGACATTGAAACCGGGCGCCACGGGCATCGTTCCCGAGCCTTCGCAGGCGTCCAAACGCCACACCAGCACGGGTGCGAATCGGGCTGCTGACCGGGATGTTCATGACTTAACTACACACCCAACCCCTGACATTGGAACCGCCACATTGCGGGCCTCGCACCGACACCATCCCGGGCGCTCGGACGCGACCCTGTAAGGGTGCGGATTGCGCAGTTGACCGGGATGTTCATGAATTCAGTACACAGCCAACCACTGACATCGGCGTTGACCGAGGTTCAGGCTCTGACCCCGCATCCGGCACCGACTTTGGTGCCCGGGGATCAGGGGCAGTGGCGGTTTTTCGGGAGGAGATTCGCCGGGGCGAAGCGCGACAGCGGGCTGGCCGCCCGGTTTTTCCTCCCGGGGCTCCAATGGCACCTCCGGGACTCCATTGACGCCTCCGGAACCGGGGTGATTCCTCCGGGACCGTGGCGGCATTTCCGCGAGCATGCCTCTTACCGAGGCGAGACGACCTGCGCGTTGCTTCTCGCTGCTTTCAGGAAGGCGCTCGCAACATCCCACAGACCGGTCACCACAACCGCCGCGGCGGTGATGCCCGAGATCCACCTGGCGGTGTCGGCATTCCAGTCGACGCTCGACAGGAACGACCAGTCGAAGACCTGGTCGGTCGTGAGCAACCAGAGTGCAGGAATCATGAACAGCAGGCCGACGCCGAGGTTCACAGCAGCGAGCGCGTGCGTCCAGCGCCCAACCGCGAAGAGCACCACGGCGAAGACGGCCTCGAGAACCAGCACAGCGATCAGGTACGGCAGCCAAAAATTCGACAGGTGCTCCTGCAAAACCAGAACCGGTTTTCCCTCCAGATACAGCAGGGATCCGACCCGCTGCCAGAGGAGCAGGCCGATGAAGAAGGCAAGGAGAATTACCGTCGCGATCGTGTCAGCGAGCGAGACCTGATTGCGTCGCTCGATCGGCGGAAGCATCTCAGGAACCCACGCCCTGAGCCCGAGGGAGCTGCGGCGGGCACCCGTGCGTTGCAGAATTGCGAACACGAGGGTCACCCAGAACGCCACCTGAATCAGCAGACCGATGCTTGCGCTGAGAGCGGCGCTGAAGGCGGTGATTGGATCTTCCGGCTCGATGACCATCCGAACGACAAGCACACCAACGAAGGATGTCGCGCCCACGATCCAGAGGAGGAGCTTCAGAACGCGCACCCACGAGAGGTAGAGATCGGGTCCGATCAGGTACAGCGGCTGCTCGGCGTAGCGTGCGGCCAGCTGACGAGGGTCACCAAACTCCGTGAGCACCGTGCTCTCCGCCTCGGCAGGCGCCTGGCCACTCTCAATCCGCGCCTCGACGGCATCCGTTATTGATCCGCGCAGTTCACGATCGATATCGTCGCGCTTCTCTTCGGGGATGGACTTGAGGGCGGCGAAGACGTAGCGGTCGGTGAGAGTCGTCATGATCGTCCTTCGTTGAGCTGGTGAATGGAGGAGTGAAGGTCATCCCACTCCGCGAGGAGCAGGTCGAGCAGTTCGCTGCCCTTCTCACTGGTGGTGTAAAACTTGCGGGGCCTCGCCTCGTCTGTGTCCCAGGAACTGGTCAGCAGTCCCTGCTTTTCGAGGCGGCGCAGGAGCGGGTACAGCGTGTTTGCCTCGACGGCAAACCCCGCTTGCTCGAGAGCTTCAAGGAGGCCGTAGCCGTATCCGGGTCGCTTCAGCACGGACAGGCAGGCCACCACGATCGTGCCCCGCCGCAGTTCCTGCAGGTGTCCGCTCAAGAGGTCGTCGTCCATGCTCACACCATAGTGTGTGTCACACACTATGCGCTAGTCGCACACCATGTTGTAGTACGCCATTCTGGCTGTCAATCTCTGACAGAACCGCTGTAACGAGGACGCTACCTCGGACCGGCAACACCAATCAGATTGCCCTCCGGATCGGCGAAATGGCCGACCACGAGCGCGCCGCTGGGATTGCGCGCTGGACCGAGCACTCGAGTGCCACCCAGCCGCTCGGCACGCGCGAGCGCGACTTCCACATCGTCCACCCCAACGTAGAAGAGAGCGTGCGGCGCGAACTCGTGCCCGCCTCCGATGCCGCCCGCAATGGGACCCCCGGCCGCGTCACCGACGAACCCGTACTCGCCCGCCTCCGAGATTTCCGGGGCAACGGGCGAATCGGTATCGGCAGTCCAGCCGAACAAAGCGGAGTAGAACCGTCGCAAAGCACCCGGGTCCCGACCGATGATCTCGAAGTGAACGACGGGATTGGGCACGGCTCCCCCTTCGAGAGATGGCGCTCGTCACGGCGATGCAGCCCGCCCGTCGGCGACCCCAATGATGCGGACACTGTACACAGCTGCGTGCCCCGTGTGAAGGGTGCCGCCGTGGTGGACTCTTTGCCCCGGTGAGTGGTTAGGTAGGCATGCGTCACCGTCGGAGTTGCCGCGTCTGCGAAAGGAATCACCGTGAAGACCTTTACCCTGCCGAACACCGAAATCGTCGCCCCCAACGTCATCCTCGGACTCATGCGCATTCCCGACAAGACGGACGATGAGGTCCGGGAGCTCGTACACACCGCCCGGGATGCCGGCATCGACTTCTTTGACCATGCGGATGTCTACGGGAACGATCTGCACGGATGCGAGCGACGATTCGCGGAGGCGATGAAGCTGAGCGCGTCGGATCGCGACGCCATCACCATCCAGACCAAGACCGGGATCGTGCGGGAGGGACCGTACTTCGACTTCTCCTACGAGCACATCATCGAGTCGGTCAACGGATCGCTCGAGGCGCTGCAAACGGACCGGATCGACATCCTGCTCCTCCACCGCCCCGATGCCCTCGTCGAACCGGAAGAAGTTGCCCGCGCCTTCGATGAACTTGAAAGCGCCGGCAAGGTGAAGTCGTTCGGCGTCTCGAACCACACCCCTCGACAGATCGATCTGCTGAAGCGATATGTGCGGCAGCCCATCGTGGCCAACCAACTTCAGCTCTCGATCACCCACGCTCCCATCGTGACGCAGGGCGTCGCGGCGAACATGCTCGGCGAGCAGCAGTCGGTCACGCTCGACGGTGGTGGGATCGTCGACTACTGCCGCCTCAACGACATCACGATCCAGGCCTGGTCGCCTTTCCAGGCCGGGTTCTTCACCGGGGTCTTCCTCGGATCTCCCGAGTACGCGGAGCTGAACGCCGCCATCGATCGACTTGCCGCCCAGTACGACGTGCCGCCGATCGCGATCGCAACGGCGTGGATCACCCGCCACCCGGCCCAGATGCAGGTGGTGCTCGGAACGACGAACCCAGAACGCGTTGCCGGGGCTGCCCTCGGCTCTGAGATTCCGCTGACGCGCGCCGAATGGTACGAGTTGTTCCGCGCGGCGGGCCACATCGTTCCGTAGGCCGCACCGGCAGCCCTTCACGCACAACAGCTTCCGGTGCCAACCTCATGAGGTTGGCGCCGGAAGCGTTGGTGATCGGATGCTCGGCGTCAGTCTTCACAGAAGGCCGCGTCAACTGCCTTCGTTACTGCCCTGTAAGTGTCCATCATCCGGGGCTCGTCCTCCTCGGCGATGAAGGCCCAGGGCAGAGCAGTGACGGCAACGCTGAATGCCGTTCCGTCGGCTGCGACACCATTGCGAGTCTGAAAGCCGTGGATGTCGCCACCGTGGCCCCAGATCACGCCGCCGCAGCTCAGCGGGTAGCTCTGCAAACCGAGGCCGTACCCCGCTCCAGGCCACAGGCCTTCATCGGCCGGCACGGTCTTCTGCATCTCAGTTGTCATCCCCTCGCCGAGCAGTCGACCGTCGAGAACCGCCCTCATGAACTCATTCAGGTCGCTCGGGCTTGCGACGACCTGGCCGGCGGCCCAGCCCCATGACGGGTCGAGTGTGCTCACGTCGTAGAACTCGCCATCCGCGTCCTTGTGATACCCCGAAGGGTGCTCCCCGCGGAGTGACATTTCGCCGACCGTCGGGAAGTAGGTGTGCTCAAGCCCCAGTGGCTCAATGATCCGCTCGGTGATCACCTCGAAGAGCGGCCGTTCGGCCAGGCGTTCGATCAGAAGGCCGAGCACCAGGTAGTTCGTGTTGCTGTACTGCCAGCGCTCACCGGCGGCAAAGCCCGCCGGCTTGCTGAGCGCGATATCGAGGAGGTCGCGCGGCGATGTGTAGACGCCCTGTGCCTTCTCAAAGTCCATCGCGATCTCGTCGGCGTATTCGGGGAGTCCTGACATCTGCTGCAGCAAATGACGCACGGTGATGCGGGTGCCGTCGATGCCATCACCCGTGACCAGACCCGGCAGGTAGCTGTCGATGGGCTCATCAAGAGCGACCTGACCGTCCTCGACGAGCTGCAGCACGGCGACGGATGTAAACGTCTTCGAGTTGCTCCCGAGCCGCACTTCCCCGTCGACGGGTACGGGTTCGTCGGTCGTGAGGTTCCCGACGCCAGCCACGTAATCCTCGTGCTGCCCGTCGGGGCTGGTGAATGAGGCGAGCGCTGCGGGAAAGCCGAGATCGACCAGGCCGTCGAGGTGTTCCTGGATGACCGAACTCTTCGCGGTCTCCTCCTCCTCCACCGGCGCGGCATCCGACCACGCACCGGCACCCCACGCACCGGCCACCAACGCTCCGACGGCCAGCACGCTGGTCGTCGCGAGGATGACGCCACGGCGCCTGCTCGGCTGGGATTCCGTCGGTTCGACGGTGTTCTGTGATTCCTGCTGGTTCATGGACATGTCGTTTCTTCCCTTGTGATGAGGTGGTCCATGCTGCGTGAGCTGGATCGTGTTGAGACTTCTGCTGTCCGAATCGGACATGTCCAGCCTCGCCAGATGCACACGCTCGCGCCCCGCCCGGAGGAACAGGATGAGGACTGTCCTTGAGGATGGGGCGCCGACGGAGCGACCGCAGCACTCTGGGGACATGACGAATTCCACATCACCAGCCCTCGCGATTCGCGGGCTGAGTAAGTCCTTCTCCGGACATCCCGCGGTCGAGGACGTCTCATTCGACGTCCTCGACGGCCGGGTTGTCGGTCTCCTCGGCCCCAATGGCGCCGGCAAGACCACCACCACCCGCATGATCCTCGGCCTCGCCTCTCCCGACAGCGGCGAGGCGCTCATCCACGGACGCCGGTACCGCGACCTCGAGCAGCCGGCCCAGACCATCGGGGCACTCCTCGATTCGGCAGGATTGCACCCTGGCCGCACCGGCAGGGAGCACCTCCGCATCGCCGCAGCGCAGATCGGCGTGGCACAGCCCCGGATCGACGCCGTGCTCAATGAGGTTGACCTGAGCACAGCGGCCGATCGACGGATCGGTGGCTACTCGCTCGGCATGAAGCAGCGACTCGCTCTGGCAGCAGCGCTGCTCGGTGAGCCGTCCATCCTGATCCTCGACGAGCCGGCCAACGGCCTCGACCCTGCGGGGATGCACTGGCTTCGCGAGCTCATCCGTTCCTTCGCGGATGCCGGCGGCTCAGTCCTCCTGTCGTCCCACGTCCTGTCAGAGGTGGCGCTTGTCGCCGACGACATCGTCGTGATCGCAGCGGGCAGGGTCGCGGCATCCGGCGACCTGCGTTCCACCGTCGACGCCCACGGAGGAGACCTCGAGAGCTACTATCTCGACCTCACCTCGACAAGTGCGGGGGTGCGCTGATGATCCGCGCAGAACTGCTCAAGGTCACCACGACTCGAGCCACCAAGGCAGCGATCGGCGTCGGCATCGCCGGTCTCATCGCAACACAAGTCACCCTCGTTACCGTTCTGCCCGCCCTCGCGAGCGGCGCCATCGGCCCCGGCCGGGAAGCGCTGGGAGATGACCTTCCCGCGTTCGAGCTCACCTCAGCGGCGGCACAGCTCGCCGCGGTCAGCCCGCTCGGTTCTTCAACGGGCGCTGGCTCCATCGGTATCGCGGTGCTCGCGGTCCTGATCCTCGGCGTCCTCGCGGGCACCACCGACTACCGGTTCGGCGGGATCGTTCCCACGGCACTTGCGGAACCCCGTCGTGGACGAATCCTCACGGCGAAGGTGGGCGCAATGGCCATCGTCGGGGCGGTTGTCGGGGTCGCGTACGCGGTCGTCAGCGTTGCGACGCTGCTGATCTCGCTCGCGCTCGCGCAAACCGACCTGGCCGTCAGCATTCCGGACCTTCTCGGGGTGCTGGGACGCGGTGCTCTCGTGGTGCCCCTGCTCGGGCTCCTCGGCCTGGCCATCGGCATCCTCGCGCGCAATCAGCTGGCGGGAGTGCTCATCACGCTCGGCGTGCTCCTGTTCGAACTGATCGCGCAGGCCACCATCCAGCTCGTCACCGGCTCATTGCCGGTCTGGGCGCAGCTGATGCCCCTGTCACTCGGACAGGCGGCCGTCTCACCGGGCGTGGCGGGCAGCATCCCGCCTCTCATCGCCGTAGCGGCACTCGCGGCGCTCGTGGCCGTGGTGACGGCAGCGGCGGGAGCGGCAATGCGATCCCGTGACATCTGAGCACCCCGTGCCGGACAATGGTCGGATGACCACACCACCCCGTCAGAGCAGCGTTCGCAACGCGCTCTGGCGGGGTACTCCCGTTGTGCTGACGGCTCTCCTCGGCATCGGCTACGTGATCGGGGTGGCAGTTATCGACAGCGAGTCCGCCGGCCAGAGATACCCCTGGCTTCCCGGCGTGATCGTGCTCGCCCAGGCGGCGACCCTGCTGGGGCGGTACCGCGTCCCCGTTGTCGTACTCATCGCTACGTCGGCGCTCGATGTCCTGATGCTGCTCATCTCTTCCGGAGAGGCGAGCACCGGCACCTTCGCGGTCATCATCGCCGTGTATTCGTATACCCGCGAGCGCCGCGAGGCCTCCCATTACCTGCTTCCCGCTGCCATCGCTGTGGCATCCGTCATCGTCACGATCGTCACCGTGCAGTCCAGCCTCGAAGTGCCCGGCGAGCTGGCGCTGCCGTTCGCATTACTGCGTGCGGCTCTCACGTTCGGCCTGCCGGTGATCCTTGCCGAGGTCGTCGACGGTCGCGCCAGGCTCGTTGAGGCGTTGCGTGAACGGGCGGATGCCGCCGAGAGAGAAAGAGAACGTCTGGCGCAGGATGCCGTGCGTGAGGAGCGCGCACTCATGGCACGGGAACTACACGACATCGCCGCCCACCACCTGACGGGCATCATCGTCAGCGCCCAGGCCGCTGACGCGTTGCGGGCGACGGATCCGGACCGCGCTGGTGAATACATCCGCCGCGTTCAGAGTGACGCTCGAACCACGCTGAATAACCTTCGCCAGACGGTCGGCCTGCTCCGCGCCGACGGAGAGGGTTCGCTCGCCCCCGTTCCGTCAATCGAGCAGCTGCCGGGACTCATTGCCGAGGCATCCGCCGCGGGAAGCCCTGTGTCGCTGTCGGAATCCGGTACTCCGGTCGATATCGGCCCGCTCACCGGCATCACCGTCTACCGGATGGTGCAGGAATCCCTCGCAAACGCCGCCAGGCACGCACCCGGGTCGCCTCGCACCGTCGAGGTGGATTACGGCGAGAATGCCCTGCGCGTGACCGTGCGGAACGGGCCGGGTTCGCGGGCTGTGGCCCAGGAGGTGGACTCCCGGCCCCGGTTCGGCCTCGTCGGCATGGCGGAACGCGCCGACCTGATCGGCGCGAGGCTCACAACCGGGCCGAGCCCCGACGGCGGCTGGGCGAACACCCTCGAGATCCCCTACGACGGAGTGCAGTCATGATTACCGTTGCCATTGCCGACGACCAGGCCATCGTGCGGGCCGGCCTGTCCGTGATCCTCGACCAGGAGGAGGACATCCAGGTGGTCGGTGAGGCGAAGGACGGCTATGAGGCCGTTGCGCTCGCGAAGGAGCAGCACCCGGACGTGATCTGCATGGATATCCGGATGCCGGGACTCGACGGTATTTCAGCGACGAGAGCGATCGTCTCCGATCCGGCGAACACCACGAGCGTGCTCGTCGTCACCACGTTTGATCTCGACGACTACGTCTTCGGAGCGCTGGAAGCTGGCGCTGCCGGCTTCCTACTCAAAGGAGCCGACGAGCAGACTCTGCTCGGTTCCATCCGTTCCGTCGCCCGCGGTGACGGAACGCTCGACCAGCGCCTGACCCGAAGGGTGATCTCCGAGTTCGCCAACCGAAGGAGGCGACCGGATCGCATCCAGACCCCGCCTTCTGTGCCGCTCACCGCCCGGGAACTGGAAATTCTGGCGCTTCTGAGCGAGGGACTCTCCAACCAGGAGATCGCAGAGCGTTTGTTCATCGAGCTCACGACGGTGAAATACCACCTCGCCGGCATCCTCACCAAGACCGGGGCACGGGACCGGCTGCAGGCCGTCGTGTGGGCCTTCACCAACGGTGTCGCTCCGTCGGGGATGTAAGGCGGGGACGTGCTGAATCAGATGGACCGTTCCCTGCTCCAGGCCTGCCCCATCACGCTCGCACGACGTGCCGATCCCCGCGGTAAGCGATCGGCGGACTCGTGCGAGCCCACCGATCGCCCTGCGCCGCTCCGAGCTAGTCCTCGAGCGCGAAACTCGTGTACTGCTCGGCGTTGTTGGCATCGATCACAACGCAATCGATGGACTGTTTCTCTTCAGCACCGGTCTCACCAGTGCGGATGAACTCGTCAGCCTGCTGAACGGCCATTTGCGAAATAAGCACCGCCGGCTGCAGGCCGGTCGCAACGAGCTTGCCGTCCTTGATGGCCTGCACCGCGTCGGGGCTGCCGTCGAAGCCGACGATCTTGATCTTGTCGAGCAGCCCTGCAGCCTCGACGGCCGCAACGGCACCGAGCGCCATCGTGTCGTTCCCGGCGATGATCCCCTGGATGTTGGGATCACGCTGCAGCAGCGTCTCGACCTTCTGGAACGCCTCGTCCTGGTTCCAGTTGGCAGTTTCTTTCGCCGCTGGCACCAGGTTCGGGTACTGGGAGATCACGCTCGCGAAGGCCTCCGACCGCACACCGGCGTTGGTGTCTGACTCTTTGCCGGTCAGTTCGATGTACTTCCCACCATCGGGAAGGGCAGCGACGAACGACTCGGCAACGGCGGCCGCGCCCTGAGCGTTGTTGGCAACGATCTGAGCCTTGGCAATTCCGTTCTCGTTGATCTCCCGGTCGATGAGGAAGACGGGAACCCCCGCTTCCTCGGCTTTGGTGATGGGACCGATCGATGCGTCAGCTCCCGCGTTGTCGAGGATGATCGCTTTGGCACCCTTGCTGATGGCCGAGTCGATGAGTTCGCTTTGCTTATTCGGGTCGTCGTCGTGGGACGCGACGGACGTCTCGTATCCGAGCTCCTCCGCTTCTGCCTTGGCGGCATCCGCCTCTGCCTTGAAGAAAGGGTTCTCCTGTGCCGGAGTGATGATGGCGATGAGGCCACCGGCCTCGCCGGAACCATTGCCGGAGTCCCCGGAACTGCCGGAGCCCCCTGAGCCGCCTGAACAACCGGCCAGGCCGACGATGGCGAGCACTGCGATTGTCGCCGTCAGAATCTGTCGCTTCATTGCTTCAGCCTTTCGTTTTCTTGGTGTGCCGCGGTGCACCCACCGCGGTGTGGGGTCTCGTCAGGGCGTGGTTGGGGCCGATGCCGGTTCAGCGTGGTTGCCGGCGGCAAGAGCCGCGTTCTTCGACCGCTTGATCCGCTGTTGAGCCTGGTCCAGCATCACGGCGAGGATGATCACGGCACCCTTGATGGTGATCTGCCAGAAGGTGGAAACACCGACGATCACGAGTCCGTCACTGAGAAAACCGATGACGAAGGCGCCGATGAGCACGCCGCGTACGTTTCCTCGGCCACCTGTCAGCGCGGCGCCACCGATGACCACAGCCGCGATGGCGTTGAGCTCGAATGATTCCCCGAGCTGGGGAGCAGCGCTCGTCAGCTCAGAGGAGATGATGAGACCGGTTGTCGCCGCGCAGAATCCACTGATCATGTAGACGCGCAATTTGACCTGACGCACCGGCACACCCGAGAGTTCAGCGGCACGCTCATTCCCTCCGGTGGCGTAGACCCAGCGACCGAACGGCGTGCTCTTGAGAACAAAAGCGGCGACGAGGGCGAAAACGACCATGATCCAGATGGCGGTCGGAATGCCAAGAAGACGGCCGCCGCCGATGATGTTGAAGCCTGTGTTTCCCAGGGCTTCCTCCCCGCCAAGGCGCGGATAGGTGGAGCCGTTTGAAATGAGCAGCGCGGCACCGCGCGCGACGTATAACATCCCGAGGGTCGCGATGAAGGGTGCGACGTTGAACTTCGTCACGAGCAAACCGTTGACATAACCGACCAGGGTGCCGACGGCGAGTGAGCAGAGGACCACGACCCACACAGGCGGGTACACAACGACGCCGAAGGCATCAAGCTGCCACCCCTGCAGCAGCACACCGGCGACGACACCGGACAGCCCCACTGTGGAACCGACGGAGAGGTCGATGCCGCCCTTGAGTATGACGAAGAGCATGCCGAGCGCAAGAATCGCGTTGTATGCGACGTGTTTGGTCATGGTCAACAGGTTGTTGAACGTCAGGAAGGAATCGGAGAGCAGCGCGAAAATGATGATCAGGACAATGAGAGCGATGAACGCGCGCCCCTCGAGAAGGATCCCGAGGTAGTCGATTTGTCGCTTTCCAGCGCCGTTGTCTCGATTGCCGGGCCCACCGCCGTCGGTCGACGGACGCATGCCCGTTGTGGTTGCAGTCACTTCACGAGTCCGTTCTCTGGTTTCGCAGCTTCGGTTGATTCGCCTGAGGCCACCATCAGGCCTTCTCGGTCTGTGTGTTTCGGATCGAACTCGCCGACGATGCGGCCCTTCGAGAGCACGATCACACGGTTGGAGACGCCGAGGGCTTCCCCGACCTCGGACGTGGCGAAGAGGACTCCAAGGCCGCGTTTTGCCTCACGCGCCATGAGTCCGAAGATCTCCGCCTTCGCTCCCACATCTATGCCCCGGGACGGTTCGTCGAGCAGGATCACCTCCGGCTCTGTCATGAGGATTTTGGAGATCACGACCTTCTGCTGGTTTCCACCCGACAACGAGGAGATAGCGGCATTGGGACCCGAGGTTTTGACGCGGACATCCGAGACCACCTTGTCGATGCTGGCGCGTTCGCTGCGTCGGTCCAGGACAATCCCTTTGACGAAAGCAAGCAGATTCGCCAGCGATGCGTTCTCACCTACCGACATGGTTTGAACCAGACCGTCGCGCTGCCGGTCCTCGGGCACGAGCGCGAGTCCGAGTGCGATGCGCTCGGCGACAGATTCTCCCTGGATCACCCGCCCCTTCAGCCGAACTGTTCCGGATTGGATCGGGATGCGCCCGGCGAGTGCTTCCAGGAGCTCCGTGCGGCCGGCTCCCATCAGCCCGTAGAGGCATACCACCTCGCCGGCGCGGACAGAGAGGGAGAGGTCGTCGACGGCCAGGCGCGCCGGGTTGGACGGATCGGCGATGACAATGTTCTCCAGTTCGAGAACTGGCTCGCCGAACTCCTCGAGGAGATCCGGTGACAGGTCGCCAACGTTCCGGCCAACCATGTTCGAGATGACCCAGCCGAGGTCGATCTCGGCGCGGTCGCCTGTGGCTACAAGATCGCCATCGCGGAACACTACGGCGTGGTCTGCAATCTCGAGCGCCTCTTCGAGGTGGTGTGAGATGTAGACGATGGCGACGTTCTCGGCGGTCAGTTCGCGGATCAGTTTGAACAGCACCTCGACCTCGCTTCCGCTCAGCGCGGAGGTCGGTTCGTCCATGATCAGCACCCGCGCATTTCCGGCGAGCGCCCGGGCAATCTCAACCACCTGTTGCTGGCCAAGACGGAGGTCTCCGACAAGAGTCCGAGGGTCGAGCCGCTCCTCGAGCCGCGTCATCAGCCGCGCGGTTGTCGCGTTCTCCGCACCGTAATCGATCACAACACCACCTCTGGTGCTCTCACGTCCCATGTAGATGTTGTCTCGAACATTGAGGTTGGGGGCGAGGCTCAGTTCCTGGTGGATGATCGCGATACCTCTGGATGCCGCATCGACGGTGTCTCGGAGGCGCAACGGTTCACCGTCGAGCTCGAGGGTGCCGGATGTCGGGGACTCGACGCCGCTGAGGATCTTCATCAGCGTTGATTTACCCGCTCCGTTCTCACCGAACAGCACGGTGACGGCCCCTCGTCGAATCGAAAAATCGACACCTTTGAGTGCCCGGGTGGCCCCGTAGCTTTTCGTGATTCCGATGGCGCGCATCACAACGTCGTTGTCGCTCATTGCCCCACCTCAAATTTCACCGGAACGACCGAGACAAGTGCCGGGTTCACCCTGGTGAACGCACCGGTCACCGTGACGGTCTTGCCCTCGAGGACTGCGGGGTCGACATCGGCGAGCACTTGCTCCTTGACGAGGGTGTTGAGCGCGGTCGCGACTTCCTGAAACTCGAGCTGGTTGGTGAAGTCGTTGAACTTGACGGTCCCCGTGGCATCCCGAATCGCTGTGCCATTGATGGCCGGGCCGATCTGGACCTGCACGACTGTTCCCTCGGGGAGCCCGTCGACAGTGACCGGCAGGATCGATCCGTTGGGTGCACCGGCGATTCCGGTAAACGTGACCGGGTATGAATAGGCGCTGGACGACCCGGCGGTGTTCCCGAAGTCCGCTTCGTCAGCTCCTGCCGCGAGTTCACCGAGGAGCGTTGCGAGATCCACCGCGTCGTCGCTGATCGCCGGAGCGATGTCCTCCTCGAAATGCTCGGCAGCGTACTCGTCGGGTTCGAAGGCGCCCGCTTGCGAGGCTTCTGCGGCCGCGTCGATCGACAGAACCCGCGTGCTGGTTATCGCAGCCACGATCACGGCGATAGACAGCACAACGCCTGCGAGTCTCACATAAAGGCGACGACGTGGTGCGGTGAGGGACATTAACCGCTCCTTTGCGGGTCAGGTGTCTCATGCAGTGGCGACAGGTCACTCGACATTGAGGATGCTGCGTTATTTTCGGTTACTTCACGGCGTGCCCATCCTCTCCCACAGGAGTTGTTTTGGTCAACCGGTTTGCCTGAATCCGCTTCGATAACGGCGCTGACGCCGGAAGCCACTACCTCAGCCGACGATGGCCCACCCGTGCGCCGCGAGCCGTCCCGGGGTCTCCCGCGTTGCCGGATCCGCAGCCAGTACACCGCCTTCAACGAGTGGGAACGTGTCATCGCCGAGGTTCAGGGCGACAGTGAGGCTCTCCCCCTCCCAGACCACATCGACCTCGAGGTGCTCATTGCTGAGAGCGCGCGGTTCCGCGGTCGTGGCGCGGTGAAGCCACGGGTGGCGCCGCCGCAGGCCAAGAAGCTCCTGGTAGAGCGGCTCGATCGCGGGGTCGACGACCGACACCGAGGCGGGACCGTCAATCGGGAACTCCGGGCGAATGACGTCATCACCGCCGGCGCGCTCCTCCTTCACCCCGCGGAAACCCCACTCGTCACCGGCGTAGACCGTCGGAGTTCCCCCGAGCGTGGCCAGCAGCACGATCGCGTGCGGGTGATGACGGGCATCCGTGATCGCGGATGCGATCCGGGTGACGTCGTGGTTTCCGATGAAGGTCGTCGGAACAAACGAGCTGAGCATTTCATTGTGGCGGCCGAGCGCCCAGGCCAGCTCCCAGAGATTGCCCTCGTCGATGCTCGACCAGATCGCCTTCCACAGCTCGTACTGGGTGACGCTGTCGACGGTTCCCTCGCTGACGAACGCGGCGTACTCACCGTGGATCACCTCGGCTTCGAACCAGGCATCCGGATGAGTACGGCGCACCTCGGGCAGAACTGCCGCCCAGAAGTCTGTCGGCAGCCGGTACGCGGCATCCAGCCGCCATGCATCAGCACCCCGGTCGAGCCAGTGCCGCATCACGTCGACGACGAGGCGTCTGGTCTCCGGCTGCGCCGGGTCGAGTTCAACCAGGGCGTCGTGGCCCTCGAACGCGACCAGGCCCCCGTCGCTGGTTCGCTTCAGCGCCTCTGAGTCCTGCGCAACGAGCGGGTGCTCGCGTCCGACGTGGTTGAAGACGCCGTCGAGCTGGACGCGGAGGCCTCGTGCGCGCGCCTCACCGACGAGGGCTGCGAAGTCCTCATGGGTGCCGAGGCGAGGGTCGATGCTGAAGTGGTCGGTGGTGTCGTACCCGTGCGTCGACGACGCGAAAATAGGTCCGAGTGCGATTCCCGACGCGCCGAGTTCGATGACATGGTCGAGCCACGGGATCAGGCGGAGCAACCGGTGTTCATCCGCTGTTGCAGGCCCAGCGTCTGTCTCGGGAAATGCGCCGACGAACCCCAGCGGATACACCCGCCACCAGATCACGTGGTCCACCCATTCGGGTCCGGTGTGGGCTGTCACGGATCCTGACGTTTGGCTCATTACTTGACGATACCCGCTCGGGGTGGGCCCCTGAGAAATGCGGGCGACCGCGCCCGACGCGGGTGCGTCGGGCGCGGTCGTGAATGCTCTAGACCGTTTCGATGTCGGAGAAGAGCCCGGTGAAGGGTGTTCCTGTGCCCACAAGCCGCTGGAAGAACTCGCCAGCGGCGGGTGTAGCGACAGCGGCTGAGGCATCGTCGTAACTGTCGAAGTACAGGTCGAGGGTGCGATGCGACGGCGTGGGAGTTCCGTCTTCCTTGGGCCAGACCTTCGCGGACTCCGTGCGGCGCAGCCCTGGGAGTTGCTGGGCCAGCGAGACGATCTCGGGGTAACCCGCTTCAAACGCGTCCGCGTCGGCGGGGTTATCGATGATGATGGTGATCTTCGTGGGCATTTGCTTCTTTCCTTCCAGTGGGTTTGTGTTCGTTTGGGTGTTTGCTCGTTGGGTTGGGGCAGGCTCAGTTCGGCCGACCGTAGGTTTCGAGGAGTCGGAGCCAGACCTCGCTGATGGTGGGATAGGAGGGAACGGCGTGCCAGAGCCGGTCGATCGGGACTTCACCGACAATCGCAATGGTTGCCGAGTGCAGCAGGTCTGCGACATCCTGACCGACGAAGGTCGCCCCGGCGACGATGTGGCGGTCCTCATCGATGACGAGTTTCGCGTGGCCTTCGTAACCATCGGCGTGCAATTTCGCTCCCGCAACCCAGCCGAGGTCGTATTCCACGACTTTCACATTCATTCCGCGAGCGCGCGCTTGCGCTTCGGTAAGGCCGACTCCGGCAACCTCGGGATCGGTAAAGATCACGTGCGGCACGGCCGCGTCATCAGCGGTTGCGACGTGGCTGCCCCAGGGAGCATCATGCACGTCGCTGCCGCCGAGCCTGGCAGCGATAACCTCGCCCGCGGCGCGGGCCTGGTACTTGCCCTGATGCGTGAGGAGCGCGCGTCCGTTCACGTCACCGACGGCGTAGAGCCAGTCGGTGCCCGTGACGAGCATGGTGTCATCGACGCTCAGCTTCTCTCCGGGGGTGAAGCCGACCGCGTCGACGCCGAGGTCGAGGGTGTTCGGGCGGCGGCCAGTGGAGATGAGGATTTCGTCCGTCACCACCGTGCTGCCGTCGTCGAGTGTGGTCGTTACAACGCCGGCCTCGTCGCGGTGAACACCCGTCGGACTGACGCCGATGCGCACGTCGACACCCATCTCCCCGAGAGCCTTCGTGACGAGTTCCCCAGCAAGGGGTTCTTCGCGTTCCAGAAGAGGACCCCGTGACAGAAGAGTCACGTCGGAGCCGAGAGAGGCCCAGGCTGTGGCGAGTTCGGTGCCGGCGACACCTCCGCCGAGCACCAGCAGCCGGGCCGGAGCGGTCGACGCACTGGTCGCTTCGCGGGTTCCCCACGGGTTTGCCGCGGCGAGCCCCGCGATGTCGGGCAACACGGGAACGGAACCTGTCGCGACCGCGACGGCCCTCGCTGCGTAGTTCCGGCCGTTCACGTCGAGGGTGCGTGCGCCGGTGAGGCGAGCGTGACCCCGGATCAGATCGATACCGGCGGAGTTCAACCAGTCGACCTGGCCGTCATCCTTCCACTCGCTCGTGAACGTGTTCCTGCGGGCAAGAACCGCCGGAACATCCAGTTCACCGGTGACCGCCTGCCGAGTGCCCTCCAGTCGCTGGGCGGCACGAAGAACGTGCCCGCTGCGCAGCAGCGCCTTGGAAGGCATGCACGCCCAGTAGGAACATTCACCACCGACGAGTTCCGATTCCACGATCGCGACCCGGATGCCACGCTTCGCGGCGTAATCAGCCACGTTTTCTCCGACGGGGCCTGCCCCGATCACGATCAGGTCGTAGTCAGGGACGGACCCCTCGAATGCGCCGGCCATCAGGCACGCACCGAGCGAGTCAGGCGGATGGCGGAAATCAGGAAGAGCACGCCGCCCAGGGTCGCGTAGCCAGCGATTGAGGTCACCATGGTGGATCCGCCAAGTCCCTGAGCGAGGAACGCGAAACCAACCAGGACCGACAAACCGCCGCTGACGATCAGCGGCACCTGGCCACCGAGCTTGCGGCGAATCAGGCCGGTCACCAATTGCGAGGCGCCCGAAAGCACCGCCCACACGCCCCATACCGCGAGTACCGCGCCTGGAGACACGAGCGAGGCCCAGCCAAGGGCAACGGCGGCCAGCACACTGCTGACGATGTTGATGATTTCGCTGGCCCGGGACCGTGACGTTGTTCCAGCCGCCCGCAGCTCGGTCAACACGGAGAACGCGTCAACCAGCGGGTAAATGATCACGAGAACCGTGAGGAGTGGCGCCGCGTTCGGAGCCACAAACGCCAGCAGCAGTGCCCAGACAAGGGCAAAACCGAAGCGGGAGAAATAGACCCGGCGCAGTGTCCTCGCAAGAGGCACGGCCGCACGGGTGTCGATGGTTGTCACCAGAATTCCTTTCACAGAGTTTATGTAGACGAACTAGTACCCCTACAATGGACACTCTAGAGTCGTTACCGACAGCAACGCAAGCAAAACGTTCAAAAAAGGGAGCACCGTGGGTGAAACAACGCCGATGACGCCTGGGGTGACCGGTAGCCGGCGGGGCGACGCCACGCGTGCTCGCATCCTGGATGCCGCGACCGAGTTGATCTATGCGAACAGCATCCGCGGAACGAGCGCCGACCGGATCATTGAGCAGGCGGGGATCACGAAGGTCACGTTCTATCGCCACTTCAAAACCAAGACCGACCTGGTTGTTGCCTATCTCGAGCGGCAGGCCTCAGGAGAGCGGGAGGCACTCACCTCTGCTCGCGCTCAGTCAGACCCTGCGCATGCGCTTGAGAACATTGCGGAGATCATCGGATCGGCGAGTTGCATGCCGGGATTCAGGGGATGCCCGTTCATCAACGCGGCCGCGGAGATCGCCGACCCGGGTGACCCCGTCAGAGTCGTTGTCGATGCGCACCGAAGGTGGACCCTCGAGCTGTTCACCGCCATCGCGGCGGACGCTGGCGCCAGCGACCCCGACACTATCGGCGGTCAACTGATGATGCTGCGGGACGGCGCCATGGTCAATGGCTACCTCAGCGACCCCGAGGAGATCGCCGGGAGGTTGCGAGTGGCTTATGCCGCGGTCATCGTGGCCGCACGCATACCGAACTGACCTGGAACGGAAACCGCGCCCATCGCGGGTCAGCCGACCCGTTCGAACACCGCGGCGAGCGCCTGCCCACCACCGATACACATGGTCTCGAGGGCCAGAGTGCCGTCCAGGTCGGACAGCTCGTTCGCGAGGGTGGCGAGCATGCGGATGCCTGTTGCGGCAATCGGGTGACCGATCGAGATTCCACTGCCGCGCGGATTGAGGCGCTGGTCCTCGGCATCGATACCCCAGTCAGCCAGGCAGGCGAGCACCTGCACCGCGAAAGCCTCGTTGAGCTCGATGACATCGAGGTCAGCCAAACCGAGTCCGGCTCGCGCGAGTGCCAGCTCTGTTGCCGGCACCGGAGCGATCCCGAACCGCCGGGGGTCGACCCCGGCGACAGCCCAGGATCGAAGGCGAAGGGCCGGCACGAGTCCGAGCACCCTCGCGTGCTCTGGTGTGGTGACGATGCAGGCAGCGGCAGCGTCATTCTGGCCACTCGCATTACCGGCCGTCACCGTCGCATCCGGATCCTTCTTCGCCAGGAGAGGAGTGAGCGCCGCGAGCGCGTCCAGTGTCGAATCGGCGCGAGGATGCTCGTCGCGATCGACGACAATGTCACCTCGCCGGCCGGGCACCGTCACGGGAACGATCTCCGCGTCAAACGCACCTGATGCCTGCGCCTGGACTGCGCGCTGGTGTGACCGGAGTGCCAAAGCATCCTGAGCGTCGCGCCCGATACCGTACTCGGCGCGGAGAGTTTCGGCGGTTCCGACGTTTCCGTCCGGTGTCGGGTAAAAACGGCCACCGACAGTCTCACGGCCGCGCGCGAGGGCGTCGCGGAAGAAGTACCCACCGCGGGGAGCACCCCGTCGTCCCTCCTCGGTGTAGAACGGAGCGTTCGACATGGACTCCACCCCGAGCGCGACCACGGCGTCGCTGACGCCGGTCTGCACTTCCATCGCGGCGTTCATCACCGATTGCAGGCCACTCCCACACCGCCGGTCAAGTTGGTAACCGCCGGTCGTGGTCGGAAAACCTGAATCGAGCGCTGCGACCCGTCCGAAGGCCGGTGCCTCCATGGTCGGGTAGCTTTGGGCACCGATCACCCCGTTGATTGCTCCGGGTTCCACGCCGGTTCGTTCGAGGAGCGCCCGGAGCACGGTTGTGGCGAGTTCCAGAGCGCTGAGGGGCGCCAGCGCCCCTCCCATTCGCCCGACCGGGGTGCGGAGGGGCGAGCAGATCACGACCTCACGCATGGCACTCACGATGCTTCCTTCACTTCCGGGTCAATCGTCAGCGGTGCTGCCGTCGCCTCGGTCACCTGCCCGACGGTCACCCCCGGTGCGAGTTCACGGAGAACCAGTCCGTCCGCCGTGACGTCGATAACCGCGAGATCGGTGATGATGCGGTCGATGCATGCCCGGCCCGTGAGTGGAAGCGTGCACTCCGGCACGATCTTCGGCGACCCGTCCTTCGCGACGTGATCCATCACCACGATGACCCGCTCGGCGCCGTTGACGAGGTCCATCGCCCCGCCCATTCCCTTGACCATCTTGCCCGGGACTGCCCAGTTCGCGATGTCGCCACCGGCGGATACCTGCATCGCTCCGAGTACCGCGGTCGTGACCCGTCCGCCGCGGATCATGCCGAAACTGGCGGCCGAGTCGAAGTAGCTGGCACCGGGAAGGACCGTCACCGTCTCCTTGCCCGCATTGATGAGCTTCGGGTCTTCCTCGCCCTCCCACGGATACGGGCCGACGCCGAGTATTCCGTTCTCCGAGTGCAGGACGACATGGATGCCATCGGGCAAGTGGTTGGGGATGAGCGTTGGCAGTCCGATACCGAGATTCACGTAGCTGCCGTCGATCAGCTCTTCGGCGGCCCTTGCCGCCATTTCGTCGCGTGTGCGCGGCATCAGCTCGACCTTTCTCTGCTCCGCACGGTGACCTTCTCAATCGGCAGGTCAGATGCCTGGGTGGGAGTGAGCTGCACGATCCGGTCGACGTAGATGCCGGGAAGATGGATGTCGTCAGGGCCAAGTTCTCCCGGCTCGACCAGTTCATCGACCTCGGCGATGGTGACACGTCCAGCCATGCCCGCAAGCGGATTGAAGTTTCGCGCCGCCTTTTCGAAGCGCAGGTTTCCGTGGCGGTCGCCGACCGCGGCGCGAACCAGACCGAAGTCGGTGCGTATCGCGGTCTCGAGAACGTATTCCCTGGCGGTCCCAAACGCGTCGAGCGTGCGGGTTTCCTTCGGTTCGCTCATTACCGCCACTGTGCCGTCAGCGGCATACCTGATCGGCATCCCGCCGTCGGAAACGGCGGTCCCTGCCCCGGTAGCGGTGTAGAAGGCGGGAATGCCAACGCCACCCGCGCGGAGTCGTTCGGCGAGAGTTCCCTGTGGGGTGAGTTCGACATCGAGTTCACCCGACAGGTACTGGCGAGCGAATTCCCTGTTCTCCCCGATGTAGCTGGCAATGACGCGACGGATGCGACCAGCGGCCAGCAGTTCACCAAGCCCCCACCCGTCGACCCCGCAGTTGTTCGACACCACCTCGAGTTCGCTCGACCCCTGGGCGAGCAAGGCACGGATCAGCGAGATGGGAACACCAGACAACCCGAATCCGCCCACCGCCAGCGATGAGCCTGTCGGGATATCCGCGACGGCCAGGCTCACCGTTTCGACAGTCTTATCCACGGGGATGTTCCCCACAGCCGGGGCGAGCGCTCGGGGATTTGGGCATGGTGCGTCTCTCTGGTCGGAGGGTTGAAGCCCATCCTCTACCGTCGTCTTCCTCGCCGTACCTCGCATTCCATTCAGTGGAACAGCGGCGGTCAGACCTGCTCCGACGTCATGGTGGACACGACCATGTCGCCGATGAGGCGCCGATGGGGTGCTCGAAGGCCCGGGTCGAGCATGTCGCGGTCGAAGATCGCCGCGAACGTGTGCCGGTTGGCGACGTGGAAGCACGCGTATGCACTGATGATCATGTGCACGTCGAGCGCGTCGACGTCGTCACGGAAGACACCTTCGCTGACCCCACGCCGGATGACGCTCTCGAGCACGGTGATAGCTGTGGCGTTCTCCCGGAGAATCGTCGGTGACTGCAGGAGATGCTCAGCGCGGTGGATGTTCTCGATGCTGACGAGCTGGATGAACTCTTCATGCGTCGTGTGGTGGTCGAACGTCGCTTCAGCCAGTTTGCGCAACGCCTCTCCCGGCGTGAGCTCATCGATTTGTACCCCGCGCTCCACCTGCCGAATCTGGGCGTACACGCGCTCCAGCACCCGAAGGTACAGTCCTTCCTTGGAGGCGAAGTAGTAGTAGATCATTCGCTTGGTCGTTCGGGTCCGCGCGGCGATCTCGTCGACTCGCGCCCCGGCGTACCCGTTCGCCGCGAACTCTGCCGTCGCAACGTGGAGAATGTCTTCCTTCGTCCGCTCAGCGCGCAGCGTCGACCCGCCGTCCTGACCCTCGCGCAACTCCTCAGCCATGTTCTGCCTTCTTCACCCTCCGGCGGGCGGACCCGAGGGTGCTTCTTGTCGAATGAGGGAGCGAAAGTGCTCCTCCATCCTTTCCCGGTTGGGCTCGTGGCCCGTGATGATCTGAAGGCTAGCGTAGGCCTGTCCGACGGCCATTCGGCCTCCATCGAGCACCGGATGACCCCGCTCGACCGCCCGGCGGATGAGATCCGTCTCCAGGGGGCGGTAGACAACGTCTGAAACCCATGCGCCGTCGCGGAGGAGATCGACGTCGAACGCCACACCCGGATGATGGAGCATCCCCATCGGGGTCGCGTGGACCACTCCGTCGGCTCTGGTGATCATCACCTCGAGATCGTGGTGCGGGACAGTTTCGATGATCTGCGACGGGAAGTGGGAGCGCATGCGCTCCGCGATGTCCTTCGCGCGGGCCCCGTCGACGTCGAACAGGTCGAGCCGTGTGACACCGCTCGAGAGGAGCGCATAGGCGGTCGCCGCTCCCGCACCGCCACAGCCGATCTGCACAACACGCTCGAGCGACGCGCCAGGCAGCCCAGCGACCAGGCCGTCGCGGTAACCGATCCAGTCGGTGTTGTAGCCGACCAGTTTCTCGTCCTCGAAAACGACGAGATTGACCGCGCCCAGCTGTTCTGCCCTCGGGTCCAGCTCGTCGACGACATCGAGCACCAGCTGCTTGCAGGGGTGGGTGATATTCATTGCCGAGAAATTGCGGCTGCGTGCATCGGCGAGCATCGGCCCAACGTCCTCCGCCTGCTTGCCAAGCGCGATGAGGTCAAGAATCCGGTATTCGTAGTCGAGACCGAGTGCCGCGGCCTCGACCTCGTGCAGCCGGGGGGTAAACGACGCCGAAATTCCAGCACCGATCAATCCAACGAGGTAGCCGCCACTGGCCTGCCCGGGCCTGGCGGGCCGCCGGGTGTCCATCAGCTTTCCGGGATTTCAAAGTCGACTGTGGCGAGCGAAGCCTTGACGCCGGCGGAGATTCTGAGAACTTCAGCGTGCGCCGGATGACGAGTGTACGAGTCAAGTCCGTCAAGGTCATCGAAATCCGCGACGATCGCAAGGTCGTGGGATGACGCACCGCCGAGCAGGTCAACACCGACGCTCATGCTTCGCAGCGAGGGGATCTGCGCGGGCAGAGCGCGCAGCAGAGCCATCCAGTGTTCCCGTTCGTCTGCGGTGAACTCCGGCACGAACCGGAAAACGGCGACGTGGCGGATCACGCCGGAACACCTTCCGCTTCACGGCGCTGCTGATACTGGGCGGCGAGACGGACGGGCGCGTTGAGCGCTCCGTACCCCTCATAACCCTCGCGACGCTCGACCACCTCGAGAAAGACAGTCCCGATCGCCTGGGTATAGAAGTGGAGGAACTCCCCGGCCTCGTCACGGTCGTACATGACGTTGAGTTCTTTGAGCTCTGTGAGCAGCGATGCGTCCATGTCGTACCGAGCCTCGATGTCGTCGTAGTAATTGGCCGGGATGTCGAGAGGGTGGAACCCTCGTTCTCGCGCCTGGCGCGCCAGAGCGAGAACATCGGTAGAAGCGAAGGCAATGTGCTGCGGAAGGATCGCATCGTCGTGCGCGCCGGACGGCACCAGGTTGAGCGCGATGCGCACGACACCGTCCGCCGCGCGAAGCACCTGGCTGCGCACGAGGCCCACCGGTGCGGCCACTTCCATCGACGGCTGCGAACGCAGGTCAAGCACCGAGTGGAAGAAAAGTACCCCGGCATCGAAGTGCTGCCATGGTTGAGCGAGATTGATGTGGTCAACCCGCTCGATGAGCTCAGCCCCCGGCCGGTTGGGGACAGGGAACTCCCGAACCCACTTCGGTTCCGAGCTGCCCTCCAGGCCGAAAAAGACCTCCGATCCATCCGGCGCCCTCACCCCGACGAGCGACTCGTCACCCGGCCCCTCCCATCGGTGGATCTCGGGTGCGAACAAATCAGTTGCCCGCCGGAGCGCAGCATCCGGATCACTGACGGATAATCCAATTCCCGCGACGGTCGGTGGCGGCGGTTGCGATTCAGGCCTGCCGAGCACCATTCGCGCGGCGCCCTGCGACCAAAGCTCGACGTTCTTCGTACGGTGACGGCCGTGCGCAGCGAAACCGAGCTGCGCGAGAAGTGTGCGCATCTCGTCCATCGCATCGGTGCGCAACTCCACATAGTTGATATCGGCTGGGGGCTCGACGACCGGGAGAGGCCTTGCCGTCATTTGCTCGGTGCGTCCGCGTGATGACCGCCCAAGCCAGGCCCGGGTTTCGTCCTCGAGCAATCGCAACGAGCGTCGGGCATCGACGGCTGTCGACGCGGCGTCCGACTGGCGGAACGTGTCGTTGAAGATCTCGAGCGAGATCGGCCCGTCGTACCCCGTCCTCACCAGGTGCCCCATGAATGCGGCGAGGTCGAACCCGCCCTCACCGGGGAAGAGCCTGTGGTGTCGGCTCCACGAAAGCACGTCCATGGACAGGATCGGTGCGTCGGCCAACTGGACGAAGAAGATCTTGTCGGCAGGAATCGTCTCAATAGCCTGCGGGTCGTGCCCTCGCGACAGGATGTGGAAACTGTCGAGGCACACCCCGACCCGCGGGTGATCCGCGAGGCGCACGATCCGGGCGGCCTGCTCATAATCGTCGACGAACCGCCCCCAGGCCAGCGCCTCATACGCAACGCGCACACCAAAGTGTTCCGCGAGCTCCCCGAGCACGCGCAACTGCGTGGCCGCGAGCTGCTCATCACCGCTCCGCGCTGTCCCGACATTGCTGCACAACAGCATCGTCTCGATGCCGAGACGATTCATGAGCGTGAACTTCGCGCCGGCTCGTCGCAGGTTGTGCTCGAGCAGGTCAGGTCCCACCCCTTCAAAATCCCGAAACGGCTGATAGAGGTCGAGCGACAGCCCGAGCTCGGCGGCTCGCGCCCTGATGGCCTCGGGAGAGTCGGGCGACGCGATGAGATCAGGCTCGAATATCTCCACGCCGTCGAACCCGGCTTCGCTGGCCGCAGCGAGCTTCTGGTCGAGCGTGCCGCTGAGGCAGACGGTGGCGATCGATGTTCGCATGTTGCCTCCAGCGGGCACCGGGAGCGTGGCCCGAGCGACTCTCAGAATTGCTTGCGGAAAAAGGTACTAACTAGTACGTTCGACCGCAGCAGGCGGTCAAGGATGATCTAACCCGCTCTAAGGAGACGTTCAATGATGAGTTTCGCCGAGTGGAACACCCCAGCGGGGTCCGGCAGTACGTCAGCGCCGGTGCTCGAACGCATCGTCGCGATTCTCAACGCCGTCAAGGAAGCTGATTCCAGCCCGTCCATCACCGGATTGGCCGAGCTGACCGGCATGCCGAAATCCACGGTGTCCCGTCTGGTCGCGGAACTGGTGGAGCAACGTTATCTCGAGCGCACCGAGGAGGGGGTAACGCTGGGCCTCCGGCTCTTTGAGCTTGGCGCACGCGCCGGTCTCCCCCGCCGGCTGCTCGCAGCCGCCGCACCCGTGATTCGGGAGCTTGTTGAGCTCACCGGTGAACGCGTCGGCCTCTGGGTGTATCAGGGCACCGACATGATCTCACTGGCTGCGGTGGCCGGGCGGCTCCCCATGTTGCCGACGAGGGCTGGGATGCGATCGCCAGCTGTCAAGACCGCCAGCGGGAAGGCCTATCTGGCGTTTTGTGCGGACAGCGCTGTTGTGGACCGGGCAACAGCCCCGCTCATCGACGGCGCCGCCGATCAGTTCAGAGAGGAACTGAGTCAGGTGCGCGCGACCGTCGTAGCCACGGACAGAGGGGTGGCGTATCCGGGAATTCTCGCTGTTGCGACACCCGTAATCTCTGCTGACCGGGTTGTCCTTGGCGCGATCTCGATCGCGGGACCGAGCGGGGCAATGGATCCGGAGCAGGTCGCGCCGCTGGTACGGGCCGCTGGTGTGGCACTGACCCGTCGGCTCACGGCGGCCTGACGTCCCATGCGAAACGCCGACTGGACCTCGACCGTGAGCGTCCTCGATCGCGTCACCGCAATCTTTGACGCATTCGGGGAACACGGTGACGGCATGGGTGTTTCCGAGCTTGCCCGGCGCGCCAACCTTCCGAAGTCGACGGTGTCGAGGATCGTGGCCGAGCTTGTCAGCCAGCGATTTCTCGACCGAGAGGGAAGCAAACTGTTCCTGGGTGTCCGGCTCTTCGAGCTCGGGCAGACGGTCAGCAGACCGCGGAAGCTCCGGGAAATCGCGCTCCCACTATTGAACGACCTGAGGCTGGCCACCGGGCGGAACGTCCAGCTGACGGTGCTGGACAGAACAGATGTCGTGTTCGTTGCGGTGATCCGCGGGGCGCACAGCGCCCACCCGATGGAGCGGATCGGGGCGCGACGTCCGGCTCACGCGACGGCGCCGGGCAAAGCGATGCTCGCCTTCGCGTCGCAGGCCGTGGTTGCGGAAGTGATGCGCGATGGACTCCAGCCGTTCACACCTCGCACAATCTGCGATCCGGCTCTATTCCTCAGGGAACTCACGGAGACACGGAAAACCCGGACAGCGACTGAGCTCGAAGAGTACGCAAGTGACAGCGCCGGCGTAGCGAGTCCTGTCCTCGGCTACGGCTCCGTTCCTGTCGCCGCGGTTTCCATCGCCGGGTCAGTCGAGGAACTGGACATCGACCGGCTGGTTCCCGCGGTTCGCGCTACAGCCGCGAACGTGAGCCGCCGCCTCGGAACCGGCCGCTGACACCGGACAAACGAAAACTGGGTGGCTGCGATGTGCAGCCACCCAGTTCGCTGGCGGTCCAGCATCCGCCGCCGGAGTCCGGCTTAGTCGGCCATCTCCCGAATTGCCTCATACGCTTCGAGGGTCTCTCCGGAGAAGTAGTTCCCGAAGTAGGACTCGGATTCGCTGATGAATGCGTCCATGTCGATATCCTCAGTCTCGATCACCGTGAAGTTGTCGTCAGCCCGCCACTCGTCGAGGATCTCTTCGGTCGCCTCGTCAACGCAGTCGCGGTTCTCGGGGCGGATCTCGTGGATGGTCTCCTCGAGCAGCGCGGCCTGCTCCTCACTCATCTTCTCGTAGGTCTTGTCGCTGACGAGGATCCAGTGGATGCCGATGTTGTGGTTGTTGAGAACAGCAACGTTCAACACCTCGTCGTAGCTTGATGAGCGGGTTGCGACGATCGGGTTCTCCTGGCCGACGGCGATCCCCTGCTGGAGCGCCGTGTAAACCTCTTCAACAGCTACCGAGACGGGGTTGTCCACTCCAAGAGCCTCGGCGTTCGCGAGGAAGGCCGGTGAGTTCGGGAAACGGATCGGAACTCCGGCGAGGTCCTCTGGGCTGCGGATCTCAATATCCTTCGTGGTGAATGTGCGGTTACCGAAGTACCACCCGTCAACGATGCTGACGCCTGTTGCCTCCTGGAACGACGAGAACAGGTCCTCCGACCCGTTATCGGTCCAGTCGAAGGCGTGGTCGACGTCATCAAACGCGTACGCCGCATCGACGACGCCGATCGGCTCGAAAGTAGAGCTGAGTGCAGAGGCACCCTGCAGGTCGATGTCGATGTCGCCGGCCTGGACGAGCGGGAACCGGTCGGCGTCTGGCCCGAGCTGGCTCGCCGGGTACAGCTCAACGGTCAGTCCGATATCCGCGTCTTCGAGCCGTTCCTTCAGCAGTTCGACCCCGCAGTAGTAGTTCGGTGTCTGCTCGTTCTGGCTGGTTGCAACGGTGATCGTGACCGCTTCGTTCTCCGAACCGGTCGCTTCGGTGGTGCTTTCCGGGGTGCCGCCGCCGGCGCAGCCGGTGACGGCGAGCGTTGTGACTGCGAGCACGGACGCGGCCATCAGGCCTCGACGCGTCGATCGGGCTGCTGTGCCCATGTGACTCTCCTCTTTTTCGGCACGTCTTCGTGCTCTGGGTAATGGTCCGTTCGGGGTCGGACGCAATGGCGTTGGATCGACGAGCCCCGTGACGCTGAGGACATCGTCGACCACGCAGCCAATGAAGCGGCCCTGTGGCAATGCCGACTTTCGTCCAGCCGGGTCCATACGTAAAGCGACGTCCCGGCGAATGGAACACGGCGCCGGCGGCGGTGAAAGCCCACACAGCGCCGGTGAGTGGAACATGTCGCACATGACGACTCATGCTGGCATACGCTGTGCGAGACCGGCCGAATTGACAATGACAGAGGAGTGTTCGTGCCGCCTGCGGTGTCTGACCCAGTTCGCATCGGCGTTGTTGGTGCCGGGTTCATGGGACGCCAGCACGTCGAGTTCATTCGCCGTCGAGCGAACACCGAATTGACGGCTGTCGCCGATCCGCTGCTGACCGATGGGGCATTCGGGTGCCCGATGTACGCGGACGCGCGCGCCATGCTCAAAGCCGAGTCGCTCGATGCCGTCATCATCGCGAATCCGAACACGCTTCACGTCGAGACAGCGATTCAATGTCTCTCCGAGGGTGTTGCCGTGCTGCTCGAGAAGCCCGTCGCCGTGAACTATGCAGAGTCCCTTCGGCTCGTCGATGCGGTTGAACGCCTCGACGGCCGGCTACTCGTTGGGCACCACCGGCGGCACCATCCCGCGGTCGCTCGCGCCCGCTCAGCCCTCGACGATGGCGAAATCGGGCAGCTCGTCGGCGTTAACGGCATCTGGTCCGCGCGGAAGGAAGCGAGCTACTTCACCGATGCGCCGTGGCACCGCGAGAGTGGGGCGGGCGTGATGCTCATCAATCTCGTGCATGACCTCGATCTGCTGCGGTACCTGTGCGGGGAAGTGAGCGCTGTCCAGGCGATCACGAGTTCGCACATCCGCGGTCACGAGGTCGAAGACACTGTCGTGGTGAACCTGCGGTTCACCAATGGTGCCCTCGGCAGTTTCCTCGCCTCTGATGCCGGCGTCTCTCCGTGGGGCTGGGATCAATCAACAGAGGACACCGCCGAATTCCCCTTCCTGCCCGATGGGGTCGCCTACCAGCTGGTTGGCACGACCGGCGCGCTGTCCGTACCGAATCTCGCCAGGTACTCGTATGCGGCCGGTGTCGCCGCCGACTGGCATTCACCCCTCTCCCGCACTTACCTTCACGCAGCCCCGCACGTTTCATTCCACGCCCAGCTCACGCACTTTGTCGAGGTGGTCAGGGGCGCTGAGCCGCTGGTTTCTGCGGAGGATGCGTCGCGAACGCTCGCCCTGGTCGAGGCGTCGGCGTTGGCAGCTGAGCGTCACGAGACGGTTGACGTGGCGCAGTTCAGAGCTGCGCGCCAGGGCGCATAGCGCCGCCCGTCGCCAGGGCGGTAATGCCAGCCGCTCGCGGTGCAGACTCAGGCGCCGTCGACCGCTGTCAGCCGGTCTGCCGCACGGATGGCGAGTTCATACCCGAACACGCCAGCGCCCGCGATCACCGCGCGCGCCGCGGTTGATGTGAGCGAATGCCGATGGGCCTCGTCGCGGCCATGAATGTTGGTGATGTGGATTTCGACGACAGGGGTATCCATGATCAGCAGAGCGTCAAGCACAGGCACAGAACCGAAGCTGAGCCCTGCCGGGTTGATCACGACGGCCGCCTTCTCGCGATACGCCTGGTGAAGCCACTCGACGATCTGATACTCGGCGTTGGACTGCTCGAAGAACAGCTCGAATCCGAGCTCATCGGCGACCCTGACGCAGTTTGTCCGAACATCATCCAGGGAGGTGGTGCCATACAGTTCCGGCTGCCTCCGACCGAGCATGTTGAGATTTGGGCCGTTCAGGACGTACAGCTTGCGGGTCACAGCGGGTTCCTTTCCAGGAGCACGGATGCCCCGTTTCTGTTCGTCTGGCCGACGATCGCGCGTGCCATGGACGCGCTCACCAACATCCCGTGCATCACAGCAAACCGAGCCAGGTCGGAACTATCGTCACGATCCACGGGAACACCGTCAGCAACAGCAGCACGACACCCAGCGGGATGAGGAAGGGCAGGATGCCGCGGAAGAGTTCACCCATCGGCCTTCGGGTGATCGAGCCGACGACGAAGAGAACGGCTCCAACGGGCGGTGTCAGTGAACCGATCATCAGGTTGAGGATCATGATGACCCCGAGATGGACGGGCTCGATACCGAAATCGCCGATGATGGGCATG
This sequence comes from Mycetocola sp. Y791, assembly GCF_059445325.1. Taxonomy (NCBI): domain Bacteria; kingdom Bacillati; phylum Actinomycetota; class Actinomycetes; order Micrococcales; family Microbacteriaceae; genus Mycetocola; species Mycetocola sp. Y791. The sequence goes on along the minus strand of NZ_JCAIUC010000001.1, from coordinate 62,347 downwards.
AGGATCGGCACCAGCACGAGGATGACCGGGGGCGCCTCGAGGAAGATTCCGAGAAGGATGAGGAGCCCGTTCAAGAGCAACAGGAAGACTATGGGATTGTCGGTCAGCGCCGTCAGCCACTCGCCCAGGTTGCGCGACACCTGCTCACGCGCCAGCACCTGGCCCATGAGGTTCGACGCTCCGAGGATCAGGAGTATGCCTCCCGAGATGACCACGGTTTCCTTGGCGGCTCGCCAGAACACGGGCAACGTCAGCGTCCGGTAGAACACCCCGAGCACGAGCATGTACGCGGCAGCGATGCCCGCACTCTCCGTAGGGGTGAACATTCCGCTGAAGATGCCGCCCAGAATAATCACCGGCAACAGCATCGGGCCGATGACCCGCACTACCGCCCTGCGGAGCGCAGCGCCATCGAAGGGCCGGCTGGTCGCCACCTCCGGGTGCATCTTCACCCAGATGAAGATGTACACGGCGAGACCAGCGGCCATCAGGCCAGCGGGCAGGATGGAGCCCGCGAAGAGGGCACCAGTAGAAATCGAGGCGGTCGCGGCGAAGAGGACCGCGGGGATGCTCGGCGGCATGACGGTACTCATGAGCGAGCCGGACGCGGTCAGACCGGCCGAGAACCCGTAGGGGTAACCAGCCTTGAGCATCTGCGGGATCTGAATCTTGCTGGTGGACGCGGCATCCGCGAGCGCCGAGCCACTGATCCAGGAGAAGCCGATGGCAGTGCCCAGGTTCACGTACGCCAGGTTCCCGGGGAGCCGCGGGAGGAGCGCTTTGGCAAAGTCATAGAGCCTCGTCGCAATACCGAGATGGTTTGCAACGGTGCCGACGAAGATAAAGAGGGGGACGGCGAGCAGCGGAAAGCTGTTGATTCCGTTGACAATCGACGAGATCGCGTAGCCGGGCGAGAGACCCTGACTGTAGAAGTACGCGAGGCTTGGCGCGATCATGGCGAAGGCGACAGGTACCCGCAGCAACAGCAAAACGACAAGCAGAAGTACGTAAAGCCAGAGGTCCATCGATCAGCCGTCCATCTCTGAAATGTCGAGTTTGCGTTCCGGGCGGTTGGCGTAAGGAATCTTCCAGGCGGAATGGATTGCTGCAGACGCGAATCCGAAGACAGCAAAGGCGTACAGCATCCCGAGTGGAATGTGCATCGCGGCACTGGTCCGCAGCCACTCCACCTCGAGTTTCACGAATGCTTCGTATGCCAGCGCCAGGCAGGTGACGACCATGATCAGGGCGGAAATGATGCGCAGCACAGCGAAGAGTTTTCGGCCGGCCAACACCTGATCGAACACCTCGATCACGATGTGGCCGTTGCGACCGACCAGGTATCCCGTGGTCATGAAGGTCAGTGCCACCATCGACATGAGGGCGAGTTCGCCGGCACCCACCCAGCCCAGCGCGGGAATATAGCGGCCGAGCACCTGGTACATCACGCCGATGATGACGAGGGCGAACAGCGTGACGCTGACCGCGATCTCCACTGTGGACAGCACCCGGATGAATGCGGGATCGGACGGTGCCTCGTCAGTCCCGGGCACGTAGGAGGGTTCCGCAGAGCGGTCCGGGTCCTCCGGCTCGTTCTGGGTCACACCGCCTCCGCCCCGGCAAGGGCCGACGAGCCCGAGGGCGCGACGCCTTCGCAGCAGCTCGACATGGGATCACGGAGCATGGTCAACCTCTCTGACAGTTCGGGGTCGTGAAGCGCACGCGTGCGATCACTCTCTGACTTTGGATCCAAGCGGAAGGTGGGTGGAGAGTTGTCTCGCCGAATGGGACACAACCGAGAAAGCTAGTCCGACGCGTGGACGCTGTCATCATCCGACTCGGCGAACACCGCGCGCATGATGGCGAGCGCTGCGTTGGCCGAAGGCAGTCCCGCATAGAGGGCGGTGTGGAGGATCACCTCGGCGATGTCGCTGCGGCCGAGCCCGTTGCGCAAAGCAGCACGCACATGCATCCGGATTTCGGCTTCGTGCCCCCCGGTGACGAGGGACGCCAGGGTGGCGATGCTCCGCTCGCGGCGGGACAGTTGGGTCCGAGCCCAGATCTCACCCCAGGCGTAGCGGGTGATGAAGTCCTGGAATGCGGCGGTCTCCGGAGTGATCGCCCTCAGCGCGGCATCCACGTGAGCATCACCGAGGACAGCCCGGCGCACCCCCATTCCTGTGTCGTACGGTGTCGCCGACAAAGTGTCGCCCGCAGCGCGCAGGAGCCCCACCAGCAGCGACGCTGCCTCGGCGGGCTTTTCGAGCGGAGCGAGGTGCGATGCGCCGGCCAGCTCCGCGAAACGTGCGCGGGGCATCACATCGGCCATGGCTCTCATCGAGGCGGTGGTCGTGACCTGGTCGTGCTCTCCGCTCACGAGCAGAGCGTCCACCTCGATGCCTGCGAGCGAGGGCGTCCGATCGAAGCGCCCCAGGGCATCCGTGCACAGGGCGTATGACTCGTCGTCCACCTCGATAAGAGTGCCGAGCCCCCTGGCCCCCTGGCCGTTCGGGTTGTTCTCGAGGTAACCCGGCGCGTACCAGCGTGCGGCACTGCCTGTGACGAGGGATGCCGTTCCTGAACGTCGAACCTGATCTGCACGTTCTGCCCAGCCCTCGGCATCGCCGATGCGGGAACCGCTGCAGAACAACGCAAGACTCAGCAGCCGTTCCGGATGGGTCGAGGCGAGCTCGAGGGCGATCGTGCCGCCGAGGGAGAGCCCGGCGACATGGAACCGACCGCCGCCCAGTTCGTCGACAATCCGGAGCACCGCCTCAGCAAGGTCAGCGATGCTGAACGACTCTCGCGTCGGGGGACTCGCGCCGTGCCCGGGAAGGTCGACGCGGAGAATGCGGACCTGAGGCAAGTCTCGCGTGAGTTCCCCGACGACGCCGACCCACACCGCGGTGGTCGTGCCGAGCGACGGCAGCAGCACGAGGAGTTCGCTCGCCGTGGCATCGGGTGCCGCCGGAGTGATCGAGCCGATCAGGCGGGGGACGGTCATCGCTGCTCCTTGCGCTCTACGGCTCGAAAGCGGCCGATGGCCGACTCGATGATGCGATCGGATGCGACGCGAGTGGCTGCGGGATCCCGCTCGAGACCGGGGCTGAGGAGGCGATTCGCCTCGACCGCTGATCGATCAAAGCTGAGACGTGCGAACATCGACGCTGCGGCATCCGAACTCTCGAGGGCGAGCCTCAGGAGACCACGGAATGCCGACCATTCGGCGTGCCACTCCCCGGCCGGTCTGGCATCCTGCGAGACCGCTGCCGAGTGGACCGTCGCCACCAGCCCCGGCGCCTGCAACCCGTTTGCCGTGAGAAGCACCGCATCAACCGGGTTGCGCTTGTGCGGCATCGCCGAGGATCCGCCCGTTGCGCCGAGCAATGCTTCGCCGATCTCGGTGCGCGCGAGAAATGCCACGTCCCGGCCGATACGTCCGAGGGCTGCTGTGACAAGGGCTGCGGCCGAGGCAACCCGGAGGACGTGGCTCCGCTCGGTGTGCCAGGAGCACTCGGGGTCGACGAGCCCCATCTGGCCAGCCAGCGCCGAGCGCAACCGGTCTGCCGTGTGCGGCACGCCTGCCTCGCGATCGAAGTCCTCGCCAGTGCCAACGGCACCAGCGAGCTGCACCGGGAAACCGGCCGAGGTCAGAGCGCCCATCGCCGCGGTGACGCCGTCGAGCCAGCCGGCGACGGACACCCCCACTGTGCTCTGAGCGGCGTGCTGCCCCAGCGTTCGCCCGATCGAGAGTGTGTACCGCTCGCCGATAGCGAGAGCGACGAGGCTCTCGCCCGCGGTGCGCAGGCGTTCGCGGGCATCGCCCAGAGCCCTCTGCGCGACGAGCATCAGAGCGGTATCGAGGATGTCCTGGCTGGTCGCGCCCTGATGGACGTGAACGCCAGAGCCGGGGACCGCTGACTCGGCCAGTGAGCGAAGTTGGACCACAAGCGGGATGACGGGAACACCGCCCGCGCGGCTCCCGGCAATCAGCTCGGCCCGATCGAGCTTCGCGCTCTGCAGCGCCTGGGACACCTCGCTGAGGTCTTCACCGAGAACGTGGCCACGCGCCAGAACCAGTGCGCGCTCCACGTCGACGAGCGCTTGGAGGACGGCGTCATCCGATGTGACCGCAGCGGTTACGGCGAGGGGTTCAAGCAGCCCCCAGTCGGTCGCCGCCACATTCGGACGCTCAGCCATGAATCTCCGCATCGAAATTCAGGAAGACGGTTTCGCCGTCGCCCTGCAGTCGTATATCGAAACGGTAGCTCCTCTCGGCATCCTGAGCCGCGATCAGCGTGCCCCGACGCGCCGGATCCACGCGGCCCAGGAACGGGTCAGCGTCGTTGCGTCCGGCCTCATCTCCGAAGTACGCGCGGGTAAACAAGTGGTGGGTGAGCCCGCGGGCAAAGACTGTGACGAGGACATAGGGCGCGGCATCCGGCCGGGTTGGACCCGGTTTGATTGTCGAGAAGCTGTAGTTGCCCGCCCTGTCGACGGCGGCGCGGCCGAATCCCGTCACTGTGTAGCCGTCCCGATCGAGACTCCCTCGCTCGGAAATCACCTGCCCCGAGGCATCCGCATGCCAGATTTCGACGATGGCGTCGGGAATGGGTTCACCCGCGCCGTCGAAGACGGTTCCGTGAAAGCGGATGCCGTCGGCGTGCCACGGGGCTGCGACCTGCGGACCCCCGGGGTACGGCAGGGCGTAGCCGAAGAAGGGGCCAACCGTCTGTGACGGCGTCTGACCTGGTGTTGTTTCAGGCATGATCAGAATCCTCCGGTTCCATCCAGGTTGATCGTGGCCCGGTGAGGACCACGTCCCAGCGGTAGCCGATCGCCCACTCCGGTTCGCTGACGTCATGGTCGTAGCGCGCGACGAGGCGGTCCCTCGCGGCGGGATCGACGATGGACTGGTAGATCGGGTCCAGGCCGAACAACGGGTCACCGGGGAAGTACATCTGGGTGATCAGTCGCTGCGTGAACGCGGAACCGAAGAACGAGAAGTGGATGTGCGCCGGCCGCCAGGCATTGCGGTGGTTCTTCCAGGGGTAGGCGCCCGGCTTGATGGTCGTGAGCCGGTATTCGCCGTTGTCACCCGTGATCAGCCGCCCGACCCCGGTGAAGTTCGGGTCGAGGGGAGCCGGATGCTGGTCGCGCTTGTGCACGTAACGCCCCGACGCATTCGCCTGCCAGATCTCGACGAGCTGGTTCCGCACCGGGCGACCGTCTCCGTCCATCACACGGCCGGTCACAATGATGCGTTCGCCGAGCGGTTCGCCCGGGTGCTGGATCGTGAGGTCGTTCTCCTCCGCGGCCACATCCGTGTGGCCGAAGGCGGGTGACACCAGTTCGATTTCCTCCGGGTCCGCTCGCACGAGTTCGTGGGTCGGATGCCGAAGAACGGTGCTGCGATACGGTGCGAAGTTGCGCGGCGGGTGCGGCGCGAGCGGACGTCCGGCGCTGTGCGCCCGTGCAGCGTGCTCAGCATGCAGCGCCGCGATCTCGTCCGAAATCGTCGTCTGGGTTTCTGGCGTCTGATTCGTCATGACGTCCTTTCTCGTCGGAGGCGGACGGCTGTTGGAACCCGGCAGCGCCAATCTGACCAGTGACGCTCCTCGCGCATGGTGGAACCTCCCCCGGAATGGAAGGTTGCTGATAACCCTGCCCCGTCGGGCAGGGCAGGGCGGCGGACGTTTCATTCAGTGGGACAGGCCACCTCCCGCGCACCATCGGTTGGCTGTAGACCGTATTGCAATCGCAGAACGCGGTAGCACGGTCACGGGTGACCTCTAGCGTGCGTTAACGGTGAGATTTTGATGCGCGAGCCGACGGATCGCCGCCAAAATGGGCTCGTACAGAGCCGTGCCCAGTACCGCATACTGCAGAGCCGCCTCCGGGTCGCCGGTCGGCATCCCATCGATTTCCGCCCGCGCCATTGCCATGATGTGGTCGCCGTAGAGCCGCAATCGGGCCGGAGTAACCGGAATCCCGGCCTCTTCGGCGGCGAGCAGTGCCTCATCCAGTTGAGCGAACGCGGCCATGCGCTCGTTCGACGCGTTGTAGGTCGGCGGCAGAGCAGCCAGCGCCGCAGCGGCGCGCGGGTAGCGATCCGTCTCATCGCCAGCTGACTCGTCGCTCGGATTGCTACTCGCGAGAGCCTCGACCGCCCGCCCGAGCATGTCGTAGATGGTTCCTTCAGGGTGATCGATCACGGCGAGAATCTTCTTCGCCCGGTTCAGGGGAAGCCCAGCAACGATCGTGAGCGACCGGATCAGTCGCAACCTGTCGAGGTGCTTTTCGTCGTACTCCGCGCGGGTTGCGCTGGTGCTGCGACCGGGAGGCAGCATGCCCTCCCGGATGTAGAACTTGACCGTCGCCAGCGGCACATCGGCCCGGCGAACGAGTTCTGAAATTTGCATCTTGCCCCCATTGGATATTAGGAGTATCTTATCATTAGATAGTCAAGTATCCAATCGAGTTCCACCAAACGAAGGAAGTCGCACAATGTCCAATTCCACTGATCTCTACCAGGCCGCCCGTCAACGCGTGATCGCGAAGACGACATACAAATGGGTGTTCGCAGCGCTGGCGGCCATCGCCGCCGTCCAGGTGATCATCTGGTACCTCACGACTCCCGAAGGCTACTTCTGGCCCGTCTGGCCCATCATCGGAATGCTGATCGCCGCGCTCGCCTGGGGCATTCCCCTCTTTGGACGGCACGGTGGCGTCTCGGAGGAACGGGTCCAGGCAGAGGTTGCCCGGATGCGTGCACATCACTAGCCAGAGGCGGGAACGACCCTTGTCTGGCCTGTTCCATGAGGCCGAACCAACGGCCCATGCATACCAACGAAACAGCCCCGGAGAGACGGCCGTGATCGGCGTCGCCCGGGGCTGCATCACGGATGCCGCCTGTCCCCTTCGCCTGCCTAGACTCGACGCTCGTGACGCCGCGGCTTCAACCGATCGGGGGCGTCAGAGGCTGGAACATAGTCGCAGGTGAACTCACCGTCGTAGCCGAAGAGGAATCCAAAGACACGATTCCTCACCTCGAGGCGGATCCGGTAGACGTTCGCCTCATCATCGAATGACTCATGCAATTCGGCTCTCCCACTGAACAGCATGGGAAATCGGAACGCGACAGGTCCCTCGTAAAAGCGTTGGGCATCAGAACGCAGACGCAAGGATCCGTCTGGTCCGACGGACAGGTCCAGGTCAACCGCGAGGTGTTGATGCGTCCCCAGGTAGTCGACCACCTTCCCGTCGCTCAGGATCATCGTCGCGTCGAATCTGCTGGGTGTGCGGCGCACGCGGTACTCGCGCACGAAGGTGACGGTCTCGCGCCCATACGGATCGCGGTAGGGGTAATTTTCGATGGTGAACGGCACGTTGGCCCCGAGGTCGGGAATCAGAATGTTGCGAAACTTACCCAAACGAAGGAACGGGACTGTCCACCACGGCCCTCGCTTGATGTGGGCCATCGTGCCGCGGCCGACACATCCGTAGCCCGCATCAAGTCCGACCCCAAACCGCCGTTGCAGCATCGGGTGCAGCCGCTGAAAGTCGGGGCCGAGGGCCTGTTCGAAGATCGATGTCACGGGTTCTCCAGAGCGCCCCTGGTGGCCGGAGCCTGAGTCATTCCGCTTCCGCGTCGCGGAGCTCCCACACATCCCGTCGGCTTCAGGTTGTGTTCACCATCACATCAGCTTGCAGCACCATCGGGCGCCACGGCCGCAACCCGAAGCGTGTCTCGGGCCGAACGTCGCACGCAGGCCTCGCCCGAGTATTTGGCTTGATCGTTTCCTCAAACCAATTTCCTACGAGCCGATCTGAGGCGCGTCATCAAGAGAATTTTCGTCTCAGGCCCCGTCGCCATACCGAACGCTTGTGAGCTCAGCCCGATACGGTGGATTCGAACCCGTCCGGGACGTTGTGATGCCCGCTACAGTGGCGGCCCAAGCTCCTAGACGGCCAAGCGCAGACGGTGTGAGGTCTTCGAGCCCGTATCGTCGAACGTCGTCGATGATTGCCCCCATTGCGGAGTCCCCTGACCCGATGGTGTCAGCGACGGTGATCCGAGCCGCCGGGACGAGGACGCTCGCGTGTCGTGAAGCGAGAACCATTCCGTCGCTTCCCTGCGTGATGACGGCCAGTCGGACGCCGAGATCGAGCAGTCGTTCGATCACATTCTCCGGAGGTAGGTCGGAGTAGAGCCATTGTGCGTCTTCGTCACTCATCTTTACGACATCGGCGAGGGAAGCCAGCGTTTCAAACCGTTCGAGAGCGTCATCTTTTGCTCCGATAATCGAGGGTCGTATGTTCGGGTCGAGACTGCTTGTGACCCCGGCCGGAAGCGATCGCAGAAGTTCACGGACTTGATCAGCGCCCGGGAGGAGAAATGCGGCGATGGAACCGATGTGGACGTGACCCGCTTGTCCGAGTTCTGGCACGACCGGTTCCCAGATGATGTCGAATGTGTACTGCGCGGAGCCGTCTGCTTGTATACGCGCAAGCGCCGTCGGTGTTCGCTTGGCGTCACTCGAAATCACATCCACGTGTGACTCGCTGAGGTGTGCCCTGGCCTGCCGCCCGCGCTCGTCGTCGGCGATGTAGGTCACGAGTCGCACCTCGTGGCCGAGTCGGCCAAGGCTGAGGGCGACGTTCGCCGGTGACCCGCCGACGTGCTCGGTACGAGTTCCGTCGCGTTCGACGATGTCTATGATCGTCTCCCCCACCACGAGCACCTCGCGTTCCGCTGATGAGTAGTTTCTGTTGGCCACTTTTCCTCCGACGCTCTGCTCGTTGTCGCTAGGGCGTGAGCTGTTCAACGTGGAGCTCGGTTAACGGCGCTGACGGGTAGACCTGCTCGGTGAAAGCGACGAGACCTCCGGCGGCGTAGACCTCGACGATCGAGGAATCAACGATGACGAGTAGGTCAATCTCGCTCATGTACCCAGCAGGGATCGGCGCCCAGTCCACAGATGGGAACTCAGGGTGGAACGTCACGTTTCCGCTCTGGGTGCGGTCGAATGTGATGCTCTTGTCATCTCCGTCGATCGTGATGACGACGCGATCGGTGCCGGTCTCCCCGGTAAGGACCACGGCCGTTCTGTCATCCGCCCCGCACGGGACGGACAGGTCGAAGACGGTGACGCCAGAAGTGCCGGCGGGTAGCACGGGCTGTTGTCGGACTCGGTACCGGCCGCTGTGGTCGCGGACGAGTGTGACTTCGCGCACCAAGGACATGGCGGAACGCCACGGGTGCGTTGGCGTTTGACCAGCGTATTGCCAGTTGCTGGCCCAACCGATCATCAGGCGACGTCCGTCCGGAGCGTCGTTGAATGAGACCGGCGCGTAGTAGTCACGGCCGTAGTCCAGCCAGTCGTAGTCGGCCAGATCGACAGAATTGGAGAGCCGTTCCGGGGTGAAGGTCGTCCCATCGAAGTCGCCGACAAAGTACTGAGAACCGGACCCACCGGCGATGCCGCCGGGGTTAAGGCTGACGACGAGCACCCAACGGGTCTCGTCCGTGCCGTCCACGCGGAGGGGGAACAGGTCCGGGCACTCCCAGACGCCCTCTACGGCGTGAGCGGGGCCGAAGCGTGATCGCAGGGTCCAGTTTCGGAGGTTGGCGGAGGTATAGATAACGACCTGGCGGGCGACTGCTTCTACCGCGACCATGACCCAGTGTCCGTAGATGCCGCCGTGCCAAAACACCTTGGGGTCGCGGAACTCGTCAGATCCGATGTCCAACACCGGGTTACCGGAGTAGCGGGTCCACGTTGCTCCGCTGTCAACGCTGTATGCGAGTGACTGGGCCTGGTTTCCGGGAAGGTCGTCGCGGGGTGGACGAGCGCTGGTGTAGATCGCGACGAGCGCGGTCTCGCCCTCCTTCGCGAAACCAGCAGTGTTGTGAACATCGGCCACGGCGCTACCGGAGAACACCATTTCGTCTGCCGTGTACGAAATCGCAATGTCCTGCTCGACCCAGGTGACGAGATCAGTGGACGTTGCATGCCCCCACGACAGGTTCCCCCACACATTCGCGTGTGGGTTGGTCTGGAAGAACAGGTGATAGATACCGGCGTAATAGAGGAGTCCGTTGGGATCATTGAGCCACGACGTGGCAGCGGTGAAATGTGCGGCCGGGCGCGCCGGGGCGCCGTTGGTTTGGTCGGCGACTGTCGCTACTTCGGGGCGGGGGGCGGTCACAAAGAACTCCTGATGGATCGGTGGGGTCAATACTCGGGCGAAACGGTTGTGACGCCGGTGCGGGAGAGTGTCTCCCGCACCGGCGAACGGTTACTTCCCGCCTTGCTGGAAACGGTCATAGGCGCTCTGATAGGTCGCGATGACGTCGTCGACGCCCATGGACTCGAGCTGGGAGACGTATCCCTTCCATTCGTCATCGACGGTGCCGTTGACGATCCAGGATGCGAACTTCTCTTTGACGAAAGTGTTGATATCGGTGGCAGCGAAGGACACCTGCTTCAGCTCGTCGTTCGACAACATCACGGGCGGGTAAGCATCGTTCGCCTTGTATGGCGAGTAGTACTCTGCGACGAGGTCCTGTCGTTCCTTGGCGCGGGGCTCGGGCGCGACGACGCTTTCGAAGTCCTCTTTGGTTGTGACCTTAGGTCCACCGGGGGCGACCTTTTGGCGGCGTTCACCTTCGGATTCTCCTGCTGCTGCGGGGATCTGCTGAAGGACGCCGTTCTCGTCTTCTTCAAGAGTGACGCCGATCGGCCCCCAGTTGGCCTGCGCAGACATCACCGGGTCGAACAGCCGGTCAGCCCAACGCATCGTGGCCGCGGGGTATTCGTTCGCACGGGTGATCACCATTGCGCCGCGGCCAATTTCTTGGTTGTTGGCAACGCTTGCCAGCTTCTCGCCGTTGACGCCTTCGAGAATGCCGACCATTTCGTAGTCGCCCACCCGGTCGTCGCCGACCATCTCTTTCAGCTCCCACCAGAAGAAGGAACCGAGCACCGGGGTCGCTGACTTGCCTTTGGACAGGTATGCGACATCGTCCTGGGAGAAGGACTCGGGGTCGATCAGGCCGTCGGCGTACCAGTCGGCCAGCGCTTCGACGCCGGCTTTGTAACCATCGGTGTTCGCGGTGAATTCGACTTTGTCGTCCCGGACGATCCGGTGGTCGTTGTTCTCCGGCTGCCCGCCGAGGGCAGCGATCAGGTCATTAGGGTTTGCACAGAAAGAATCTGTTCGGAATGACAGCGGGATCTCATCTGCTTTCCCGTTACCGTTTGGGTCCTGGGTCTTGAAAGCTTCAAGGGCCACCCGGTAGTCCTCAATGGTGGAGGGCATGGGTAATCCGAGCGCGTCGAGCCAGGACTTGTTGATGTAGAGGAAGTTCGGGTACTGCAGAACGCCAAGCTCTTCCACCGACGGGAGGGTGTAGATGTGGCCGTCGGAAGCTGTGATGGCAGCTCGAATGTCGGGCCGATCCTTGAGTATCCCGGAAAGCGTTGGTGCATGTTCCTTGATGAGGTCCTCGAGCGGCAACAGAGTCCCGTTGTCGCCATTCTCAACGATCTCTGCGTCCGTGAGCCCTGAGTTGTAGAGGACATCGGGCAGCTCATCGCTGGCTAACATGAGGTTCTTCTTCTCGGCATACACCTGCTCGGGGAGGTTCTTCCACGTGATTGCGATGTTGGTGTCTTTCTCCCACTGTTTGACGAGTTCCATCTCGGAGTAGTCGGGAGCGAGAGCTGATTTGGTGCCGCCGAAGGTGAGAGCGAGAGTTTTGTCGACAATCGGGAGACCTTCTTCGTTGAAGCCGAAGTCAGCTGACTTGTCTTCGATTTTCTTGGCGTCCCCTCCGCCTGCGCAGCCGGCGAGGAGGACGCTGCCCGCGATAGCGATCGCGGTAGCAGTGTAGAAACGGCGATGTCTCATGTTCTTTCCTTTTGTTCGAGGTGTGGTGGAGGGAGGAAGGTGGTTAGCTCTTGACGGCGCCAAGCAGTGCGCCCTTGGTGAAGTGCTTCTGCATGAAAGGAAGGACGATCAGCAGCGGGATCGTGGAGATGACGATCATTCCGTACTTGATCAGTTCTCCCAGGCGTTGTGCGGCAGCGTAGGAATCCAGTGCCCCGGTGCCTCCTGCGGAAGTCACTTCGGACTGTATGAGCACGTTGCGGAGCACTAGCTGAAGGGGGTATTTGCTGTCGTCGTCGAGGAAGATCAAGGCGTCGAAGAACGCGTTCCAGTTGGCCACGAGGTGGATCATGATCATAAGGAAAATCAGTGGTTTGGACAGCGGCAGCACGATGCTGAAGAAGAATCGAAAGTCGTTGGCTCCGTCCATCTGCGCGGCGTCGCGGAGCTCCCCAGGAACGTTGTTCTCGAAGAAGGCCCTGGCGATGATGAGGTTCCACACTCCGACCGCTCCCGGCAGCACAACAGCCCAGATGGTGTCCAGCATGCCGAGGTCGCGAACGACCAGGTAGCGGGCGATGAGACCACCGTCGATGAACATCGTGATGATGAACAGCAGCATGAAGAACGTGCGCCCGTAGAGATCTTTCCGGGACAACGCATATGCGGCACAGAGAATCGTCGTGACGCTGATGATCGTTCCCAGCACGGTATACAGGACGGAGTTGCCGAACCCGCGGAGAATGGTTGGGTCGGAGAAGATCCGCGTATAGCCCTCGATCGTGAACCCTTGTGGCCATAACCACACGTTTCCGTTGAGGATCTCGGTCGGCTCGCTAACGGAGGCGATGACGATGAAGTACATCGGGTAGATGATGGCGACCATGGCCAGAACGAGAGTGCCAATCGCGATCGTGTTGAAAACCGGGTCTGCAAAACGATTGCCGACGCTGCCCCGTTTTTTCGGCCGCGGGTACTCCAGGCCGTCAGCGGAGGGCGACGACTTCACAAGTCGTTCAGGTGCACTGGGAAGTGTGTGGGTCATGGCGTCATCACCAAAGGCTCGATTGGCCCGAACGGCGGGCGACCCAGTTGAAGGTCAGCAGCAGAACGAGGTTGATTAGGGAGTTGAACAGCCCAATTGCGGCTGAGTAGCTGAACTGTGCTTGTTGCAAGCCCGCTTTGTAGACATAGGTTTGGATGACTTCGGACGTGGGCAGGTTGAGATCGGTTTGCATCAGCAGGACCTTCTCGAAGCCGAGGTTGAACAGGTTGCCGATCGCGAGGATAAATAGGATCGTGATTACCGGCATGATGCCGGGGATGTCGATGTGCCGGATCCGCTGCCACTTATTCGCTCCGTCGACTCGAGCGGCTTCGTGCAGCGCAGGGTCGATCGCAGTGAGCGCCGCGAGGTAAACGATCATCGAGAAACCGGCGTTCTGCCAGATGTCCGACCCGATGTACAACGGCCGGAACCAGTCCGGAGACCCCATAAAGAAAATCGGGTCGCCCCCAAAGGTCACGATCGCGTTGTTGACGATTCCTGATCGCGGAGAGAACAGCAGGTGGATCATCCCGACCACAACGACGACCGAAATGAAGGACGGCGAGTACAGCACAGTCTGAGTGAGCTTCTTGAATCGGTCGCTCTGCAGCTGGTTCACGATGAGCGCGAGGATTATCGGCACCGGGAACGCGAGCAGCAAACCCAGCGCGTTCACGGTCAGAGTGTTCACCAGAAGTCGCTCGAATTGGAACGACTCGACAAATCGGATGAAGTGCTCCAACCCGACCCACGGACTGCCGGCGAACCCGTCAGCGGGGTTGTAGTCGCGGAAGGCGATCTGGGCTCCATACATCGGCCAGTACTTAAACAGCACAATGTAGACAACTGCCGGGGTTAGTAATACGTATAACTGCCATGACTGAAGTGCGCGCCGTAGGCGCGAACGCGCTCGACTGCGTTTGAGTTCTGGCCTTGCTCGGGAGATTATCTGCGGCGATGTTTCTGTGGTCATGCGGGCACCTTTGCACTCGCCACTGATCCACGACGGACCAATGAACATTCGATGGGATTTTGGGTCGGCTCCTCAGCGGCGAGAAGCAGTTCGACGGCCCGGCGGGCCATCTCCTCATAGGGCAGCGCAACGGTGGTCAGCCCAGGGTCAAGGTAGGGCGCGAGGGTGTCTTGATTATCAAAGCCGACGATCGAGCAGTCGTCCGGCACGCGAAGGTCAAGCGACTCCAGGGCGCGGTATGCGCCCCACGCGGTCCGGTCGTTGCCACAAAAGATCGCAGTCGGTCGCTCAGTCTCCTTCATGAGAGCTCGCGTCAGGTCGAAGCCGTCTTCAACGATTCCGGAACCATACCGGACGAAACGCGGGTCCTCCCCGATGCCAGCTTCATTAAGGGCTCGGCGGTAACCCGCGAGTCGACCGATCCCTGCGGGCAAATCGCTATCAGATGACTGAATGTTGATCATCCCGATCCGCGTATGGCCCGCTTCGATTAGATGCTTCGCGGCAGTGTATCCGCCCAGCTCCTCATCGGGGAAGACGCTGGGCACCAGGCGAGCGCGATCCTGCGCATTGACGACCACGGTAGGTATTCCCGCCAAGGCTGCTGGCACATCGAGAACGCGGTGGTACATCGAGGCGTAAACGACGCCTTGAACGCGGTAGGACAGCATCATTTCGATCGCGGCCGCTTCGAGCTCGGGTTCGTTGAACGTATCGACGCTGAGGATAACGTTTCCCGATTCCCAGGCGCAGAGCTGGCTTCCTTTGAGGAGTTTGCCGGCGAAGGGGGCGCTTGCGACTTCGTCTGAGATGAAACCGATCATTCCCGACTTGCCGCTTCGAAGGGACCTGGCGAAAGCGTTTGTGCGGAAACCAAGTTCCTCGACCGCGTCGAGGACACGGGCCTTGGTCGCGTCAGCTACTCGACTTCCGCCAACGTTATTGAGCACGAGGGAGACCGTCGCCTGAGACACTCCGGCGCGCTCGGCCACTTCCCACATTGTCGGGCTATTGCGTTTGGGTACCATGTCTCACCTCCTCGTAAGCCAGTTATTCGTATAACTCACACAGAGTAACCCGCTCGCACCCCCGGCGTCAACAAAGACATTTGCGTTCAGCTGAAGTAAGCAATTGCTGCCACTCCAACCTGCGCGCCCCGTGAACGGCCATCCCAAATCGCCTGCGCCTTGAGCATCCGTAATCTCGGAGTTCAATCAACTCAGGCTGGCGACGACCATGGCAGTGCAGCGACACAGCGCTGAGTCGAGATCCCGCTGCCAGGCCAGCGGCGAGCCAGACCGGCGCAGGGCGCCAACAAAAAAGCCCGGAGAGACAGCCGTAATCGACGTCTTTCCGGGGCATACCGTGCGCCCGAAGGGATTCGAACCCCCAGCCCTTTTGATCCGTAGAGAGAGCGGACGAACGTGACGAAGCAAGCGGGACCATCTCGAACCGTCCCACAGCCGACCGGGCCGCCCAGCACTTGGGCAGTTGCTGGGTTCGGATCACGGTCGGCGCCGAAGCGGTTCGGCGACGTGAGTAATGACTCAGCGAGGCACGGCCGGAGGGGTTCCGGCGGGCATTGCAGATGCGATCAGTACCGGTTTGAGCGCATCAAAGCTCAGCGGCATCGTCGGTGTCCTTGCCCTTGTACGTGAGGAGCGGCACGCACACCATCGTCGAGCAGATCCAGCATTTCGGTACCGGCCCTCGAGCTGGTCAACGACCTGCACACGGTGAAACACATCTGGGTGCTTCTCGACGTATGCGGCAAGGCCCCTGAGCTTGCCGACGGCTTCGTAATGAACGCACCGTGCAGGTCAACAATCGAAGGCCTTAGCACTCCCGCGGATGCGTGGACGAAGAGGAAGTCGATGTACAGACTGTGCCAGCCGTCCCGCTTCTGCCAGGGAATGACGAGAGCGATCTTGGCCCGATTCGATGGGTTGCGGTACCAAACGACAGCTGCATGGCAGAGCTCCGTCTCGAGCACGTACTGCTCGAGTGACTGCAGGTCAGCTCGGTAGTTGCCGAACTCATCGGAGAGGACATGCCACTTATGGGTCGCCCCTCGCCGGTCACCGTTCGCGCCCGGCGGGATTGTGAAATTAGTTCGTTCGGGCGAGCTGGACTGACGTCGGACGCGGTCGAACTCCTCCCGGGCCGCCTCTGAGAGCCGGGTGGTGGCGGAGTGGTAGCGCTGCAGCCAGGACGGCACCAGCTCAGCTGCGCGCGCCTCAACCCGCTGCGGAGCTCGGGATCTTGAGCGAGAGCGATCGCCAGGATCCTTGTGTCGGTGACATCATCGCCGTCCGGCGCGTGAAGCGAGACTACCTCCGCGGCTGGTTTGACTAACTGGTTGGTTGACTTTCGGACGGGCAGGCCTTACGTTATTGACAAATCAGTAACCGACTAGTTTGTTAGTAGAACTGACCATGTTCCTCTCTCTTCGCCTCGACCCTGGGACGCGTCCGGGACCGGTCTTCATCGCCGGTGTCGCGAACCAGCTCTTCGTCAGTGGCTTCTGGGTGCCCGCCGCGTCCGGGGGCGCGCTCCACACGATCGACCCCAACCCCAAGACGCACGAGAAGAACACCGTCGTCATCGGACTCCGACCAGCAGGGTGCGGCGCAGAGGCGTCACCGTCACAGCTCCGCACCGGCCTCCCCGAAACGCATCCGTCCGCTCCTCATCACCAACCGCACTCCACTACGAAAGAAGAGATCCCATGCGAGAAACCACTGCACTCGTCGCTGTCACGGACGGCCAGCCCCTCACTGCTCAGACCATTCAGAGGCGCGATCTGCGTGGAGACGATGTCGCCATCGACGTGACTTTCTGTGGAGTCTGCCACTCCGACCTCAACGAGATCCACCGCCACGGGAACAAGCCCCTCGTCCCAGGGCACGAATTCGTCGGCCTCGTCACGGCGATAGGAACCGATGTCACTCGATTCCGGCTGGGAGACCCCGTCGCGGTCGGAACCCTCGCCGATTCGTGCGGCGCCTGCTACATGTGTCTTGCCAACCAAGAGAATTACTGCTTGGAATACCCCACCCTCACCTACGGCAGCACCGACCGCATCGACGGAACCGTGACTCAAGGCGGGTACTCGACTGAATACGTAGCGAAGGAGAAGTTCGTCTACGCCCTCCCCGACAAGCTCGACCCCGCCGGCGTCGCTCCCCTCATGTGCGCGGGAGTCACGGTCTGGGAGCCCCTCATCGCCTGGGGCGCCGGACCGGGCAAGACCGTCGGAATCGTGGGACTCGGCGGCCTCGGACACCTCGCCGTGAAGTTCGCCCATGCACTCGGCGCCCACGTCGTCCTGTTCACCACATCCGCGCAGAAGGCCGCCGGTGCGGAACTCTTGGGAGCGGACGAAGTGATCATGTCAAGAGATGAGGCGGCCATGCAGGAGCAAGCGAACCGGTTCGACCTCATCGTCGACACCGCCTCGGCGCCACACGACCTCACCCCGTACCTTCACACCCTCGCGCTCGACGGGACACTGTGCGCTCTCGGCGCGCTCGGTTCCCTGCAATTCGACCCCTTCGCGTTGCTCTTCGGGAGAAGGAGCATCGCCTCAGCAGGCGGCGGAGGAACCACGGGAACACAGGCGATGTTGGACTTCTGCAATGAGCACGGCATCACCGCCGACGTCGAGGTCCTGCCCGCGCGCGACGTCAACACAGCACTCGAGCGACTCGAACGCAACGACGTCCGGTTCCGATTCGTCCTCGACATGAAGGAGCTGTGAAACGCCTCTGGCTCGCGTCGGTTGCCGTGCCGCTCCGTGTGTCCCTGCTCGTCGTTTTCACGCTCAACGTCTCTTCATGCGAGCTTTCGGCGCGCCCACCCGCTGCTTCTCACCGGGATGCTCGGGGCGATCGCACTGTCGATCGTCGTCGTCGAGGCCGGCGGGAGCATAGGGTCGGGCCTGCTCGTTCGTCCGTCTGGCAGTTCGTAACCCCGGCACATGACGCGTGCCGCCACCAACGATGCCGGCCAGCTCTGCCACAGGGTATGCACCGAGTGGATTGATGGACTCGCTCACGAGACCCTCGGTAGTCAGTTGCTCAGATCTGCTGAGTCGACGGCGCGAATCCTCGCGCGACGATTGTTCGCAAGGCATCCCGGCGGCGCTCGTGCTCAGCGGCAGGATCCGTCGGACTAGCGGCGAATACAGTGCTCGTTGGCGACCAGGCCATCGAGATGGCGACAACGCTCGCGATGATGTCGAAGGGATCGAACTTTTCGTCGACGAGACCGGCATCCTGCGCCGCCGCGATAGCGATTTCCTTGTTGCCATATTCGGTCGATAGCTCACTACTGAGATGCCCCGTGGGCCGCCGCTCGAGCCGAGACCACGTCGCCAGCCGCACCAACTCCGGGTGCTCGAGGTGGTCGTCGTAGAGCGCGACCGCGTACCCGGGCAGGTCCTCCGGAGTGAAGGGGACGGCGTCCATGATCGAGTTGATTGCCTCAGCGAAGACAGCGTCAAACAGCAATTCCTTGCTGACGAAGTAGGCATACAACTGTGCTTTGTTGACCCCTGCGTTGTCCGCGATTCGAGCCACGCGAGCTCCGGCAATACCGTACTGCGCGAACTCGGTCTTCGCCGCCTCAAGGATCTTGGCTCGGCTCGCTTCCCCACTTTTTCTCATGGTGACCATGATAGAACCAACTAGTTGGTGCCTGCTTGGTGTCGCGCACTGACGCGCCCGTCCGAGATGCCGGAGTGGGCGAGGCGGGGCCTTCGATGGCTTCAATCCCGAACTGCGCGAACTCAGCGGTCACTGCATCGAGTATCCGTTCGCGCGTGGCGTTTCCAAGTTTCATGAATCCGCCATGGGCGTGTGCGGCCTGCCCCTTACCCCTGATCTCCAACCCGTTCGTGTTCGTGCTCGGCCTGCCCGCTTTGGCAAGTCCGCACCGGTTCGTCGCAAGGCGGCGGAAGTTTTGGCCTCGTTAGCCTCCAGCTCATGCTGGGCGACCTCGGCTGTGGCGCTCGATCCTCGTCGTCGGTTCACCCCTTCGGCGCCGTCATGCGCATCAATAACTAACTAGCTAGTTGACATTCACACACGGCGCCCTTACCTTAAATACCAACCAGTTAGTTACCAACGAAAGAAGGCCGACATGAATACCGTTCTTATTACCGGCGCAGGTACTGGCTTCGGCCGACTCGCCGCCTTCGATTTGGCCCGTCTCGGGTATCGGGTTATCGCGGGGGTGCAGATCTGGCCGCAGGCGACGCAGTTGCGCCAAGAGATCGCGGCCGCCGGCTTGGAGAACATCGAGGTCATCAAGCTCGACCTTTTCGACGAGGTCGACGTTGCGCACGCGCTCCGCTATGACGTCGACGTGCTGTTCAATAACGCGGCCGTGGCTTACATCGGAAATCTGACCGACATGCCGATGTCGCTCATTCGGGCGAACTTCGAGTCGGACGTGTTTGCTCCCCTGGAGTTGACGAAGAGCTTCATCCGTCAGATGGCCGCTCGCGGCAGCGGCAAGATCGTGTTCAACTCTTCCATTGCCGGCCTGCTGGCTCAGCCCTTCGGCGGCGCATACACCGCGGTGAAGTACGCGATCGAGGCGATCGCCGCCACGTTGCGGGAGGAGCTGAAGCCCCTCGGCGTCACCGTGGCGACTGTGGAGCCCGGGCCCTTCCAAACCGGCTTCAACGACACCGCGATCGAAGCGTCGTCCTATTGGTACGACCCGGAGACGGCGGTCCTGCCGGGTTGGCAGCTACCAACGTTTACCTACCCGGGGCAGGGCGACCCGCAGGAAATGGTGGACGTGATCGTCAAGGTCATCACCGGTGAGATTTCCAGCTACCGCAACGTTTTCCCGCCGTCGACGGAACGCGAGGCCCGAGAAGCGCAAGCCGCCGAGTGGGAGATCACCGTCTAGGTGGCACGCACCCGTGCTCTTGTAACGGACCGACAGACCCGAACCCGCGGTATACCGCGCTCCCAGAACAAGCCCAGGGAACGCGGGCACAGAACCCGGTCAGCAATTCAAAGTGTGGGGATAGTGTGGGGCACCAACGAAAAAGCCCCGGAGAGACAGCCGTAATCGGCGTCTTTCCGGGGCATACCGTGCGCCCGAAGGGATTCGAACCCCCAACCTTCTGATCCGTAGTCAGATGCTCTATCCGTTGAGCTACGGGCGCATGGGCTTGGCCGGGAGACAATCTCTCGCTCCGCAGGCCGTATTAGAGACTACATGACCCGGCGGCTCCGCGCCAATCGAGGCAGCGACGGTCACGTGACAGAACCCTTAGCGTGGGTTATAATTGATGTTTGTCAATGTTATAGTTGACATTTGTCAATAAAGCTTCCCCGCGTCATCAGGAGTCACATGCCTCGAGCTTCACGGTCATCCGCACCGATAAAACCACAACGGACCGCTTCCGCCGACGGCACCATGACCCACCGTCAGGTGCTCGAAGCCCTCTCGGGTCTGCTTCTCGGCATGTTCGTGTCGATCCTCGCCGGAACCGTCGTCGCGACATCCCTCCCCCTCATCATCTCCGAGCTCGAGGGCGACCAGTCCGCATACACCTGGGTCGTGACCTCGACCCTCCTGGCAACAACCGTCTCCACCCCGCTGTGGGGAAAGTTCGCTGACCTCTTCAACCGCAAGCTGCTCATCCAGCTTGCGCTCGGCCTCTTCGTCATCGGCTCGGCTGCCGCCGGTTTCTCGCAGAACACCGACACCCTGATCCTCTTCCGCGTGCTTCAGGGCCTCGGTGGCGGCGGGCTCGCCGCGCTCAGCCAGATCATCATGGCGGACATCATCAGCCCCCGCGACCGTGGCAAGTACGCCGGCCTCTTCGGCGGCGTCATGGCCGTCGGGACCGTGGGTGGACCGCTCCTCGGTGGCCTGGTGACGGATTCCCTCGGCTGGCGCTGGAACTTCTTCATCGCGTTGCCGATTGCGATCATCGCGATCGTCCTGCTGCAGCGCACGCTCCACCTGCCCAAACAGCCGAAGCGCAAGGTTCACATCGATTACCTCGGCGCGATCCTCATCGCCGCCGGTGTTTCGCTCCTCCTGATCTGGGTGTCGCTCGCCGGCACGCAGTTCGACTGGATTTCACTACCGAGCCTCCTGATGGTGCTCGGGTCTGTCATCCTTCTGGTCGGCGCTGTCGTCGTTGAACTCAAGTCGCCTGAACCGATCATCCCTCTCGGCATGTTCAAGAACCGCACGTTCACGCTCTCCGTGATCGCCAGCATCTCAGTCGGTGTCTCCATGTTCGGCACGTCAGTCTTCCTCGCGCAGTACATGCAGCTCGCCCGCGGAGCCACGCCGACAGAGTCCGGGCTGCTCACCATTCCGATGATGGCCGGTCTGCTCATCTCCTCGACGATCTTCGGTGGCATGATCAGCCGTCGCGGCAAGTGGAAGGCAATCATGGTGACCGGCGCAGTCCTCACGGTCATCGGCTCTGTCCTCCTCGGCACTCTCCACTACGACACCAACCTCGTCCTCGTGGGCATCTACATGGCCGTCCTGGGTGCGGGTCTCGGCATGCTGATGCAGAACCTCGTGCTGGTGGTTCAGAACACGATCGAGGTGCGCAACCTCGGCGTCGCCACCAGCGCCGTCACCTTCTTCCGGAGCCTCGGCGGCACCATCGGCGTCTCCGTACTCGGATCGGTGCTCGGCACCGTCGTCGCGCAGAGCATCAAGGAGAACGTCGGTGCCCTCGCGCCGACGGACCAGGCCCTCGCTGGGAAGTACCTCGGCAGCGGAACGATCCCGCAGATCCACGAGCTGCCCGAGGTGTTGCAGAGCGTCGTCGAGAGTGCGTACGGCAGTGGGGTTGGCTTCGTCTTCCTTTGCGCCGTTCCGCTCACCCTCGTCACTCTCATCGCGACGATCTTCATTCCGAACGCACCGCTCGGTAAGCTCAACGCCGTGCAGTTGAAGAAGCAGCCCGTCGACACGTCGCACGACCGCGACGCCAGCGACATCCTCATCGATGTCTCGACGGCGAGTGTTGCGCTCCCCCCGGTCGGCCTCGCAAATCCAACCGGTCAGATCCCGACCGTGAAGCCGGAAGATGATGGCGCGACATCGAATCCGACGAGGATGCCATGACCACGGATGCGACGAACGTCTCTCCCGACTCCGACCGGCATTCAGCGGCCATCGTGGGCGTCGAGGTCAACATGGGTGCCCTGTCGCGCAAGCTTCAGCTCATCCTGAAGAACGCGGCAGCGGCGATCGACCCCACCCTTCCGCCTGCTGGCTTTCAGTTGCTCCGGCTGATCCAGCGATGCGGTTCGGTGCAGGCCAGTGTCGCGGCCGAACGCCTGGTGGTCGATCGGAGCGTTGTGAGCAGGCATATCCGGCAGCTCGAAGAGCTCGGCCTGGTCGAGACGCGCACAGACCCGTCCGACGGCAGGGCCCGTTTCCTCGTGCTGACCGAGGAAGGCACCCGTCGTATGCGCTCGGTCAATCCGTCGGGCAGGTCCGTTATGTATCCGCTGCTGACCGACTGGGAGGTCGACGAACTCGAGAGCTTCGCGGCACAGCTCGAGCGCCTCACCGAGGCGATCGACCGGCGTAACGACGAGTTCACCGCAACCGACTGACCCGCGGCGCTCCGAACGCCACCATTTTTCACACGGATGCCGTCCCGCACGCACGCGGGACGGCATCCGTTTCGTTAATCCCCTAACGCAATCCGCGCGCATCGAGCGCTGCGATCTGGCGCTTGAGCGCGATCTGCCGATACGACTCGTCAATGAGTTCCGCCAGAATTTCCCAATCGACATCAGCCTCGACGAGGTCGACGCCGAGCCAGCCACCCGGCCCGAAATAGGGAGGCACGAAGAACCGCGGGTCTTCGAGAAGAGCCGGCCGCTCGTCGGGATCAGGTTTGAACACCAGGGTATGCGGGCGATCCATCGACGACCCCATCACCGCGAAGAGCTTCTTGCCCGCACGGAATGTGGGTCGGCCCCACGCCTCGACCTCAGCGAACTCCGGATACTCGGCACAGATCTGCCGCACGCGGTCGACGACCGCGTCACCCGGTTCGAACAGTCGCGGATGCTCCACGCGGGTGATCCTACGCGCTGGCCGCCGTGTCGTCACCGGTCGGGCAGTACAGCTGGGTGCGCTCACCACTGCGGTCGACGATGTGCAGAGACATGAGCTGACCGCAGAGGGGGCACGCCGACGCCGAGGCGGGCGGCAACGGCTCCTCGTTGTATGGCCCGAGCGGAGGTGGGCCAATGTACGGCCGCAGCGAGTTGTTGAGCCAGTTGGTGAAGCCACCTGACTCCCTGATGCTCGGCCGCTTCTTATTGCTTCGTGCCATACCTATGAGCGTACGTTGAAAGTGCGCTCAGGTGATGCCCGGCCAACCCCGATCCAGCAGAACTCGCTGGGGTAGACTCTCTCCCAGCGAAGGGGAGTAGTTCCCACCGCCGCTTCACTCCAGAAACGGCGACGCGGTCTGTCGACACACTGGTCTTTCGACCCGGCAGCCCACCCGCGCACTGCGGGCGAGCGAGACCTTCGGCCACATCTCAACGATGGCCGAAGTTTCCGCACCCCGGAATCGTCGGTCACCCGATTCAGGAGCAGTACCGTGACCGAACCCCGCACATCGCCGACGGCATCCGACATCAAACGCTGGCGACAGTACCTTGCCGACGAACGCGCCGAAGCATCCGTCTACAGCGAACTCGCCCGTCGGCGTACCGGCGAGGAACGCGCGATCCTTCTCGGCCTCGTCGAGGCGGAACGCCGCCACGAAGCTCACTGGATCGACCTGCTCGGCGAGCACGCGAACGAGCCCACCCGTACGGCGCTGCGCACCCGACTGCTCGGCTTCTTCGCGAAACGCTTCGGCTCGGTCTTCGTACTCGCCTTGATGCAGCGGACTGAATCGCGATCTCCGTACGAAGCGGATGCCGACGCGACAGACGCGATGGCGGCCGACGAACGCCTGCACACCGAGATCGTGCGCGGCTTGGCAGCACGCGGCCGCAACAACATGTCGGGAACGTTCCGCGCCGCTGTCTTCGGAGCCAACGACGGCCTGGTCTCCAACCTCGCGCTCGTGCTCGGCATGAGTGCGACCGGCGTCGGCACCGGTGTTGTCCTCGCCGCGGGTGTTGCCGGGTTGCTCGCCGGTGCCCTGTCGATGGCCGCGGGTGAGTATGTGTCCGTCCGCTCGCAGCGCGAACTGCTCGACTCGACCACGCCAGACCCAACCGCCAGGCAGGTGCTCCCCCAGCTCGACGTCAACGCGAACGAACTGCAGTACGTCTATCGGGTGCGCGGGATGGCGCCCCAGCAGGCCGCCGAGCATGCCCGCGAGGTGCTCAACAACCTCGACTGCGTGCACGTCGGGCTCGACACCGGCACCCTGTCTGCCCAGACAGGCGATTCGATCGGCTCCGCACGGGGCGCCGCGCTCTCAAGCTTCCTGTTCTTCGCGTCCGGCGCGATCATCCCCGTGCTGCCGTACCTGTTCGGCATGAGCGGGCTCGGTGCCGTTGCGGTCGCCGCCATCCTCGTTGGCATCGCCCTGCTGATGACCGGCGCTGTCGTTGGTGTGCTGTCGGGAGCGTCACCGCTCAAACGTGCGCTGCGTCAACTCGCGATCGGCTACGGCGCTGCCGCCATCACCTATCTGCTCGGGCTCGCATTCGGCACGACCATTGCGTAGCGCTGGCTAGGAGCGCCCGCGACCCCGGTTGCGGCCCTTGCCCAGCTTCTTCGGGGCGCGGCCCTGGCGCGGAGTGAACGGCTTCGCCTTCGGCTTCTGCTGGGGTTTGCGCTCCTTCGGTGGCGCCTTCTCCGGCTCTTCCTGTGGAGCACGGGACGACCGCGCGGTCCTCCCCCGCACCACACCGACGAAGTCCTCGATATCCGGAGTCGTCTCCTCGGCGACCCAGGCCAGCCCGATCCGGGTCTCGGCGACGTCTGTGACGGGCCGAGCGACGACATCCTTACGCCCATACAACCGCGCAACGGACTGCGGCACAATGACGATTCCCACTCCGGCCGCAACGAGCTCGATCGCGTCCTCGACCGACCGCAGTTCGGGCAACGGCCGACGCGATCCATCGCGCACCTCGGCCGCGACGTCGCGCCACTCGGGCACCTCGTCAGGGTCCTGCAGCAGGTGTTCGTCGGCGAGCTCAGCAACCGTCACCGATTCGAGTTTTGCGATGTCGTGGTCCTTGGGCACAACAACGACGGCGATCTCGCTGTACAGCGGGATCAAACTGAGGTCAGTGTCGTCGACGGGAAGCCGCACGAAACTGACGTCAGCGGTTCCTTCGTGAAGCACGCTCACGGCATCCGTTTCGGTGGTCGGCGCGAAGGCCAGCGGCAGATCCTTGCGGCGTTCCTGCCAGACGGTTGCCCACTTGGCGAGCGTCACCCCGGGCACAAAAGCTATGGTGAACGACGGTCCTGGCGTCTCGGCAGTATCCATCGGTCCTCTTCCATCCCCACCGCATCGGTGTGCGGCGGTCTGTTCAGGGTATTACGGATGCCTCCTCCCGCGCTCCACGGTGCCGGTTGGCAGTTAAGCTGGGAACATGGCAACGAACAAGACCCCCCAAACGATGAAGCCGGAGACGGCCGCTAAGAAGCTGGGCGTCTACCTGCCGGCAACTCCCGAAGAATTCCGCTCGAACCCGGTCACCCGCGAACAGCTCAATGAGCTGCTGAGCTCGCCGCCGGAATGGCTGGTCGAGTTGCGCAAGAACGGCCCGCACCCCCGCATCGAGGTTGCCCGCAAGCTCGGCGTCTCTGTGTCCGGTCTCGCACGCGCCGAGATGAACGACGCCGCGCTCACGACGGCCGAGATCACCGCACTCCTCGAGGCTCCCCCGGCGTGGCTCGTGGCCGAGCGCGCCACCCAGGCCGAGGTGCGTGCCGAGAACAGCCGCATCAACGACAAGAAGGCCGGGCAGCGCGCCCTCGCCGACGAGAAGGCACGTCAGCAGAAGTAACGTTTCACCGACAGCACGGCCCGGGCAGCTCTCGCTTCCCGGGCCGTGCTGCGTTCGGCACCTACCCCGTGACGGACGCCGCAGGAGCGAGCGGCGCCGAGAGCCAGGCGGCACCCGCGACAGAAGAACGGCCCGGAGAATTCTCCGGGCCGTTCCTGTGTTCAGCTGTGTGCTTAAGCGCGGCGTGTACGACGCACGAGCATCAGTGCGCCACCAGCGAGGAGCAGGGCACCCGCGAGCGGGAGCGCCCAGGCGGCATCCGCACCCGTTGACGGCAGGGCATCAGCAACCGGAGTGGTGTCGGCAACCGGAGGAGTGGTCGACGCAGGCGCCGGAGGGGTGACCGGAGGCGTAACGGCCGTCGGAGGCGTGTCGGTGACCGGCGGTGTTACCTTCGTCGGAGGAGTCTCGACAGGGCACTCACCGGCTGTGGCGTCCCGTACGGTTTCCTTCACCGTGGTCTTCGGTGCGTCCTTGACCCAGGTGTTGGACTTCTCATCGAGCGTCCAACCGGTGGTTACGGTCGTGGTGGTGGTCTTGACCGTCTTGCTCTCGCAATTGACATCCTCAACCGACTTGGCGCTCTCGAGCGGCTTGGGCTTCTCCGGAACAACAACCGGCGGTTCCTCGACCGGCGGTGTGACTACCGGAGGTGTAACGACTGGAGGCTTTACCGGAGGCTTAACCACCGGAGGCTTGACTACCGGAGGCTTCGCTGGCGCTGGACACGGCTCGCTTTTCTTCGATTCGGTGACGTCGTAAGTGGTGCCAGGTGCGTCCACGACGACGGTGTAGCTGTGGGCAACTGTCCGGTCGTCGAACTTGTATGCCTTGACGAATTCCTTACCGAAGGTTGCGTTCTCGACGGTCTTGCCGTCGATGGTCACCTTGGCGGAGTTTTTGGCGGTCGCGCCATAGTTCTTGAGTGTCACGGTCAGGCTGTCGCACGTCGCAACTACCTTCGGTGTGTGCGCGGACGCCGGTGCTGCTCCCGCGAAGAGCACTAGGGCGGCTCCCACGAGAACGCTGGCATTGAAGCCGGCGAGTAGTTTGGTGTGAGTCTTCACAATAACCTTCCTGAACGCACGCCCGGCTTATCTTCGGGAGTGCGTCATCATTCCGGTCTGAGCTGCGCGATCGGGTAAGCGCAGCAGCGCAGAACGGTCGCTCCGCGTGCCGACCTCGGGCGGCCTGGCAACACGACAAGGGGTTTCTCCCCTTGCAAGGACTACCCTCCGGCAGCTGCGTCAGGATTGACCCCGGAACGGGGTAAGAAAACCGCAATATTTGCGCAGGATGCAAAAAGCCCGCGCCGATCTTCGGTCAGGAACGCACGCATCACTCAGGAACGAGGATTTGCCCCCGCGGTTGCCACGGCATCCGTGCCTGCTGCATCCGTGCCCGCTGCACCCGGACCGGCCGCAGACGGCCCGCCGACGACGCTGAACCGAGAACGGCGCTTCTTCGTGCCGGCAGAGCGGCCATACACGAGATACATCGTGAGGCCCATGATGATCATGAGCAGCACCGTGTAGACGAAGGTGATCGACATCGAGTCGAGGTTGTTCTCACCCTCGGTGCTCGCCTTGATGGCGATGCCGAGCGGTTCGTACAGCGGGTGATACAGGAAGACGGCGGCGTCGTAATCGTCGAGCAGGCTGTTGAAGTTGAGCGCGGTGATCGCGGCGGCCGTCGGAATCACGAGCGGGAACAACACCTTGCGGAAGGTGAACAGTGACTTCGCACCGAGGATGCGAGCGGCATCCTCGAGTGAATCGGGAATCGACGCGAACGCCGCCTTGAGCAGCCGCAGCGTGAACGGGATCTTCACGATGATGTACGCGACGAGCAGCAGCACGGCGGTGCCCGTGAGCACCTGGCCACCGATGAGCGGGTTGGGCCGGTCGAACGTCATCACGAGTGCGAGTGCAATGAGAATCGTCGGCAGAATCCACGGAATGTGCAGGAGATATTCGAGAACGGATGTCACAGGGTTCCGATATTTCTGGATCACCCGCGAGACGAACAGCAGCCCACCGACGACGATGAGTGCTGCGAGCGCGCTGTAGACGACGCTGACGACGAACGGCCGGAGCACGGCAGGAGTACCGAAGACCGTCGCGTAATTGTCGAGGGTGAACGAACCGAGCGTGATCGACCCGGTGAGCACCGCGGTCGAATCGACGAAGGAGAACAGGACGATGAGCAGCACCGGCGCCGCGTAGATGACGAAGAGGACATAGGCGATGATGTGGACGATCACGTTCGCCGCGCGGTTCGGGATTCGCTGTTTTTGCAGCGGGGTCGCGACCTTCGCGACGGAGAAGTAGACGCCCGACTTCTCGACGCGGTTCATGACCGCGAGAAGGATGATCGTAGCGACGCCGAGGATGATCGCCAGGAGCGCGGCGAGGTCACGGGAACTGGTGCTCTTCGAGAACGTGACGATCATCGGTGCGATGGTCTGGAAGTCAGGACCACCGAGCACGATCGGTGCGGTGAGCGCGCCGAGACCGGTGAGGAAGGTCAGCACCGTGACGGCGAAAATCATCGGACGGAGGGCGGGCAAAACGATCTTCCACAGGATGCGCCAGGTCGACGCTCCCATGTTCCGTGCCGCTTCGATGGTCTGGTAGTCGACCTTCGCGAGTGCCGAGGACAGGAACAGCATGTGGTTCGTTGTCGTCGCGAACGTCATCACGAGCACAACGGCAAAGAAGCCGGAGAACCAGTTCGGATCGACCTCTGGCCAGACGTTGCGAACGGCGTTGGTGATGAACCCGTACCGGCCGTAGATGAAGTTGTAGCCGGCGGCGAGCACGATGCCGCCGTAAATCAGTGTGGTGGCGTAGCCAAGCCAGAGCACGCGGGCGCCCCGGATCTGGAAGTACTTCGTGACGAGCACGATGAAGATGCCGACAACGTTGACCGTCACCGAAAGAGTGATCGCGAGCAGGAAGCTGTGCCACAGGCTCTTCATGGCGCGCTCGGAGCTGACGAGCTTTTCCACCGCGCGGGCGCTGAACTCGCCGCCCGGGAAGAACGTCGACACCAGCAGGTTGATGTTCGGGAACAGCAGGAAGGTGACGATGAACCACACGAGCACCACCGAGACAACGATCACGAGCGGCGAGCGGAGCATGGCCCCGAGCGATGAGTTCCGCATGTCGACTCCTCAGTACTGCAGGATCGAGGTCGGGTCGACGTAGAGGTCGGCCGTCGAACCCGGCTCCAACACAGCGTCGCCGTTCTCCGTCACCATCGCGAGCAGCGTTGTTGCACCCGACTCGATCGCGTAGGTGCTGTACGCACCGTGGTAGGTACGCGCTGCGACAACGCCATCCAGACGGATGCTGTTTTCCCCTGTTCGCGGCGGGTACAGAGACACCTTCTCCCGGCGAAGGTACGACGGCTTCGCTGGGTCGAGCCCAGAGGCGCCGGCTGAGACGAGCCGCTGGACGAAGTCAGGTGACAGCGCATTGATGGCCCCGACGAAGGTGCACACGAATTCTGTTCGGGACCGGTCGTAGATCTCCTCCGGGGTGCCCACCTGCTCGACGACGCCCTTGTTGAAAACGGCGATCCGATCGCTCATCGTCAGGGCCTCTTCCTGGTCATGGGTGACGTAGACCGTGGTGATCCCGAGTTCGCTCTGGAGGTTCTTCAGTTGTTCGCGCAACTGCACACGCAGTTTGGCGTCGAGGTTGGACAGCGGCTCGTCGAGCAGCAGGATGCGCGGCTTGAGCACGAGCGCTCGTGCGATGGCCACTCGCTGCTGCTGACCACCCGAGAGCTCGGCGACGTTCTTGTCGAGCTGCTCACGCGTGAGTTCGACCTGGTCGGCGATCTCAGCGACGAGCCGATCGGCTTCTGCCCTCTTGGTCTTACGAACGGCCAGTCCGAAGGCGATATTCTCACCGACGCTCATGCTGGGGAAGAGTGCGTAGTTCTGGAACACCATACCGACGCGGCGTTTCTCACTCGGCAGCCGAGTGGCATCCTTACCGTCGATAAAAATCCTGCCGCGTGACGGCTCGATGAAGCCCGCGAGCGTTCGGAGTGCCGTTGTCTTGCCGCAGCCCGATGGGCCAAGGAGAGTGAAGAACTCGCCCTCGGCGATTTCGAGGTTGAGGTCGGGAATGGCGACGTGCTCACCGAACCGGACTTCGACGTTGTCGTACGTGATCATCTGGGCTCCAGCAGACCGTTCCACGATGAACGGCGGTTGAGGGGGAAAGGCGGCCGCGGACTACCCGCGGCCGCCTCACCCCAGAGACGGGAAGGACGAGCGGTTAGGGCAGGTACTCGAGTTCGGTCTTCTCGACCCACGCGCTGATGTTCTCGCGCACGAATCCGTAGTCAATGTCCTGCTTCTCGAGGGAGTCGATCAGCTCGATGACCTCGGGGAGAGCCGAGGCACGGGCCTTCTCATTGACCGGGTAGGCCGAGAACTCGGCGGCGAACTCGCCCTGGACTTCGGCGCTGCCGAACCAGTCGATGAACTCCTCTGCCTGTGCTTCCTTCGACGTACCGGCGATGACGGAGATCTGCTCGGTGACGTACGGCACGCCGATCTTGGGCGAGATGACGCCGGTCTTCGTTCCATACTCGGCGTCACGCGCCGTGATTCCGCTCGAGGGAATGACACCGTAGTCAACCTCGCCGCGAGTCAGGCGAGCGTAGAGATCGGTTCCCTCGACAGCGGGCGAACCGTTGGCGAAGTACTTCTCGACCTCTTCCCAGCCCTCGTCAGAAATTCCAAGATCTCCGTCCTCGTCGACGTACTGCGTCAGCAGACCAGCGAGGATCAGCTGCGGTGTCGCCTGGCCGAGGACCGTGTTGACCTCGTAGCGCCCCTCATAGGAGCTGTCGCTCCACAGGTCGCTGGTTTCGGTCGGTGCGTCAGATTCGCTCACGGTGTTCGTGTCATAGACCGTGACGATCGCCTGCTCAACGAGCGGCCAGAATGCGCCATCGTCGGGGTCACCGGACTCCTGGTCGACCTCTGCTGCCCAGGCCGGCTCGTAGGCGGTGATCGCCTCTTCTTCCTTGAGTGTCTCGAAGTACATGTTGTTGAGCCCGTAGACAACATCGCCGACCGGGTTGTTCTTCTCCGCGACGATCCGGTTGGCGAGGTCGGCTCCACCGAGACCAACGATCTCGATTTCGATGCCCGCCTCTGCCGCCTTCTCTGTGACCCATTCGCCGCGACCGTCCGAGTTGGAGTTCGTGTAGACAATGAGCGTTCCGCCGGATTCCGCCGGAGCTTCCGATGAGGATGCTTCCGGATCCGCGGAGCAGCCGGTGAGGGCGACGGCGCCGATGAGAAGTGCGGCAATCGACGTCGATCGCACGGTGCGGTTGTTCACGTTCAGTCCTTTCGAGCAGGACAGACCCCGGGTCGCGTCCTGCTGGCATGTGGTTGACCACTCCAACCTAGGGGACAGCGCGCCCCAAAGGGGTGCTCAGCGAGAAATGTTCACCAGAGGTTAGCCGCGCACGGAGGACGAGGACTCTATCGCTGCTGCGTTTGGTCCAGATCAGGCGCTGGCATCTCCTCGGGCTGTTCGGCGAGTGCTGCCCGGCGCGCACGGTATCGCAGGACGGTGCGCACGACCCACCAGGCAACGAGGCAGGCAACACCCGCAACGACGAGGTACTTGAGGATGTCTGCGTACTGCAGGACCGCGCTCCAGTTCTCACCGAGCAGGAATCCGGCGATCACGAAAATACTGTTCCAGATCAATGATCCCGCGAGCGTGAGAACCGCGAACACGGCGAGGTTCATCCTCTCGATGCCCGCGGGAATGGAGATCAGGCTCCGAAAGATGGGCAGCATCCGTCCGAAGAACACGGCTTTCTTTCCGTGCCGCCCGAACCACTCGACGGTTCTCGTGATGTCGTCCGGGTCGACGAACGGGATGCGGGCAGCGAGCCACATCGTGCGGTCATGGCCGAGCAATCGGCCGAGCCCGTAGAGCAGGAAAGCACCGAGAACCGAGCCGACGGTCGTCCACACGATCGCCTCGACAATGCTGAAGTTTCCCTGGCTCGCGGTGAAACCGGCCAGCGGAAGAATGATCTCGCTGGGGATCGGAGGGAACACACTCTCGAGGAAAACGATGATTCCCGCGCCGATCGGGCCGAGGGCCTCCATGACCGAGATCGCCCATCCGGCGATTCCGTCTGCGACGCCAGCCGACGACGAATCAGCCGAGGCCGCGATGACACTGGCGGCGTGGGAAAGCGAATGCATAGAGTCTCCACAGTGGTTTGGACTGCGGCAACGACCACGTCGGCGATGCCAAAGGTTCCCGCCCAGTCTGTCACAGCGGCCGTGGGGGGTTCCTGAGCGCGAGCCGGACAACACAAAACCCCCACTCGAAGAGTGGGGGTGGTGGCGGAGACGGCGGGATTTGAACCCGCGGTCCCCTTACGAGGACTCCACCTTAGCAGGGTGGTGCACTAGGCCGAACTATGCGACGTCTCCATGTGCATGCCGACGGGCGGATGCACAGGCTCAATCATAACGGGTGATCTGCCGTGTTCCGAATCGCGGGCGAAAACGACAGCTGACCGCTATCGATTCGCGACGGAACAGGTCTGTTCGAGGGCTGTCTGACCCGAAAGCCCTTCGATCACGTTCGAGGTCGGCGTCGGCGTCGGTGTAGCACCCGTGCCCGGAGCCGATGGGGTGGACGTCGGCGGCTGAGGAGCCGGCGATTCTGTCGCGGGCGGACCTGCTACAGGAGGCGGCACCGGCGCGTTCGGGTCAGCCTCAACACCGTTCCTTTCCACGGTGGGGTCCGGCACGAACGAGGCGTCAGAGGCGATCGCCTCGACCAGTGTTTTGGCGACGGTTTTGTCCGGAACGACCCAGTTGGGGTTGTCGGGATCAGCCTGAACGGGATACTGCACAAGCGCGAGCTTGTCGAGGTCGATGGTCTGGAAGGTTCGGGCCATAGCGACCATCTGCGTCACGTTCGTGAGCGACGTGGACAGCTTTACATGCTTGGCCGCCACCTGGGCGAGCCCGTACAGCTTGGTGATGTCGGTGAGCGTGTCATCGCTCTTGATCGTGCGCAGAAGCGACGAGATGTACTGCTGCTGCGAGGCGATGCGCGCAAGGTCACTACCGTCGCCGACGCCATGCCGGGTGCGCAGGAATGCAAGCGCCGTCGCTCCGGAGATAGTGGTGGTGCCAGCGGGCAGATCGAGACCGGAATACTTGTCGCGCACCCGCTCAGAAAGGCACACCGGTACCCCGCCGACGGCATTGGTCATCTGCACGACAGCGTCGAATGACATCAAGGCGGCGTACTCGATTTCGAGACCCGTCAGCTCCGAGATCGTGGCGACGACACAGGACAACCCGCCCCGCTCGAAGGAAACGTTAAGCGGCTGAGCCGAAACGGCGCGCTCGGTCTCCTCCGTCTCCGGATCAACACATTTGGGCTGCGCGATAACGAGGTCGCGAGGG
Organism: Mycetocola sp. Y791; assembly: GCF_059445325.1. Taxonomy (NCBI): domain Bacteria; kingdom Bacillati; phylum Actinomycetota; class Actinomycetes; order Micrococcales; family Microbacteriaceae; genus Mycetocola; species Mycetocola sp. Y791. The sequence continues at coordinate 28,946 of NZ_JCAIUC010000001.1, read as the reverse complement.
AAACTGACCACGACCGCCGTGGAGTGGTCCTCGGAGACATGCAGCAGCATGTTGACGTCATTGAGAGTGACGTCGCGCTTCCCGTATGCGTTCTTATCCTGACTCTCGTCATTGTCAGCCCCAACGACGAGCATGTTGAACCCGCCCTCGAAGGCGTCGATGTTGGGCACCGCTGGGGCAGAGCCGCCGGCACCACCCGGCTGCGTGATGTCAACTGCGTTGGACGAAACGTTGGTTGCCAGGTCATAGACGACCCAGGCCGCGACGGACGCGCCACTGACGAGAAGCACAGCGAGGGCGATGGCCGTCGTCTTGAAAAACGTCGCCGTCGCACCTCGTCGAGATTGCTGCCCATGCTTCATCGTGGGTGCGGGTCGTGGGCTCACAGCACCACTCTAAACCGCCGTCAACTCGAGCCGACAGCGTCCGGAGCCGGTGGGTCAGTTATTTCCCTTGGAGCATGTGTAATCGCCAGCGGTCTGACCCTGCACAGTCTCGGGGAGCTCGACGACATCGGGCGCGGCCGGGGTCTCCGGGGATGCCGACTGAGTGGCATCCGGAGCAGGCGCGTCGGGAACCGGCGCCTCCGCAGGCGGAGCTTCGGCGACCGGTGCATTCGGGTCGAGAACAGAGCCCGCCCCGGTGTCACCCGTCAGCGTGATCGGCTGATCGGAGGCAAGCGCATCGAACAACTGCTTCGCTGGAGCTTTAAGCGGGAGCACCCCACTCTGGCCGCCGCTCGTGCCCTCCGCATTCGGGTACTGAACGAACACGACCTGCTCGAGCGGGATGTTCTTGAGAGCCATGGCAATCGACACCATCGTGTTGACGTTGGAGAGGCTGTTCGAGAGGGTCATGTTGCCGGCGGCTGCCTTGGCGATGCTGAAGAGCTTCGTCGGGTCAGTGAGCGTCTCGCTGCTCTTCAACTGGCGCACGAGCGAGGAGAGGAACACCTGCTGGTTGCTGATCCGTCCAAGGTCCGATCCATCGCCAACGCCGTGGCGCGTTCGAAGGAACTGAAGCGCCGCCATGCCCTGAAGCGTGTGGGTACCCTCGTCGAGGTAGGTCTGGGTGTAGTCGTCGTCGATCGGTTCGGCGACACAGACATCGACTCCCCCGACGGCGTTCGACAGCTCGATAACGCCGTTGAACTGAACTTCGGCGGCGAATGGAATGCTCATGCCCGTCAGCTTTTCAACGGTGAGCACGGTGCAGGCGAGTCCGCCGTACTGCAGGGTGGAGTTGATCTTCTGCGAGGCTCTGGCGTCATACGTGCCGCCGCCCTCTTTCGGGCACGCGGGGATGGGGACGAACATATCCCGCGGGAAACTGATGACGGTCGCCGCCGTGTGATCCTCCGAGATGTGCATGAGCATCGTGACGTCGTTGAGAACACTGGTTTCCTTGTTCGGATCACCGAACACGCCGTCCTGGCCAGCCCTGCTGTCGCTGCCGACAAGAAGCAGATTGACGCCGCCCTCGATCGCGTCGATGTTCGGGAGCGTCACTCCCGGCGTCTCGTTCGCGAGCGTCACGGACGGCTGAACGTCTTTCGCGATGTCCCAGAGCGCATACGCCGAAACGGCGGTACCGCTGACGAGCAGAACGGCAAGCGCGCCGGAGAGAACCTTGATGATGGTCCGGATCGGGTGTGACTTCTTCAGCCGGCCGTGCCTGGCGATCGTTGAGACCGGTTCGGTCCGCCGGGTACGGCGTGAAGGCTCACTCACTCGACGGTCCTTTCGGGTCGGCAGGGCTTTGGCGGAGGGCGTGGGATTCGAACCCACGAGACATTTCTGCCCACCAGTTTTCAAGACTGGCTCCATCGGCCGCTCGGACAGCCCTCCATGCCGCACTGTCGGGACAGCACGCAACACTCGATCCTAGCGGATCAGGGCAAGTCCATACTCACAGGGCATTCTGGACGGTCCCTGAGTGAGAACCGAGTACCCGCAGCCCTAATCCGGGCTTCAGAGCGACTCAAGAACGGCCACGAGTCCGTCATCGGCAACCGACCCGGTCGCCTCGGTTGCCGCCGCTTTGACCTCGTCCGGCGCCTGCCCCATGGCGATCGCTCGCCCCTGGGCTCCCGCCCACTCGAACATTTCGACGTCGTTGCGGCCGTCACCAACGGCGACGACGCGATCCCGCGGCACGTCGAGCCATCCACGTACCCTCTCGAGGGCGGTCGACTTGTTGACGCCAAGCGGAGCGATGTCAAGCCACGCGGTCCAGCCGATGGCATACGCGACCTGGTGCAGGCCCATGCTCTCCACGATCTTGAGGAACTCGAGTTCATCATGCTCTGGAGAGACGACCACCACTCGCGTCACCGGCTCGCTCAACAGCCCCTCGAACTCGACCTCTTCGGCGTTCTCGAGATTCCAGTCGGTCATTCCGACCGTGTATCTGCGGTATCCGCTCGGGTACTCGACCATGTATCGGCCGTCGGCGAGGTGGGATCGGATGGTCTTCAGCACGTCGCTCGGATCGAAGGTTTCGATGAGATGCCGGTGGTATCCACCGACCGCTCCCTGGTCACGTTTCATGACGAGTGCGCCGTTCGCGCAGACGACGTACTCCGGGTCGATTCCCAGCTGCTCGACGACAGGCAGGGTTGTTTCCCAGCTGCGCCCCGTTGCGAGCATCAGCCGGTGACCGCGGGCGGATGCCGCGCGAGCGGCCTCGATGACGGCATCCGACATCGATCCATCTTCGTGGAGCAGGGTGCCGTCAACGTCGAGCGCGACGAGGAGACCGGCTTCGCTCACAGCGGCCGGATCACATCGAGCCCGCCGAGGTACTGGCGGAGCGCTTCGGGAACAACGACCGAGCCGTCGGCCTGCTGGTGGGTCTCAAGGAGCGCGACGAGCCAGCGGGTCGTTGCAAGGGTGCCGTTGAGGGTCGCGACGGGACTGGTCTTGCCGCTCTCACCGCGGTAACGGATGTTGAGGCGGCGCGCCTGGTACGTCGTGCAGTTGGAGGTCGAGGTCAGTTCGCGGAACGCGTCCTGCGTCGGAACCCAGGCTTCCACGTCGTACTTGCGTGCCGCGCTCGAGCCGAGGTCGCCGGCGGCGGTGTCGATCACGCGGTAGCTCAGGCCAAGAGCCTGAAGCATGCCTTCCTGCCAGCCGAGCAGACGGAGGTGCTCTGCCTCTGCCTCTTCCGGTGTCGTGTACACGAACATCTCGAGCTTGTTGAACTGGTGCACGCGGATGATTCCGCGGGTGTCCCGACCGTACGAGCCGGCCTCGCGGCGGTAGCAGGTGGACCAGCCCGCATAGCGGATCGGGGCATCCGCCACGTCGATGATCTCGTCGGAGTGGTATCCGGCGAGCGCCGCCTCGCTCGTACCGGTGAGGTAGAGGTCGTCGGCGGGAAGGTAGTAAACCTCGTCGGCGTGGGCACCGAGGAACCCGGTTCCGGCCATGATCTCGGGCTTCACGAGCGTCGGCGTGATGAGCGGGATGAACCCCTCGGTCAGCGCGCGATCGAGTGCCATGTTCATGATGGCGAGTTCGAGGCGGGCACCGATGCCGCGGAGGTAGTAGAAGCGCGCGCCGGAGACCTTGGTGCCACGCTGCATGTCGATGGCGCCGAGGAGTTCGCCGAGTTCGAGGTGGTCTTTCGGCTCGAAGTCGAACGTCGGCTTCTCACCGACCTCGCGGAGCGTGACGAAGTCGTCTTCTCCGCCGGCGGGCACGCCGTCGATAATCGGGTTCTGAATCGCGCCGACGATCTCGTTAAAGCGAGTCTCGGCATCCGTCACCTGCTGCTGCGCGAGCTTGACCCGCTCGGACAGGCCCTTGACCTGGGCGACGAGCGCCGCCTTCTCGTCTTTGGGCGCCTGCGCCACGGTCTTGCCAAACGCATTCTGCTCGGCGCGCAGCTCCTCGAAGGTGGTGATCGCCGTGCGGCGTTCACGGTCGGCATCGAGGGCCTGGTCGACGAGGTCGACGGGCGATCGCCTCGCCTCCTGCGAACGCCGGATGAGGTCTGGGTTTTCGCGGAGGAGCACTGGATCAATCACGCTGGCAAGTCTAGCCGCGCGGGGTACCGTTGAAGATATGACGAGCACAGAGTCCCCTCGCGCCGCTGTGATCTTCAACCCGACCAAGGGCCGCATCCAGGAGTTGCGTCGCCAGATCGACGCGGCAGCCACCGCCGCCGGGTGGGGCGAGTCGCTGTGGTTCGAGACGAGCATCGAAGACCCGGGGCGCGGCATCGCCCAGCAGGCGGTCGACGCCGGCGCGGCCATGGTGCTCGCTGCAGGCGGAGACGGCACAGTGCGAAGCGTTGCAGAGGGCCTCCGCGATTCCGGCGTTCCGCTCGCGCTCCTCCCCCGCGGCACTGGCAACGTCCTCGCGCGCAACATCGGCGTGCCGATCACCAACACAGCGGATGCCATCCGCATCGCTTTCGAGGGAAACACACGTCACATAGACCTCGGCATAGCGACGCTCAGCCGCACCGACGGCAGTATCGAAGAGCACGGCTTCCTCGTGATGGCTGGCATGGGAATCGACGCCGACATCATGGCGAACACGAGCGACGCGCTCAAGAAATCGTTTGGCTGGCTTGCCTACGTCGACGCCGGCATCCGGGTGCTGCCGGGGGCAAAGCCGTTCCGTATTCGGTACCAGCTCGAGGGCAAGCCCGTGCACAGCGCCCACGTCTCGACGATCCTGTTCGGCAACTGCGGAACGCTGACCGGCGGGCTCGAGATGATGCCGGACGCCGTCGTCGATGACGGACTGCTCGACGTCGCCGTGTTGCAGCCCCGCGGAACGGTGGGCTGGCTCGACGTGGCGCGCAGGCTGCGGGTCGACAATGGTCCGCTCCGCAAGTCGGTGATCGGCCGCCGCATCATCAAGGCGACGTCGGGAAACTCGTCGACGATCACCTACCTGCGGAGCGCCGGCATCACCGTGTCACTCGAGAAACCCCGCGCCATCGAGCTCGATGGCGACGGGTTCGGCATCGTGGCCGGGGTGCGCTTCGCGACCGACCCGGGGGCGCTGGCCGTCCGGGTGCGTTAGCCGCAGGCATCCGCCGCTAGATGACGCCCTGCGCGAGCATCGCGTCAGCGACCTTCACGAACGCCGCCGTGTTGGCGCCGACGACATAGTCGCCCGGGCGACCGTAACGGTCGGCAGCCTCGAAGGCCGCAGCGTGAACCCCGCGCATGATGTTGTGCAGGCGGTCCTCGCTGTCGCTGAAGTTCCAGCGCTGACGCGATGCGTTCTGGCTCATCTCGAGTGCGCTCGTGGCCACGCCGCCGGCGTTTGCCGCCTTACCGGGACCGAACAGCACACCGGCCTGCTGGAAGGCGTGCACGGCGTCTGGCAGGCACGGCATGTTTGCGCCCTCCGCGACAGCCTCGACGCCGTTGGCGATGAGCGCCTCGGCGTCTCGCAACGAGAGCTCGTTCTGCGTGGCGCACGGCAGGGCGATCTGGCAAGGCACATCCCACACGCTTCCACCCGAAATGAACCGTGCACTCGTGCGCCGCTCGGCGTACTCGGCGATGCGCAGCCGCTCGACTTCCTTGATCTGCTTGAGCAGGTCAACGTCGATTCCGGCCTCGTCCACGATGTAACCGGAAGAGTCGGATGCCGTGATCGCACGTCCGCCGAGCTGCTGCACTTTCTCGATGGCGTAGATCGCGACGTTGCCGGAGCCGGACACGACGGCGGTCTTGCCCTCGATGGATTCACCCCTGGTCGCGAGCATCTCCTCGGTGAAGAACACCGCGCCGTAGCCCGTGGCCTCCGTACGGACTTCGGCGCCGCCCCATCCGGTGCCCTTCCCGGTGAACATGCCGGACTCGTGGCGGTTGGTGATCTTGCGGTACTGGCCGAAGAGGTAGCCGATCTCGCGGCCGCCGACGCCGATGTCACCGGCCGGCACATCGGTGTGCTCGCCGAGGTGGCGGTAGAGCTCGTTCATGAAGCTCTGACAGAACCGCATGATTTCGGCGTCGCTCTTGCCCTGCGGGTTGAAGTCGCTTCCGCCCTTGGCACCGCCGATCCCCTGCGCGGTGAGCGCGTTCTTGAAGATCTGCTCGAAACCGAGGAATTTGATGATCGACAAGTTCACCGTCGGGTGGAACCGGAGACCGCCCTTGTACGGACCGAGCGCTGAGTTGAATTGCACCCGGAAACCCCGGTTGACCTGCACGCGATTCTGGTCGTCGGTCCACGGCACGCGGAACATGACCTGACGCTCGGGCTCGACGATCCGCTGGAGGATTCCCGCCTCGAGGAACTCGGGGTGATCGTCAAGCGCTGGCGCTATCGACTCGAGCACCTCGTGCATGGCCTGGTGGAATTCCGGCTCCCCTGCGTTGCGGGCGACGGCGGTCTCATACACCTCGGAAATGGCTTCTGAACTGGGTGAGGTTTGGAACAAGGGGAGAACTTTCTGATCAGGAAAACGGGCAACACCGCCCGGGCGACGCACGGCAGCCAGATTCCGGATGAGGAGGGGTGCGACGCGCGAGAAAGGTCGTTGTTCGACCGAGAACAGTTTGATCGCGCCGGGCGCGCCAGTCAATTTCACCGCTCAGCATCGGGCTGCGGTCGCCACCTGTCCGCTCGCTCGAAGAGCGCGACGACGAGCAACGCGATCCCGGCGATCACCGGGATCGCGGCAGGAGCGGCGTGCCAGCTCCCGTCGAAGACTGAGACCATCGACGATGACGACTGCATGATCGAGACCTCACGACCCTCGATTCCCGCCTCCGTCACCGTCACGTCGAACGTGGGCGTGCCAGAGCCAGACACCAGACTCTGAATGAGCGATGACACCACAAATGACCCGACCATCGCGTCCGCATCCTCGCCGAAAAATTCACGCTCTTCCGCGGTCAGCGAGATAACCCGCTCAGCAGCGTCCAGCCTTGACTGCGCGTCGCCAAGCAGCAGGCCAAGGCCGCTGATCACCAGCAGGGCTCCCGCGCCGGCGATCCAGCGGGCCCGATGACGTCGACGACGGTGCCGAACGGATGCCATGAGCGAGCTATCCGTCCAGCTCGCCGTCCGAACCGCTGGTTTTGTGTCTCACGGGCGTCCACCTGGTCGCCAGGAAGAAAACAACGCCGATCACGGTCAGGACTCCGGCGATACACAGGAGCGGGGCAATGCCCCACGCGACCTGGACCCAAATCCAGTCCAAGCGCGCTTCTTCAGTGGTTTGTCCCCCGCCGATCTGCCCGGAGTACATCTGGGTGACCGCCCAGCGATAGAGCGCCAGCCCTGCGATCGTCATCGCGGCCCCGATGACGGCGAGGCTGATCAGGTAGGGGTTTCGCCACGGGCGCGGTTCAGCGGGTGGGGCCACGTCCTCGGCATCGCCCGCAGCATCCGTGCCGCCGGAAAGCAACGTTTCGATCCGGTCCGGCCCGTCGGCTGGCCGAACAACCAGGTCGGGAACCGGGGCAACGGGCATCGGCGCTACCCGGGCTGGGGCCTGCGGCGACTCACCGGCCCGATCGCGTCGGCTGGGCTCGTAGCCACGCTGGAACTCCGGACTGTACCTGGGGTCGAACCCGCCTTCGTCGCTCATCCGATGCTCCTTCGCGCGGAATGCCTGACTCGGATTCTAGCCAGCGAACGAAGCCGCCGCCGCGGTTCCGTCGGACTCACCGGCGAGAAGTTCCCGCAACCATTCGCGTGCGTCGACGAAGACCTCGTCCGAGTACTTCTCATCGAAGACGATCGGGGACTTGTCCGCACGAGGGTACGAACCGAGGAACATGACACCGGGACTGAACCGCCTGACGCCGAGAAGAGCATCCGCAACCCGCTCGTCGCTGATGTGACCGTCGGCGTCGATGATGAATCGGTACCTGCCCAGCTCATCGCCGATCGGCCTCGATTCGATGAGGCTCATGTTTACACCGCGCGTCGAAAACTGCTGCAGCAGCTCGAGCAGGGCACCGGCACGGTCGACGGGAAGCTCGGCGACGAGGCTTGTCTTGTCTGCCCCGGTTGCGTCGGGAATCCGGGTTGTCCTGCTCACGTGGAGGAACCGCGTGACGGCGTTCGGGTTGTCACCGATCGCCTCGGCGAGCACGTCGACGTCGTACGAGTCCACGATTCCTGGCGGCGCAATGGCGGCGTCTGCCAGTTCGGTTTCGAACAGGGCGGATGCTGCGGCCACGTTGCTCGTGGCGGGAATGTGCCCGTGATCAGGGAGCGTTGCGTCCATCCACTGGTGACACTGCGCGTAAGCAACCGGGTGCGCATTGACAACCCTGACATCCTCGAGCCGCGTTCCGCGTCGGGCGACGAGGACGAAATTCACCGACACGAGGTACTCGCCGACGATGCGGAGCCCCGGCATTGTTGCGAGGGCGTCCTGGGCGACGGAAACACCACCCTCGATGGAGTTCTCGATGGCGATGACCGCTCCATCGCTTCGCCCGGCGATGACATCTCCGAGCGCTTCACCAACATTGTTGACCGACCGCCAGTTCTGGCCGACCGCCTCAGGCACCTGCGCGAGGGCGGCTTCGGTAAACGTTCCGCGGGGCCCCAGGTAGCTGTACGTGCGGAGCGAAACCGGGTCGCGGGTCTGTGCCATAGAATCGAGCCTACCGGCCAGTCTCTCCACCAACGGTGGAGTATCGGTGAAACGCCCCGAATGTGGGACTGTGCACGGCCTGCACGAATCGATATGCTTTCGACGCTGGCTACGCGCGCGTACCAGGGGGAGCGACATTCCGGTCGTTGTGCGGGGAGTAGTCGGTTGTATTCGTTGAGGGTGGTCGCATCCGCGGTCAACAGTGGTAAGTCGGCGCTTCGTGGCGCGTCCCGACTGTCCCGCCTCGGTGGTGCGACAACGGCACTCGCGCTGCTCATCACCGGCCCGGGGCTCGCCAGCCAGGTTCACCATTCGTTCACCGGTCAGGATGCCAGGTCACAGGCATCCGACTCCCCGTCCATGAGCGTCATCGGCTCCCTGTCCGGCCTCGGTTTCGCCACCGAGTTCTCCGGCGATCTCGACGCCGCCGTCGGTGCACTGCAGGCGCTCAAGCCGCGCCAGGTCGCAGCGCTCTGGACCGACCTGCCCGACGACTTCCGGAACCGCCTGGTCGAGGATCGGCCGGACGCCATCGGCAACCTCGGCGGGGTTTCGTATGTCGACCGCAGCAGCGCAAACGTGGCGCGGCTCGCCGATCTAAAAGACCAGGCGGAAGCGGACCTGCGGCTCGCGCTTGGGCACAGCCTTTCTTCGGGCGACGCCGAGAGCGCTCACAGCACCATGGAGGCGACCGACAGGCTGCGCGGCGTCGATCTCCTCGTTCAACGATTCGGGTCCGGGGCCGATCTGTCCGACTCGGTGCCGCACTACCTCATCGAGCTCGATGGAACGGTGGCCGGCCCCCCGCTCGCTGCCGTTGCGGTCGGAGATCTCGACAGTGCGAAGTTCGCGAGCTTCTTCGTGCCGGGCATGGACTCGAGCGTGCTCCAGCTGTCGGACTACCTGCGTGGCGTCGAACGGATGCAGGAGGCATCGGCCGACAGCGCCGCCGTGCTCTGGCTCGGTTACGCGAGCCCGGGACCCGTCGACACGGTTTCGACCGAACACGCCGAGGCGGGGTCTGTGCGGCTCGCCGCCGCCCTCGCCGGGTATGACGCCGTGCGGGACGAAGCCGACCCGCTTGCCGAGGTGACGGTCATCGGCCACTCCTACGGCTCGACGACCGCGGCCCTCGCTCTCGCTACGGGCAACTACGGGGTGAATTCGTTCGTCATCATCGGTTCCGCCGGCGTTCCTGCCGGGTTGACGATCACCGACCTCCACGTGCAGCCCGAACGGGTGTACGTCTCCCAGGCACGCGAGGACGCGCTCGCTGACACCGGGCGGTTCTGGTCAGGCCGAGCCAATCCAGCAGAACCGGGATGGGGCGCTCAGTTCTTCGGCAGCGACGGCACAACGCTCGCAGACGGAACCATCCTGGCAGCGGTGAAAGCGCACGACGCGGTTGGAGCATCCCACCACTTCGACCATGACAAGTACCTCGGCGACGGCACAGAGAGCCTCTACGACATCCGGAAGATCATCACCGGGGAGCGCCACGGCATCACGCCTGGCTCGGGAACTCTTGCGGCCGATACCACCCTCCTCGCCGAGGGCTCCGGCGCAAGGCCCTGACGAGCAGGGGGCGCTGATGCCACAATGGGCTCATGAATGAGCGAGCAGGCACCCCAGCAGCTGAATCCGATCTCGTCGACGTCACGGCGCTTCTCGAGGCGTACTTCGAGCTGCAGCCCGACGTGTCGATTCCGGAGCAACGCGTGGTCTTCGGAACCAGCGGGCACAGGGGGTCATCCCTCAACACGGCCTTCAACGAGCATCACATCGCCGCGACCACACAGGCGATCGTCGAATACCGGGCAGACCAGGGCATCACCGGTCCGCTGTTCATCGGGTCAGACACCCACGCGCTGAGCCACCCTGCGCAGACCACGGCACTCAAGGTGCTTGTGGGCAACGACGTGCGCGTCCTGGTCGACGAGTTCGACGACTTCGTCCCAACCCCGTCGCTCAGCCACGCGATCCTCAAGTACAACAACTCCGGCGCCGAGGAACAGGCGGACGGCATCGTCGTCACGCCGAGCCACAACCCTCCGGCAGACGGCGGCTTCAAGTACAACCCGCCGCACGGCGGGCCAGCCGACAGCGATGCGACGAGCTGGATCGCCAACCGTGCGAACGAAATCATCGCGAACGGAATGATCGATGTCCAGATGGCCGAACCGAGCGCCGTCGAAACCTACGACTTCCGCACAAACTACGTCGATGACCTCGCGACGATCATCAACATGGACGCGATTCGTGAGTCCGGAATCAAGATCGGCGCCGATCCGCTCGGCGGGGCGAGCGTGAGCTACTGGCAGGCGATCGCAGACAAGTACAACCTCAACCTCACAGTGGTGAACCCGCACGTCGACCCGACTTGGCGGTTCATGACTCTCGACTGGGACGGCAAGATCCGGATGGATCCGTCGAGTTCGTTCGCGATGGCATCCGTCCTTGCGCACAAGGATGAGTACGACATCCTCACCGGCAATGACGCGGATGCCGACAGGCACGGCATCGTGACGCCGGACGGCGGGCTGATGAACCCGAACCACTTCCTCGCGGTCGCCATCGACTACCTCTACCGCAACCGTTCCGGCTGGGATCAGGGCGCGAAGATCGGCAAGACCCTGGTCTCCAGCTCCATCATCGACCGGGTGGCCGACTCGCTCGGCCGCACCCTGTGGGAGGTGCCGGTCGGGTTCAAGTGGTTTGTCCCAGGACTCATCGACGGCTCTGTCGGCTTCGGCGGCGAGGAGAGTGCTGGCGCGAGCTTCCTGCGGATGGACGGCACCGTGTGGACCACAGACAAGGACGGCATCCTGCTGTGCCTGCTCGCAGCGGAGATCCTCGCGGTGACCGGCAAGACCCCATCGGAGCTGTACCGGGAACTCACCGACAAGTACGGCGACCCGGTGTACGAGCGCGTCGATGCCGCTGCCACGAAAGCCCAGAAAGCGGCACTCGGCAAGCTGGATGGAGCGGCGATCACGGCGACCGAGCTGGCCGGCGATCCCATCGTCGCGAAGCTCAGCACAGCGCCAGGCAACGGCGCGCCCGTTGGCGGGGTGAAGGTCGTGACCGAGAACGCCTGGTTCGCCGCGAGGCCGAGCGGGACCGAAGATGTCTACAAGATCTACGCTGAGTCGTTCCGGGGTGCCGAGCACCTGAAGCAGGTCCAGGCCGAGGCGAAGCTCATCGTCGACGCGGCGCTCGGCGGATAGCTCCTACCCCGAGAGCATCAGTTGCGGTCGAGAACACCCGGCGCAACTGATGCTTTGGGCCGGAACTGATGCTCTCGGCAACTGACTACAGACCGAGTGCGGTCAGTTCCTCGTCCATGCGCTCGGCGATCTCGGCGTATCCCGCGTCGTTGGGGTGGATGCCGTCGGCCGACATCCATTCCGGGTGGCCTTCCAGCCACCGCGAGGCTCCCTCGATGTAGTCCGCGTCGACGGCGGTGGCGGCATCCCGCACCCAGCCGATGATGGCGTCGACCGTTTCGGGCCTCTCATCGGTGTACCAGAACGGCTCGACGACCACGAGGCGGGCGTCGGGAAGCTCCTCGGCGAAGGTTTCCAGGTCGTCCCCGATGGCCTGCCTGAGGCCGTCGGCCGCACTCGGCGGAGCAAAGTTGTCGTTGAGCCCCATCGTGACGATGACGATGTCGGGTTTCTCATCGACGATGAGCCCGACGAGGTCGTCGGCCAGAGCGTCGCGATTGTTCACGAAGCCAAGCCCGCTCACGCTGGGGTTGAACTCGGTCCAGTTCCGGTCGGCAGCGATAAGTGTCGACCATCGGAGTGACGGATCGCTGGCGCCCACCCCTTGCGTGTACGAATCGCCGTAAAAGGCAGCCACCGGCTGATCGGGATCCGGGGACCGCTGCCCTGGACCTGCCGCAGAACACGCGACGAGCCCTGCTCCAACGCCCAGAAGCGCGAGCGCGAGGAGGACGTGAGGCGTCCGGTTCGTGCGGTGCATGCGCGGTCCGATCCAGAGGGGGCGGTTAGGCGGGAATACTCCAGAACCACGCGGTTCCGCCCGGGTGCTCGACGGTGATGGTGGTGTCGAGGTCCCTGTAGTCGAAGTCCTTGTTGTGGCCGACGAGCTGAATCACGGTCTTATCCCCCTCGACGAACACCTTCGACACGATCATCACGTGGTCCGGAGTGTCGTTGAGGTTCCAGTCGAACATGGCAACGTCGCCGACCTTGACCTTGTCGCGCTCATCGAGGGACAGCCGGGTGGCCTCGGGCGCGTCGGAACTAGCGAACCAGTCGTTCATGGCGGGCACATACCCCCAGGCCGGCGTCCAGTCGGCACCGGCCCGCTTGTTGTGCCAGGCATCCGTCTGCTCCCAGCCGCGTTCGATCAGCGTCTGGCTGACGAAGTTGGCACAGTCACCGCCGACCGGGTTGAGGTTGCCCCACTCGGCCTCGTTGTACGTGCTCCAGTGAGTCATCGCGTATGACATCTGGGCGTCGATGCCGGTCTCCACCGCATACGTCAGCGGCACGGGTGATCCGATCGGCGTCTCCCCGTCGAGAACGACGACATCAGCGGCAACAGGCTGGAAGTTGACGGCCGCGGGAGCCACGAAACTCAGCGACGTGTCATCCTTCACCGTCACATCCGAGGCGGGAACTCCTCCCACCGTCACGGCCGTTGCGCTCTTGAGGCCGGTGCCGGAGACGGAAACCGTCGTGCCGCCAGTGACCGATCCGGTCGCCGGCTCCACTGCGCTCACCTGGCTGACCACGTCGGGGGTCGCGGAGACAGACGGTTGCGGGCGATCTCCCGTTGCTCCGGTTGAGCCCGCCTCTGTTGCGCATCCGGCAACGACAGTTCCCATCGCCACGATGCCCGCCAGCACCGCGATGCGGCGCTTCCTGACGCGGGGGCTGACGGACTGGAACGGGTTTTGCACGAAAAATCCTTTGGTTGAGAGCTGATTCCCATGGTAATCGACGCGGTCGAAAGAAGACCGTGACACTCCCCCGTACGTCGGCCGACCGTGCTCCCGAAAGAAAGGCTTGACACGTGCGCGCAGGGTCGCGTAGCTTGTCCACTAATCCGTGAGAGCGCTCTCAGCACTGCAAATGAGAGCGCTCTCAGATGCACCAGTCCACACACACAAAGGAGTGATCGTGAACCTCTCACGCCGCACCAGGCTCGCGTCCGGCATCGCCGGCGCCGCAGCCTTTGCACTCATCGCCACCGGCTGCGCCTCAGGAGGCGCCGACTCCGCTGACGGCAAGATCGAACTGTCCATCACCACGTTCGGCACCTTCGGGTACGACGAGCTCTACAAGGAGTACGAGAAAGCCAACCCGAACATCACGATCAAGGCCGACAACATCGACACCGGCGGAAACGCCCGCACGGACGCCTTCACCAAGATCTCCGCCGGTTCCGGCCTCACCGACATTGTCGCGATCGAGGAAGGCTGGCTCGGACAGATCATGGGGGTCTCCGACCAGTTCGTCGACCTCAACGAGTACGGCGCAGCCGACATCAAGGACAACTGGGTGCCCTGGAAGTTCGATCAGGGCACAGACCCCGATGGCCGTGTCATCGGCTACGGCACCGACATCGGCCCGCAGGGTCTCTGCTACAACGGCAAGCTCTTCGAAGCCGCCGGACTGCCGAGCGACCGTGAAGCCGTCGCGGAACTCTTCGGAGGCGACGAAGCGACCTGGGAACGGTACTTCGAACTCGGTGAGCAGTACAAGGCTGCAACCGGCAAAGCCTGGTACGACCACTCGGGCTTCGTCTGGAACTCCATGGTGAACCAGATGGATGAGGGTTACTACACCAGGGACGGTGACCTCAACATCGAGGACAACGCCGAAATGCGCGAGCGTTTCGACCAGCTCGCTGCCGGCACGGCGAACGGCCTCTCGGCCAACCAGACCGCGTGGGACTGGGGCAAGGGCAAGGCATTCGTTGATGGCTCCTTCGCCACGTTCGTCTGCCCGGGCTGGATGCTCGGCACCATCAAGGGATCACTCGAGTCCGGTGGCGGCGACGCCTCGACCGGCTGGGACTTCGCCGACGTCTTCCCCGGCGGAGCGTCCAACTGGGGCGGCGCCTTCCTCTCGGTCCCAACCTCATCGGAACACCCCAAGGAAGCGGCGGCCCTCGCCGAATGGCTGACCGCACCCGAGCAGCAGGTGAAGCAGTCCGCAGCAGCCGGTAACTTCCCCAGCACCATCGAGGCCCAGAAGAAGCTCGCAGAAGAGGCCACTCCGAACGAGCTGTTCAACAACGCCCCGACCGGAGCGATCCTCGCGTCACGCGCCGAGGGAGTTGAAGCCCAGTTCAAGGGACCTGACGACTCGCTCATCCAGGAGAACGTCTTCGGCCCCGCACTGAAGTTGCTCGACACGGGCAAGACCACGAGCGCCGACGAGGCATGGGATGAAGCCATCTCGCTCCTCAACGACCTGGTAGTCAACAACTAGCAAGCACCCGACCAAGAGGCCCCCGGATCCGTCCGGGGGCCTCCACCTGGACGCGAGAACATGACAAGCACACTGAACCGGCCGCCGGTCGAGAGTCCATCTCCCCGCGCGTCGCGCACCCCCAAGAAGGCGCCCATGTCGATGAAGCACCGGTTGAGTGCCCTCGATGTGAAGGCCTCCCCCTACCTGTACGTCGCCCCCTTCTTCATCCTCTTCGCCATCGTCGGTCTCTTCCCTCTGGTCTATACGTTCGTTGTATCGCTGTACGACTGGCACCTGCTCAAGGGGCAGGGCGAGTTCGTGGGGCTGGGAAACTTCACGGCGGTCCTCGGAGACCGTTTCTTCTGGAACTCGCTGTTCAACACGGTGAGCATCTTCTTCCTCTCCTCGATTCCGCAGCTCACCGCCGCCGTCATCATCGCCGCGGTGCTGGATCAGAACCTGCGGGGTAAGACGTTCTGGCGGATGAGCGTGCTCCTGCCGTACGTCGTCACTCCGGTCGCCGTCGCCATGATCTTCTCGAACGTCTTCGGCGAGGAATACGGACTGATCAACAACATCCTCGAGAGCTTCGGCATTGACCCGATCATGTGGCGCAACGAGACGCTGCCAAGCCACATCGCAATAGCGACGATGGTCAACTGGCGGTGGACGGGATACAACGCGTTGATCCTGCTCGCAGCGATGCAGTCGGTACCCCGCGACATCCACGAATCTGCCGCTCTCGACGGCGCCGGGGCTCTCCGCCGGTTCTTCAGCATCACCCTTCCCTCCATTCGCCCGACGATGATCTTCGTCATCATCACGGCGACAATCGGCGGCCTGCAGATCTTCACGGAACCCCGCCTCTTCGACCCGGTCACCGCCGGCGGATCACAGCGGCAGTTCCAGACCACGGTGCTCTACCTCTGGGAAATGGCCTTCTTCCGCCAGAACTTCGGCAAGGCCTCGGCCATTGCCTGGCTGCTGTTCCTGCTCATCGTGATCTTCGGCCTGATCAACTTCCTCCTGTCCCGCAGCATCGCGACGGCAGAGGGTAGAGGTGCGAAAGCACGAGCACAGCGCCGGCTGCTCAAGGTCCGCCAGCGCGAAGCGCGGGACGCCGTGAAGCGCGGCGCTGCGACCTCGGTCGTGGCGGAGACGCTCCCCGCGCCTGGCCCCGCCAATCCGACAGACCCACCAGCACCGACAGAAGAGAGGGGTAACCGATGAGCGCGAACACCCTCACCCGCCAGACGGAGACTCCTCCGAGCCTGCCAACGCGACGCAAAGCGAAGTTCTTCGGAATCGACAAGCGTCCCGGGTGGCTGACCTACACCCTGCTCGGGGTGTTCTTCCTCTCCTCGGCCTACCCCCTGTGGTGGTCGTTCGTCATGGGCACTCGGAGCAACGCCGCGTTCGGCTCGACCTGGCCCCCGCTCCTGCCAGGAGGAAACTTCTGGAAGAACGTCGGTGAGGTCTTCGACACGGTGCCGTTCTGGCTCGCGCTCGGCAACAGCGTGCTCATCTCGAGCATCATCACGGTGTCCGTCGTCACCTTCTCGACGCTCGCCGGTTATGCGTTCGCCAAACTCCGTTTCAAGGGCCGCGATGGCTTGATGCTCTTCGTCATCGCGACGATGGCGATTCCCACCCAGCTCGGCATCATCCCCCTGTTCATGGTGATGAGGACGCTCGGCTGGACCGGAGAGATCGGTGCGGTGATCATCCCGACCCTCGTCACGGCGTTCGGCGTCTTCTTCATGCGCCAGTATCTGGTGGACGTGATCCCGGATGAACTCATCGAAGCGGCCCGCATGGATGGCGCGAGCATGATCTCGACCTTCTGGCACGTCGCCGTCCCCGCGGCCAGGCCTGCAATGGCGATCCTTGGCCTGTTCACCTTCATGACGGCGTGGACCGACTTCCTCTGGCCGCTCCTCGTCCTCAACGCGAGCAACCCCACACTGCAGACGGCACTCAGCCAGCTACAGTCGGCGCGGTACGTCGATTACTCGATAGTGCTCGCTGGGGCCATTATGGCTACAGTCCCATTGCTCATCCTCTTTATCGTGGCGGGCAAACAACTCATTTCAGGCATCATGCAAGGAGCAGTGAAAGGTTAATGGCACTCAACTTTCCCCCCACCTTTATCTGGGGGTCGGCAACAGCTGCGGCCCAGGTCGAAGGGGCAGGCCACGAGGACGGCAAGGAAGACTCGATCTGGGATGCTTTCGCTCGCGTTCCGGGAGCGATCGCCGGTGGCGATGACCTCGAGGTCGCCGTCGACCACTACCACCGCTATGCCGGTGACGTCGCAATCATGAAAAAGCTCGGCCTCGACTCGTACAGGTTCTCCACCAGCTGGGCGCGCGTTGTGCCGGGCGACCGCGAGCCGAACCAGGCCGGCCTCGACTTCTACTCCAGGCTCGTCGATGAACTGCTCGGCGCCGGCATCCTGCCCTGGCTGACCCTCTACCACTGGGACCTGCCGCAGGCCCTCGAAGAAAAGGGCGGATGGGCAAACCGCGACACAGCCGAGCGCTTCGCCGACTACGCCGAGACCGTCTATGGCACCCTGGGCGACCGGGTGAAGAACTGGACGACGTTCAACGAGCCGTTCTGCTCCTCCCTGCTCGGGTACGCCTCGGGCGTGCACGCACCCGGCCGACAGAACCCGACGGACGCCGTTTCAGCGATTCACCACCAGCACCTGGCCCACGGTCTCGCCGTGAACCGGCTGCGTGAACTCGGTGCAGAGCAGATCGGCATCACGCTCAACCTGTCGAACGCGATCCCCCTCGACGCCAACGACCCGGTCGATGTCGAAGCAGCTCGCCGGTTCGACGTACTCCAGAACCGGGTGTTCCTCGACCCCATCGTCACCGGCGCATACGCCGATGACACGCTCAACGACCTCGAGCAGTTCGGTCTTCGCGACATCATCCAGCCGGGCGACATGGAGATCATCGGAACGAAGATCGACTTCCTCGGCGTCAACCACTACCACGACGATCAGGTCTCGGGCCACCCGGACGATTCAGGAACAGACGGTCACTCCGGCGCGACCGAGCGCGACATCAAGTCGTGCTGGATCGGCTCCGAGTACATCACGTTCCCGAGCCGCGGCCTGCCGCGTACGGCCATGAACTGGGAGGTGAACCCCTCCGGGCTGCACAAGCTGCTGGTTCGGCTGGGCCGCGAATACCCGAACATGCCACCGCTCTTCGTCACCGAGAACGGCTCGGCATACCAGGACGTTCTCGAGGGCGGGCGCGTGCACGACACCGAGCGTACGCAATACATCGTTGACCACGTGCAGGCCGTGTCGGACGCCATCGCCGACGGCGCGGATGTTCGCGGGTACTTCGTCTGGTCCCTCCTCGACAACTTCGAGTGGTCATGGGGATACGACAAGCGATTCGGGATCGTCCGCGTCGATTATGCAAGCCAGGAGCGGACGATCAAGGACTCGGGACTGGCCTACGCAGAGATGATCGCTACTGCCAAGACGGCGGAGCTCGCGCACTAGAGTAGGACGACCGAGGGGGTGACGCGGATGACAACGCAAGACATCGAACCGACACGCGCGCCGGCATCCGCCGGGCAGTCACCGACGCTCGAAATGGTTGCCGCCCGCGCCGGGGTGTCGCGCGCGACGGTGTCACGCGTCGTCAACTCATCCCCCAAGGTGACAGCGGAGGTGGTCGCGCTCGTCCAGAACGCGATTGCCGAGCTCAATTACGTGCCGAACCGGGCCGCGAGGTCGCTGGCCAGTCGAAAGACCCAGGTCATCGCCCTCGTGGTTCCGGAGTCGGCCGCGAAGGTCTTCGACGACCCGTTCTTTGCATCGGTGGTTCAGGGCGTTGCGCTGTACCTCGCCGACACCGACTACACGCTCAACCTGCTGATCGCGTCGGAGACCAAGTCAGACAAGACGAGACGCTACCTTCTCGGCGGAAACGTCGATGGCGCCCTCGTGGTTTCGCACCACTCAGGTGACCACTCGTACACCCGCCTTGGGCAGCAGTTGCCGATCGTTTTCGGTGGCCGGCCGATCAACCCCGAGACCGCGGAGGGGCACTACGTCGACGTCGACAACGTCGCCGGTGCCCGTGTCGCCACCCAACGGCTCATCGATCGGGGATGTCGCTCGATCGCGACGATCGCCGGTCCGCAGGACATGCCGCCCGGCATCGACCGGCTTGCCGGGTGGCGCGAGGCTCTCACCTCCGCCGGCCTTGATGACTCGCTCATCGAGTACGGCGACTACTCGCCGGATGACGGCGCCGAAGCGATGCGACGGCTGCTCGCACGGGGCGTGCCGATCGACGGGCTCTTCTCATTCAGCGACCAGCTCGCCGCAGGAGCGTACTCGGTGATCCGCGAGGCAGGGCTGACGATCCCCGGCGATATCGCGGTCGTCGGTTATGACGACGACCGCTACGCAAGCACCATCGACCCGCCGCTCACGACGGTAAACCAGGCGCCTGCCGCGATGGGAGCAAAGATGGCGGAAATCGTCGTGCGACTGATCGACGGCGAAAACATCGACACCGCGACGACCATGCCGACGAAGCTCGTCGTGCGCGACTCCGCCTGACGGGTACCGCCAGCACCCAGCGGGATCACGTCTCTCGTGCTGTGGCTGTTCCGAGCGCGGGGGAGCACAATAGAAGGAATAGCCCGGCGCCGTTTGCGCTTGACCGAAAGAGGCCTCGAGGCACCGCGTTGCCTCGCCTCTTTCGTAATCCGACCCCAAGATCGTGAGTTCCGCATGTCCCACCCTCTCGCAGCGACGACGGAGCTCACCGGCTCTCTGACCGACGATGAGGTGCTCGTTCTCCGCCGCGATTTCCCCGCGCTGAACCAGAAGGTCAACGGCAACGACCTCGTCTACCTCGACTCGGGGGCCACCTCACAGAAGCCGGCGAGCGTGCTCGACGCCGAACGCTCCTTCTACGAGCACGACAACTCAGCGGTGCACCGCGGTGCGCACACCCTCGCCGCGAACGCCACCGAGCTGTTCGAGAACGCCCGTGCCACAGTCGCCCGCTTCGTCGGCGCGCGCGATAACGAAATCATCTGGACCTCCAACGCGACGGAGGGCATCAACCTCCTCGCCTACGCTTTCTCCAACGCCAGCCTCGGTCGTGGCGGTGCGGATGCCGCGCGCTTTGTTCTGAAGGCCGGCGACCAAATCCTGACCACAGAGGGTGAACACCACGCCAACCTCGTGCCGTGGCAGGAACTCGCCGCCCGCACCGGTGCCACGCTGCGCTACATCCCGGTGAACGATGACGGCACACTCAGGATGGAGGAGGCGGAGCGCCTGATCACCGACCGCACGAAGATCGTCACGTTCACCCACGTCTCCAACGTCACCGGCGTGATCAACCCGGTCGACGCCCTGGTCCGGCTGGCGCACACCGTCGGCGCGCTGGTCGTACTCGACGCCTGCCAGTCCGCGCCGCATCGCGCTCTCGATCTTGCCGCTCTCGACGTGGACTTCGCCGTGTTCTCCGGACACAAGATGCTCGCTCCGACGGGGATCGGTGTGCTTTACGGCCGGGCAGAGTTGCTCGATGCGATGCCACCGTTCCTCACCGGCGGATCGATGATCACGACGGTGACCATGGAGGCATCCGGTTACCTGCCCGCTCCCCAGCGGTTCGAGGCAGGCACGCAGAAAGTCTCACAGGCCATCGCACTCGCCGCCGCCGCCGACTACCTCACGGCGGTGGGCATGGACCGGATCGAGCGGTGGGAATCATCCCTCGGAGCACGACTCGTCGAGGGGTTCAGCGCGCTGCCCGGCGTTCGCGTGCTCGGGCCCGCCGCCGGCGTACACCGCGCCGGCCTCGCGAGCGTTGACGTCGAAGGGGTCCACGCCCACGACGTCGGCCAGTTCCTCGATGACCGCGGCATCGCCGTTCGGGTCGGGCACCACTGCGCCCAGCCGCTGCACCGCCGGTTCGGTGTTACAGCGTCAACCCGTGCGAGCGCGTATCTCTACAACACGACCGCCGATGTCGACGCGGCCATCGACGCCATGGCATCCGTCCGCGCATTCTTCGGAGTGAAGTAATGGCATCCGGAGATCTGGCCGGGATGTACCAGCAGGTCATTCTCGAGCACTCGCGCGAGAAGCACGGCTTCGGCCTGGAGCCAGAAGCGGATGCCTCGAGCCACCAGTTGAACCCCACCTGCGGTGACGAACTGACGATGCAGCTTCACCTCGACGGCGACGTGGTTCGTTCGCTCAGCTGGGAGGGTGCCGGCTGCTCCATCTCAATGGCATCGGCCTCGCTGCTGCACGACCTGGCGCCGGGGCTCACCGTCGATGAGATGCGATCACGGATCGAGCTGTTCCGTGAACTCATGCACTCGAAGGGCGCTGGAGTGGACGACGATGAGCCGCTCGGCGACGCCGTCGTGCTCGAGGGCGTCTCCAAGTACATGGCGCGAGTCAAGTGCGCCATGCTCGCGTGGGTTGCCCTCGAGGCCGACCTCGCCCAGCTCCAGAACTAGAACCGGGCGAGGTACTCAGGGCTTACGCGAAGTGCGGCGTGACCTCGGCGGCGATCAGCTCGAGGTGATCGAGGTCCGACAGATCGAGAATCTGCAGGTACACGGTTTCGACGCCGTCGTCCTGCAGCGCGCCGAGCCGGTCGATGACCTCGGACGGGGTTCCGGCCAGGCCGTTCTCGCGCAGCTCACCGGTCTCCCGGCCGATTGCGGCAGCCCGCCTCGCGTACCCTGCCTCGTCTGACGCGACGGCGGCGACAAACGCCGCGGAGTAGGTGAGCTCGTCGGGGTCCCGTTCGATGGCTTCGCAGGCCCCGCGAACACCGGCAAACGTGGCGGCGATCTTGTCGAATGGCACAAACGGCGCGTTGAACTCTGTAGCGAATCGAGCGGCCATCGCCGGGGTGCGCTTGGGCCCTCCACCGCCGACGATCACGGGCACGCGGTCCTGCACGGGTTTCGGCAGGGCCGGCGAGTTCTCGAGTGAGTAGTGCTCGCCGCTGAACGAATAGCTCTCGCCGACCGGCGTGCCGAACAGCCCCGTCACGATCTCGAGTTGCTCCTCGAGCATGCCGAACCGCTTCGGCGGGAAGGGTATTCCGTACGCAGCATGCTCTTCCTTGTACCAGCCCGTTCCGAGGCCGAGCTCGACCCTGCCGCCTGACATCTGGTCGACCTGGGCCACCTGGATGGCGAGGATGCCCGGCGGTCGGTACGTCACGCTCGACACGAGGGTGCCGAGGCGAATCCGCGAGGTCTCGCGAGCCAGTCCGGCGAGAGTGGTCCAGGCGTCGGTGGGTCCGGGAAGCCCCGAAAAGTGGTCGCCCATCTTCAGGTAGTGGTCGCTGCGGAAGTACGCGTCGAAACCGAGGCGCTCAGCGGCCTGTGCCACCGCGAGCTGGTCGTCGTAGGTTGCTCCCTGTTGCGGTTCGGTGAAAATCCTGAACTTCACAAATCGCCTTTCTTGTCGTTGAGTGTGCGCCAGTCGACGTCAGCGGCCGCGAGCCGGGCTCGCATGACGGCGATCGCTTCGGGGTTCTGGTCGATCATGATGAAGCGCCGGCCCAGGGTCGACGCAACCGCACCCGTCGTGCCGCTGCCGGCGAAGAAGTCGAGGACGACGTCGCCTTCCCTGCTGGATGCCTGGATGATGCGGCGCAGTATCCCGACGGGCTTTTGGGTCGGATACCCGGTCTTCTCCCTGCCGGTGGGCGAGACGATCGTGTGCCACCAAACGTCAGTGGGGAGCTTGCCGCGCTCCACCTTCTCTGGCGTGACGAGTCCTGGAGCCATGTACGGTTCGCGATCGACGGCATCCGAGTTGAAATAGTACGCTTTCGGATTCTTCACGTAGACGAGGATCGTGTCGTGTTTCGTCGGCCACTTGCTCTTGGACTTGGCTCCGTAGTCGTAAGCCCAGATCAGCTCGTTGAGGAAACAGTCGCGGCCGAAGATGGCGTCGAGCAGCACCTTTGCGTAGTGCGCCTCACGATAGTCGAGGTGCAGGTACAGGGTGCCGTCGTCGGCGAGCAGTCGCCATGCCTCGAGGAGCCTTGGCTCGAGGAAGGTCCAGTAGTCGTCGAACGTGTCGTCGTAACGGCGCAGTTCTCCGCGGATGCGTTCGTAGCTCTTGCCCTTGAACCCCGTGCTGCCACCGTTCTCCACGCGAACGCTCGAGGTCACGTGGCGCTGTTGCTCCCGCCCTGTGTTGAATGGCGGGTCGATGTAGACGAGGGTGACGGATGCGTCAGGCAGGGTGGGCAGGATCTGGAGGTTGTCGCCCTCGATGACCATGTTCGCCACTGGAGCGGGGTCGTTCACGACGGACGGGTCGTTCACGAGGCACGGGTCGTTCACGACGGAGACGTCAGCCGTCTCGTCGGCGGTCACGGTCACGGCACCCGATTCAGCCACGCGTCAGTGGCGAACTTGGACTCGACGAGAGCCTCGGCCTCGGCATATTCCTCGGGCGTTATGTCGCCGGGAACCGCGTCGGTGAGACTGACGAAGGTGGCCTTCATGCGCTCGATGATCTCGGCGCGGCTGAGTCCGGTCTGGCTGCGCAGCGGGTCGACCCGCTTCGCGGCCGACTTCGTGCCCTTGTCGCTGAGCTTCTCGCGCCCGATGCGGAGCACCTTCGCCATGAGTTCACCGTCCATGTCGTAGCTCATGGTGACGTGGTGGAGTACAGCTCCGTTGCCGAGTCGCTTCTGGGCGGCCCCGCCGATCTTGCCGCTCGGGCTCGTGATGTCATTCAGCGGCTGGTATGTCGCCTCGATGCCGAGGGAGCGGAGTGCGCTGAGCACCCAGTCGTCGAGATAGGCATAACTGTCCGCGAACGTCATCCCCTTGACCAGTTCCGCAGGCACGTAGAGCGAGTATGTGATGATCTGGCCCTTGCCCATGAGCATCGCGCCGCCGCCGGAGATGCGACGAACCACGTCGAATCCGTTGGCCCTGGCCTGTTCCAGGTCGACCTCGTTCCTGACCGACTGGAAGCTGCCAAGAACAACGGCCGACTCCTCCCACTCCCAGATCCGGAGTGTCGGGCCGCGGCGCCCGGCGCCAACCTCGGCGGTGAGCACCTCGTCCAGGGCGAGGTGCATCCGTGGCGAAACCGGTTTCGAGTGGATCAGCTCCCACGGGAAGTCACGCCAATCTGCGGCCCCGGAGAGTGAGCGGCGAATCGCTGTCGCTACGGCTTCAGGACTGAAGCCGAGGAGCGTCGCCCCTTCCGGAAGGCCGCGGCGGATCGCGGATGCCAGCGCCGTGGCATCCGTCTCGACCGGAAGGCCGTTGACGGCCCTGTTAATGTCTTCGAGAGCACTGTCCGGCTCGAGAAAGAAGTCGCCGGCGAGACGGAAATTGGCGATCCGGCCCTCGTCGACATCGAGGTCGACAACGACGAGCTTGCCGCCGGGAACCTTGTACTCACCATGCATGTGTCCAGCCTAGCCGTGGCAGGCGCACGAGGAGAGGGCGCCGAATCGCGCACCGTGGGTGACAATGGGGCTATGACTACTCTGTTTTTGGCCCGCCACGGCGAGACGGTCTGGCATGCTGACCACCGATACGCCGGCACCGCCGATGTGCAGCTCAACGAAAACGGGTTGCGCGAGGCCGAGACCCTCGCGGACTGGGCGAAGGATGCCCGCCTCGACGCGATTTACTCGTCGCCGCTGAGCCGCGCGATCCTCACGGCCGAGCCGAGCGCCCGGGTTACCGGACAGATCGTCGAGACAGACCCGGATCTCCTCGAGGTCGGGTTCGGCGTCGGCGAGGGACGCACGCTCGACGAGTTGCGACCGACGTATGCCACGGAGGTGGACGCTTTCGTTGCCAGGCCCGCCGAGGCGGTGCTGCCGGGCGGCGAGCAGGGCCTTCACGGCATCACCCGGTACCTTCGCGCGTTCGACCGGATCGAGGCCGCGTTCCCCCAGGGCCGCGTGCTCGTCAGCTGCCACGGCACGGCGCTCCGGCTGACACTGTGTTCACTGATGGGGATCGACCCGAACCGCTACCGCGAGCTCATGCCTGTCGTTCAGAATGGCGCGGTCACCACGCTCGAATACACAGCGGGGAAGGCGCGGCTCTATGCGTTCAACGTCCCCGCGAGCGCTGCTGCCCACCGCTACTGAGGTCCGGACAAGACGTCAGCGGTGTGCGCGTTGAGCCAGCCCACGAGGTCTGCAATGATCTCGTCCCGGTTCGTCTCGTTGTAGATCTCGTGCCTGGCACCCTGGTAGATCTTCAGCGTGACGTCGCTGAGTTTCGCCCGTTTGACGTACGCGTCGCGCAACAGGGTCAGTCCCCGCGTGCCGCCGAGGGGATCATCCGAACCGCCCTGGATCAGCATCGGGATGTCACGGGGCATCTTTTTCGGCGGGAGTCCGACAAGTACAAAAAAGGCCTGCGCCGGCGTCCACACCGGGGTCACGGCAATGTCGAAGTTGAACTCGTCGGCAGAGAACCCCTCCCACACGGACTCGTCCCGACTGAGCCACTCCAGCCCGGTCGCCGTCGGTGATTTCCACCTGCGGTTGTAGTTGCCGGCTCCGACGACGCCAGGGATGGCGAGCGACGATCCGGAGAGAACAACAGCGTCGTAAACGCTCGCACGATTGATGATCTTTTGCGCCATCATCGAGCCCCAGCTGTGCGCGAGCAGCACCAGGGGCAACTCTGAGTGCTCATCCCGAATCCGCTCGCCGACGAACTGTGCGGTGTCGATTGCGGCTCGTATGTTGCGATCGCCGAGTTTGCCCATTCCGAGGTGATGAATTCCGGTCTGGCCGTGTCCCCGCTGATCGTGAGCGATGACTGTGTAGCCGGCCGCGTTGAGTTCCCTGGCGAGCGGCGCATAGCGGCGGGCGTGCTCACCCACTCCATGGCTCAGGTGAATGACGCCCTTCGGATTCGGTACTGACCAGGTGTAGTAGTAAATGGTGACGCCGTCGGCGTCGACCAGCGTCCTTGACTCGGGCGCCGTGGCATCCGTTCGCGTTTTATCCTCATCGGTCATTTCCATACTGTAACCGTCGCGAACCGCACCAGGGGGTTATTAGCAGTACTAACGAGGTCTTTACCTTGGCTAACTACTTTGCTATCATGGACTCTCGTGGCAAAAACTATCGCTGAGCAGGCCTCCGACCTGCGAATGGCAACCTTCCGACTGGCGCGTCGACTTCGCGCCGAACGTGCAGAGAACGAGCTGAGCGACGGGCAACTGTCTGTTCTCTTCGGCTTGCGCGCGGCGGGCACCCACACCCTCGGCGAGCTGGCCGAACGTGAGCACGTGTCTGCGCCGTCGATGAACCGCACGGTGAATTGCCTCGAAGAGTCGGGCTACCTGACGAGGGTTCCCGACGCCACCGATAAACGTAAAGCCAACA
The DNA here is from genome assembly GCF_059445325.1 of Mycetocola sp. Y791. Taxonomy (NCBI): domain Bacteria; kingdom Bacillati; phylum Actinomycetota; class Actinomycetes; order Micrococcales; family Microbacteriaceae; genus Mycetocola; species Mycetocola sp. Y791. Next base: position 2,491 of record NZ_JCAIUC010000001.1, on the reverse strand, counting down.
TCCAATTGACGGATGCCGGCGTCGCGATCGTCAAAGCAACAGTCACCAAGAGGGATGCCTGGCTTAACCACCAGATGCGCGCCCTCGATCCCGCCGACAGAGAAACCCTGGCCAAGGCCGCAGACCTGATGAGGAGACTCGCCACCCAGTGAGTGCAATGTTCCGATCGCTTTCGAGCTATAACTACCGCCTGTGGTTCATTGGCGCCCTCGTGTCCAACATCGGTGCGTGGATGCAGTCCACCACCCAGAGCTGGGTCGTTCTCACGGTACTGACCGACAACGACGCCGTGGCCGTCGGAATCACCATGGCACTCCAGTTCGGCCCGCAGCTCCTGCTCGTGCCCATCACCGGGCTCATCGCTGACCGGTTCGACCGGCGCAAGATCCTCATGATCACGCAGAGCGCACTGATGATGCTCGGTGTTGCTCTCGGGCTCTTACTCATCCTCGGTCACGCCGAGCTCTGGCACCTCTACGTCTTCGCACTCCTCCTCGGCATCGTGAACGCCGTCGACGGGCCCGCGCGCCAGACCTTCGTCTCCGACCTCGTCGACGAGCACAACATGTCGAACGCCGTCGCCCTCAACTCCGCGTCATTCAATGCCGCGCGCATGATCGGCCCCGCCCTCGCCGGTCTCCTTATCGTCGTGATCGGCTCCGGCTGGGTGTTCATCGTCAACGGCGCCACGTTCCTCGCTGTGCTCTTCGCGCTCTACAAGCTGCGCTCGAGCCAGCTGCGCGCCCGCCCGCGCGCACCGCGCCAGCGGGGACAGCTCGTCGAGGGCTTCCGCTACGTTCTGAGCCGACCCGACCTCGGCGTCATCTTCGTCATCGTGTTCATCATGGGTGCGTTCGGCATGAACTTCCCGATCTTCGCGTCAACGATGGCGGTCGAGCTCGGCGGCGGCGCCGGCGACTACGGTTTGCTGTCGTCGATCCTCGCTATCGGCTCGCTCACCGGGGCGCTGCTCGCCGCGCGCCGCGACCGCGCCCGGATGCGTGTCATCATCGCCGCCGTCGGGTTGTTCTCGGTCGCCGCGTTTACGGCATCCGTCATGCCCACGTTCTGGACCTTCGCGTTCGCCCTCATCCTCATCGGCTTCGCGACGGTCACCATGCTGACGACGGCAAACGCATTCGTACAGACCACGACGAATGCCGCGGTGCGCGGCCGCGTGATGGCGCTGTACATGGCGGTCCTGATGGGTGGCACTCCGCTCGGAGCCCCGATCGTCGGCGGCATCGCCAACGCGTGGGGTCCTCGATGGGCACTTGCCGCAGCCGGAGTTGCGGCGCTGATCGCCTGCACGTTCGCGCTGACCTGGGCGGTGGCGGCACGGCAGCTGAGGTTGCGCGTGCACCCCGACTCTCGCTGGCGCCTCGTCGTCACGCACGCCGGTCGCCCACTCCCCGTGTCGTCGATCGTGCCAGAGGACTTCTCCGAGGAGGTCGCCCTCACGTCGCCGATCTCGCTGCCCGATCTCGCACGAGGAGCACGCCGTGATGCGAAGCGCCCGGCTGACACGAGCGTGCCCGCAGAAAGCCACGCACCCGCGCCAACCCATTCGCGCTAACTCGGCGTCAGCCTGTAACCCGGGTCGGCGGCGTCCGACGCGAGTCGCTTCCTGATCGACTGATTGCCTCGTCGGCTGAACGGCGGGGCCCAAACGGCCCATCGGCAGATCGGGACACGCGGCAGGGCCCGCGCTCCCCGGCCAGTAATGGCGAGCGTTCGATCGTTAGAGCACCCTTTTCTGTCGGACCAGCGCGCGAACGACCGTTTCTGGCCGAGCGCGGAACGCCGCATTGGCGCCCGCAGCCGGGCCGACCGAAACCACGCGCGGCAGAGTCCACGTCGCGGAGCGTCCAGCTCACGCGCAGCGTCGCCAGAAACGGCGCGACTTCTCTCGAACGAGCAACCGCTTGTAGCCGAGGCACCGGTGTACAGCCGTTGGTGGCCGAGCATTGGGGCGGGGGCGACTGGGATGCGGCGCCGCGGATGCCGCGACCGCGCGTTAACGAAGAAAAGCCACCCGGCTGGGTGGCTTGGTTGTCGAGAGCTGCGGGGGTGCGGGGTGCGCCTGGCGTCTTGCTGGTGCCGCTGTTGTGGTGCTGCGGTGCCGTGGGTTAAAGACGGTGCGGTAAAGATGGTGGGTTAAAGACGAAGAGCCCACCCCGAGGGGTGGGCTCTTCTAAGTTAAGTCCGGCGGTGTCCTACTCTCCCACAGGGTCCCCCCTGCAGTACCATCGGCGCAAAGAGTCTTAGCTTCCGGGTTCGGAATGTGACCGGGCGTTTCCCTCTTGCTATGGCCGCCGAAACATCTTGTGACGTTAGTCAAAAGTTGAATCGAACAAACATGTTTGCTTGTTCGGTTCTCGACCGTACATCGAGAACCACATAGTGGACGCTACGCATCGTGAATTTTATCGATCACGAAATTCGATTTACCTCAAAACTCATGCTCCACCACAAGGGTGGGATGATTGGT